>JAQQAS010000017.1 GCA_028532815.1 Pleomorphochaeta sp.
TGTACAAATTATTCAATTACCTTGTCCTGAATTTACTTTATATGGTGCAAAAAGATGGGGTCATGTTAGTAATCAGTTTAACAATGTTTTCTTTAAAAACCATTGTAGGAAAATTCTAGAACCTATTATTGAACAAATTCAGGAGTATTTAGATAATCCTCAAATGTTTAAGCTTTTAGGTATCGTTGGTATTGATGGCAGCCCTAGTTGTGGTGTTGATTATACTTGCTATGGTAATTGGTATGGATCTTTTGAAGATAGAGAAGACCTTGATCAAACTTTAGCTTCTTGCAAATTTGATAAAGGTAATGGAGTGTTTATTGAAGTTTTAAGAAACATGCTAAGTGAAAACAAACTTGATGATAGAGTTAAAGTTACTGCTTTATTTGCTGAAGAGAGAGAGAAGTGTTTATCAATTTTAGATTAACTTCACACAAAACTCTTCAACTATTTTCACCAAGAGATTTAATTTTTTCAATTAATTTATAGATATCTGTATATGGATTCAATTCATAAATTTCAGAATTAGGATGACCTTCCTGAATTATTTTATTCATTTTTTTTGCATTTCTTATTGCTGTTTCTATCTTAAATTTAGTCGTTTGATAAGTAGAAGCATTAGCTTTTTCATAATTTATATATTTTTTTTCTTTTTTCATATAGTGAATAAGGTCATCACCTTTTTCAAAGGGTTTTGTTGTAAATTCATAATGTAATAGAATCCAAACTTCAAAGCAAATTGATGAAAACGCTATATTTATGCCATTTCCATAAGCTTGATCGAAAGTTTGTGGATGTTTTGTATACTTATCTTTATCATATACGACCCAATACTCATCTATATCTTGAAATTTTTTATCTTTCTTTAATAAGGATTTTGCAACTTTCACTAACTCTAAGCCTGTATTAATTTTAGTATCCACAACTTCCACATGAACTGAATTTGTATCAAATCTACAATCACGTATCAAAGCTTTAAAATAAGCACTTTCTGATTTATCTTTAACTCCTTCACATATGATGTTAATTTTTTTATTATACGATCTTTTTCTTTTATTCTTCCTATTCTTTGGCATTATATTTATTAAGCTCCTCTTTAAAAAGATCGAAACAAATATTTGGTAAACCACCCATTCTGTTATCATAATAAGATTTACCATATTTAGCATAGTCACGAATTTTATTTGAATCAAATTCATCAAGACTATAAAGGTCACACTCACCATATTGATTTTTATCTGTAAACCAAATTTGCTCTTTAGTAAATGTGTCTTTTTTATCTATAATATTTATATTATGGGTATTTATTAACAATTGTGCACCATTTGTATTCGTTTCAATAGATGAAAATAAACTAATTAAAAAAGCTTCAATATTTGGATGTAAACAACTACTCAACTCGTCAATGATTAAAATATTACCCATCAATAAAGCATAGATTATAGAAGTAGAGATCTCATATAATTTTTTTGTACCTGAGGATTCAGAATTCTTAAAATTTAATGGTTCATTTTGAATAATATTTTTGTCATTATCGTAAACAGGATGGGTAAAATATGTCTTTGTTACAGTATTGTTTATTAGAATCTTGCTAGTATTTGGATAATTTTCTGATAACTGTTTTTCTAAATTATCATCATGATCAATAACAATATCTGAAATTTGAATATCTGTTGCTTTTAATAATGCAATTACTAAAGATTTAAATTTTGGGTTATCTTTTATTACAGTCTCAGTGTAATATTTATTTGATATAGAATATTCTTTTTTTTGGGGATAAATAATGTCTAATCCTCTAACAAAAAAGTTATAGGCACTCTGCAATATACTTTCATTATTACTCTCACCAATTAATGATAAAAGCAACTTATTGGGTAATAGCATAGTCTTAAAAACTGCTTTTTCGCCAGTATATTTTGAACCAAAATATAAATTATTTATATCCCTTTTATATAAAAATGATTTAGTTAATTTTTCAACATTATTATATATATATAGTTCTTCTTTTAAAACTAAACTCTCATTAAATTCTATAAAATACTCAAAATGATAATTATCAAAAACAAATTCAATATCAAAAATAGTAGGTTCTACTTTAGTGTCAGGGCTCAATTTAAAAGGCTTGTAGCTTTGATTTATTTCATCTTTCGCAAATTTATTGGAATTAAGTACAAAATATCTGAAATCATATAGAGCATTAATTAAATTGGTTTTACCTGAAGCATTTGGACCAAGTATAACACTAGTGGGATATGTTTTAATTTTATTTTTGTATAAAGAGCCTATTGCAACATCATCTTTAACTTTCTTAGAAGTACATAGAAAAGAAAACAACTTCTCATCTTTGAATGATGTATAATTTTTAATAGTAAAATCTATTAACATAACATACCTCCAATATAAATGCATATTTTGTAAAAAAAATACATTTTTTATATTTATATTATATAAAGTATTATTTTAAAAGTCAAATTAATTATTAATAATAATGTATTATCAGCTATTTTTGAACCTACCCCCCCTATTCCATTTTACTTTTTATCTTTACACCGAAGCAAATGAAAACAATTAAAAGGCCATTTGATATTTTATTGAAATATCCATTCTTATAAGTTAAAATTTACTTCAAGTAAGATGAAGTTTCAGAGTATTTTATACAACTAACTCAATAAAAAGCATTTCATAACTATCAATTTTTGAATACTTTCAACTTTATCCATATGTACTCGATATACTTTTATTACAATTAAATCATAGAATACTTGTATCGAAGAACAATTGATGGAATAACAGTGTACAAGTTTAATAGATTAAGCATTAAATTCTAAATGTTTTTTTAATTGGTATATATTAAAATAAAAATTCTTTGCTAAAGGAGAGAACAAGATGACAGCATTAATAAATTTAATTTGGTTTGTATTTGGTGGCTTTTTACTAGGAATTGCTTGGTATATTATTGGTTTATTCTTTTATATAACCATAATTGGAATACCACTTGGTAGCGTATGTTTTGAATTTGCTAAACTATCAATGTTTCCATTTGGCAAAGAAGTAATTAGAGAGACAGAACTAAAAGGGAAACAAAATGTTTCATCCCTTAAAAAAGTATTCCATGTAATAATTAATATAATATGGATTCCAATTGGAATTATATTTACTCTTGCCTATTTAGTTCTTGGCATAATCTCTTTCATAACCATTATAGGCATTCCTATTGGAATTGTTTATGTTAGAATGGGACAATTTTTACTTTTCCCAGTAGGTGCTAGAGTTGTATCTAAAAAACAATCATACGCTAGTGCTGTTGCTGAAGAAATAGAGCGACGACATAATTAATCAGTATTTAAATATATTCTTATTTGAAAAATACATAAATAAAATTAGGAGGAGTGATAAAAAGGTAAATAGCAGGTAGTTGCACCAATATTCCTAGAGTGTGTTAAAATACAAGATACACAATATAGGGATGGCCAAGGCTTTAACTCGACATATTTACTAGTCCAATATGAGACTGTTTAGGAGAATGAGGAGTTTTAGTCATATCATTCAGTGGTCCTAATAAAGAGACCGGATAGGAGAATGGAGCAATACCGAACAGAAAGCCATTTTTATTTTTGTGCAAAAGAATAAACACAAGGAGAAAAAAAATGGTTAACTGGCAAAACAAAACTGTTAGCGTAG
>JAQQAS010000018.1 GCA_028532815.1 Pleomorphochaeta sp.
ATTCAAAAAAACTATTCAATTTCTTCAATTTATTTTTTTTAATTGAGATAATTATCAATATTATTGCTATATAATTTAGGGATAACTAATAATTAATATTTTTTGAATAAATATTCAAGAATTTGAATAATAGCTTGTCAATTCTTTATAAGTATTTTATTATTAAAGTAATACTTTTATAAAGGAGAGATAAAAGAGATGAAAAAAATATTTGCTTTAATTCTATGTTCTTTTGCACTAACAAGTATGTTTGCTGGTGGTGCAAGTGAAACAACAGCTCCAGCAGCTAGCGATACTGAAGAACAATTCCACATTGGTATTGTTACAGGTACAGTTTCTCAATCTGAAGATGATTTACGTGGTGCTGAAAGGTTAATCGAAGAATATGGTACAGTTGAAGATGGTGGAATGATCCAACACGTAACATATCCAGATAATTTCATGGATGAAGCAGAAACAACAATTTCTGTAATTTCTGGTTTAGCAGATGATCCATTGATGAAAGCTGTTGTAGTTAACCAAGCTATTCCTGGTACTACTGAAGCTTTTAGACGTATTAAAGAAAGAAGACCTGATATTTTATGTATAGCTGGTGAAGCTCATGAAGATCCAGGCGTTATTCAATCTGCTGCTGATTTAGCAATTAATAATGATTTCGTTGCTCGTGGTTATTTAATTATAAATACAGCTAAAGAATTAGGATGTGATACATTTGTACATATTTCCTTCCCACGTCATATGAGTTATGAAACTTTAAGTCGTCGTGCAGCTATCATGGAACAAACTTGTATAGATAATGGTATGAATTTTGTATTTGAAACAGCTCCAGACCCAACTAGTGATGTTGGTGTTGCCGGTGCTCAACAATATATCTTAGAAAAAGTCCCAGCATGGATTGAAAAATATGGCCAAAATGCAGCTTTCTTCTGTACAAATGATGCACATACGGAACCATTATTAAAACAATTATTAGCATACGGTGGATATTTCATCGAAGCTGACTTACCTTCACCATTAATGGGTTATCCTGGAGCTTTAGGAATTGACTTAACTAATGAAACTGGAGATTTCCCAGCAATTTTGGCTAAAGTTGAAAAAGCTATTACTGATAAGGGTGGTGCAGGTAGATTCGGTACTTGGGCATACAGCTATGGTTACACAACTTCAGCTGGTTTAGGTCAACATGCAATTAACGTTGTTAAGGGCGAAAGTGAATTATTAAAACTTTCTGATATAATGAAAGCTTATAATAAATTTACACCTGGTGCACAATGGAATGGTGCTTTCTACACAGATGTTAACACTGGTGTAAGAGCTAAAAATCATATTTTAATTTACCAAGATACATATATCATGGGTAAAGGTTATATGGAAACTCCATCTGTTGAGGTCCCTGAAAAATACTTCACAGTAAAATAATTATAAGTTTTAATGGGTAAAACCCAAGGTTAAAGGATTGTGAAGTCTCGACTTTACAATCCTTTATAACGAATTATATAAGGAAAAATGATGAAAGATAAGAAAATTCCTTTGCTTGAGATGAAGAACATAAGTAAAGATTTTTCTGGTAACCAAGTTTTAAATGATATTAATTTTTCAATTCAAAAAGGAGAAATCCTTGGCCTCGTTGGAGAAAATGGTGCTGGAAAAAGTACTTTGATGAAGATTCTTTTTGGAATGGATGAAATTCGAACCACAGGTGGATATGGTGGACAAGTCATAATTAAAGGAGAAGTTGTCAATTTTAATTCTTCTCTTGATGCTCTAGAAAAGGGTATTGGGATGGTTCACCAAGAATTTTCTCTATTACCAGATTTCTCAGCAGCAGAAAATATTGTTTTAAATAGAGAGCCTTTAAAACCTTCAATTATGAGCGAATTATTTGGGGATAGGATGAATTCCTTAAATAGAGATGAAATAGATGCTATAGCTAAAACATCAATTGAAAAATTAGGGATTAGCTTAGATACTTCAATGAAGGTTTCTTCTATGCCAGTTGGACATAAACAGTTTACTGAAATTGCTCGTGAATTAAGTAAAGATGCAAAAGGCGAAACAAATCCAATTGAATTATTAGTTTTAGATGAGCCTACAGCTGTATTATCTGAAAAAGAAGCAGATAGCTTACTAATTGCAATGAGAAAGCTAGCTAAACAAGGCATTGCCATGATTTTTATTAGTCATAGACTTAATGAAATTATAGATGTGTGTGACACAATGATGGTTATGAGAGATGGTCTAATTATAAAACATATTCCAATAGAAGGTGTTAATGTTCAAGATATAGCTAGGTGGATGGTTGGACGTAATGTATCAAATTCATCAAAACCTAGAGAATTTGATTATACTGATAAACCAACAATTTTAGATATCCAAAAATTATGGGTTGATATGCCTGGAGAAACAGTTAAAAATGTTTCATTGGAAGTGAAGAAGGGTGAAATCCTTGGGATTGGTGGTATGGCCGGGCAAGGTAAACTTGGAATTCCCAATGGTGTAATGGGTCTTTATCAATCTGGTGGAAAAGTTGTTTTTGATGGTAAAGAGTTACTTTTAAATAATCCAAGATCATTATTAGATGCTGGTTTAGCTTTCGTTAGTGAAGATAGGCGTGGTGTTGGGTTATTGCTAGATGAAAGTTTAGAATGGAATGTTGCTTTTACTGCAATGCAAGTTCAAGATAAATATTTGAAGAAATATCTAAAAGGATTTATGACTTGGAGAGATAGCAAGGCTATAGAAGAAGTTACACAAAAATATATCGATCAATTAGAAATAAAATGTACAAGTTCAAAACAAAAGGCTAAGGAATTATCTGGAGGTAATCAACAGAAAATTTGTTTAGCTAAAGCTTTTGCTCTAGAGCCTAAGCTATTATTTGTAAGTGAGCCTACTCGAGGTATAGATATTGGTGCAAAAGCTTTAGTACTTGAATCTTTGAGAAAATATAATAGAGAGCTAGGAACTACAATAGTTATCATTTCATCAGAATTAGAAGAGTTGAGAGCTATTTGTGATCGTATTGCTATTGTAACTGATGGTAAGATAGAAGGTATTTTAGAAGCTTCTAAACCTAGTGAAGACTTTGGACTATTAATGATAGGCCAAAAAGTTGAGGAGGCTATCTAATGGAAAATATAACAATTATAGATAGAATAAGAGATTTTATAAAACATTTTGGATGGCCAAGAATAATAATTGGACTATTCTTATTAACCTTATTTGTAATGGCTCCGTTTGTTGGAGTAAATATAAATACCTCCTTATCCGATACTTTAAATCGTTTTGGAATGAACTGTGTCATGGTACTTGCTATGGTTCCCATGATTCATAGTGGGTGTGGTTTAAATTTTGGATTACCTTTAGGAATTATTGCAGGATTACTTGGTGGTACATTAGCAATTGAATTTAATTTTATTGGGCCAACTTCTTTTCTTATGGCTATGATTTTTGCAACACCTTTTGCTGTTATTTTTGGATGGGGTTATGGCAAATTACTAAATAAAGTTAAAGGTGGTGAGATGATGATTGCAACTTATGTTGGATTTTCATCAGTAGCTTTCATGTGTATGATGTGGTTGCTATTACCTTATTCCAATCCTACAATGGTTTGGGGGTATACAGGTAGAGGTTTAAGAACAACTATTTCAACTGAAGGTTATTATTTGCACGTACTTAATGACTTCTTAGCAATTCGAATTGGAGAGCATTTTGTATTTCCTACAGGGATGTTCTTATTATTTGCCTTGTTAGCTTTCGTAATATGGGCTTTTTTACATTCAAAAAAAGGAACTGCTATGACTGCTGTTGGATCTAATCCTGTTTTTGCAAGAGCTTGTGGAATAGATATTGATAAAACAAGAATTTTATCTGTCATATTATCAACCTGGCTTGGAGCTATTGGTATACTTGTTTATCAACAATCATTTGGATTTATTCAATTATATATGGGACCTTTCTTTATGGCGCTCCCTGCTGTATCAGCAATTCTAATAGGAGGTGCTTCTGTAAATAAAGCCTCAATCACTAATGTTATTGTAGGTACTTTCTTGTTCCAAGGAATTTTAACAATGACACCAAGTGTTATGAACTCAGTAATACAAACTGATATGTCTGAGGTAATTCGTATTGTAGTATCTAATGGAATGATTCTTTATGCACTAACTAGAAAAACGGAGGCTACAAGATGAAAAAAATAACATCAAAAGGAATTAAAAGTCTAATTAGGAATAATCTTGTAACTGTTTTATTTTTAGTTATTTGTAGTATTGGAATACCATTAAGTGGATATTCGCCATCTTATTTAATATCAGAAATCATAGTTAGACTTTCAAGAAACTCCTTCTTAATATTGAGCCTCTTAATTCCTATTATGGCCGGAATGGGCTTAAATTTTGGTATGACATTAGGGGCTATGGCTGGACAAATTGGATTGATCTTTGTTACTGACTGGAATGTAGTTGGAATCCCTGCTATGGTTTTAGCAATAATTATTAGCATACCTATTTCAATATTATTAGGACAATTGTGTGGTAGAATATTAAATAAAGCTAAAGGTAGAGAGATGGTAACCTCTTATATTTTAGGTTTCTTTATGAATGGTGTGTATCAATTAATAGTATTATATGGAATGGGATCAATAATTCCAATAAAAAATACCTCGTTAGTATTACCACGTGGATACGGCATTAGAAATACTGTAAATTTAATTGGTATAAGAAGAAGTTTAGACTCTTTATTCAATCTATCAATATTTGGAATTAAGATACCTCTTATGACTTTTATAGTAATCGCTTTAGTTTGTGTCTTTATAGTTTGGTTTAGAAAAACAAAACTTGGACAAGATATGAGAGCTGTAGGACAAGATATGGAAGTTGCAGCATCAGCTGGTATACAAGTTGAACATACAAGAATTGTTTCTATTGTAATTTCAACGGTTGTTGCTGGAATTGGTATGATAATTTACCTTCAAAACATTGGGACTTTAAATACTTACAATTCACACACTCAAATAGGTATGTTTAGCGTTGCTGCACTTTTAGTTGGGGGGGCATCAGTAAGTAAAGCAAATATTGGGAATGTATTTTTAGGTGTTATTTTATTCCATTTAATGTTTATTGTATCCCCAATGGCAGGAAAGAACTTAATTGGTCAAGCTCAATTAGGGGAATACTTTAGAGTATTTGTTTCTTATGGTGTTATTACAATGTCTCTTGTTTTATATGAAATGAGAAAGAAAAGAGAGAATCTAGCTAATGCAGAGAAATTGCAAGAAAATCAAGGAGCTTTAAATGAGGATTAATAAAAGATTTTATATTAGAGCTGTAGCAATTATTGTAGTGATTTTATTTGCAATATTAATGGCATTTGTAGGTAAGCAACATACAATTCTTCTTGACAATAAAAATATCGAGGTAAATGGAGCTGAATTGAAAGCACTTTCAATAGTAGAAATTCAAGTAGATAAGCAACCTTCATTAGAATTAGCAAAAAGAGATAGAGATCAAGCTTTAGTACAAGGTCAAACGCATACTTTTCTCGTAACTTATAATGATGAGAATTGGGAAGAAATAGTCTTAGAGAAGAAGGTTAAAGTGCCTTTTAGTGAAGATATGTTAATTTTTTCGATTCCAGCATTTATAAATGATATTGATGATGTTGATTCTTACTTACAACCATTTGAAATAGAGAATGTTTCAGAGTAGTTTTTTAAAAAAAATGCACTCCATTTTGGAGTGCATTTTTATCTAATGATTTTTAAAAATCACAAATATCGTAGAATTTTATTCCGATATCTTTTCTATACCAAACCCCATCAAATTGAATATGCTTAACAGCTTTATAGGCTTCTTCGCTAGCTTTTATAATATTATTAGATCTTCCAACTATAGTCACACAACGTCCACCAGTTGTTATTACTTTTGAACCATCTTTATCTACACAACCATAGAAAAACAGAGGTAAATCCTTGCTAAAAGTATTAAATAGTAAAGGAGAAGAAATAGGGGCAACTTCTTTATTTATAATTGGATTGCTAGGATATCCCTCACTAGCTAGTACTATTGCAGTACAAGTATCGTTGCTTAAATCTAGTTTAAAGTTACCAATACAATCATTATTAAGAGCTTCATATAATTCAACAGCATCAGATTTAATTAAAGGAATAATAGCCTGAGTTGCTGGATCATTTAAACGAACATGGTAATCAACTAATATTGGTCCTAAAGTTTTATTTAATATTATTGAGAGTGTTAAAACACCTCTATATAGTAAATTTTCTTTTCTCATCCCTTCAAGAACTGGGATAATAATTTTTTCTTCAATTAATTTTTTGTTATCTTTTGAGATAGGAACAGGACAAATAGCTCCCATACCCCCTGTTGGAAGCCCTCCTTCTTCTGTTTTTGTATATTCACTACAGAAAGGTAAGGCTAAATAACCTTTTTTATCTATAAAAAGAGTGACAGTAAGAGGTAACCCTTCAATATGATCTTCTAATAAGACGGAAGTATTATCCAATAATTTTTTTGAAAAAGACAATAAAGCTTGTTTATTATCGCTATCAATCATTACTCTACTAGGAGCTTGTTCATTACTTTTTATTACAAATCTTTTATTTTCGTTTTTGTCTAAAAATTTAGCTAAAGAATTGTAGTCTTTAAAAATTTTGTGTTGAGGAATTTGAACATTGTTGTTTGCAGAAAAATCTCTCGCATATTCCCTATCATTTTCAAGTTTAAGACAGTGGGATGGCGTTCCAAAAACAGTAATACCTTTTTCCTTTAAGAAATCAACAACACCAGTCATTAAAGGTGCTTCTGTACCAATGAAAACAGTATCAATGTTATGCAACAAACATGCTCTATATACACTTTCAGGAGAAGATGGATTAACATATTTTAAATTAACAGCAATTCCTTCAGTGCCTATATTTCCATGAGCTACATATAATCCACTAATAAGTTTACTTTGTGAAAAAAACCATGTAATTGCATGATCTTTTGCGCCGGAGCCTAATACTAATAATCTCATTAAGATTCCCCCTTAGTTTAATAAAAGATACCATTATCATAATGTTAGGGTCAACATCTATTTAAGTACATATCACCTTGTTATTCACTTAATAATGATAAAGCCTCAATATAATCATTTTTGCTTTCAGCTTTCATTAATAATTGTTTAACTTTAGAAGAACCTCTAATGCCTTTTAGATATGCACAGCAATGCTTTCTCATTTCTCTAAAGGCAAGGTCTTCTCTTTTATATTTACACATTAAATCTAGTTGTTCTTGGATTAGTTCTACTCTATCTTGAACCGATGATGGATATATATCTTCTCCAGTTAATAATAAATGTTTGGTTTGATCAAAGATAAATGGGTTTCCAATAGCACCCCTTGCGAACATTAACCCATCTACATTTGTTTGCTTAAGCATGTTTAGGCCATCTTTTGGTTCAAACAAATCTCCAGAACCAAAAACCGGAATACCCTCATACTTTTTATGAACCATGTCTGTAAGTTTTTCTAACCTATCCCAGTTTGCAGTTGGCATATATCCTTGAGTTTTAGTTCTTGCATGCATACAGAGTGAACTTGCACCATTATCCAAAGCAAGTTTGGCAAAATCTAAATAATTTTCATTTTCTAAATCCCAACCAGTTCTAAACTTTACACTTACAGGGATATCAGTATTATCACTAATGAATTTAACAAAAGAAGCCATTTTCTCTGGAGTTTTCATCAAGGCACTTCCTGCTCCAGTTTTAGTAACTTTAGGTACAGGACATCCGCAGTTAATATCAATTATAGTTGGGTTTGCTGCTAAAAGATTTTCAAACCCTCTTTGTAGTGAATCTAAATTGTCAGTGAAAATTTGTATGGCAAAAAGCTTTTCATTTTCAGCCCTTGTCATTAAATCTGTTGTTTTTCTGTTATTTCTTGCAATCCCTTCTGTGCTTACCATCTCTGAAGTGGTTAGGTTAGCACCATGTTTTAAGCAAAGAGTTCTAAAAGGTATATCTGTATACCCAGCTAGAGGGGCTAAAAACAAATTCCCTTCAATTTGAACATTTTTTATTTTTATTGGATGATATAATGATGAATCTCTCAATCTTATCTCCTAGTTTTTTTATAATTTCTATCATTTTTTTGATAATAATTTCTACTATTCAAGCTAGATATTATCAAAGCTTGTAAAAAAATAATATATATTTATTTTGTTTAATTTAAAATTTGGTTGTTAATGTTTGCTTTGTAACTAGTTTAACAATCATCTGGCCTCTCAATGTTTGACTTTTTATTTTTCTCGTGGTACTTTGTTTTGTAACATTAATTTGTACTAAGTTACGCAATTAGGAACTTTATGAAAAATAATAAACAAAAAAATACTAAAGATATACATGAAAAACATCCAGATTCTGGTTATATATATTTAATAAAAAATCCCGCTTCAAATGAGGTTGCTCTATGTGCTTGGGAGACCTCTTTACCTATAGGTGAAAAGGTTATTTTTGAAACCCGTTATGGACTTGATTTAGGAATAGTAGTTGGTGATGCTTCCCAAATAGGTAAGCCTTATCATTGTGGAAATACTAGTGCTTGTGGTGCTTGTGTTTGTGCTGATGATGTAGAAGACGATAATAGTGATCTTGTTGCAGAAGGTGAACCTACGGTTATAGAGTCAGATATACATGAAGATGAAAAAGAAGTTGTACTCTATAGAAATTATGATAATTTAGATAATAGTTGTAAGCATTGTGGAAAAGAAAAAGTTGAAATAAAGAACAATGTTACTTGGCTAGAAAGAGTAGCAACTGATGCAGATTTAGAAAGATATGCTGATTTAAGTAATAGAGAACACGATGCATTAACACTATGTAGAGAAAAGATAAAAAAACATAAACTTGATATGAAACTAGTAACAGCACATTTTCTATTGGTAGAGCCTAAGATTGTGTTCTTTTTTACCTCTGATGTAAGAGTAGATTTTAGAGAACTTGTTAAAGATTTAGTTAGTGTTTTTAGAATTAGAATTGAGCTAAGACAAATTGGCGTTCGTGATGAAAGCAGAGTTTTAGGTGGTTTAGCAGTTTGTGGTCGTGATTATTGCTGTCATGGAGTAACTGATAAATTACAACCTGTATCAATTAAAATGGCTAAAGAACAAAATTTATCTTTAAATTCAATGAAGATTTCTGGTCCATGTGGAAGACTGTTGTGTTGTTTAGCATATGAACAAGATTATTATGTTGAAGAGAAGTTGAAGTTTCCACCTGAAGGTAGTAAATTGAAAATTGGTAGAGATCTTATGAGAGTTTCTGAAGTTAATGTAATTACAAGAAAACTATTACTTGTATCAGCAGATGGAAGAAGACTAAACATAGATGCTACAAAAACAAAGTATAATAGTGAAAGTAAATATTGGGTTGTTGATAAAGAATATGTTAAACAACTCCTTGAAGATTAAGCACTTAAATACTGATAGAGAAAAAAAATGTATTATTTTATGGGTAAATAAATTATTTATTACTTAAAACTTCAGTTTGTATTGACCGAACTAATAAAGTTGTGATATTTTAGGTACTTGTTGGAAATAAGCCAACTCATTTAATTTTATAAATGACAAGAAAATAATAAAAAAATATGAGTAATATATTTGGAGGTATTACGTGTCTAACAACAATTCCGCAAAAAAAAGAGAAAGACAAAATATCACTCGCCGCATGAGAAACCGTGCAGTTAAGAGCGAAGTACGTACAGCAATTAAGAACTTTGATAAATGTGTTCTAGCTGGAGATAAAGCAGCAGCTGAAGTTGCTATGAAAGAAAGCTTTAAATTATTAGATTCTGCTACAAGTAAAGGTATTTTACACAGAAACACCTCAAGTCGTAAAAAATCTAGAATTTATGCTGCACTAGCTAAATTAAACTAGTAGATAAATAAATTTTTAAGGAGCATTTTTCATGGCAGAATCCAAGAAATTAACTAAATCTATTATAATCGATAATTTGTATTCTAAACTTAAAGAACGTTATGAAGAAACTGATATTACAAAAGCAGAAATTCATATGTTAATTGATGAATTTTTTGAAGAAGTTAAAGATGGTCTAAAAAAAGACCAAGTTATCGAGCTTAGAGGTTTTGGTACTTTTGAAGTACATACAAGAAAACAAAGAGATCGTGCGCACAATCCTAAAACTGGTGCTCCTGTTACTGTTGATACTCATGGAGTTGCTTTCTTTAGACCTGGTCGTGAGTTAAAAGAAAGAGTTTGGAACCTTCGTGGTTAATAAATTTCCTACAAAAATGGAGATCTTCAATTGTTCAAATTACACTCTAATAGAAGCCTCAGGACAGTAGTCTCTGAGGTTTTGTTATTAATAATATCTGCATTTATTTTTGCATTATCATTTCCTAGTTTTTTAAATGTTAATGGGATATGGATTTTATCTTTTATAGCATTAATCCCAATGTTTGCTGTTATCCATAATACGAAATGGTATCTAACACCAATTTATGGATTTGTTTATGGCTTTGTATTTTACTTAATTTTCAATTATTGGTTAAAAACCTTTCACCCTTTAGCAATACTTTTAGTTCCTATTATTAAAGGTGGTGAATTATTAATTGCTTTCCCTTTATTTAAATTAATAGATTCAACTTTTAAAAAAAGAGGCTTTTTAATTAATGCAATTCTTTATACTGCTTATACTTATATATCTCAAAATTGGTTTGCAGGGTACCCTTATGGAATCTTAGGATACGCACCATATAAATTTATTCCATTTATCCAAATTGCATCTATTACAGGGGTTTGGGGAATTAATTTTATCATGGTTCTTCCACAAATATTCTTTGGAGTATATTTAGGAGATTATATAAATAAAACAGCCCAACCTATAAAAGTCTTTTTAAAAGAATATTTTATTGATGAAGTAATATATATAATCGTATTTTTAGCTATAATTATTTTCGGATTTGTTTCAATGCATAAATGGGATAATACAGAGTCTCAAGATACTTGGAAGGTTGCGAGTATTCAGCATAGCTCAGATACTTGGAAAGGTGGATATATTACTTATAAAAGGAACTTCAATAACTTAAGATTATATTCTTTAGAAGCTTTACGAGAAGATCCTGACATTGTTATTTGGAGTGAAACAGCCTTTGTCCCTAGCGTCGCCTGGCATGAAAATTACCCTAGTGATGAAGATACTAGTGCTCTAGTTGAAGAATTTGTAAACTTTGGAAAAGAATTGAACGTTCCCTTATTAACAGGAAATCCTGAAGGGGTCTTAGATGATGAAACTAAACCAGCTATTTTAGAAACGGGTGAGTGGAACAGAAAAGATTATAATACCGTAATATATTTCAATGATGGTAAAATTGAGCAAACGTATAGAAAACAACATTTAGTACCCTTTACAGAACATTTCCCCTATGAAAAACAAATGCCTAATTTATATGCTTTGCTAGAAGCTAATGATTATCATTGGTGGGAAAAAGGAACAGAGCCTGTTGTTTTTACAGCTGAAAGAGGTATAACTTTCTCAACACCAATTTGTTTCGAAGATGTATTTGGTGAACTATCTGCTGAGTTTGTAAGAAATGGCGCAGATGTTCTTGTAAATATGACAAATGATGGTTGGGCATATTCTGTAGTAAGTGAAATGCAACATGCAGCTATTGGGGTCTATAGATCAATTGAAAATAGAAGATCTACAATTCGAAGTACAAATAGTGGAATAACATGTCAAATAGATCCTCTCGGAAGGATGTTAAATCAAATGGAACCTTTCCATCCTGGTTGGAAAATATATGAAATACCTGTTTATACTACAGAAGCAAATGGAAATGCGTTCTTTACATTACATCCGAATTTATTTGCTATTATATCTCAATATTTATCATTTGCTTTAATTATTTTTGCTGCAATATTAAAAATTATTAATCGAGGAAAACATGAATAATAAAAGTGCATCTATATGTATTATTGGATCAGAACTTACAAAAGGAATTATAGAAGATAAGCATTCTAAAGTGATTTCTCAAGAATTAAATAAATTAAATATAGTTGTAAACCAAATTTCTATAATCAATGATGATGGTTCAATAGAAGATATTTTAAAATCTTGGTTAAACGATAATGATATGATCTTTGTAACTGGTGGCCTTGGCCCGACTAGTGACGATCTAACTAGGATATCAATTGCAAATGTTGCAAATAAAAAATTAGTAGAAAATGAAAAAGCATATAAAACATTATATAAAATGGTTGGAAAAAGAATCCATGGTGCAAATTATAGTCAAGCATTAATTCCTGAAGATTTTACTCTTTTAGAAAATCCTAATGGAACTGCTCCAGGTTTTATGGGTAGTGTTGATAGCGAAAATGGTGAAACTGTAATTTTTAGTATGCCTGGACCTCCTAGAGAATTAAAACCAATGTTTTATAACTTAGTTCTCCCTTGGGTAAAGAATTATATTGGTTATAGTGAAAAATTAACCACAGAGTTATCAACTTTTTTAATTTGTGAAAGTAAGTTAGAAGAAGCTTGTACAAGGTTGAAAATTGACAATGTTAAATGGGGTACAAGATTCCAGGAAAATAAAATTAGTTTATTTGTTTCTGGGGAAAATTCTCCTCTCATGATATCTTCTTTAAGGGCTTTGGTTGGAAAAGAGTTAATTGTTGATGATAATATTGAAGCAATTGATGTATTAATCAATGATTTAATCCAAAATGATTATACAATTGGCTGTGCTGAAAGTTGTACAGGTGGTTTGTGTGCAAAGCTATTAACAGATAGAAGTGGCAGTTCTGCCTTTTTTGAAGGAGGTATAGTTAGTTATTCTAATTCTGTAAAAAACAAAGTTTTAAATGTAAATAGCTCAATTTTAGAAAATTATGGTGCTGTTTCCAAGGAAACTGTATTAGAGATGGCAACTAATGCTAGAACTTTATTAAATACTGATGTAGCTTTTTCAATTTCTGGTATTGCAGGACCTAATGGTGGTACAATAGATAAGCCAGTTGGTACTGTTTGGTTTGGTTTTAGTAAATCTGATTTACCACCTCAAGCTGTTAAATTATGTTTTACAATAACGGGAAGAAATGGAATTAGAAAAAGAGCAGCTGTCGCAGCCTTTTTATTAACAAGCTTATATTTAAAAGGATATAGTTTGCTTGACATTATTGATAAGTGGGAATATATTTAAGGTATCAAAGTGCTTATATTGCTTTCAAACTGAAAGACTTATATTTATACTATTATCTGATTAATATGAGAAAAAGATTTCTAGTTTAAATACTATATATCCAAAAAAATAAATTGATATGAGGATAATTAGGTTATACCGTAATCTAATTTAATTCTTTGTATCTCAATATAAATTAACAAAAAACTTAAATACCAAACGGAGCTTATTATATGGCCGAAGAAGTTAAGCAAGAGGAAGAAAGAAATCTTGCAGCTGAAGAGAAAAAAAGTGTCAAAGTTGTTGTAAAAAAACGAGTTAGAAAAACGACACCAAAAAAAGATTCTTCTGATAAAAAGGCGAGTGATTCATCAGATAAACCTGAAGAAATTGCTGCAGAAAAAGAAGAGACTCCAAAAAAAACTCGAAAAAGAACTACAAAAAAGAAAGTTTCAAAAACTACTGAAGAAGATCAACAATTAGAGCTAAAATTAGAAGAACCAGAAGTTTCTCAAGAGAAACCTAAGAAAGCTAAAACTACAAGAAAAAAAGTTCAAGTTAAAAAAGATCTAACTAAACAAAATCCAAAAGAAGATTCTACTTCTGCTTTAGAAATTAAAGAAACTGAAGCTGTAAATGGTGAAAATGAAGAATCTCTTAAAAAAACAGTAAGTAAAAGAGTCCCTATAACGAAATCTAAATCAAAAACAACTACAAAAACAGAGAATAGTGAAGAATCTAATTTAGATAAAACTAATAAAACTGAAGTTGCTCAAAATTCTCAAACTGATGAGGTTAAAAAAACAGCTGATTCTCCAAAAGCTGAGGAACGAGTTCAAAGAGATAATTCTCAAACAAATCGTAGAAACAATTCTAGAAATAATAATTCAAACAACAATAACAATAGAAGAAACAATTCTCAAAGGAATAATCGTAATAAAAATAATAAAAAACATTATGAAGAGAGAATTGAAGAAGTTAATTTGGATGAAAATCCAGATGCTCCAACACAATTAATAAATGATTATTATTATATGAGTTTTGATTTATTAAGAACCAAGGGTATTGAAGTTGGAATGAATGCTGAAAATATTTTTGATTATAAAAGACAAGAAATAATCACCGAAATATTAAAAGCACAATGTCAAAAAAACATAGCCCTTGTTGTTGAAGGTACTTTAGAAGTTTTACCTGATGGATATGGCTTTTTAAGAAGTAGCAGAAATAGTTATATTTCAGGGCCAGAAGACATATATGTTTCTTCAAATTTAATTAGACATAATGCACTTAAAACAGGTGATTTAGTCTTTGGACAAGTAAAAACTCCTAGAGATACAGAAAGATTTTATGGATTACATAGAATTTTAAAAGTAAATAATGATGAGTTAATTAAAGCAAAGAAAAGACCATCTTTTGATAGCCTAACACCTAGGTTTCCTGATGAGAGAATGAGACTTGAAAACAGTAGTGAAGATATTTCTACTAGATTAATAGATATGTTCTGTCCTATTGGTAAAGGTCAAAGATCATTAATTGTCGCTCCTCCTAGAACTGGTAAAACTGTATTAATGCAAAAAATTGCAAATGCTATTAGTGAGAATTATCCTGAAATTTCTTTAATTGTCTTATTAGTTGATGAAAGACCAGAAGAAGTTACAGATATGAGAGATAATGTTAAAGGTGAAGTAATAGCTTCTACTTTTGATGAACAGGCTACAAGACACGTTCAAGTTGCAGAAATGGCAATTGAAAAAGCAAAACGTATGGTTGAAGCAAATAAAGATGTTGTAATTTTATTAGATTCAATTACTCGTCTTGCTAGAGCATATAACCAAACAGTTCCAGCTAGTGGTAAGATATTAAGTGGTGGTGTAGATTCTAATGCCCTTCATAAACCAAAACGTTTTTTTGGTGCTGCTAGAAACATGGAAGGTGGTGGTAGTTTAACAATTATTGCTACTGCTCTTATTGAAACAGGTTCTAGAATGGATGAAGTTATCTTTGAAGAATTCAAAGGAACTGGTAATAATGAGATTGTTTTAGATAGACGTTTGTCAGATAGAAGAATCTTCCCCTCAATTAATTTGAAAAAATCTGGAACTAGAAGAGACGATTTACTCATCCCAAGTGATGAAGCACAACGTATTTGGATTATAAGAAATGCAATAAATGATATGGATGAGGTAGATCAGACACCTTTCCTTATTGACAAAATGCGAAAAGCAAAGAATAATGAAGCGTTCTTTAAATCTATTAATACTGCGATTGCGAAATAGAAAATGAAATTTGTTTGCTGTCAAGATTTATTCGTATCAGCAAATTAAGATATATGTGGAGGCATCTTATGAAAGATAATATTCATCCAAATTATGAATTAAAAGAAATTCATTGTTCATGTGGTAACGTTTTTAAAACAAAAACAACTGCTAAAAATGTTGAAGTAGAAATTTGTTCTGCTTGTCACCCATTCTACACAGGCACACAAAAGCTTGTTGATACAACAGGTCGTGTAGAACGCTTTAAGAAAAGATATGGTATTTCAAAGTAATTATCATGGAGCCACTGAGGAAACTCAGTGGTTTTTTTAATTCTTTCTATTTATATTTTTTTGTTGCAATATGCGTTTTTATAGCTTAGACTAAAGAAAAAGGGCCATTTATGAATAATATCATTGCTAAGCATAAAATAAATTATGATAAGATAGAACCTCAAGTAGTAGCTAAAGCTCCAATAGTTTGTACTTTATTTGGTGCCTTTGCCGATGCGTGTCAAGGCTATTCCATTCTTTGTTGTGGTGTTAATTCTGTTTTAATTGCAATATCAAAGAGTAATGATAATCTTGTAAAAGTTATAAAAGCTGATGGAAGTGATAGAAAACGCTTTGCAATTAATGCCTTAAGATTTAGAAAAGAAGATAGATGGGCAAATTATGTAAAAGCTGTAATTGCTGTTTTAATAAAAGAAGGACATTCTTTTGTTGGTATGAATATTACATTAGATGGTGAGGGCTTAAATAGTGATAATACTTCTTTAAGTACTAGTTTAGCTCTTGCAACTTGTTTAGCATTAAATTCCTTATTTAATCTTGAATTATCTCAGCAAGATATAGTAAGGGTTGTTCACCAAGCAAATACTTCTTTTAATAATGAAACTTGCAGGATTGGTGATTTGATGACACTATTAAATGGTCAAGAAAACCAGGTTGTATATTTTGATCATCAACATAGCACATACCAATTTGTGACTTTCCCTTTTGCAAATGAAACAGCCCAATATAAAGCAATTATTATTGATAGTAAAATACCTCCACAAGCAATGAGAGAAGAAAATCTTATTGCACATAGATTAACTCAAGAAGCTTTAACTAAACTCCATGTTTTTTATAAGGATGTTTCCAAGAGAGATATTCCTGAGAAAGATATTGCTTCAAGAATAATTCCAATTGAAGAAAGATACAGAAATATTTGTGTTTTTACCTTAAGAGAGTCTCGATTTGCACAAGAAGCAAAAAATCTGCTTGAACAAAATCAGCCTGTACTATATGGTAGGGTTATGAACAGAGCAGAGGTTGACTTAAGAGATAAACTTGAGATAACCTGCCCTGAAGTCGATTGGTTAGTAAAGAGAGCTAGTGAAATTGAAGGCTGTAAAGGTGCCCACCTTGTCTTTGATGGAAACAGTGGATCAATAATGTTATTGATTAGCGATGAAGCTCTTCTTGAATATCAAAGTAAGATGGAGGAATACGGACATATTTTTGGCTTTGAACCAACTTGGAAGAATTTTGTTCCAACTAAAAAGGCCGAAGTACTGTTTTCAAAATAATGCATGAGAATATTGCTCACAAATGATGATGGTTTTGACAGCGAAGGTATTAAAATTTTAGAAGAAGTTTTGAAATCTTATGGGCATAAGATTAGTGTTTGTGCGCCATCTCATCAACGAAGTGCATCATCTCAAGCAGTTAGTTTAAGAGAATCTGTTCATATTTATTCCTATTCAAAAAATCATTATCATTGTTCTGGCACTCCAGCTGATTGTCTACTTTATAGTTTTAGAAGTGGTTTATTTGATGTAGCTGATTTTGATTTAGTAATAAGTGGAATTAACCATGGTTTAAATGTCTCAAGTGATATTTTATATTCAGGTACAGTAAGTGCTGCAAAAGAGGCTGTAATAATTGGAATAAGAGCAATAGCAATTTCTACTCAAACACCTCCAAATAATTCACAATTTAACTTTGAAAAATCTGCAATATTTTTAGCTGAGCACTTAGATGATTTTTATCCTTTATGTACTAAAAATTCTTTAGTTAATATCAACGTTCCGCACCATAGCAATGGGGCTTGGAATACAGGATCACTTGGTTTTCTTGATTATAGAGATGCAGCTGAAGTTACAAAAGGAACTTTAGATGAATTAAAACTTGAAAGCTCAGATTTAAATAAGATTACATTAGGCTTAAAGCCTTTGTCTCATGGACCTGTATTAATTGATCATGGATATGAATCTATTACTGATTATGAGTTGATAAAAAATAACCGTATTTCAGTTTCAATTATTGAAGTTCTTCCTGCTATATCAGCACTTCAAGATAAGTTGTTAAAACTTGAAGGAAGTGTGCTATGAAGAAATGGGAATCACACTGTAAAAAATGTGGCCTTTGTTGCCACGAAAAAGTAATAGTTAATAACACTTTAATAATTGATTTAGATTGTTATTGTGAACATTACGATATAAAAACAAAAACTTGTAAAATATATGCTACAAGATTTATAGATAGTGTAAGATGCAAAAAAGTTACACTTTCAAAAGCTATGTTTGCACCATATTTACCACCAACTTGTGGTTATGTTGAATGGGCAAAATTAAAACATATTCGATTTTCTTCAATCAGAATGTTAAGATTAATCCATAGCAAACAACCCCCTAGTGATGATGACGAAAATTCAATTTATCAATATTTTTAATGTTGGTTCATAATTTCAATTTGAATTTATGTGATATTTTTGTATATTTTAACTAGAGGTAAAAAATGGATAACAAATTCGTTTATCTTGATAATAATGCCACAACCCAGATAGCACCTGAGGTATGGCAAATAATGAGTGAATCCCAACAACTATTTGGGAATGCTTCAAGCATGCATGGTTTTGGAAGAGCTGCAGCAATGGGTATTTCAAAAGCTAGAGGACAAGTTGCATCTTTGATTGGTTCAAATAGTGATAATATCTATTTCACCAGTGGAGCAACAGAATCTAATAATATAGTTTTTAATATAGCAACATCATTGATTGATAAAAATGGTGGAAAAGGTAGAATTTTAACAACTACAATTGAACATCCTGCAATCATTGAAACTGCTAAATTTTTAAGAACTAAGGGATATAAAATAGATTTTGTAAACGTAGATTCTTCTGGTCTATTAGACTTAGATGATTTGAAGAATAAATTAGATAAAGATGTTGTACTTGTTAGTGTAATGAGTGCAAATAATGAAACAGGTACTATTCAACCAATAAAAGAAGCTGCAGCTTTAGCACACGCAGTGGGGGCATTATTTCACAGTGATGCAACTCAATCTATAGGTAAAGTTGATATTTCAATGGAAGAAATTGGAATTGATTATTTAAGCTTATCTGCACATAAGTTTTATGGCCCTAAAGGTATTGGTGTTTTAGCCACTAGAGGAAAGGCTCCTCTATTTAATCTTATGCATGGTGGCCATCAAGAAAAAGGATATAGACCTGGAACATATAATAATTTTGCTATTATTGGACTTGGAAAGGCAAGTGATATTGCAAAGAGAGATTTGTCCTTTGAAAGAGAAAAATTATGGACAATGCGTGAGGCTTTAAGAAAAGGCATAATAGATAGAATTGATGAAGTAATTGTCAATGGAAATCAAGAGCATTGTTTACCAGGCACTTTAAATGTATCATTCCCAGGTGCTGAAGGCGAGTCAATTTTATTATATTTGGACATGGAAGGTATTGCAGTATCTACAGGGTCTGCTTGTGCTACAGGCAGTTTAGAACCTTCTTATGTATTATTAGCTGGTGGACTTGATATAGAAATCGCTCACGGATCCATAAGATTTAGTCTTGGAAGATATAATTCAATGGAAGATGTAGATTATGTTTTAGAGAAGTTACCACCAATTATTAAAAGAATTAGGGAGATGAGTACAAGATGAGTAGTTTTTTAGACCAATGGGTATATACAGATGTAGTAAAAGATCATTTCATGAATCCAAAAAATATATGGAAAAAAGAAGATAACTTTGAAGCTGATGGTGTTGGAGAAGTCGGATCTTTAGCTTGTGGAGACCAAATGAGAATTGGTATTAAAGTTAAAGATAATAAGATAGAAGATATAAGATGGTTAACTTATGGTTGTGCTTCAGCTATTGCTAGTACATCAGTAATGAGTGAATTAGTAAAAGGCATGAGTCTTGAAGAAGCATATAAAATCACACCAAAGATGATTACTGATGCATTAGGTGGATTACCAGAGCATAAATTCCACTGTTCAGTTTTAGGTGATAAAGGTCTTAGAGCGGCAATAGATGATTATTTAGAAAAAAATAACTTACCAAATAATCTAAAGAAAAAAGTGGAAGTAGTTGTTTGTGAATGTAATAATGTAACTGATCAAACAATTGAGGAATTAGTAAAAACAGATAAAGCTACTAATCTTCAAGAGCTTCAAGACTTGACAAATTATGGTACTAAGTGTGGAAAATGTAAGGATAAAGTTAAAGATTTATTCGAAGAATATAGACACATTTATGGAAAATAAAAAAAACGCTAGGTTAATCCCTAGCGTTTTTTTAGTTAATTAAGTTACATTAAATTCACTACCACCAATAAATTCTCTAAGCAGAGAGTCTTTAGGAACCATACTCTCAGCAATAGGATGTACTCTAGATAAAAATGCTAATAGCCTTCTAGCAATTGCAAAAGCCATTGAAGAGGAAGGCTCCACAGTTTTAAGAAGCGGTTCAACAAAAGGCTTTATTGCTCCAAGTTCATATTCTAGAGCTGAATTCAACATAGTATCAGCATTATTTTGATATGGGAAAATATGTTTATTTTCTCCAGCTTGAACACTGGCCCACATGCTCAAAGTTGTGGTTGCACTAACCCCTCTAGTCATATTATCACGAGTTATTCGTCTTAATATCCTATTATCCGTTGTGCTAATTCTATTATGATCATCAAGATTTAGTTGGGTTAAAGCAGAGATATATATTTTATAAGTAGTATTTTTATCAGCTGTTGGAATTAGTTTGGGATTTAAGCCATGAATACCTTCAATTAATAAAATAGTATCTTCTTCAAATGAAACTTTGTTTCCTAAATACTCTCTTTTATTTTTCTTAAAGTTAAAAGAAGGTAATTCTATTTCTTTATTATCAAATAAATCTTCCACATTTTTTTGGAATAAATCTGTATCTAGGGCTTCTAAACATTCAAAATCATGTTTACCATTTTCGTCTCTAGGAATATCTTCTTTTAATCTATAATAATTATCTAATGAAATTAAAATAGGGCATTTCCCAAGTAATTTAAGTTGGATACCTAATTTATTGGTGAATGTTGTTTTGCCAGAAGATGATGGACCTGCGACAAAAACAATTCTTGTTGATGGCCTATCACAAATATCATCTGCGATTTTTGCAATTTTCTTTTGTTGAAGAGTCTCAGCTAATCTTATATATTCATTAATATTATTGTTAATACAATTCATATTTAATTTGCCGAGAGATTGAAAATGTAATACTTGGTTCCATTTTTTATATTCTTTATAAACTTTAAATAATAAAGGATTGTCTTTAAAAGTTTGTAATTGAGTAAAATCATTTGATCTAGGATATCTCAATAACATCCCTTGGGATTCATATTTTCTTAATTCCCATAAACTTAATATTCTAGAGTGTGAAACTAATGGCTCATAGCTTTTGTCCATATAATTTTTAATCTTATAAATAGCAATAACAGGTTCATGTTGGTAATTAATTAAATCGACTGTCTCTAAAGCACCTCTATTTTGAAAATATTCAAGTCCTTCTTCATATGTTATGTTAGTGTAGGTAATTGGTAAGTTGGATTTAACTATTCTTTCCATTTCTTGTGATAATTTATTTATATCATTTGAAGTGAGGATATAAGAATCTGTATAATGAAAATAATATCCATCACCCAAACTATGTCCAATCATAAGTTGTCTTTTTGGAAACACTTTCCAAGAAGCATAACAAAGAAGAAAGCAAATACTATGTCTATAAACTCTTTTACCTAAATCTGAAAAAAGGTAAATAGGTGTTATAATTGCATCAAAGGTTAATATATATGATAGTGGTAACAATTCATAATTAACTTGAGCTGCAACAATAGGATTATTTTGGTAATCTTCTTCTATCTTAACATTATGTTCAATTAAGCATTGTTCAATTGTTATACCACATTCCATTTCAATTGTTTTATCATTAAATGTTGTTTTTATCGTGTTCTTCATATTCCTTATTGTACAACGCTTTTATTTGAGTGCAAGCTAATTTTTTACAAAATATAAATATAAAAAATAATTATTAATTAAATTATCGTTATTGCGAATATTGATAAAAAAGGTATAATAAACTTGTTCATGAAAAAAATTGTAGAAAAAGGGTATCCTTATAGAAATCGAGATGTTTTAGTAATCGATTTGACAAAAGATGAATATAGTTATTCACCTATAAATAAAGATATCGGTATGAAATACCATGGTGGAAGGGCTTTCGCATATAAGCTCTGGGAAGACTATGTAGATTGGAATACTATAAATAAGGATTGTCTATATGTTGGTGCTCCCATCATATTAAGCTTAGGATGTGCAAGTGATTTAGGTTTAGATTTTGCATCAAGTGCAACTATTTTGACATATTCTTTAGAGAGCCAATCTGTTGTATCATATAATTTTACTTCAAAAAAGTTTGTTTCTTCTTTAAGTTCACTAGGCTTTAGTGCTTTGGTTATTAAAGGGCGGGCTAGACGTCTAACGAGTGTAGAAATATGGGAGAATAAGATAAATATAAGTGTTTGTGAGAACTTTCATAATTTAAATACACGAGATATCGAATTATTTTTAGATAAAGCTTCAAGTTTATTATCAATTGGCGCTTCTGGTGAAAAGTCTATTGATTATTCATCAATTAATATTGATTCTAAAAATGTTGGTAGAGCAGGAGTTGGTGCAATATTTGGAATTAAGAATTTAAAGTGTTTAGCTATTTACGACAAGCAAGATTATGCAAGAAGCCCATATTATGATAATTTAGTTGGTGATATAAACAAATACTTTGTTGATAAAAAAGACGTTAACTATTTAGAATATGCTAATAAATATGGTTGGGCAGCAATTGAAGGGTATAAATATCGTTATGACCCAAGATTATGGGGACTTGGTAGTGATTTAACACCTGAGTGTGAATTGGATTGGTTAACAGCTTTATCTCTTGGCTCAAATCTTGGAATTTATGATTATAAGAAGGTTGAAATACTAGAAGAGTGTTGTCTTTCCTTAGCTATTGATCCTCTTTCAATTAGTAATTATTTAATTTGGTTACTAGAAGCAGAAAAACAAAAAGTTATTAACTTAAAAATTGATAAAAATAATGATAAATTAGATAGGTTGATAATTATAATTGAATATTTGGCTACATCAAAAGGTCATTTTTCCATGCTAAATGAAGGTGTTGATACATTGTCAGAGAAATATGGCTTTGATCAAGTTAATTTTACTTCTTCAAAAAAAGAGTTGTTACCACTAGATTTGAGAGCTCTAGAAGGATTTTCTTTAGCAACAGCTTTAGATGATGATACACTAGTTCCTTGGGAACTGTTTGGAAATTTGAAAAAGAAAAATGTTGCACAAGCTCTTTGGACTTCTCAAATTTATAGAGAAATTTGTGAATCTCTTGGACTCAGTTGGAAAAGTGTTTTATATATAGCTTATAAAGATATTAAGATTAATAATTCTAAAAATAGATTTATGAAAGTTTTAACACAACTTTTTGCAATATCTGAAGGATATAGAATCAGTGAAGAAGATTTATTAAACTTTGGTATAGCAAGTTTTTTAAAAAGAAGAAATATCGAAGAGAGAAGTAAAAAGAAGGTTAATTATTCAATAAATAATATACCCATATATTTCTTAACAAATAGCCATAGTAATTTTAAAAAAGAAACAGTTGTATCTGTAGGTGCTCAATTAGATAAATATTTAACCTTTGTTGAATATCAAAGGGAGTTGTTAGAAACTAAGAGTTAAGATTAAATGATCTTTTTTTAAAGTTCTAATTTCAATTTTATCCTTATCTAATGTTGCATAACTAGAATCAAACTTTCCCCTAGGTCTACTTAGACTCCCCGGATTTAATATAATTACCCCATTATCATCAGTATATAGTTGAGGCACATGAGTATGACCTGAGATGAAAATATCGCCACATTTCAACTCTATTGGGCTCTGTGAGGGGTTTTTGATTATATCTCCGTGAGTTATTAATACGTTTTTGTCAAAAAAATTCTCTATTCGGATTCTTGCTGGAATATTTATATTTGCAATTGAGAAATCATATGCATTGTCGCAATTACCTTTTACCATATATAAATCATTATTTAATTGAGAAAATATAGTTGAGAAATTTTGACTAGAAGGAGTTAAATCTCCGCAAATGATCATTGGGTTTTCTCTCGCTTTTTCAATAAAACTTTGAAAAGCAAAATAATCATTATGTACATCTGAACAAATATAGATTTTTTCCATTACAGTACTCCTTGTTTGGTTGTTTTATACTATAAAAAAGAGTCTGTCAATTCAATCTTAAATTGAGAGTGTATCCTAATATATTATAAAGTATTAGTTAACCTTTATCTAACATATGCTTACGTTGTTATTTACAAAATTTGAATAAATCTTGGTAGATAAAACTTCTTTATTCCAATATATTCCTATGGTTTAAGTATTTTTTTTGTAATTTTTTTATTCTTTAGTGTTTTTATAATTTTAAAGTAGTATAATATTTATATATTTAGAGGGGAAATATCATTATTATTTTTAATTTGCATTAATGATATTTGTTTAATATAATTTAGAGTAAATAAAGTTTTCTTTATTAGGATTAGGAGCAGTATTATGATAAGAGAAAAAATGATATGTGAAGATTCACATGTTTTGTATTATCATGTTTGGCAACCAGAAGGTCAAATTAAAGCAGTATTACATATTCAACATGGGATGGCTGAGCATAGTGCTCGATACGATGACTTTGCAAAATACTTAAATACTAAAGGTATCAAAGTATATGCACAAGATCATAGAGGTCACGGTTATACTGGAGAAAAAGAACTATTAGGATTCTTTGCAGAAGTGAATGGTTGGGACAAAGTGCTAAGTGATGCAAAAGAATTATCAACAAAAATCGCAAAAGAAAATCCTAGTATTCCTTTGTTCTTAATGGGACATTCAATGGGATCTTTTATTGCTAGAGCTTTGACTGCTAAATATCCTAATTTATATAAAGCTTCCATAATAATGGGAACAGGTGCTTCACCTGGTATAAAAGGAAGAATTGGAAAGAGTCTTGCAAAAAATAGCATTAAAAAGAATGGAGCACATTTTTTGAATCAGAAATTAAATGATATGAGCTTTGGTTCTTATAATGATAAATTTAATCCTAATGGGTCTGCTTTTCAATGGTTAAGTAGAGATGAAAAAGAAGTAGAAAAATATGAAAAAGATCCATGGTGTGGTTTTGTTTGTACTAGTTCTTTCTATTTAGATTTGTTAAATGGGATTTTTTTAGCTAATAACTTGAATTTAGCAAAAAAAATTCCTCAAAATTATCCTATATTATTAATAAGTGGAAGTAATGATCCTGTAGGAGATTATGGTAAAGGTGTAAAAAAAGTTAAAACTTTTTATGAGAAAGCCGGACTAAAAAATATAACTTTAAATTTGATTGATGGTGCAAGACATGAAGTTTTAAATGAAATTGATAAGAAAACAACCTATGAATTTATTTCTAATTGGTTAGAAGAATTAATAAAATAAAATGGAAGAAAAAAACAAATTCTCTTCAGAGCTAAAAAGACGCTTTAAAAGCGGGTTTCAAATAACTAAAGTAACAACTAATCACTTTATAGTTGATCGTGCTTTTATCTCTTCTTCTGGTCTCGTTTATACAACATTAACAGCTTTAATACCTGCACTAACAGTTTTCTTTACTTTTTTTGGAGCCTTAGGAGTATTAAATTCTTTTAAAGACTTTGTCATATCTTCAATTAATGAATTTGCAAGTAATAACGTGGGTGATCAAGTTGTAACTATGTTATCAGATTATGCACAAAATGCGACAAGTCTAGGTATTGTTGGTCTAGTTTCATTTTTATTAACTATGATATTGTTAATTAATAGAGTATGGTCAGTTATTAATGGAATTTATAGAACTGCGATGAACCGTAATATTATAAAAAGATTTGCTAATTTTATTTCTTTTGCTATTGTCTCTATTTTATTAGTTGCAGCTTTTATCAATGTTCAATCTCGATTAAGTCAAAGATATGTAGATTTAGTTGGGCTGAAAACTATAAGCACTACTGCACAAATTGTAAATCAATTCCTTCCTTTTTTTATTCTATGGATAGCTATATTTCTTTTGATATTTTTTGTTCCAAATACTAAAGTTGAATTTGCAGCTGCATCTGTTGGTGCAACTGTAGGAAGTATTATTGTTTTAATTGCAAATATGATATTCTTTAATTTATCTACCTTCGTTGTAAATTTATCAATAATATATGGTTCTTTTGCTGCATTCTTCTTATTTCTCGTTTGGTTTTATATGCTTTGGGTCATAATTCTATTTTCAGTTGAATTATCTTATGTATATCAATTTAGACCTGATTTAGAGCAAACAGAAGGCCTTGTACAAACTCCAGCAAAGTTTATTTCGGAAGGAATTAATATTATTATGTTGATTGGAGATAACTTTAGACAAGGAAAGGGATCAACAACAACTAGGGAAATGAATGAAAGATTAGCTATTCCAGATAAACGCTTATATGGCTATTTAGACTATTTTGTTAAATTGAATTATTTGATTCCAACTAATAACGGAAAAACTTCTTTTATCCCATCAAGACCATTGTCAGATATACAAATTCAAAGTATTGTTGATGGTTTATATGGTTTAGATAAAATTAGTTATGAAGATAAAGATACTGCTGGAGAAGCTGTAGTTATTCAAATTCATGGGCATGGAATTACTTCTTTAGGAAAACTAAACCTTGAAAATCTTTTGGAAAGAATATAGATTTTTAAATTACGATTGGTGTTTAACTGAGGAGAAATGTTATGTATATAGATAATTATAATTTAAAGCCATTAGATGCTTTAGCTTGGCATTCTGTTCCAAGTGATGAGTACGGTGTTTTAAAAGATGAGTGTTATAAAGTTGGAGAATATGAGTTAATAATGCTCAAAAATCCAATAACAATGAGTAATGAAAATTTAGTTGAAATAGAATATTCAATGGTAGCAAAAAAGAATGGCAAAATCATATTAGCTATTAATTTAGAAAAAGATGATTTAAAAGGTTTAGCTGCCTCTTTTGGATGTAGTCTTAAAGATGTTCAAGAAGATTATAAAACTAAATCTTATTATGGCCCAAAACACTGTGTTCTTTATTCTCATGACGAAAAAGAGGATATGGGAGTATATACCGGTGATACTGATTTAATGAGCTTAAGAATATTTTTTATGGATGTATTATTAGACACTCTTGATTGTTTAGATGAAGTTGAGAAGTTATATAGCTAAAGTTATTATCTAGTGCAAAAATATTTACAACTACAAAACCTCTTGATAAATTATTTATCTAAGGGGTTTTATTTTGAATATAATATTACTTTCTAGAGATGGACATATTAGGACTTTAATTAATAAATGTATAAAAGGTAAATGTATTATGATCTCTGATAGAGATAAGTTTCTAAATTTCATTGATATAAATTTTAATATTGATTTCTTTTTTCTAGATGAATTATCTTTGTCTTTTGATTTATTAAAACTAATAGTATTTAATTTCCCTCAATCAAAAATAGTTCTCGTGATGAAAGGTAAAAGTGGAATGTTTAAAGAAGCAGATAATTTAATTTTTTATTCTAAGCCTTTATCAATAGAAACAATGACTAAGATTCTTTTTAAAGACAAAGCCCAAAGACAATCTAGCGTAGATCAAAAACCAAATAACTTATTAGTAGGCTCTAGCAAAGTTATGGATAATTTGAGAAAAGAGTTACTGCTGCTATCTAAGGAAGACTGTCCTGTATTGTTGTTTGGAGAAAGTGGAACAGGAAAAGAATTAGCTGCAAAGACAATTCATTTAAATAGTAAATATCATTTTAATGAGGCAGTTAGCATTAATTGTTCTCTGTTAAATACGGATTTATCCGACTCAATTTTATTTGGGCATAAAAAGGGTTCTTTTACAGGAGCTGAAGAAGAAACTGTAGGTCTTATTGAAAAAGCAAATAATAATACATTTTTTTTAGATGAAATTGAGAATATTTCTTTAAATTCTCAAGGTAAGTTATTAAGAGCTATTGAGTTTGGAGAGTATAGAAAGATAGGTGATAATAATGTTTCAAAAAGTAATTTCAGATTAATATCTGCTTCAAATAAAGATCTTGATTCTTTGGTTAGTCAAAAGATATTTAGGGATGATTTTTATTTTAGAATTTCTTTAATTCAAGTAAGACTTCCTCCTTTAAATGAGCATAAAAGCGATATTGAAGAGCTTGTTTTTCATTATTTTAAAACTAAAGGTGAAAAAAGAAGCTTTGAAAAAGATTTTATTTCAAAGCTTAAAGAGCTAGACTTTCCTGGTAATATCAGACAATTAAATAGTATTCTTGAAAAAAGTCGTATATACAGTACAGATAAAATAATTCGTTTAAAGATTTAATTTATTTAATTAAACAATTTTTTTAGAGCTTTTTTTGCTGATGAAAAAGCCAAATCTATATTATCAATATCTTGTTCACTATTCAAATCACACAGTACAAATCCACTTATTTCATTTTCATCTTCAGCTACTAATTTATTAACTATATCAACATTATTTGATTCAACAGTTGCTAAAAAGAAAATATCACAAGTAATATAATCAATTTCTTTATAACTATAATTATTTGTAGCACTTGTTAGGTATTTTAGAGATTTAGGAGATAATCCTATTTCTTCTTTACATTCTCTTCTTGCAGCTTCTTCTGCACTTTCTCCAGGATCAACAAAGCCTCCTGGAACAGCAAGTTTTCCTTTTTTAGGTTCTTTCCCTCTTTTAATTAGTAAAATCTTATTTGAGTTTTTATCTTTAATTAAAATAATAAGACCTACTGCTGCTGCGACATTGTTATAAAGAGATAATTTACAACTGCTACAAACCCATTTTTTATTATCAACATAAGTTAAAGTTTTTTTACCACAATTGGGACAATAAGATAATTTTTTCATAAAAGCTTCCTAAATATTTTCTCTAATCAAAGGCATACTCATACATCTAGGGCCACCTCTACCTCTAGATAATTCTGAACTTGGTATTTCTAAAGTTTTAATTCCAGAATCAAGAAGAATTTTATTAGTTATTGTATTTCTATCATATACAATGGCGGTTCCTGGTTTTATACATAATGTATTAGACCCATCATTCCATTGTTCTCTAGCTGAAGCTATATAATCATTACCACCACAACTAATTAGTTCAATGTCATCTCTATCTAGTTGCTCTGATAATAAGGTTTTTAAACTTTTATTATATTCCCTCACACTAAGATAGTTCTTTGTTGAGGGCTCTATGATAAATATTCTTAAATTCCCTAAAATGTTTGGATGAATTACAAACTTATTAATATCAACTTGAGTAAAGACTGTATCTAAGTGCATATAGGCTCTTATATTTGGAATATCTAAGGCAATAATTCTTTCAACTTTGCTTGTAGGGTCATTAAATAAGTTTATTGATAGAGCTTCTACTGCTTCTGGTGATGTTCTTTGAGAAAGCCCTATGAGTAAAAGTTTTTCACTTATATTTAAAATATCTCCACCTTCAATATTATGAGGAAGGTCATTTTTATAATAGAGCGGGGTGTCTTTGAAATCTTGATGATATTTAAAAATATATCTACCAAAAATAGTCTCTCTTCTTCTAGTTCTAGAATACATATGATTTATTGCAACCCCATTACCTATTGTGGCAAAGGAATCACGGGTAAAATATAAATTTGGTATCGGATCTAAGGCAAAGCTAGTTCTAGAGTCAATTAATAAAGAAGCTAAGGGATTTCTCTCTTTTTTTTCAATTTCAGTAGCTTTTACTCCACCCATTAGGGTTAATACTAATTGATGGACATCTTCAAAGTCTAGTAAATAAGAGGTTAGTTCTTTTTTATATGTGTGGGCCAAATTATTTAGACTTTCATTGATAAAGTCTTCTATAAATTGTTTTTTAATTAGCTCATCTATGCTCAGCGTTTCAGCTATAAGATTTGATAAATAAACGACATCTACCGAGTTTTCTCGAAGTATTTTTGAAAAAGTATCATGTTCTTGTTTTGCTACCTTTAGAAATGGAATATCATCAAACAATAATGTTTCAAGAACTTCCGGTGTCAGTTGTTCTAATTCTATTCCAGGTCTATGTAATAAAACCTTTTTTAAAGTTCCTGTTTCAGATGTTACATTAATCATTTTTTATCTTACCTCAACTATTTAACTTTATAGTAATTTAGTTTCTTATACAATAAAACACCCCTGATTTATTAAATCAGGAGCAACTAAAGATTACTGTTTTTTAGGTCTCGTTATAAATATGTCTATACAAACAGTCAAAGTATATTTTTATATTTTCTTTTATCTTTCTTTATAATTTAATTTTATTATGAATTTGAAAATTTGTCACTAAAAAAAATAGACTAAGAATCAACTCAGTCTATTTAAGTAAATTAAAATTTATGCATTAGATAGTGACTTCTTCTGCTTTTCCTGTTTTATCTTTAGGTAAGATAATGTTTAAGAAAATAGAGAATAAAGCTGCAGGAACAATTCCTGAACCACCGAAGATTAATTGTACAAATTGTGGAAGGTGATTTAAAGTACCAGCAGTACTACCTAGACCATAACCTAATCCAAGAGAAACAATTAAAATGGTACCATTTCTGTGAGTAATAGGTTCTTTAGTAATTAGTTGGATACCACTAACTGCGATAGATGCAAACATCATTACAGCAGCACCACCTAATACACTGTTTGGCATGATTGAAACAATAGCAGCTAGTTTAGGGAAGAATCCACAACATAGTAAGAAAATACCACCTAATAGAATAACAAATCTATTTACAATACCTGTCATGCCAACAAGACCAACGTTTTGTGAGAAAGAAGTATTTGGAAGAACACCAAAAATTGATGCAAGAGAAGATCCAACACCATCACACATTACACTCCCAGAAAGTTCTCTATCTGTTGCTTCACGTTTTAGACCACCTTGGGTAATACCAGAGACATCTCCAATAGTTTCAACAGATGTTACAATAAACATGATAAGCATTGGAATAATTGCTCTAAGGTCGAATACAAGTTTTACGGGCATTAGTTTTGGAATTGAGAACCAACCAGCTTCTTTTACTTTATGCCATTGAAGAACCCAAGATTTTGTAACCTCTTGTCCATCTAACATAAAGGTATTTGCAACTGTTAATGTCATAATTGCGGCGATAATATATCCTACAACAATACCAATTAAAATAGCAGTAGCACTAACAAAACCATCAAATCTATGTTGGAAGTAAACAATAGTGATTAAAACAATTGTTGCTATTAATAAATTTTGTAAAGATCCGAAGTCTTTTGCTCCAACACCACCGGCATAATATTTAATACCAACAGTAATTAAAGAAAGTCCAATTGAAAGAACAACTGTACCTGTTACAATTGGGGGGAAAAATCTTCTTAAAGGTTTCAAGAAAAATCCTAAAACACCTTCGAAAAGGCCTCCAATTAATGATGCACCTAGAATCGCACCATAAGCAACAACTCCGCCACCCATAGTAGCTACAATACTCTTTGAAACTCCTATAAATCCAGAACTAGTTCCCATAACAATAGGAAGTTTACCACCTACAGGACCTAAGCCTAATACTTGAATAAGAGTTACAACTCCAGCGATAACCATTGCATTTTGAATGATAGTAATCTGTAGAGCTGAACCTGCTGCGATACCACACATTCCAGCAATAATAATAATTGGTGTTAGGTTACCAGCGAACATTGCAAGTACGTGTTGTAAGCCTAAAGGGAGGGCTTCTTTCACAGGTACTTGTCCGTCTAGTTTATAGACGTTTTCATTGATTTTTTTTTTCATATAAAAAAACTCCTTAATAATACTGCACTAGTATAAAAGCATTTATTTTTATATGTAAAGAGAAAAAAATAAATATTTATTTAAAAAACTATAAGTACGTTGTTTTTGTAACAAATATTAGATTATTTGGTAATAAATTTAGAATCTTTTTAAAATATATAAAATCCCTAGAAATTTAAGGTTTTGTATACTAAAATTAAGTATATTTTGTAATACATAAAAATAATACTATTAAAATTTATATATTGCTAAATATATTGAAAGTGTTTAAATTTAGTTTTATGTATTACTAATAGACATATATTTATTGATATTCCCTCAATAAATCAAGAATTACAGACTCATTTTTTATTCTTCCTTCTGATTTAAAAACAACTTCATTTTGCTTAAAAATATATATTCCTGGAATTGAATAAATTTTAAATTGATCAACAATCTCTCTTTCTAAATCTACGTTTACGCTTGCGATAATTGCGTTAGTTTTATTGTCTTTTTCAAGAGATTCAAGAATCTCTTTTTGAATTGTACAAGGTCCACACCAAGGTGCCCAAAAATCAACTAATACTAAGTTTTTTTCATTTTTTATAAATTCATTAAATGTTTCGTTTGTTAAAGTTTTCATACTTTTAAAGATATATAAATTATTATATTTTATCAGTGATAAAGTCGCATAAAAAAAACGCTACCATTGAGTAGCGCATGTATACTGTTATGTATTTAATATTTTAAACATCTGTAACAGTTAAAGTAATTTGTGATGTGTAAGTACCAGCTGGAGCTGTGTCAGCAACAGAAGAATCAGTTCCGTCCCATGATAAATAGAATTGTGTATTAGCATAAGTTCCAGTATTTAAATCATTTGTTGCAGCAATAGTAATATTCCAACCATCAACTGAATCATATCCAGAAATTTCAGGAGTTACACCAGTATCAACATCTCCATTTGAAAATTCGGAAGCAGTAGCTTTTACATTTACATTTTTACTACTAGAAGCTCTTCCTATTCCAAAGAAGTAGAAGTTTCCTGTTTGTTCAACTCCAAATACATCCCATGACTCACCTGTATCTAAAAGATCTTTTGTTATGGTTTCTTCAACTAGTGTAGCTTCTGAAGATGTTTCACCATATTTTAGAAGTAATCCTAAATCAGATTCGCTAGCTTTTGCCTCTACATTAAATGATGATGTAGGTGAAGCAACTGATGAAGTTGGTAAGGTAATGACTCCACTGCTTAATGCAAATAGTGAAGCTGTTGTAGCTATAGATATTATAGCTAAGGTTAAAATTTTCTTCATTTTTTGTCTCCTTCAATTATTGATTGTTTAAATAAGCAAAAATTTTAAAAATCAATTAGTGTAATAATGATAGAATCTATTGTTACATATGTCAAGAATATTGTATAAAAGAAGTCTAAATTATAAAATAATGTATTAAAATATACAAATATTTATGAAATTTATGTTAAATACTCAAATTAATCAAAATTTATTTATTCAGCTTTGGTTTTTTTAAGTCTTTTATGACATCTGATATTGTTTTATCAATTTTTCTAGGATAGTATTTTAAGCTAAATGTAGCTTTCTCATGGGAAAACATAGGTGAATGTGTTAGGGTAAATATTGAATAGGAACAAAAAAGTGCGGGTCTTTTAATAATTTTGTAATATGCTTCGGATAGGGGGGCTAGAATTTTAGCTAGGTTATATGGGATTTTTACTAAGTGCTTATTATCTTTTATCATATATCCAATTTTATCTAAAAATTCTTTAACACTAATAAATTTGTTTGTAATTATATAATTTTCATTTGTTATTTTACTTGTTGCTAATTTTACAACAAAGCTAGCAACATCTCTTACATCAACCATATCATATCCTCCTTCTAGATATGCATATAGTTTACCATTTACTCTGTCTTCAATTACTGAGTTTAAATGATTGTGCCCATAATCTTTAGGTCCTAAGATACCTGAAGGAAATACTATGTTTATATCAATATTCTCCCTTTCTTTTTCCATAATTAAAGTGGTTGTTGCTTTTGTAATAGCATAAGGGCCAATTACTTTTTGAGGATTTATTTCAGATTTTTCATCAACAAATCCTTTTCTAGCACAAAAAGAATGAACTGAGCTAATATAAGTTAATGGGAAATGATGCTCTTTGCATAATTCTAATATGTTAATAGACCCTTCTACATTTACATCGTAAAGTTTTTTAGTCATTTTATTTGTAACATTTATTATTCCAGCGGTGTGAATTACTTTTGCTTTTTCTAAATTAAAAAAATCCTTTAAACTCTCTTTATTTGTTATATCACCATAAAATACGTTTTCAATTATTGGTGTTTTTAATGTTGAATTTGGTAAACGTAACCCTCTAACGGTTTTGCCTTTTTTTATAAGTTTTCTTACTATCCAACTTCCTAAGTGCCCATCTGAACCTGTAACTAAATATGTATAATCCATTTAAGACCTCCTTAGCTAATATAATTTTCATACTAGTTAGGTGATTTTTCAATGTTTTAAAATACATAAATAATGTAGATTGTGTGTATTAAAATAAAAAAAATACTATTATACGTTTTTTGTATAATAGTATTTAAAATAAATTGTTAAACAAGTTCGAAAGTTATAGACCAGGTATCTTCAATACCTTTATATAAGTATTGTTCATGAATTGGGGCTCCCCAAGAATCATCACCTGCAATTCCACTTTGGCCATGAAGGATTCTTATAGTGTTATAATTATGCGTTTTTAAGTCTTCTAAATGTTTTGCTTCTTCGATTTCGTGAGGAGAGTATGGTAAGAATGATCCTTCAAAAATAGTAGAAGTTGTAATTCTAAGTCCATGATTATTTTCATCTAATAATTCAACAAATCTTAAATCCGTTTTATTAGCACATTCTTGTGGATCGACGTATTTAACATATTGATCACTTATAAATTCCTCTTTTATTCCTAGTAAAGAAGATTCTCTTCTATCCCAATATGCTTCACCTTTTACATTTCCAAAATATTTTATTTTGTTGTATTTGTTATTTAGTGCAAATGTAATTCCAAAACAAGGCATGTCCATTTTATCATTTGTTAATCTTTTAATATCAATTTGCATTTTATTCTTATTATCAAAAGAATAAGAGAGTAAATATTTTTGATCAAAACAAGATAACTCAAATGTTGCTTTATTTATACCTTGCTCCACGTTAGATAATTTTTGGTATAAAGAGGCTGCTTTATTTTTAGCCCACTTAAATGAGTTGTTGTTTGCTTTATCATTATTTGTTGGAGCTCTCCAAAATTCTAGGCTTATTGGTTTTTCTAAAATGTTTAAGTCATTGAGTATAATGGCATTTACTTTTGCAAAAGTATATTTTACTAAGAATTGAGCTTTTTCTTCTGAAATTCCAACATTATCTTTTCCCCAAATTAAAGAGATAGGGTCACTAATTTTTTCAAAATATGGATTATTTTCTTTAAGGTTTAGGTTTGTAAAACTGTGATCATTTATTAGTCTATTGTTTTTATCATAGACAAAAAGATTTAATATAAAGTCATTAACTTTTGGTTTTTTGACTTTTAATAGAGCTTCAGTTTGTGGTTTAAGATTTAATGAAAAATACTCTGAATCTAATAAAATTAGCTCATTATTATCTAGATATTGTTCAATCAGACTACCATTTTTAACTTTTCCATTTATAATAACTTCAACTTTAAACTTATATTCCTCAATGGTTTTAAATTTAAAATCATTTATTATCCTAATTGAATCTGTGTCAGATTCAATTAATATTGGACTATACAATTTTTTTACTTCTTTTAGTTTAAAGCTTTCATCATATTGTGATGTAACTAAGCCATTACAACAAAAATCAGCATCTGTTGGGAACTTGCCTTTAAGTCCTGCATATACATAATTTTCATCATTTAATTTTAAACTTTGATCCAAAAAGTCCCAAATAAAACCACCTTGATAGTTTTTATATTTTCTAGCAAGTTTAGTATATTCCTCTAAGTTCCCGCAAGAATTTCCCATTGCATGACAATATTCACATAACATAAAAGGTTTTTTTGGATGTTCTTGAATAAAAGTCTCTACATCTTTGGGTTTAGTATACATCTGTGATTCAACATCACTAATAGCTTCGTATGGAGAGTCAAATAACACATTTTCATAATGGATTACTCTATCTCCAAAGGTCTTTAACAGCTTACTGATTTCAAGAAGATTTGATCCATCACTACTTTCATTTCCACAAGAGAACATAACAATACTTGGATGATTTTTATCTCTTTGTGCCATGTTATTAGCTCTATCTAAAGTGCATTTATTCCATTCTTTTTTATTATGAGGGACTGCAATTGAATAATCTTTTTGACCATAAGCATTAATCGTTGTTCCATGAGATTCTATATTGGTTTCATCTATTACATAAAACCCCATTCTATTACAAAGGTTGTAGAATATGTTTTGATTAGGGTAGTGAGATGTTCTAATTGAATCAATATTATTATCTCTCATTAATAATAAATCTCTTTTAATATCCGAGAAATCAATAGCTTTAGCTTTTGTTGCACTAAATTCATGTCTATTTACACCGTGAAAGACTAATCTTTCATTGTTTAGATATAAGACATTATCTTTAATTTCAACTTTTCTAAATCCGAATTCTAAAGCGCATGTATAAAATGAATTTTCAGTAGATAATTCTATGTGAAGAGTATAAAGAAAAGGTGTTTCGTGGCTGTAAAGCAATACATTATTAACAATATGGGTGACAGATAAATTTTTTTTATTATCAAAGTCAATTTCTTTAAATAAAGAGCCTTTAGTTAAAGATTCTAGGGTAAAATCTTCTTTATCTATCTTATCTTGTTTATCTTCCCCATCACTTAAGTATAATTTTAAAATACCTGAGGTTTCTTTGTTTAATTTAATGTTTATATCAACTTCACCAGAATCAAATGTATTTGAAACTTTAGGATCGACAAAAACATCATGTATATATTCTTGAGGAAGAAGTTTTAAAGAAACTGGTCTAAAGATACCACTTAGTCTCCAAAAGTCTTGATCTTCTAACCAACTACCACTGCAATAATGAGTAACTATACAAGTGATTAAATTATTTCCTTCTTTAATAAATTTATTTATTTCAAAAGTTGATGTTGTAAAAGAATCTTCTCTATATCCAACATACGCTCCATTGATAAAGAGAGCTAAAGATGTTTCAACTCCTTCAAATTCCAAATGAATTATATTTTCTAAAATATCTTTTTTATCTAGTTTGATAGTTTTTTGATATACTGCAACAAGATTATCAATTTTAGGCACTTGTGGTGGAACGATAGCTTCTTTTCCATCCCAAGGGTACTGAGTGTTAGTATATTGTGGTAGTTCGAACCCTTTCATTTGAATATTAGATGGAACTTCAATTGTATCAGGATTGTTTAATTTTCCACCTTGAAGTAGTTCCTTAGGAACACAAGAGGGATTTTTAAAACATTTTATATTCCAAATTCCATTTAATGAAATTCTTTTTTCAGACGAGAAGAAATTACTATAAGAATCTATAGTTCCTTCGTTGAATTTATTTAAATCTTCTAAATAGTCAAAGCTGAACATTTGTTTTCCTTTTCAATTTATTGTTTAACTGATCCAAGCATTCCTTCAACAAACTGTTTTTGGAATCCAAAGAATACAATTATTACTGGTGTAGTTGATAATGCAATAGCTACCATAATTACACCATAATTTGGAGTATATGAACTACTCATTGAAGATACAAGTAGAGTTGTTGTTCTCTTGTCATTAGTTTGTAATACAATCAATGGCCAGAGGTAGTTATTCCAACTTGTCATGAATGTATAGATTGCAGCAGCGGCATATGTGCTTTTCATTGAAGGAACAAAAATACTTATAAAAGTTCTAAGTTCAGAAGCTCCATCCACTCTTGCAGCTTGAAGTATTTCAGTTGGATAATTTACAAAGCTTTGCCTAAAGAAGAAAATCATAAATACTGATGCCGAAGAAACTAAAATTATTGCAGAATGAGAGTTCAATAATCTAAATCTAGAAATGATTTGGAAAAGAGGAATCATTAATGATGCAAATGGAATCATCATAGTAAGCAAGAAGAAAGAGTAGGTATTCTCTTTCGCTTTTGTTCTATACATTTGAAATCCGTATGCTGCCATAGATGTAATTGCTAGTGTTAGTATAACTGTTAGAAAAGCGATTTTCATAGAATTATAAAGAGCTGATCCCATATTAGCTTCACCAAAGAGTACTTTTAAATTTGAAATAAAACTACTTCCAATTGTTAATTTCCCTCTAAGTATATCTACTGATGAGTTTGTTGCTCCTATAATAATCCAAAAGAATGGAAAAAGGGAAAAAAACGATGCAATAATTAAAATTATATATGAAATTACTAAGCCAAAGCTGATTTTATTTTTTTTCATAATATTTCTCCTATTTAAGGCTTGGTTTAACATGCTTTGATATTGTTCTTTCACTATGCTTGCTAATTCTAAATTGTATGTAAGACAAAATAGCAACTAGAACTAATATTGCATAAGAAACTGTAGCTGCATAACCAAATTTTGGAGTGTATTTAAAGCATAAATTATAAATATATACACTCAATGTTAAAAAACAGTTGTTAGGCCCAACCATAGAAGCTGTAGTTCCACCTTGGGCTAGGTTCATTGGCTCATCGAATAATTGTAGAGTTCCAATTGTTGACATTACTGTAGTAAATAAAATCATTGGTCTAAGTAGAGGAATTGTGATTGAGAAAAATGATTTGATTTCTGTAGCGCCATCAACTTTTGCAGCTTCATAAAGGTCTGAACTAATATTTTGCATAGCTGATAAATAGAAAATCATATTATAGCCTGTCCATCTCCAAACCATAGCAAGTATCAAAACGAAAGTTGCAAGTGTTTGATCTGAAAACCAATCTAGTGGTTTATTTATAAAATTTAGGGCTAATAAAGTATTGTTTACAATTCCTTCATAACTGAACAACATTTTAAATAAGATAGCATAAGCTATAAGAGATGTTACTGATGGTAAGAATATTGCTGTTCTAAAGAAACCTCTAAATTTTATTTTTTTATTATTCAATAATGCAGCAAAAATTAATGCTGATATTAACATTAAAGGGACTTGTAATAATAAAATTTTAAAAGTGTTTTTTAATGCTAAGAAAAACATTGGATCATTGAAAAGTTTAATATAATTATCGAATCCAATAAAACTTGTTACAATTCCTTTAGTTTTAGTTGTTGTTAAATAAAGTGAATAGAAGATTGGATATAATAAAAATATAGCTAGCAGTAAAGCTACAGGAATAATGAAATACCATCCAGTTCTATTAATTTTCCTTTCATTTGCCATAAGGGTATCCTTCTAAATATATAAACAAAGGGGGATTTCTCCCCCTAAGTAATTAAATTATAGTAATTATTATAGAATGTCGTTTGCTAATTGTGCTTCGATTGCTTCTAAAGTAGCTTCGATTGATTGTCCATCATAGAAAGCTTCCATATTACCCATAACAGCAGCATCTGCTTCATATGTGTATTCACCAATGTTTACAGCAGGGATATCTTCTGCATATTGACTTAAGATATCATATACTTTTTGTCCACCAAAGAATTCATCTGCTTTAGAATAGTTTGCACCACCGAATGCTGGGATGTAAGAACCCATTGCACCATTTTTAACAAGAATGTTTTGATAGAAATCTGTATCTGCACCATAAATTGCATTTAAGAAATCAATAGCTTCTTCTTTGTTCTTACCATTTTCAAGAACATACCAAGAGGATCCACCTAAGTTAGATGCATTTGTTCCATTTTCTGATAATCTAGGACAAGGAGCTACTGCCCATAAACCACTTTGTTCTGTTGCAGCTTTAATAGAACCAATAATCCAAACACCAGATGTTATTGTTGGTACTTTTTCGTCATTAATTGCACCGACCCATTCTGTCCAACCGTTTGTTGGGAATGCTAAGTCTTCAGAGATAAATCTTTTGTAAATTTTCATTGCTTTAGCTAAGCTATCATTATCTGTGATATAAGGATTTCCATCCTCATCAAAATACCAAGAACCATCACTTTGAAGCATAATTCTTAATAAACCACCATCAGCTCTGCTGTTAGCAAAGAAATAGTTACCTGTTTTTTCTTTATAATCTTTAGCAATATCACAGAATTCATCCCAAGTAATATTTGTTAAATCTTCTGCAGTATAACCAGCTTGTGCAAGCATATCTGTTCTATAGAAGAATCCAGCTACACCAGAGTCAAAAGGCATTGAGTAATATTTATTTCCAACTTTTGCTACATCAACTTTAGATTTTAAGAAATCATTTTGATTAATTTCATCTGTTAAGTCAGCAAATTGTCCAGGATATGAATTTAAGTATTTTAATCCATTATAATCTTCAATTAATACGATGTCAGGTAGACCGTCTGTTGTTCTTGCAGCTAAATTTGTATGTAGCTTTTGTTCAACATCAGCTTTTGCCATTTCAACAATATTAAATTCAACATCTGGATGAGATTGTTGGTATATTTCTGCAGCATCTTTCATTATTGAGATGTTAAAATTAGGGTCCCATGCCCAAATTGTAATTGGTGTCTTTTCAGTTTCTGCTGCCCCTCCAGCAAATAGAGATGTTCCTACTATTAAAGCCATAGATAAAATTGATAATATTTTTTTCATGGTTTCTCCTTTTCTTTTGTATGTGTAAATAGGATAGCATGGAAAGGCGTAAAGTCAAGTTTTTTTTAGTAAATATTTACTAGTTTATTTAGGTGTAAAGGTTCAAAAATATTGGTTTTTGGTTATAAAAAATACTTATTTTACCATTTATATTATTTTTATAACTTTTATCTATTATTAATTAA
>JAQQAS010000019.1 GCA_028532815.1 Pleomorphochaeta sp.
ATAAAAGGTATGAATCAATAAGTTTATTAATATATTCATTTATTAATTTAGGCGATAAATTTAACCTTTCTCCACTCAATCTTTGTTTTAATTTATTTACAGTAATTAATCTAGAAAAACTATTTAGTAATATTTGTGTTAATCTTTCTAATTGAACTGGATTAGAAATATTATATCTTAATATAATATCTCTTGTAATAACATCACGTACAAAATTTTAAAAATACTTATTAACCATTGTATCGTTAGGGAGAATTAATCTTTCTGGCATTCCTCCTTTATAAAAATAGTCGTCAAATCCTTTTTTAATCTCATCTCTATTCTTAACATCATCAAATAATATTGATATATTTTTGAAACGTAAAAACTCAACAAAAGAAAAAGGGAACAATTCCCAGGAAAAGGTTCTTGTTGCAATTTCTGTTGAGATTTCTTTTGATAATAATTTAGCAGGAGAGCCTGTAATATATATTTCACAATTTTCACTTATCTGAAGTCTGTTTATAAAACTACCCCATAAATTTACATATTGTATTTCATCGAAAAAGAAATAAACTTTTTCATCATGCTTATGAGGATATATGCCATAATAAGTATCTGTAATTATTGAAGGAAGAGAATCTTCTGCTCTTAGAAAATATAATCTATCATCAGAAAAATCAATAAAACAGATATTTTCAAAGGGAACATTAGATTCTAATAGAGCCTGAATTTTTTCATATTGCCAGGTTGTTTTACCATATCTACGAATCCCCATAATAAGCGTTGATTTCCTTGCAATAGGAGTTATTTGAAGTTCTCTAGGAATAATAGTATTATCACCTAATAAGTGTTATTGATTTTGAGCAATTATTAATTTTAATATTTCATTCATAATTAAATTATATTACAATAACAACAACAAATCTAATAAATGAAACATTAAATTCATGAATAAGAATTGCTATTCCTGCAGCAGATAAACTTTTACCAACACCTGCTTTACTTATGACCACATCTTTTCCTTCAAGTATTCCAATATGATATACAACACCACATATTTCTTTAGTTGATGATTCATCAGTAATTGAAAGTAAATAAATAACTTCAGAAGCCATTGCACTTATAATACTTATTGGACTCTTTTGAGCTTTTTGCTCCTTCTATTTGTCCTTGAGCAAATAGACTTCCTAAAAAAACAGAACACATCATTAAAACAACAATAATGTTTCATTTTAATACTCCAAATTTTTTTTGACAGTATTTATAATAATTAAAAAAAAGTGCACACAATTTATGAATTTATTTCATTTTACATAATTAAATAATAAGAACTAATTTCTATTATGCTAGTTATAAAAAAAGATAATTTCTATTAAAAAAATTTAGAAAAGAATCGTTGTAAAACAAAATTAATTTGGAAAAGTAATACTTGGAGTATTACCAATCTGGGGTATTGCCCAAACTTCGTTTGTACAATTGTAATAATTAATATGAAAATCTTCACTAATTCTTTTTTAATTTATATTTGAGTAAATATAAATATGAGGTGAAATTAATTTCTCTTCATTCCCCTATTTTTTCCTTGCTTTTATATATTTCTATGATAAAGTTAAATTAAATATGAAATTAATTATATAGATTGAAATTAATTTCAGAGGGGAATAATGAAAACTTTAGAAAATGTAAAATACTTATTAGAAATATGTGAGATGTTTTATATACAAGGTAAAAGCCAGAAAGAGATTTCTGCAATACTAAATATTTCTAGACCTCAAGTATCTAGATTCATTGCAAAAGCTAAAGAAGAGAATTTAATTTCTATAAAATTAAATTACCCAAATATAGAAGAGAATACTTATCAAAATAAAATTAGTAATAAATACAATATTGATGAAGTCTATATCTATGATATTGGACAAAGAGACAATAGTGAATCTATCGAATTATTAGCAGAAGCTTCTAAAGACTTATTTAATATACTAGTAAAAAATAACCAAAATGTTGGAATTATGGCAGGAACAACTGTAGAAGTTTTGAGCGAAAAAATCGAGAGAAGTAAGAATAGAGGATTAACATTTATACCTCTATGCGGCGGATTAACAATTGATGGACAAACCTGGCAAGCTAATAATATTTGTCAACAATTTGCTAAAAAAACTAATGGAAACTGTTTTATGTTAAATGCTCCAAATTACTTTACACAAGAAGCAACTAAAGTTGCACTAATGAATGAAGATTCTATTAAAAAAGTAATGCACCTAGGCAAAACCTGTGATGTGGCACTTCTTGGAATAGGATCTGTTAATACTAATTCAACAGGTATTCTAGCAAGTGGATTATCACAAAATGAATTAAACACTCTAAAAGAGGAAGGTGCAATTGCAAATATCTGTTGCTCCTACATAGATAAAAATGGTAAAGTAATTAATTCAAGTATTGCAAATAAAATTCTAGGCCATTCTATTTTAGATTTAAAAAACTCTAAAAAAGTGGCTATTGCAATGGGGGATGAAAAACTAGAGGCTATAAAAGCAGTTCTCAAGGGAGAATTTGTTGATGTTTTTATTACGTCTTTAGAAACCGCAAAGAAGTTAGTAGAGTAAAGAGAAAAAAGAGGAGAAAGTTATGAAAAAAAGAAATCTTTTATTAGTTATGGGGATGGTGTTATTAATGATTCCATCTACCCTATTTGCAAGTGGCAATAGTGAAAAACCACAACAAGTATCAATTTGTACACCTTATCTATCATCGGTTACTACAAAACAAATGGTAGAAGATATTGAAGCTAAATTAGTTAATAATGGATTTACTGTAGTTGTAAATGACTCAGCTAATGATAATAGCAGATTAGTTACTGATATTGAAACAAGTGTTGTATCAGGATCTAGTGCAATTATTATTGTAAGTGTTGATCCAAAAATCTGTGAAACCCAAATCAACGAAGCAGCTGATGCAGGTGTTGTTGTTTTTGGCTGTGATGCAGGATATATTGATTCCATGCAAATGAATGCATCAAGTGATAATTATCAAATGGGTGAAATGATTAGCACCTATTTATTTGATAAAATGGGCAAAGAAGGAACTTTTGTACATTTAACTCATAGACCACACCCAGGTGTTGTTCAAAGATCATATGCTATGGAAGATGTATTAAAAGATTATCCTAATATAACCTTAATTAGTGAACATCATGTTGATGTTCCTAACCAAATCAACAATTCAAAAGAAATTGTCGAAAACCTATTAACAACCTACCCTGAAAAAGGCAGTATCGATGCAATACTTTGTGCCTGGGATGAGCCAGCTATTGGTGCAACTCAAGCTTTACAAGAAGCTGGAAGAGATGAAGTCCTAGTTGTAGGTGTTGATGGAAATGAACAAGCTATTAAATTAATTGAAGAAGGAACTAATTTCAAGGCAACTTTAGCGCAAGACTTTTTAGGCATGGCTGAATTAGTCGCAACCGATGTTACGAAAGTTTTAAACGGTGAATCTGTTGAGAAAGGTGAAAAATACGTTCCGGCTTTATTAATCGAATAATTGAGTGATGAAAAAGTTAATATCCAGCCTAGCAATAGGTTGGATATTTCTTAAAGAAGAGGAGTTTCCATGGTTGTTGAAACTAAACATTTAACTAAAGTTTTTGGTAGCATGTATGCACTAAACGATATCAACTTTTCAATAAAAAAAGGTGAGATTCACGGCCTTGTTGGTGAAAACGGTGCTGGAAAATCTACACTAATTAAAATATTAACAGGAGTTTATTCATTAACAAAAGGAGAAATCTTTGTTAATGGAGAAAAAGCTACAATTAAAGATCCCGTTAAAAGCCGAGAATTAGGTATAAATGTAATTCACCAAGATAGACATCTAATCCCATCATTCAATGGAATTGAAAACATATTTTTAGGATTACCCTATTCAAAAAAGAAAGATAAAATTACTGTCGATTTTGAAGCTATGAGAAGAAAAATTGATGTAATCATGGATAAATATTCAATTGAAGTTCCATTAAATAAAATGGCAAAAGAATTATCCCCTCCACAACAAACTCTTATTGAAATAATTAGAGCCATGTTAACAGATTGTAAATTATTAATACTAGATGAACCTACTGCAGCATTAACAGATAAAGAAACAATTATTTTGTTTGATATAATTAAAAAATTAAATAAAGATGGAACTGCAATTTTATATGTTACTCACAGAATGGATGAAATCTTTGCATTGACAGATAGAATTACAGTTTTTAGAAATGGGGAATTAGTTGAAACAGTAAAAACTAAAGATACAACTAAAGATGATTTAATATCAGCAATGACTGATAGTGAAAGTGAAAATAATAAAAATATTAACTTAGTACATAAAAATCAAGATTTTGGAGAGGTAATATATAGTGTTAAAAACATTGCAACCAAAGACAAAGTTGTAAAAGATGCATCCTTTTCAGTTCATAAAGGTGAAATTCTTGGAATCTTTGGCTTAGGTGGAAGTGGAAGAACTGAATTGCTTGAAGCAATATATGGTTATAAGAAAATAATAAGTGGTGAAGTAATTTATAAGGGCAAAACCCTAAATAAATTATCTCCTAGAAATTCTATAAAAAATAGAATTGGGTTAATACATGAAGATAGACGAGGTCACTCTTTAGTAATCAACAGAAGTATAAAAAATAATGTAGTTTTACCAGTAATTGATACCTATGTTAGAAATGGATTGTATGACAGTAAAAAAGAAAACAATGATGTTAATCAAAAGATGAATGATTTGAATATTAAAGCTATAAATAACAATCAAAAAGTAGCTCAACTATCAGGGGGGAATCAACAAAAAGTTGTATTTGCAAAATCACTTATATTTAACCCTGAAGTGTTTTTATGTGATGAGCCAACTCAAGCTGTTGATGTAATGACAAGAGGTGAAATACACACCCTCCTTAGAAATAAAGCTAAAGAAGGGAAAGCTATTGTTTATGTAACAAGTGATTTATTAGAAATGCTAGAAATAGCGGACAATATATTAATAATAGCTAATGGGAAAACCCATGAATTAATTGAAAACAATAATATTGATTCAAAAACAATATTACAATATTGCTACAAAGAAAGGTAAAGAATGATGACTAATTTAAAAACAAATAAATTAAAAGAAGTAATGTATACATATGGAACTATAATAGCTCTTATCTTAATAATAATATTATTTGGAATATTAAACCCAAGAGCCTTCCTTTCCTCAACAAACTTTTGGAATATAACAAGACAAATGGCAATATTAGCTGTTATAGCATTAGGAGCAACCTTAATAATGTGTGTTTCTGAATTTGATTTAAGTGTAGGAAATATTGCATCCTTTAGTGGGGTTTTAGCTGCCCTTTTAGCTATTAATGGAGTTCCATTTATTTTTAGTTTAATTATTGCCACACTACTTAGTGGAATATTAGGTCTTATAAATGGCTATATTGTAACAAAATTTAAAGTAATGTCTTTTATAATAACACTTGCTATGGGAAGAATGATTTATGGACTTACATATTGGTTAAGCGGTGGTGCTATAATCTTTAATGATATTCCTCAATCCTTTAAGTTCATTGGAACAGCAAAAATTGGAAAAATCCCCTACCTTACAATACTTATGGTAATAATCTCATTAATATTTATTTATATAACAAAATATACTGCATTTGGTAGAAAGTTATATGCAATTGGAGGAAATGAGAGAGCTAGTAAAGTAGCAGGTGTTAAGGTAGAGTTTAACAAGACATTAGCATTTGCCCTTTCTGGTCTTATGGCAGGATTTGCCGGTGTATTATTAGCATCTAGAGTTGGATCTGCCTCCCCTACAGCAGGAGATGCTTATAATTTAAATGCTTATGCAACCATATTTATTGGAATAACCTTATTTAAAGAAGGAGTTCCTAATATACTAGGAACACTAGTTGGAGTTGCAATATTTACAGTATTAGCAAATGGATTAACCATTCTACAAGTTCCAACCTTTATTCAAAATATCTTAACAGGTCTAATTATAATTATAGCTGTTGTAGGTCAAAAAGTAGGAACTAGCAATAATGATTAATATCAACTCAAATAAAAACAAGTTAATTAGTAATAAACACACCCCATTTTTAATAGGATATCTATTAGCAGGGTATAAAGATAATGAAGATTGTTTGAATACAATCAAAAACATTCCAAACAACACAATAGATGTTTTAGAATTAGGATTCCCATCAAATAATCCCTATTCAGATGGAAAAGTAATCTTTGATGCTCACTCAATTGTAGATAAAGAAATAGCCTCATCAGTTCATTATTGGAAAAAGATTAGAGATGTATGTGATTATCCTATATGGCTAATGGCATATAAAGATGATTTTATTACAACAGGAATTTATAAAGAATTTGCAAAAATGAATTTAATAGATGCAATTGTAATCCCTGATAGTGATAATGAAGAGAGAATTAAATTACAGAAAGAATTAAAAGATTATCATATTGATGTTATTGGATTTGTAAATCCATCAATGAATGAAATTGAAATGGATCATGTATTAAATAAGTTTACATTTATTTATGAACAATTATATGTTGGACAAACTGGAAGCAATAATAGTGAAACAAACTATGATTCAATGTTAAAATACACCCTTAACAAATATCCTAATACAATTCCTTTTGCAGGCTTTGGCTTAAATAATAAAGAAAAGCTTGAAATTGTGTATCAAAAAGGATTTAAAGGAGCAGTCATTGGAACTGAGTTATTAAAAAGATATAATACATCAAAAGAAGAATTATATAATTTTCTAATTGAAGTTTCTAGGAGCAAAGTAAAATGAGAATAGCCACATTCGATTTTGGAACAACAGCTATAAAGTTTGTAGTTTTAGATGAAAAAGCAAATATTTTATATAATAATAAATTAGACATTGATACAATTATTAAAGATGATTTTATTGAACAATCTCCAAATCAATGGCTAGAAACATTTAAAAACCTAATTGAATCTTATAAAGATAAAAATCAATTAACACATCTCATCTGCTCAGGTCAAATGCAAGATCTAATTTTCATAGGTAAAAATAATACCCCGCTTTATAATGCTATTTTATATAACGATCAAAGAGGAGATAATTATCTAGATAAAATAGATAAAGAAATAGAAGAAAAGACTACAATACATATGAATGGTTCAATACCTTTATCCAAAATGTATTGGGTAAAAGAAAATGAACCTAAGGTATTAGAAAACACAAAAAATATATTATTTTCTCCAAAAGATTTCATAACGTTATACTTAACTAATATAGCAGTTGCTGATACAACAACTTTATCAACAACAGGTATGATGGATATCTATAAAAAAGAATATATAGACACTATTGAAGTTAATAAAGAAATTCTTCCCAAAATATTAAACTGTGGAGATATTGTTAACACAATTGATAAAAATATTGCATTGGAGTTAGGGCTAAATCCTAAGTTAAAAATATTTGCAGGTTCCGGTGATGCGGGGGCTACAACCCTTGCTAGTGGCATTGTTAAAGATAATGAATTAAACATCAACTTAGGAACTAGTGGTTGGATAGCTAATATTTCCAAGTCTCCAAACAAAGAAGCTTTTAATTTATGTGCAATTAATGAAGGCTATTATATAAATGTAATTCCAGTACTAAACGCATCTTCTGTTCATAAATGGGTTACTAATCTAATATTTAAAGATAAAGATAATAAATATGATCTTATGGATAACTTATTAGATACAAATTTAAATTATGATACAGATTTAATAACTCTTCCCTATTTAGTTGGAGAGAGATATCCAGTTGCAGACAATAAAATAAAAGGATGTTATTTTGGATTAAATCCAAATACTTCATTAGTTGATTTAGCTATAAGTGCACTAGAAGGTGTAGCATACTCACTAAAGCAAGGAATAGTAGAACTAGGGGTAACTCCTAAAACTATTTCTTTAATTGGTGGTGGTGCACTCACACTATCTTGGAATCAAATATTTGCAAACATATTTGAAGTCCCAATTACAGTTTATAGCGATAGTGAATACTTACCAAGCATTTCATTAACAAGCTCTGTATTGATACATGAAGGTTTTATAAACTCTTATGAAGAATTTATAAGGGAATTACTATCTAATCAAGATAAAAAAGTTTATTTACCTCAAGAAGATAGAGTTGATAAATATAGAGATAAATTTACTAAATTTAAAAAGCTTTACCCTTCTTTAAAAGTGATAAACGAATAATCAAATTAATAAAACAAATATAATCTTTAATTAAGCTACAAGGATTAAGAAATTATACAAAGAATACACCATATCTCACTATTTGTTGAAAAATAACATCATACGCAGATTAGTAAATAACAAAAATCATAGAATCTAAAATGTAAATAATAATTTATATTCTCTGATTCTTCATCATCTACATTTATATAGGAATATATTAAATTTAGTAAAACAATCATTTTAATCACTAATGATACAAATAGGCATATTTTAGATATAATTTTATATTTTTATTCAGGCATTAGTATGATATTGTACATTTATCAAACAACAAAATTAAATAAATTTAATAGTAATGAGGGAAAAATGAAAGTACTATATTTTACAGCAACAGGAAATAGCCTATATGTAGCAAAATCACTTGGTGGTGAAATTTTATCAATACCGCAAATGATAAAACAAGGAATATATGAATTTAGTGATGAAAAAATTGGAATAGTTTTTCCACTGCATGGGTGGGCAGTTCCACCATATGTAGTTGATTTTTTAAAAAAAGCAAAATTTAATACAAATTATCTTTTTGCAATAACTACTTATGGTATTTATTCAGGGGCTGTAGCAACTCATTTAAAAAGTGTTGCAAAAGAATCTAACCTTAACTTTTCTTATATAAATAAAATTCAAATGGTTGATAATTATATTCCCACTTTTGATATGGTAAAAGAAATTAAAAAAGAACCTAAAAAAGAAATTGAAAAAAATATATGTATTCTTAAAAAGGATATTGAAGAATCTAAAAATTGGATATTAAAAGAATCCTTTTTATCTAAAAAATCAGCATCTTACATGTTTAATAGAGAAGGAAAGCCTTTTAACAAAAAAAGATTGAAAGTACATGTTTATGGTGAGGGAATTGATAATTACTTAAAAGTAGATGACTCATGCGTGCAATGTGGAGTTTGTGCTAGTGTTTGTCCAGTTAGTAACATCTCTTTAGATCCTACAACTGGAAAAATAAAATTGAGTGATAAATGCTTTATGTGTTTTGCTTGTGTTCACAGTTGTCCTAAACAAGCTATACATATAAATGGTGAAGTAAATAGTAATAGATATAGAAATAAAAATATAAAACTAAATGAAATAGTAAAGGCAAATAAACAATAGAGATTTAATCAATATTATATGCTAAGAATCTATGTAGTCTTGTAGATTTAAACTTCAACTAGAAAGTCTATTTTAAAATTATAACAATCATTTTTTATTCATAACACATTTTGTATTTTTTCGGCAAACATATAAGCATTTTGCCGAAAAGATACTAAATTGTACAAAGATTTTATATATTTGTCAAATTTTTATGCTAACTAAATCAATTTAAAAAGAGTAAATAAAATCGAAATATAATGTGCAATTTATGATATTTGAAATATTATTTTTAAGCACAAATATTTCGATTTTTTTAAGAAATTTATTTTTCACTTTGAAGGGCAAACCCTTTCATAAAGCTTTCTTGCAAAATAAAGAAAACAAACAAAGGTGGAATTATTGTTATAATTACACCAGCCATTATAACACCCCAGTTATTTGAAGATTCAGCATTCATCAACATCTTTATTCCAATTTGCACAACTCTCATATTATCAGTATTTGTTGCCATTAATGGCCATAAATATTGATTCCAAATATAGATAAATTCAATTACAACTAAAGCTCCAATAGTATTTTTAGTTAATGGAAGTAATACTCTAAAGAAATATTGCATTGGTCTACATCCATCTATTTTCGAAGCATCGACTAATTCTGTTGGAATAGTTTTAAATCTTTGAATAAAAAGGAATGTACCAGTTGCACTAGCCCAGAATGGAACTATCAAACCAGCATAAGTGTTGATCCAATCAAAACCCCTTACAACATCAAATAAAGCAACGATTCTAACAGGAACAGGAAGTAACAATGTAATAATTATAACAAAGAAAAGAATACCCTTTCCTTTAAAATCGAAATGAGTAAAAGCAAATGCTGCTAATAAACTCATAATAATTTTACCAATAGTTACCATAATTGCAATAAAGGCTGAGTTAAACATCATCCTTCCTAGATCTACTCTATTCCATGCAGTTGTATAATTTGATACCCAGTTATTAGAAAAAGTTAATTTAGGAGGATTAGAAAATACTTGTACTTCTGTTTGAGAGCTTATAATTAAAGCTAAAAGAACAGGAAGACAAATTATGAATACTGATAATATAGATAGCACATGAAAAGTAACTATGGTTCTTTTTTTAACAATCATTATACACCCCTCCTATTGATAGTGTACTTTCTTACCAGTAGTTTTAAATTGAACCACAGTAATTAGAACAACGATACAGAATAATACTAAGCTCTCAGCTGCAGCATATCCAATTCTTGAATTTACAAAGAAGTCTTTGTAAAGTTGGTAAATAAGAATATTAGTTGAATCTACAGGTCCACCTTCTGTTAATACATCTATTAAACCGAAAGAAGCAAAATATGCGTATGTAGTATTCATAACAAATAAGAAAAAGGTTGTTGGAGATATATAAGCTAAAGTAATTTTGAAAAACCTTTTAACAGAACCTGCTCCATCAATTGCAGCAGCTTCTAGAGAATCTGATGGAACATTTCTCAGTGCTGTGAGATAAAATACAATATTGTAACCTAAATTTTTCCAAGTTGCGGCTAGAGCTACAACAATAAAAGCACTATTTCCACTGGTTAACCAAGTATAATTACCACTAAAAAAACATATAATCCCATTTGCAGGATTAAAAAGAAAATTAAACAAAGCTCCAGCTATTGCAGGGGATAGAGCATAAGGCCAGATCATTAAAGTTCTATATATTTTAGCTCCCTTAAAGTTTTGATTTAACAAAACAGAAAGTGCTAAAGATATAATAATACCTAGCATAACAACCAAAAGACTAAATAAAATCGAAATACCAAAACTATGACCATAGTCAGGATTAAAAAATACTTTTTTAAAATTATATAGACCAGCAAATTTAGTAGCATTGGTATATGGATTAACTTTATAAAATGATAATCTGAATGTTTCAAAAGCCGGATAGAATAAAAATATTATTAAAATAATAAAAGTTGGAAGTAATAATATATATGGTAACACTTTAGATGGGAAAACCGATTGCTTCATCAAAACCTCCTATATTAAGATAAAGTGCAAGGAGGACAAAATGTCCTCCTTATAATTTTTACTAGTAATTGAAATTATAATTGAATAAGTTCATTCCACTCAGTAATCAAGTCATTAACTTCTTTTGCAGCTTCATCTAAAGCTTCTTGAGTATCTTTACCTTGATAACATTCTTGAATTGCAGATTGAACTATTTCTCTTGTTTCTGGGAATACACCTAGAAGTGCTCCAGAGGAATTCAATGTACCAGGGCTTACTAACAATTGATCAAAAGCAGTCTTGTAGTTAGGATTTTCTTCAAACCAACCTTCACTGTCTAAAGAATCCATTGCAGATTTAGTTACAGGGAAATAACCTGTTCCTTTATGCCAAGCTTTTTGAGATTCATCATTAGCAATATATTTAACTAACTTAACAGCAGCTAATTGTTGTTCTTCAGTAAGTTGATTAGTAATCCAAAGAGATCCACCACCAATAGCTACACCACCATCAGAACCTTCTGGATGAGGAATAAAACCAGTTCCCATTTCCCAACCTTTTTCATTTAAGGCTTTTGTTAATAAGTTAACATCTGAAGAAGATGATAAGATTATAGCAGCTTCACCAGATCCAAAAGCAGCTCTATGGTTTGACCAACCTGGTCCAACATCATTAAATAGACCATCATTATACATTCCAATCCACCAATCAAATACTTTTTTACCTTCTTCATTATTAAATAAAACTTCAGTTGGTAACTCAGAACCACGGCCATTGTCGTTATTAGCAAAAGGAGCATCTTGTAATGCAATCATTTCTTCAAAATACCATCCATGTAGGTTCCATGTAACAGGTTTTTCAATACCACTAGCTTTTAAAGCTTTTGCAGCTTCAATAACTTCAGAATAAGTTTCTGGAGGATTGTCTGGATCTAAACCAGCTTTTTCAAATAAAGTTTTATTATAATAAAGTAAAGGTGTTGAAGAATTAAATGGCATAGAATAATGTTGACCTTGATACTTATAATAACCTTCTACAGGAACAAAGAAATTATCCCAATCAATGGATTGATTAAATTTATCAGCTAGTTCATCTACTGGAGATACTAAGCCACTGTTAATCATACCCAAAGTACCAATTTCATAGCTATGGAAAATAGCAGGTGCGTTTCCAGCTTTATAAGCTGATTTTACTTTATTTAAAGTATCATTATAACTACCTGCATATTGTACTTCTACAGTTATATTAGGGTTTTCAGCAACAAATTTATCAACAATTGATTGAATTAAATCAATTCTATCTCCACTCATAGCATGCCAAAATTGAATTGTAACAGGGGCACTTTCATCAACCTCTACAGCTTTAGCCATCTCCTTTTCATCTTGTCCACCTGCAAATAAATTTCCAACGATCATTGCAGATAAAAGCAATAAAACTAAAAATTTTTTCATCTTACTCTCCTTTTGTAAAATCTGAAAATATTTAAAAAAATTAAACATTTGCTTAAATAGTGTAAGACTCCTAATAGCGTATGTCAACAAATATTTAGAAGGGAAATTTTAAGTTAAATAACTATGGAACAAATAATTATGTTTAAAAAAGTGTTTAATATTTTAATCTAACAAGAGTTTGTTGACTAAAAAATAACAAAGATTCAATAGATAGAATTAGTTGTCAATTTTAATTAAAATTTAGTAGGAAAAAGAGATGATAAACTATTGTTTGTTAAGATGCACTCTCTATAAAATGTGATAATAAGGTATGAGAAATAATTAGAATTATTTGCATTAAAACAAGCTTTAAAAACTTTCTTAATAGTTTTATTACATTTATAGGAGAGTAATCACATTTAGTTGGTAAAAAAAATGTAGCTTTTAAAATAGATTTATACTTGTTTCAAATTTTTTACATAAAGCACTATATTTAATACCTACAATATGTAGGACTATCGTTTCATTCTATGCTCTAACTTGGACAGTTTTCCACTGTGATGAGAACAATATTTTGCTACATTTAAATAGCATTTAAAATTTTTAAACTATGGATTAATTTTAAAGGAAAAACTCTTTTTCATAAGTGATATAGAAAATAACGGAAAATAATATATTGATAATCAAACAAAATATTTCACAGAGATTCCATAAGAAAATTAACTTTCAATTTAGCAATTTCCAAATTTGAAATGTTTTTAAATTGAAAGTATATAGTTGTTATTTATACTAATTCATTTATTAAGTAGATCATATAAAAAGGATGATAAGAACTTAATTCTCGCCCCAAGGTAAAGATCTAAATCTTGCATGATTGTAATATTTGATAAGCTCATAATTGATATATTCTAAATCAAAATCTTCACTATCAAAGTCTTCCCCTGCCCACATCATCATATATTCAAAATCTTCATGACTTGGATTATTTACTACTTCTAAAAATTTTGCATATCCATAAGGACCACCAACATCTTCAGGAGGACAACATCTTTTGCCATCAAGGCATTCTAACTCATAAGGACTTTTTGGATCATAATTACTATTTAGTAGAGTAATCTCATGATCCCATCCATCTCCAAAATCATATTCATAGTTTATCTTTTGATTTTTTCTTTTCATCAATTGATTTAATCGAATAATTCTAGAATCACTAACATCATCAAAATCTTCAAGATATTCTAAAAATTCACTATATTTTTTATTCTTCACAACAAATTGATAAAGATGAGACTCTGTCCATCCCATTACAATTTGAATGACATCATGCAATCTATCTAAAGAAATATCATATGGGACAACAAAGTCTCTCCAAATTTTAGGTTCTATTTCTAATAATTCAATTCTTAAAAGATAATACTTGTCATGCATAAACTGCCTCCTAGATAAAAATAATAGTTGTAGTAAATCCTAAACTAACAAAAAACTCTCTATATCAAAACTTACTAACTAAATGTTATTTAAGATAATTCTATAACAGGAATAGAAAAAAAGCGATGTTTTTTTATATATAAAACCATTTTTAAACATTAATGATAGAAATTTAATTTATCCGAATGAACATAACGTTGTCCAAATGATGGAATAACGGTGTCCAAGTGTAGTGGATTATGCAACAAATTTAATTGTGCCCTAATTAGAGCATTGAACACATATCCCTTTTATATCTGTAGCAACATTAACTGAAAATACTGTTATTTTCTTATTTCATATTGTTGATATTGCTAGAATACTTATTCCAAAAAGAGTATTTACGACCGTGGTTTATTTTTATTTTTTTAAAAAAATCATAATGATTAGGAAAATCCTTCCAATCTGTAATTTCATTGCTAAAAGCTTCTAATTTTCTAAGATAATATACCCCTTTATCATATGCTTTAGTATTTCCATCATTTAATATATTTTCTACTTTATCTCGATATAAAATTGAAACTATTAAATAATTTTTGGCTTCTATAAAATTACTAATCAGATTGTTGTTATACCAGAATAAACTTAATCTTTTATCAATATTATTATAAAAATATTTTTCTGCAATGTCAGCTCTTCTTATATCAAATAAAAACTTCATATTATCACTAAAATGTAAAATATTATTATTGTTTAGAATTAACTTTATTTGCTTGTTTATAAGTTCTTTTCTCTCATAAGAAATAGGTAATTTTGTTAATTCATCTAGATGTTTGATCGTTGGATGATTTTCAAAAAGAGTTGTTGCATATTCAATTTGTTTTGTTGTATTTTTTAAACCTTTATAAATTTCTATATAAAGTTTAATCATTTGTTCTTCATCAACATAATTTGAAGTAGAATAATTTTTTAATTTGGAGAGAGCTATATCATATTTTTCTTCAGCACAATATACTTCGGCAATTTTTAGTAAATCATATTTATTATTGTTAGAAATATCTTTAACAATTGCCTTCTCAAATATAGCTCCATTTGGAATTTGTTTTGCTAAATCAGCTATCAAATCATATTTGATAAATGGAAGTTTTAAAGATTGATTAATTAGATTTGAAACTAATGTTAATTGTTCATCTTTAGTTAGTGCTGTATTTATAGAGTTTACAAAAGGATAATAGCTATCAAATCCTTCAATATATATTAATTCAATAATTTTATCTAAGACATATTCTCTATCTTCACAAGCTCTAATATATTTAAAAAATAAATCTTGCGCACTATATGAGAAAAATTCAAAGTCTTCATCACAATTATATAAATATTCTTCAAATATGGAATCAATATATTCATAATTGTCATAAAATTTAGTTATTAATTGAATCCCCTTTTTGGGATCCTTTATTAATAATTCTATCTCTCTGAAATACTCAGATAAAGTATTTCTGATAGTATATTCATCTTCATCCTCTATATTTTCAATTATTTTTTTTAATCTCAAATAATTTTCATCCTCACTTTTAATGTAACGTTCAATATATTCACTAAAAAACTCATCAATATCCGCATAATTTTCAATCAAAGAGATTAGATTATCAACTCCTAGTTGACTTAATGCTTGTTTATCATTTTCTTTCATATTTTTCCTTTTTCACTTTAATATTACAAAATATAAAAATAGATTTACTATACTATTTGACAATTAACAATAATAGATTAACATATAATTATGAAAAAAATGTATTTATTCATATTTGTTTTAATAAATATAAGTGTATCTCTATTTGCTAAACCTACTTATAAAACCGGCATTGATGTAAATATGAATGATATAGGAGTTTCTTTAACAAGAGAAACAGATAAGTTTAATATTAAAGCAACAGCAAGTTATCCACTATTTGCTATACTAGATAGTAAAGAAAGCTTTGATGAAGCTACTCTACAAGACTTTTTTGAAACTATTTGCTTACATGGGACTATTAACTATAACCTGATCTCTTATAATTCTTTTTTCTTTAATCTAGGATTAGCTTCAGATGTATTTATGCAATTTGATTTTTCAAATGAACACTCTCACTACACTTGTTTTACAATAGGCCCCATTGGTGAAATAGGTTATTCATTTAAAAAAAATAATAAGGAAAATTTTAATCTTTCTTTTAGTGTAAATTTGCCAATTATAGCATTAGAAAATAAAGAAACCAATTTTATGGAAGAACCTGAAGAAGAGGCCTGGAATGAATTGATAAATCACAATTATTCCCTATTCTACATGGTATCAATGGTTTATAAAGTTAATTTTTCAATTCCTTTCTAACAAATTTTATATTTCAGTTTCTATTTCTTATAATAAATATCTTTTAAGGTGTTAGCACCTCTAAACTTTCAAATCTACTTCCCCTATTAAAAGCTTTGAATAAAGATTCAAATCAACAAATGAATAAACATTTGCCTTATTAAACTTATCTGTAATTTAATTGGAGTTTCATATACAAACAATGGAATAAATTTAGTACAAACAATGGAATGATTTTAGTACAAACAATGGAATGATTTTAGTACAAACAATGGAATGATTTTAGTACAAACAATGGAATGATTTTAGTACAAACAATGGAATGATTTTAGTACAAACAGTGGAATGATTTTAGTACAAACAGTGGAATGATTTTAGTACAAACAATGGAATGATTTTAGTACAAACAATGGAATGATTTTAGTACAAACAATGGAATGATTTTAGTACAAACAATGGAATGATTTTAGTACAA
>JAQQAS010000020.1 GCA_028532815.1 Pleomorphochaeta sp.
ATAAAAAATATTTAAATTTTTTTTGAAATCTAATTACTATTTTACTCAAATAGTGTATAAAGTTGCAATAAATATGAAAATTTTATTACAATTATATAATGATGTTTTACTTAACAAATTGATACTGTATGTAGATAAAAAATAATTTATTTTATATTGTTAAAAAATAATATTCATTTTACTATTGATATGTTAATTATAAAAACTCGGTTTTAATTAATATAGAAAATTTAAAGTGAGTACTAAAATATAATTTTTTTATATTTTATAAATAAATGTTCACAAATTATGATAAATTATGTATAGTTGTTCTAATGTTATTTGTTATGACGATTATAACTGTGCTGCTTATTATTTGTGTCATTAAAATAAATATAATTAACTAATATCGTATCTTACTTATTGTATAAGATTATTGTGATGTTATATTATATTATAAATTTGTATTGTTTTATTAAACTAAAGGAAAAGTCTTTTGAGTTATTCATTGATTATGGTAATTAGAGATGATTACACTAGATTAGATTTAATTTCATCTATAGATTGGAAACATTTGGGAATCGAGGTAATTGCTTCACTAAAAGAAGGAATTATAGCACAAAAACTAATTGAGCTTTTAAAGCCAGATATGGTAATAACTGAATTCTCAGTTAGAGGGGTTTATGCAATGCTTCAAGCCTGCCCTATTTATCACACCCTTATTTTTGGTAACAGCGAAAAGGAAATGAGCAGTACTCATAAAGCCTTTGGATTAGGTGTTTTTGAGTATCATCAAAAGCCAATAACTCCTCAAAAATTTAACTTTGTTTTAATGACCATGAAAAAGAAAATTGAAAAAGATCGAAAAAATGTCATTGAAAGCAATGTAGAAAAGAAATTTATTGCCATTGAATTACCACAAAGTACAAACAATCATTTAGCTAATTCTGCAATAAATTTTGTTGAGCAAAATTATTCAAAGAATATTGGTCTTCAAGAAACAGCTGCTTTTTTAGGAGTAAGTGAAGCCCACCTTTCAAGAGTATTTAAAAGTGAAACTAAAATGAACTTTGTTAAGTATTTAAATTCTTACAGGATAAATGAGAGTATTCACCTTATGAATGATATGAGTTTAAGTATTAATCAAATATGTAACGCTGTTGGAATCCACAATCCTAGTTATTACTCAAAAATCTTTAAGCATTTTTTAGGTGTTAGTCCAAATAAGTATAGGGAATCATTTATAGTCTATAATATCAATAATGAGTTAAACTCTAACTAAATAAAAGGGACCAAATTTGGTCCCATTTGTAATTTCTAATTATTTCATTTTATTATATTTCTTTATTATTCTTTGTTTTCTTCTACTCCAAGATGACCTTCTAGATAACTAGTTATTTTCTCCATAGTTTCACTAGAAACATCATGTTCAATCAAACAAGCATCCCTCTTACTTACATCTTCGCTGACATTTAAGATATCTCTTAAAAATCTAACTAGGGTTTTATGTCTCTTATATACCATAGAGGCATAAACTTTGCCTTTTTCAGTCAAAGTGATTTTGCCATAAGTTTCATGGTCAATATAACCTTCTGCACTTAGAACTTTCATAGCCCTATTTACACTAGGTTTGGAAACATTAAGCCTTGATGCAATATCCGTTGTTCTAACAACACCTTTTTCGCTCTCAATATTGAGAACAGCTTCTAAGTAATCTTCACCTGATTTATTCATATGTAACAATATAACCAATTTTAAACATTTTGTCACTCACTTATTGAACTTTTTTTTTAAATATTTTAATAGTATATGACATAATACAAAAACTAATTCCTTATATTCCAACAAATTAATAAAATTTTTTACTAAATAATAAAAAAAATAAATTATTAGATTATACTAACTTTATGTTCCAAAGGGTTAACAAAATTATAGTTTTAGTGAATAAAAATAAACAAAATACATTTTTTCCTTATAAAGAAGAAATATTTATACATAGATTTAATTAATATAGGGTATTTTTTGTTATAAATAAACAAAAATATTACATAATCTAAATATCTGATGTATAATCTAAAAACAAAAAGGATTAATTTTTATGCCAAGACGTAATGATTCTACATATGTATATAATGTTCAGTCGTTAAAAAAAGTATTTCCCTTTATTATGCCGAGGAAATGTGATTCATTAGTTTTTATTGATTTAGATCTTGATTTAACTAAAACTCTTGAGTTTATTCAAAATAATATTTCTGCTTCATTAGATAGAAAATATAGGGTTTTTGAAATTTTAATTGCTGCTCTTGTAAGACTGATTGTTTTAAGACCTGAACTAAATCGATTTATTATGAACAAACGACTTTGGCAAAGGAATGAAATTTCACTAAACTTTATAGTTAAAGAAGAGTATAATGATGAAGCTCCTGAACATAGCATCATTTTAAGGTTTGATCCGAATTCTACCTTAGAAGAGATTTCTATTAAGGTAAATAAAAAAATTGATGAAGCTAGAGAGAATAGTTCAATAAATAATAACAATGGTGCTGATAGATTAGTTGATATCTTTACAGCCTTTCCTCCTTTCATATTAACAGCAATTGTTTCTTTTATTAAATTTTTAGACACAAAAGGAATTGCTCCAAAATCTATCATTGATGAAGATGGACTACATTGCACTGCTTATCTTAGTAATCTTGGTAGTATTGGTTTAAAAAATAGTTCTGTTCACCATCATTTATACCAATGGGGAACTACTAGTCTTTTTATAACTATTGGCTCTTTATCTAGAAAAAGAATCAAAAAAAATAATTCAATTGAAAGATGTGATACAATCAATCTTGGAATAACATTAGATGAAAGAATTGCTGATGGTTATTATTTTGTACAATCCTTAAAAGTTTTACAGGATTTATTAAATAACCCAGAACAGCTATTAATGAAACCTCATAGTATTAAAGAAAGACCTGCAAAAAGCAGGAGAGAACTGAAAAAAAGATTAAAATTAAAAAAAGAAATTAGTTAAACAATTTTATCATTTTATTAACTTTATTACTTTTTACAATAATTATATTGTATTAATATCTATGCTTTGATAATTTTTATTTAGAACATTCAATTAGGAGGAATGATAAGTGAAAGCTGCTCTATTTGATATGGATGGGGTTTTATGTAACACCCAAGAATACCATAATGCTTGTTATGCAGAAATTGCTAAGAAAAACTATAATATAACTTTAGATAGCAGTATTGAAGACAAATTAAAAGGAGTTTTAAGAAATGAAGGTGCTAAAATTTTCTGCAAAGCCGTAGGAATTAGGCCAAATAAAGAAAATATTAAGTACATATCTACTTTAAAAAATAATTTATATTTAAAAAAGATTGAAGAAAACAAAGATTCTCTTTTATCAAAAGGGACTATTGATCTTTTACAAAAATTAAAAAATAATAATGTAAAAGTGGCTTTAGTTAGTGCTTCTGCTAACGCAAAAACAATTATAAAAATAACTAATATTGAAAAATATTTTGATTATGTTGTAGATGCTAAAAATATTAAAAAAGGCAAACCTAACCCTGCTATATTCTTAGAAGCTGCAGCTAATTTAGCTATTAAACCAAGTGACTGTGTTGTCTATGAAGATGCAATTAATGGCATTCAAGCTGCAAACGACTGTGACATGTATTCTATTGCCGTTAATGTAGATTTTAATAAAACAACTTTTACTTATAGCAAGAAAATTGCTGATAGGTATGTTAAATCTTTGGATGATCCGCTTTGTTATAAAGGGTTATATGAAAATTTATTTGAAAAAGCTGATAATTGTTCACTTTTTATATTTGATGCTGGAAATGTTGTAATTGAAAATATTCATTGCTTCAATGGTATTTTTGATCAATATAACTTTACGACTGACCAAAAAAGTGAATTTATTAAAGACTTCAACTTCTATACCGCACCTCTTATGGATGGGAATATTTCAACTGAATTTTTCTTAAATCATGTTAATAAGAATTTAAATCTTAATATTAGTGGAGATCCTTTCTATAATTATTTCAATCCAGTTTTCAATGTTAAAATTATCAATTTAATAAAAAAATTAAAAGAAAATGGGAAAAGAGTTGTATTAGGTTCAAACACATTTGCTCCTCATACTAAAAAAATGAAGGAAATGGGATTATTTGATCTTTTCGATTCGGTTTACGTTAGCAATGAAATTCATCACTATAAGCCAAACCCCTCTTTTTTCAGATACATTTTGGAAAAGGAAAATACAGAAGCTAATAAAGCATACTTTATTGATGATATATCTGAAAATATTGCATCAGCTGCTTCTCTTAATATAAACACTCTGCATTATGTTAATGATGATAAAAATACAAAATTAAAAAAAGCTTTTACAAAATTCATTTAAAAAATCAGAATAAATATTATGAATACCTAAAATCAACTAAATTTTACTCTTTTTAGGTAATAAAAGAAATTATTAACCCTTGCATGTGTAACTTTTGGTACATTAGAATGTGTTTTTTTTATGGTTAATAAAATAAATAACTAAAAAGGGTAGAATTTTATAATAACAAAGAGGTATATTTTCATCCATGTCAAAATCAAAAAAACGTGATTTATCTAAAAAAACACTAATATATTCATTTGGTACTGCGGCATCTGTTCTAGCAGCATTATTTGCCGCTCCGATAATTACAAATTACATAAATCCATCTGATTTTGGAAATTATGAATTTACAATTTCTATAATGTTTTTAGTTTCTACCTTTGGCTTTCTGGATATACCTAACGCCATGCTTAGATTTATGTATGGCATTGAAAAAGAAGATAAAGAATTTCAGAAAAATACTATGTATTCTTCTTTATTAATCCAATTTATCTGTACATTAGGTCTGTTTATCTCTGTACCAATAATAAATCATTTTATGAATATTCCATTCCCTAAATCAGGATTGATATATGGAATATGTTATTCAACTAGTCTATTTTACCTTAATGTTGCAAGAGGTCAAGATAAAGAATTAAATTACACCGTAGGTTTTTCTCTATATCATTCTTTTTATCTGATTTCAATAATCATTCTTGTTCTTTTATTAAAATTCCCTTCCCCTTCCATTCTTTGGTCAATGAGTATTGGGTATACAATTCAAATTATATATTTAGAAAACAAAACTAAATTAGTAGCTAATTTTGACATTAAATATATAAAAAAAGATTTACTAATTAAAATACTGCATTTTGCTTTTCCATTAGCAATAGCAGCGTTTGGAAATTGGATTTTACAACACTACACAAATATTAAATTGTTAAATGCTATGGGATCTTATAAAAATGGTATATATGCACTTGCATTAAACGTTTCAAGAACTATACCTACTCTATCTTTTGGGCTTATCATGGCATGGCAAGAAATAGCATATTCAAATAAAGATAGAGCAGAAGAAAGAAATAAATATTTCGGTAAAGCCATTTTCAATATAACTGTAATTTTAATTCTTGTTTATATACTTTTTGTTCCAGCAGCTACCTTAATAGTACCATATTATTTAGGAACTGCATACAGTGAGCTTCTTTCCATATTGTTTTTAACAACAGCATCCCTTAGTATAGATATGCTAAGTTTAATGCTAGCAAGCATTATTGGAAACTCTGTAAACAGTAAACCAATCATGTTTTCAATTGGTATAGGAGCTATTGCATATTTAGTAACTATTGATCCTTTAATAAATTCATATGGTTTAATTGGTGCAGGTGTTGCAAACTTAATTGGATTTTTAACTACTGCAATTGTTAGATTAATTTGGATAAGATTTGCTATGAAAATTAAATTACCACTAATTAGAATGTTTTTTCTTACTTTAGTTGCTGCTATTTTTGGATATTTGAGCTATAAATATAAGGTACAAGGCAATATTATACTTCTAGCACTTGCAACGGTTCCAGCGATCCCTTATTTTTACAGTTTTTCTAAAAAAAGAAAACAATTTAAAGCCTCAATATAAATTTGAATTTAACCTTTGGAGATTTTATGAAAAAAATTATTCAGTATGTGGAAAACAATTATAAAGTTTTTCTAACAATTATCCTTCTTATAACAATAGGGTTTGGATTTTCATTGAGAAATATAACTATAGATACAGATACGTCTAAGATACTTCCTCCAAATGAAGAGCTACAAGCGTTAAAAACAAGTATATTAAGTGATGTTGAATCTGATTATCCAAAACAATATTATTTCATGCTTGAATCTAACGAATTATTTACTGAAAAAACTTTTAATATTTTAGATAAAGTTTTATCAGAATTAAGCACATACAATGAATTATCTCAACCTTTTTCTTTATTGGATATGGTTACTATAGAAAAGAGAGGGACTAGGTTAGCTATAGTTCCAATTAGCAACCATACTCCTGGAGAATTATGGACCCAAGAAGAGGTTGATGCAGTAAAAGAAAAAGCTATTTCTGATGACGTCATAAATGGTTTATTATTAAATAAAGATTTTACCAACATGGTTGTTACTTTTTCTAGTAGAGAAACTGATGCTCAAAGTGAAACATTAGATAAGGAATGGGGTGATATTGTAAGACAGTTAAATGAAGTTGGAACTGTGACTACAGGAGGATCTAGCCCTCTACGTTCAAGATTAAGCAAGTACCTTGTAGGCGATTTATTTTTATTATTATCATTAGCTTTCATAGTTATTATTATTATCTTCTACGTTTCTTTTAAAGGGAAAAGAGCAGTATTAATCCCGTGTAGTCTTACACTAATTGCTATAATTTGGACTCTAGGGACTATGACTCTTCTTGGATATCCTTTATCCCTAATCAACCTTATAATACCCTGTATGGTGATGATTTTGGGCTCAGCTTACAGTATTCATGTTCTCACTGAGTATTATAAGTCTTATGCTAATTTTGAGAAAAGCGATTCACAAGATATAAATATTCATGTTGTTACAGCAATTTCAAAAATAAATAAAACTATTTGGTTAGCATGTCTAACCACATCCATCGGATTCTCTTCTTTATTAATCTGCCAAATCGAAGGATTTAGACAAATGGGATTAACTGTAACAATTGGTCTTGTATATTGTGCAATTTTATCATTAATATATATCCCTGCAACTTTAAAAACAGCAAAACAACCAAGAGAAACTCAACTAAATGCTATAAGAAATGGTTTTTTATCTAAAACTATTGATAAATTTTCTAAATATGTAGTTAGGCGTTGGTACATTAATATTCTAATAACTGTTCTTATTGTTATCGGTTTTTTCCTTAGCAAAGATCACATTGCAACTCAAACCAATTTCATGAAATATTTCCCTAAAAACGACTCTTTGGTAGCTGATTTCAAAAACTATGCAATTGAATATGGGAGTACTGTTCCACTCTATATAGTATTGCAAGCTCCAAAAGGCTCTGAAAACTATTTTTTGAATCCTGAAAATTTAACAACAGTTCATAAGTATGAAACTACATTAATGGAAAATTGTCCGGATTTAGTACATGATTTATCTTTTAGTAATTATGTATCCTTTATGAATAAAATTTATTCGGGAACAGAAGATATCCCTAGGAATAAAGGATTTTTATTAGTATTAACAAGATATATAAAATTAATATCTAATAATATGGATAATAATAGTTCATTAATTGATAATCTAATTACTGAAGATGGTAACCAAGTAGTATTAAGAATTACTTACTATGATAGTGTTCAAATGGATCAACCAACTCTTGAAGCTGCTGAGCGAATCGAGAAAGTAATGGACGAGAATAGATCTATTCTTCCCGATGATATTACTATTCAATATTGGAGTGATGCTACAAATGGTCTTCACTTAACTAAAGTTATGAATGAAGATCAACGAAAATCCACAATTCTTTCTTTCGTACTAGTATTTCTTATTCTTATTTTTTTATTTAAATCTGTTATTAACAGTATATATACAATTTTACCTGTTTTAATTGGTATTATGTCAAACTATATTTTTATGTATATTCTAAGAATTCCTTTTGATGTTGTAACGTCAATGTTTGTGACTGTCACAGTTGGAATTGGTGTAGATGATGCAATACATTACATGTTACGATATGTTAATATCAAAAAAAAATATAATAAATTACATATGACTGGTATTGTACGATTAACTTTAAAAGAAACTGGTAGACCAATAATTTTAACAAGTGTATCAATTATATCTGGAATGTTAGTTTTAGTATTTGCTCGATACTCACCAATTAAATATTTTGGAATTTTATTAGCAATAGCATTATTTAATACAACAATCTCAACTCTTATAATTTTACCATCAACTATGATTATGGTTGATAAAATTAAAAGAAAATTAAAAAAAATAACCTAGAAGAAGAGGAATCAATGATTTTTGAAAAAGTCGATGAAAGATTTAGAGGACATCTTTCAAAAAAAGAAATGCAACAAATTGAATTAAAAATTTTAAAACATGTTGTTCAATTTTGTGATGAAAATAATATCACATATTTTTTATATGGAGGCACCCTCTTAGGTGCGATTAGAGAAAAAGGCTTTATCCCTTGGGATGATGATATAGATATCGCAATGCCTAGACCTGACTATGACAGATTCATAAAAACATATAAAAATAGTGAACGCTATATTTTAAATAGCTATGAGCTTGATAAAACGTATTATTTCCCTTTTGCAAAAGTTTATGATAATCATACGTATCTTGACGAAAGGACCACCCAAAGAATTCCAATGGGAGTTTATATAGATATATTTCCCATTGATGTTTTTGATAATAACAAATTTAGATACTTTTTCAATAAAGTAAAAAGAGGTCTTATACATACAAAAATTGCTACTGTCAAAAAAGACAATTCTTTATTAATAAACCTATTAATTATTTTAGGTAGGCCTTTTACTTTTTGGATACCTATAAATAGAGTTCTTAAATCTATGGAAAAAAATGTACGTAAAATTCCTATTACCAAGTCAAAAAAAGTTGGTACTGTTACAGAGGGATATATTTCATCATTACCTTTTCCATATGAAAATATTGCAACAATTATAGATTGGCCATTCGAAGATTTGATAGCTAAAGTTCCTCAAGGATATGATGAATTATTAACAATATTATATGGAGATTATATGACTCCTCCTCCTCCAAAGAAACAAAAAACGATTCATGAAAAGTTTTTCTGTGGGTATAGAGAAGGTTATACTGAATAAACACATCACCAATATTCTAAATATGTATAAATATTCATAATTACTTGTATGTTATAGTGAATTTTATTATAATTGCCACAATATTACTTAAGGAAGAAAAATTATGAAAAAACTATTAACTGTTTTTGTTTTAGCTATGTTTACACTAACAACATTAGCTGCAAGTGGAGCTAAAGAAGCTCAAGGAGATTTATCTTTAGAAAAAATTATGGATAGAGGTTCTTTTGTACTAGGTTTAGATGATGCTTTCCCACCTATGGGCTTTAGAGATGAGAATAATGAAATTGTAGGTTATGATATTGACCTTGCTAAAGAAGTATTTTCAAGAATGGGTGTGGATTTAATTCTTCAACCAATCGATTGGAGTAGTAAAGAACAAGAATTAGCTACTGGCAATATTGATTGTATTTGGAATGGATTTACAATAACTCCAGAAAGAGAAGAAGTAATTTTATTTACAGATCCATATTTAAAAAATCAACAAATTCTAGTTGTAAAAGCTGATTCATCTTATCAATCTATCGTGGATGTCAAAGGTAAAGTTGTAGGACTACAAGGTGGTAGTAGTGCAAGCGACGCTATGGATTCTTCACCAGAGTTCAAAGACAGTCTTGAAGAAATCATCGAATTCAGTGATAATCTAACTGCTTTAATGGACTTAGAAGCAGGTGGAGTTGATGCTGTACTATTAGATCTTTTTGTAGCTAACGATAACATTCAAAGAAGTGGTAAAAACTTTAGAATCTTAAGTGGTAGTTTAACAGAAGAAAACTATGGAATTGGCTTTAGAAAAGATGATGTAGCTCTAAGAGATAAAGTGCAAGCTGTATTGAAAGACATGGCTGCTGATGGTACAATTGCTGCTATTTCAACAAAATGGTTTGGTGCAGATATTAGTACGGTAAGTGAAAACTAAATTAACTAACTTAATATAAATTAAGGGCGTTATTTACGTCCTTAATTTTTTATTTGGGAGATATTATGAAACAATTATTAATACCAATGTTAGAGGGAACTCTAGTAAGCATAAAGATTTTTTTCTTTACGTTATTATTTGCCCTCCCTTTGGGCTTAGTTGTAGCTCAAGCAAAACAAAGCCGGTTTTGGATAGTTCGAAAAATTATAAATATATATATAATGATAATGAGAGGAACTCCATTAATATTGCAATTAATATTTGTTTATTTTGCTCCTTATTATATTTTTAAGACATCTTTCGATAGACTAAATGCAGCAATTATAGCATATGTAATTAATTACGCTGCATATTTCGCTGAAATATATCGAGGAGGGATTCAATCCATTGATAAGGGACAATATGAAGCGGGTAAAGTTTTAGGTTTTACAAAAGCCCACACTTTTTTCCATGTTATATTCCCACAAGTTATCAAAGAAATAATTCCTGCAATGGGTAATGAAGTAATAACTTTGGTCAAAGATACTGCTCTAGCCCAAACAATTGGGGTTGCAGAAGTATTTAGAGTTGCAAAAACAGCATCTGCTAGAGAATTTAGTACAATGCCATTGTTTATCGCTGGGGTATTTTATTTTATAATGAATGCAGTAGTTTCAAAAATATTTGATAGAATTGAAAAAAAACTTGGTTATTACGATTAAAGAGGAATAAATTATGGATAATAAATATGTTATTGAAGTTAATAATTTAAGAAAGAGCTATGGAGATCACCTAGTCCTTAAAGATATCTCTTTTCATGTAAGTCAAGGTGAAGTTTTATCAATTATAGGCTCGTCAGGCAGTGGCAAAAGCACACTACTTAGAGCAATCAATCAACTTGAAACGATAGAAGGTGGTGAAGTAATTATTTGTGGAGATACTCTTTGCAATAATGACAACCTTGTTTTGACTAATGAACAAAAGAGAAAAATACAGCTACATAATGGACTAGTATTCCAAGATTTCAATTTATTTCCTCATATGAGTATCTTAAGAAATATTACTGAAGCTTTAATATATGTGTTAAAAAAGGATAAAGAAGAAGCAAATGAAATTGCTCTTAACCTACTCGATAAAATGGGCTTAAAAGATAGAGCTTTATCTTACCCTTCTCAATTATCAGGGGGGCAAAAGCAAAGGGTATCAATAGCTAGAGCTCTTGCTCTCAAACCAAATGTGCTATGGTTTGATGAACCTACAAGTGCTCTAGATCCCGAATTGACTGGCGAGATTTTAAAAGTTATCAAAGACTTAGCAAAAGAAAAAATGACAATGGTTGTAGTAACTCATGAAATGGCTTTTGCAAAAGAAATAAGTGATAGAGTTATTTTTATGGATGATGGTATCATTGCAGAAAAAGGTACTGCTGAAGAGGTATTTGATAATCCTCAAAATCCAAGAACAAAACAATTTCTACAAAGATTTTAATTTTTATAATTGTTTTAAAATTCTACCTGCATGAGATAATTGAATATCTTTATCTTTGTAAACATTTTTTCCATTTACAAACACATATTCAATTCCTTCAGGTGGAATTTTTACATCATTTGAAGTAGACACATCTTTTACTTTATCAATATCCATTACTACTAAATCTGCAAATTTTCCTACTTCTATAGACCCCCTATTTTCTATTTTAAATCTCTTAGCACTTTTATAAGTCATATTATGAATTAAATTTTCTAGTGAAATAATTTTTCTTTTTTTATAAAAAGTTTCAATTAAGTGTGTTGCAGCTTGGTAAGATCTAGGATGTGTGGGAACTGTAGAAATTTCATCACCACTGTATATAGCATCAGTGCCAAAACACATCAAAGGGTGATTTAATATTTTATCCATACTATCAAAACTTTGAGTTATATCTATCATTAGAGCCACTCCACTTTCTTTTTGTAAAATATCAAATAAGGCCTCAAAACAAGAATCATCATCATCCTTACTTTTCAAAATCAATGCAATTTCTCTTAAACTCTTATTTTCTAGTTCTCTTTGACTTTCTAAATACATAGCAAAAATATTGTCAAATCCACACATTTTAATAATTGAATCCCAGCCATCACCTTGAATAATTAGATTTTTTATCTTAGTTCTTTCATTTTCATCAGATAAGACTTGTTTTAAATCAAAATTAGATAATTTTAGATAATCGGGTGGTAGTAGACTATAAAGCGATGTAGATCCAAACTCATAGGGATATTGATCAAAACCAATATCTAAATTTGCATCTTTTGCCTCATCAATCAAATTTAACATTTTATTTACATACTTCTGATTTTCAACACCAATAGCTTTTAAATGACTAACCTCCAACTTTACCCCAACCTCTTTGGCTAAGGAAATCACTTCTTTTAAGGATTCAATTACATTATCGCCTTCACATCTGTGATGAGTTGCAAAAACTTTATCATTTTGTTTTACAACTTTTAATAATTCAATTAATTCTTTTTTCTCAGCATATAAGCATGGAGCGTAATATAACCCAGTAGACAAACCTATACATCCTTGCTTTAAACTTATATCAAGCAAATTACACATTTGTTTGATTTCTAAATCAGTAGCTGCTCTATTGGCATTTGGTTTTATGACGTTAGCTCTCAAAGCTGTATGACTTTGTAAAAATAAGATATTAGTATTTGGCAAATTTGATTCTACTTTTTCACAAAAAGTTGAAAAATCTGTAAAATCATAATCAAAGGTGCCAAGAACATCTTTAGTTAACTCTCTAATAGATTTAACAACATTTTCATCACTTAAGTTGATTGGAAAAGGACCAATTCCACAATTACCAGCAATCTCTGTAGTTATTCCTTGTTGTATTTTAGCTTTCATATCACTAGATCTTCTAATTTGTAAATCACTGTGACCATGAACATCAATAAAGCCTGGAGTGATTATTTTACCACTGCAGTAAATGCTATAGCAATTGTGTATAGAAGTATCACACTTTTTGTTAATTTCTTTAATTTTATCTTCAAAAATAATAATATCAGCTTTATACCTTTTATTATTTAGGCCATCAATAATTGTTGCTTTTCTCAATACAATTGGTTTTGAATTCATTTAATTAGTCCTCAAATGATCTTTAATTAGATAAATCATTCTAATTAGGTCTATCATAAAAATAAGTGCTTTTCAAGTTATTATAACAAGTATAATTATATTTCATTTATATCAATTAAAGAATCTAATTCTTTTATTAAGGATACTTCAAACATACTAACTAAATTAGAATAATTTCCCCTCTTCAATGTAAGAGTTAAGTTTGCTTTTAGTTCTTGAATTAAATCTACAGGAATTATAGCTAAAGGATAATGACCTTCAAGTAAAATAATGGCAAAAATTATAGAGGCAAATAAAAAGTTATGTTTTAAAAAAGGTTGTATTTTTAATAACTGAGAGAACATAAAAGTTGCTTTGACTAAAGAATTTAAACTTTCCCACTCACTTTCATACTGAAATATAAGTGTCTCAATCTGCATTGCGACATCTACCTCTTTTTCTTCTAAGGATGTAGTTGTTGTTAAAGGTCTATCTCGATATTTAGAAACAAAATAATCATCAACACCTTTATAAAGACAATCATTTATTTCTCTAAGTCTACTATTACTTAAGAAAGGATCAGCTTTAGAATAAGAAGGTAGAATTGGTCCATATCCAGTTTGTTTAAAACAATTTACGATAATTGATTTAGCATTAATAATAATCAATTGAGTCGAGTAACTAATACTTGGAACATATTCATTATTTAAAACTCTAAGTATATCACTTTCTTCAAGGTTTTCTTGAGATAATGCCATTAATAAAAATCTATTAACACTATCATCAAAATAGGATAAATATTTATTTTGATTTGAAATAATCTTATTAAATTGCTCATGCCTATCTATAAGATTTTTAAAATTTATCGAATTAACTCTTAAATCAATGTTTTTAATATGACGAATAATTCTTCCATCTGAAGGTTTTGGAGCATTAGAAGGGATATGCCAAGCCCAACTTGACTTTGTAACCCCATCAATTCTATTTTCACTGCAAAGGATTCTAACTCTTCTTTCACTAATCCCCCACTTTTTGCTAGCTTCTTTGACGCTAATATATTTCATGCAAATATCTCCAAAACAAAAACACCTTTTAGGTTTGAAATCTTTTATTAAGATATCATATTATAAGCATATATAATATAGTTATATAACATAATTTATCATATATATATTTAATTAAAAAAAAACACCAATTAGTTTGACCTTTTCTGCAATTTTTATAATAATAAAGAGGATGCTTTTTTTTCATCCTACCTTTTTTCAAGGAGCATTAAACTCAATGAGTAAATATGACGTTGTTATCGTTGGTTCTGGGCCTGCTGGTATGGGTTGCGCTTTTTCTCTTTTAGAACAAAAACCTTCTCTTAAAATTCTTATTCTAGATTCTCACAAATATTCTACTGGTGGTATGCGAAATGATTGTAAAATGAATTTCACCTACCCTATAGGGTTTCCCTTAGAATATTGGGAAGAAGAAATGGCTAATGAATATTTAAAAAAAGTAATTAATTTCTTTGAACCTGATATTTTAGATAAAACAAACATCGAAAACTATCAAAAAAGAGCCACACGCCTAGGTTGTAGTTTATTATCAATTAAACAAACTCATCTTGGTACTGATGGTGGTTTATTATTAATAAAACAATTATTAAAAAAATTAGATGAATACGGAGTTGATCTAGCCCTTGGAGAAACAATGATTTCTCTTAACAAGGATAAAAAGTTTATCACAACCGATAAAAGAGATATATATTATTCTAAGTTATTAATTGCACCAGGAAGACAAGGATTCCATTTCTTGCAAGATGTTATGAAATCTTTGAATATTGATTATGTTGATAATATTGTTGATATCGGTGTTAGGGTTGAAACACAAATTGATCAATATCCTATTGTTAAAGATTATTATGATCCTAAATTCTATTTCCCAGAAAAGGTTAGAACATTCTGTACTAACAGCGGAAAAGCTCACGTTGTAAGAGAAACTTACACAACTTCAAGAGGCGATAAATGGTATAGTGTTAATGGTCATGCATATTCAGCAAATGGAACAAACCAAAATGGTTTGGTTAACTTTGCTATATTGAAAACTGTTAAACTTACAGCTCCTTTAGCAAGTGGTCAACAATATGCTGAAAACTTAGGAATTCAAGCGGCCCTTCTAGGTGGAGGTAGACCATTAATGCAAAGAGTTGGTGATTTTAGATTAGGATCTAGAAGTAAAGAACATACATTTAACAGTGATCCTTACAATTTTAAACCTTCCCTTCCTAATTGTTGTCCAAGTGATATATCCTTAGCAATGCCTTCAAAAATCCTTAGAGCTATTTGGCGAGCTATGAAAAATCTCGATACTATTGTTCCAGGAGTATTGCATCCTTCAACAATTATGTATTATCCTGAAATTAAATTATATGCGAACAAACCTACTTATAAAGATGAACATTTTATGGTTTGTGATGATGTATATTTTGCAGGAGATGGTGCTGGAACTTCGAGAGGTATTACCGGTGCCTGGGCTAGTGGTATGAGAGTTGCCATGGGTATGTTAAAATAACAAAAGATAAAATATATTAATAAAAGCCTTCATCTGAAGGCTTTTTATTATCTATCTCTATTACTTAGAACAAATAAACTTGACCAACAGAACATAAATAATAAGGCATGTGGGCTTAGATTAAATATTGGAAGCTGTTCAAAAATACCGCTAACTAAAATTGCAAAAAATTGACTTATAAAGATTAGAACAAATCTTTTCCTTCTAAAAGATGAAACAAAATACCCTTTTACAAAAACCTTTAAAGAATAAACTAAAAAGTACAAGAAGCCCAATAAAGCAAAAATTCCATAATTCACTAAAAGTGTAATATACATATTATGGTATCTACCGTTATTGTTGATAAAAGAAGAACTTCTCTTTGGTAGTAGTTCTACCATTCTATTATACATATACTCATCATTTACTCCAAATATATATTTAGACTTATCCATAGATAAAGCCACTTTCCAGTTGTTAGTTCTCCCACTACCTGTTTTGAGACCATTTAGTCTAAGTAAATTCTTTATTAAAAATTCTCTTACGCTTAAAGCAAATTCTGAATTAAAAGAAAAGGCATATATTAGAAAAAGAAATCCTAAAATTGCTAAAGAAATAAAAGCAATTTTTAATATATGGTAATGTTCATGATTTGTTATTCTAAATAATATTAAAATACAACAGCAAAAGAAAATTAGACTAATTAAAAAAGATAACAGTGCCCCTCTTGAAGCAGTTAATATTAAGTTAATAACATTAAATATTAATAAAATAGAAAACAAATATTTTAACTTTGAATTTTTAAAGTAAATAATTAAAAATACATAAATATAAAATGAATAAAGAAGCAAATAGGCAAAAGTATTAGGATTTTCCATCAATCCAATTAATCTTGAAGATTGTGGTGCAACACTTAAATAAAAGTTTTTTATCCCAACATTACTAATTCCATCTATCAAATTAGAATGAGTGATAAAAAATATTATAAGTGTAGCAATTGAGAAAGTAGATAAAATGAGGATTATCAACAAAGCTATTTTTACCATACCTTCCATCCAATTAAATCTATCTATATAAATTAACATTATACAAAAAAATAGAATAGTATGTATAATAAAGAAGGCATTGTTATAAGTATTGAAAACAGTTTTCTGGAATATTGTTAAAATACAAAGATAGAGAGTGTAAAGTAAGACCCATTTAATAAAAGGAAGCATTAAAACACTCTTTTCTCTATTTATTTTATAATCTTGGTAAAGTAATACCCCGCCAAAGAATAACAATAAAACTTGAGATATTGGAATTATATATGTAAGTATTATCTGCAAAACTTTTGGTAAACTATCTTTTATATATATTGTGTTGTATAAAATAGTTAAAAAAACAAAATAATATAAATATTTTGTTTTTACTTCTATTAGTTTCTTAGTAGTAATAAAGCATCTCTCCAAAATTTATATTGAAAAATATTAATCTTTCCTAGATAATATGTAAATAAATATTACAACAAAATTTAATTTTTTAAAACAACAAGGCCCTAAATGAATAAATATATTCAATTTCAACATAAGCATAAAAGAATAATACTGATAATAGTTGCTTTACTAACAGTATTTTTTACTTACCATTTAACTTCTATTAAATTGAATGCTGATTTTAGCACTTTATTTAATCAAACAGGAACTCAAGTTTATTACCCTTCTGGTAATGTTGATAGGGAAAAAATCGATTCCTTAATAAATAGTTATCAACAATTAAACAATCCAACACCTATTGAAATTGCTAATATTGATATCCCCACAAATTACAATGATAAACAAAATATTGATTATCCGACACTAACAGAAAATGAAAAAAATTTAAAATCAAGTACTAATTTACTGCTACTAATAAGTAGTGACTATTTCTTTACTCCAGTTTTTTTAAACACTTTAGATATTTGTTTAGAAAACTTAGAAAACACAAAAGAAGTTAAAAAGATATCTTCAGTTTTTGACTATATAACAATAGAAAAAAAAGGAACTAGATTATCATTAGTTAGTGTTTCTCCTAATAAAATCGGTGAGCAATGGAGTGATGAATCAACCACTCTTTTAAAACAAAGAATTGCAAAAGATCCAACAATTACAGGATATCTAGTTGGTGTTGATTTAAATTCAGCAATTTTTAACTTAAATACTGCATACTTAAATGAAGATGAAATATATGATTTACTCAAAATATTAGAACCACTAGAAGATCTAGGGGCAACTTTCGCAATTACAGGTCAATTGCCTATAACTTATAGAATAATGTATTATTTGCAACATGATCTCTCTCTACTTCTCTCCTTATGTTTTATAGTTATATTAATCATTTTTTATATGTCATTTAGATCAAAAAGAAGTATGATTCTACCCTTTTTACTTTCACTTTTAGCTATAATTTGGACACTAGGAACCATGTCTCTTTTAGGATATGAGTTATCCCTAATCAATATTGTAACGCCTTGTATGGTATTAATTTTGGGAAGTTCATACGTTGTTCATATATTAAGTGAATATTTTGACCAATATAATAAAGAAGATGAGCAAAATACTGCTCTAAAAGCAACTAAAAAAATATATAAAACCATATTATTAGCTGCAATAACTACTATAGCAGGATTTTTGAGTTTATTAATATCTAAAGTTGATGGCCTTAAAGAATTTGGCACATCTGTGTCAATTGGAATAGTATATTGTGCTATTATATCTCTAACACTTTTACCTATAATTTTAAGTTATTTAAAGTCTCCTAAGAGTAAAAATATAGACACTTATAAAAATGGATTACTAACTAAAACAATCAATAAAATGTCTATATTAATCACAACTAAATGGTATCTCTTTATATTGGTATTTGTATTAATAATTATCGGATTTTTATATACAAAAGATAAAGTCGCTGTTGATACAAACTATATGTCATATTTTCCCTCTTCAGATAGGATTGTAAGCGATACACAAGAAATTTCTAAAGCATTAGGTGGTGATCTTCCATACGAAATAATTATTGATGCTCCAGGGGAGAGTGAAAAATTCTTCCTAGATCCTCAAAATTTAGAAAAAGTATATGAGTTCGAAAAAATAGTAATGAACAACCCCGATGTTATGCAAAATATATCCTTTGCTTCATATGTTGCTTTTTTAAATAAAACATATTCCAATAAAGAAGAAATTCCAACAAACAAAGCACTATTGAATTTATTTGATAGATTAATTATTACACTAAAAAACAATAATGAAAGTACATTATTATCTAAAGTAATAAGCACAGATGGAAACCAACTTAGAATTTATTTCCAAACCTTTGACAGTAAAAATGGAGATATATCTACAATTTCTAGTAGTAAAGAATTAGAAACCTTAATGATTGAAGCTTTGGAATTACTACCTAAAGATACTAAAGTCACATTCTCAGGTACAAATGCAAAAGCTTTAAAATTTAGTGAGCAGTTATTATTAGACCAAAACAATTCTCAATTATTAGCATATCTTTTAGTCTTCATAATTGCTTCTATTGCTTTTATTTCAGTATATAAAGGGTTATTAACACTAATACCTGTAGTAGTTGCTATTATGATGAACTATATATTTATGTATTTGCTAAATATACCTTTTGATATGGTTACTGTAAGTTTTGCAAGTGTTGCAATTGGAGCTGGAGTTGATGACGCAATCCACTTTTTATTAAAGTTTACAAATTTACAAAAGAATAATACTTTAAGTACTAAAGAAGCAATAACATTAACAATACAGAGCACAGGCCGTCCTATTGTATTAACAACATTATCAATTGTTTTAGGAATGGTAATGTTAACTTTTGCCTCTTACCTTCCAATAAGATACTTTGGATTATTAATGAGTATTGCTTTAATGGATTCAATGCTAGCTACAATACTAATCCTACCCTCTACTATCCTATTTGTTGATGCTATAAAAGAAAGATTAAAAAGAAATACTAAAACCAGTGGTTAATTGGAAATCAGAACTATTATTACCTTCATGATCATAATTGTAAGAAACAATTGCATCAAATTGAGCAAACGTTTTAATATTTTCACTAATCTCTAGACTCGAATATAATCCAGCAACCCCAGTATAGCTTAAACCGGTTTTACTAGTGTCGTAAAAATTAATTAAAGACAAAAAGCCAGGATCATCATAAGTCCCACCTACTGTCGACCATGGAGTGTCTATATCAAAAGTTCCATGAATCATGCCAAAAAGGTTTGTCTCAACTATTATTTTATTTTTGTGAAATCCATATCGATTATTAAAGTTGATAACAAGAGCATCACCACCGAATTTATATCCTAAGAACTGCTTATCCCAAATTATACCGCTATTTGAATAAGTATTACTAAACTCTCTTGTAGCTACAATAAAATTAATACCATACCCTTCTTGAACAATATCTTCACTTGGGTTTGTATCTCCTTTATCTCTTAAATACAAATAAGGAGAAGTATAGGCAACTTCAAATGTTGATAATAAAGATATATTATCAGTAGAAAAATCTCTTTTAATCCCTAGAATTATTCCATAAGCATTTGGAGAATATGAAGAATCGGTACTTTCAGTTAAGCCAAATACTAAATCATCAATTACAATTTGAGTATACAAATTAGTTCGATTTGAAAAAGTAAAATCAAAGTCTAAAGAAAGAATAGAATTACAGTTTGCTTTTTCAAAAAGACTATGGTATGAAAGCATTGGATTAAAGGCTCTAAAATCTATTGTTGAATCTTCACTTGCATACATAAGACCTTCAGAAAGTGCCCAACCTAATCTATTATTTAATGCTCTCCCTTCCATTTTATGAGCAACAAACATAGAAAAACCTTGCAATTCATCAAGTTGAGATGTATTTAATACAAAACCATCTGTTTCAACATAGTTTAATTGATGTGGAAAAAAAGATGCTAGATATGTGTATTTATACTTGCTTCCAAATGTAGTAAATTTAAAATAATCTTGATATTTTAAATTATCAGAAATAAATAAATTACCAGAAAGGCCTGCTCCCCAATCAATATTATCCCGACCTATTTGTAAATTCCAATATGGACCTCCAAATGAGACAAAAGCTCTTTGAGGTATATTAGTTTCGATATCTGTTTCAAAAGAAAGATTTGTTAATCCAACTATATTTGTTTGGAAATTACTAGATCCAAAAGGAATTTCAGTAACTCTAGCTGCTCCAAAAGAAAAATCTGAAATACCATATAAAAGAGAATTTGCATAAACACTTAAATTCAAATCAAGTAAATTTTCTTGTTCACTCCACCCTCTAACCCAAGTATCTCTTTCTACATAATCTGTAGTATTAGTATGTGAATAAGTTTCAATGTTTATATCTATAGGCATATCAATAGCTACACCCTCATCCACTTCAAAAGTATAATAATCTAATTTATTTCTTACATAATTATAAGTTTCTCTTCCAAGTGTATCTAACTTATTACTATCTATTTGTTGAAGCATTAATTCTAACTCAGCTACTGAATAAGGGGCACTCATTGAAGGAAGTGCATAATTTGATTTGATATACAATGAAGTTATTGCTTCTATTAATCCATCCTCATCGTTTACAGCAATAATATATTGCTTATTTGATACAGCAAGTAAAATATTGCTTAACAAACATAATAATATAATTAGACAGATTTTCTTTACTTTCAACTACTTACTCACAAAATTTATTTTACTTTATTTAAAGTTATCATTAATTATTTAATATATCAACAAACAATTACAATCTAACACTTTATTTTAACTATTAATA
>JAQQAS010000021.1 GCA_028532815.1 Pleomorphochaeta sp.
AAAACATATGTAAATAATACAAATTCGATATAAAAAAAATTCAATAGTCATAAAAAAATATAATAATATTGAATTTAAAAAATTCTAAAAGCATAGTAGTATAAAAAACTAACAATTTAACTTAGGATATCATAAAATTTATGAATTTACTACAAAAAACATTTTTTTTTATCCATATCATTTGAAATTGTTTCATAATTAGTATAGTTAGATAATAATTCTTTATTCATTATTTTGTCATATTTATTTTTTTAAATGAAAAAATACGTTATATGTATATTTTTTCTTCAAATATACAGTTTTTATTAATATTTAATAAATACTTAGTTGAATTATTATGATAATTTAGTGTAAAGTATCAAAAACCAAGGAGATTAACATGAAAGAAATATTCCCTGATAACTACAAACCTGTATTAAACAAAAAGCAAACTGAAAAAGCAATTAAATTTGTGAAAGACACATTTGAAAGAGAATTGTCTGGAGAATTAAAGCTTAGTAGAGTTACTAGCCCATTATTCGTTCCTAAAGGCTCAGGTATCAATGACGATTTAAATGGTATTGAAAGACCTGTACGTTTTGAAATTGGTAATCTAAATAACAAAGAAATGGAAATTGTACATTCTCTAGCTAAATGGAAAAGAATGGCTTTAGCTGATCACGGGTTTTCACCTAAAACAGGTTTATATACAGATATGAACGCTATCAGACCTGATGATATGATAGACGCAATCCATTCATTATATGTTGATCAATGGGACTGGGAACTTGTTATGGCAAAAGATCAAAGAAATTTAGATTTTTTGAAAAATATTGTTACTAAAGTATATGAAGCAATTAAAAGAACTCAATTCTTAGTTAACGAGAACTTTGAATCAAAATTCCCTATATTACCAGAAGAAATAGTATTCATCCACAGTGAAGATGCTCAAAAAGAATTCCCTAACCTAACTCCAGAAGAAAGAGAAAAAATCTTAGCTAAAAGACATGGTGCAATTTTTGTTATTGGTATTGGAAATAAACTTGCTGATGGCGTTAAACATGGTGGTAGAGCTCCCGATTATGACGATTGGTCAACTGAAACAGCAGAAGGCTATAAAGGTTTGAATGGTGATATTATCGTATGGGATTATGTAAGAGAAGATTCTCTAGAATTATCTAGTATGGGAATTAGAGTTAATAAAGAAGCTCTTCTTAGACAACTAGATTTAGAAGATGCTCTCGAAAGAAAGGAATTATATTGGCATAAAAGACTATTAAATGATGAATTCCCACAAACTATCGGAGGGGGTATCGGACAAAGTAGAATTTGTATGTTCTTATTGAACAAAGCTCATATTGGTGAAGTTCAAGCATCGATTTGGGATGAAGAAACTTTGAAAGCTTCAAAAGAAAAAAATATTGCATTAATGTAATTATAATTTTTCTTGCAAAAAGTCACACATTTAAGTTGTGACTTTTTTTTTTACTTTTTTTATATTAATATTAATCATGGAGAAAAAAATGAATAAACTTAAATTTACCTCTTGGAATGTGAATGGAATTAGAGCTTGTGACAAAAAAGGCTTTAAAGAATATTTTAAAGAATCAAACTCTGACTTTTTTTGTTTGCAAGAAATTAAATTGTCTGAAGGACAATATGAGTTTAATCCCGAAGGTTATTATAGTTATTTTAATTATGCAGAAAGAAAAGGTTACAGTGGTACTGCAATCTATACTAAGCATAAACCCAACAATGTAGTATTTGGAATCGGAAATGATTTAGATAATGAAGGTAGAACAATCCTTTTAGAATATGATAATTATTATGTATTAACCGTTTATACACCAAATAGCCAAGATGCTCTAAAACGATTACCTATTAGACTTAAATGGGATGAGGACTTTAGAAATTATGTCTCAAAATTAGATAAAAACAAACCAATTCTAATGAGTGGTGATTTTAACGTAGCCCATAAAGAAATAGATTTAAAAAACCCTAAAACTAATGTTAAAAATGCTGGCTTCTCGCCAGAAGAGAGAGAAAGTTTTACAAAACTGCTAGAATCCGGTTTTACAGATACTTTCAGATTACTTCAACCCGAGGTAACTCAAAGATATAGCTGGTGGAGTTATAGATTTAGAGCTAGAGAAAAAAATGCTGGATGGAGAATTGATTATTGGTTAACTTCTAATAGACTTGATAACCAAGTTATACAAAGTGAAATTGATGATAAAATTTTAGGAAGCGATCATGCTCCTGTTTATCTTGAAATAGAATTATAGCAAATGAAATATTTTCATTTGCTATAATTAGTATATATTATTTAACGTAATCTGGGATGATTCCTCTGCTTTCAAAGATTTTTCTTTGTTGGGTACCAAGAACCTTTTTACACATTCTAATTGATTTGGGAGTTACTTCTACTAATTCATCATCTTTAATAAATTGAATAGCTTGCTCTAATGTCATTCTTGTAATTGGTGTTAGAGTAACCGCTTCATCTTTACCACTAGCTCTCATATTTGATAGTTTCTTAGTTCTAGTAGGATTTAGTAACAAATCAATATCTCTATTTCTTTGTCCAACAACCTGTCCTTCATAAATACTATCACCAGGTTTTATAAATAATTTACCTCTATCTTCTAGTTGCCAAAGTGCATAGGCTACAGCTACACCACCTCTATCACTAATTAATGATCCATTTACTCTATCGGGAAAGTCCCCTTTATATAGTTCATAACCTTTTATATAAGAGTTCATAATACCAAAACCACGAGTATCTGTTAAGAATTCATCTCTGTAACCGATTAATCCTCTAGAAGGTATATCAAATGTAATTTTGACTCTATCACTTGTATATGTAATATCTCTCATTAAAGCTTTTCTCTTTGAAAGTTTTTCCATAACTACACCAGAAAATTCTTCAGGACAGTCAATAATTAATTTTTCGATAGGTTCAATTTTTCTGCCTTCTTTATCTTTTTTAAAGATAATTTTTGGTCTACCAACACATAATTCAAAACCTTCACGTCTCATTTCTTCAACTATAATTGCCATTTGGAATTCTCCACGACCTTTTACAGTATAGGAATCATCATCGTTTTTAGATACACGAATTGATACATTTCGAAGAGTTTCTTTCATTAGTCTCTCACCAATTTTTCCACTGGTAATTTGCTTCCCTTCTTTTCCAGCTAAAGGACTAATATTTTTACTAAATAGCATGGCTACAGTTGGTTCATCAACAGTAATTCTCTCTAAAGCTTTTGGATTCTCTTTTGTACAAATAGTATCACCAATTGATACATTGTCAATCCCTGCAATAACTACAATATCTCCAGCTCCAAGGCTGGTAGTTTGAACATAAGATGGTCCATTAAAAGTATATAATTTAGATACTCTTAGGTTAGTAATGTCATTTTCTCCAACACAAACTAATTGGTCATTAATTGATGCACTACCATTTATAATTTTACCAATAGCTAAACGACCTAGAAACTCACTATAAGATAAATCACTTACTAACATTTGGAAAGGTTCTTCATCGTCATATTCTGGTGCTTTTACCTCTTCAATAATTGCATCTAATAATGGATATAGGTTTTCTTCAATTTTATCCAAAGATCTACCACATACACCATCTCTACCATTTGCAAAAAATACTGGTACTTCGAGTAAAGATTCATCGTCACTTAATTCAAAAAGTAGATCATATACTTCATCTAGGACTTCTTCACTTCTTGCATCACCTCTATCAATTTTATTTATTACAATAATTGGTTTTAATTTCAACTTTAAAGCTTTGTCTAATACAAATCTTGTTTGTGGAAGAGGACCTTCTGCAGCATCAACTAATAATACTACACCATCTACCATAGATAGGCCTCTTTCTACTTCACCACCAAAGTCTGCGTGACCTGGAGTATCAATAATATTTATCTTTGTGTCTTTCCAGTTTATAGCACAGTTCTTTGCACTAATAGTGATTCCTCTCTCTCTTTCAATTGCACCACTGTCCATTATTCTGTCTTGGTTTTGCAACAATCCTGATTGCTCAAACATACCATCAACCAAAGTAGTTTTACCATGGTCTACATGGGCAATTATTGCTATATTCCTTATAGCATTATTCTTTTTTATCATTAAATTTCCTCAAATTTTAAGGGAGGCAATCCTCCCCAAAAAATAACTAACTAAACTTAACACTCCATCAAAACTTGAGCAAGAGTTACAGCCTCTGCCGTTAACGGAATATTAAATAATTCTTCTATTTCAAACCAATTTTGATTATCTATCAGATCTTCAGTGATACTAGTCGGTTTTAAATCAACTACAAAAGAGTCAATATCAAGAAAAAAGGTTTCACATTTGTGTTTTATATTACACAAGTAATTTACATCTATTGTATCAATATCCAAGCAAAAAGTCTTATTTATATAGTTAATTAATGCACTTATAACTATTTCACTAGGATTTACCACCACTTGAGGGAAATTCCATAGACTATTTGTGTCGCTAGAGTCTTTTTTTACTAAGCATACTTTATTATTATACTTTACTATTGCACAAACTGTTTTAACAATTTGCAAATCTAAATTATTTGAATCGCTCACATTTCCCTCCTCTAAAAAATTATTTAACATGAATATCTGCATTTTTTGAAAGCAAATTTATAGTTTGTTGATAAGATGAGAATAATTGTTCTCCTTCTTTATCGTGCAGAATAGAACAAATTGTAATCTTGTCATCTATTATACTAACACCAAAACTATTAGAAATAAAAGAAGATGATGGGTAAAAACTCATTGTTGTTAATATTTTATCATTTTCAACAGTAGGTAATGCATCAAATAATAGATCACTGTGAAGTAACTTAGCATAAGTCTTGTTTGAAAAAGGGTTATCAATTACTTTAGGTGAAATGTTATTTAAAAAGGAATTTCTTAGCAAATATGGCTTATATTTTATAAAACTCTTAAATAATTTATCTAGTTGACTACAGTTATCATAAAAAGACAATCTAGGTTCTAGGCCTCTCTTAAATTTAATATTAGATGAATCGTTTACTAAAACAATATTATCTTGAGTCTTAGAACAAAATGGAATACATATCTCTTTTCTTACTGATTTACTTAAACTCAAAGCTACTGTTATAAAAAAAGATAACAAGGAAACACCATTTGAACTACAAAGATTAAATATTAAATTTGATTTTAAGGTAATCTTTTTAATTTTAATTTTTCCAACACTTTCTATTTCAGTTTGTTCTTGCTCTAATTTCTTATATTTCCTAACCCTTAATTTGTTTATAAAATTTACTTTAGCATCATCATCTTGAGTATATATAAATTCAAAATCATCAACTCCTAATATTAAGGCTTTTGCTAAATTAACAAGTCCTCTAGAATCAGAGATTATTGTATGAGCAAAAATAATAAGGGTTGAGTTATTGTATAATGCAATACGTAAAAATTCTCCATTTTCAAGATCCAAAGGATTATTATATTGTTTAGTTAACCAGGCATTAATATTTGAACATTGATCAATTTTATAATTAAATCCATCAAAATCTTCATTAAAGAAATATGTATTATCTTTAAAATCTAAATGTGTATTTAATAATGGAATTAACTGTTTAACTGCAGCTAGATTTGATTCTAGTTCTAGTAATTCAATCTTTTTAGAAAATCCTACAACTAATGCATTAGCAGCTAGATTATCACTAATTGTATATCTGTGGTTTTTTATTTCATACTTCATAATATATAGAATAATTGTTATTCTTATTTGATTAAAGACCTAATTGTATTTTTTTTAATTATTTTTTTTAAAAATAAAAGAGCAAAAAAAAACACCCAAAGGTGTAAAAATAAAAAAAGGCCCGGCAGCTACCTACTCTCCCACATAATTGTAGTACCATCGGCGTGAGAGCGCTTAACTGCCGTGTTCGGGATGGGAACGGGTGTATCCAC
>JAQQAS010000022.1 GCA_028532815.1 Pleomorphochaeta sp.
GTATATCGAATATAATTTTTATATTTATGTTGAAATTATATGCTATCTAATATATTATTGAATTATGAAACATACATTAATTGGTGATTTTATTAAAAAAGAAAGAAAAGAAAGAAATTTAACACAAAAAGAATTTGCCCAAATATCTGGCTTAGGATTACAATTTGTTAGAGATTTAGAGCAAGGGAAACCAACTGTAAGACTCGATAAAGTAAATCAAGCCTTATACATGTTTGGAGCAACTGCTGGTCCAGTAAAAATAAAGGAAGAAAATAATGACTAGAGCTAGAGTTTTTGTTAATGACACAGAAGCTGGTATCCTTACTGAAGAGGATTCAGGTCTATATACATTCAACTACTTAAAAGACTATGAAGGCCCTATAGTGTCACTAACCTTTGCAAATAAGGATATTACTTATACTTCACCCTTTCTATTTCCTTTTTTTGATGGATTAATCCCAGAAGGTTGGCTATTAAATTTATTTGTGAAAAATTGGAAGCTAAATATAAATGATCGTATGAACTTACTCATAAATTGCTGTAAAGATTGTATTGGAAATGTTAGGATTGAAAAGTATGAATAAATGTTTGTGTTGTAATAAAGAACTCATAGATGACAGCTCTATATGGCATCAAAGTTGTATTAAAAAATTTTTTGGAACTAATACTATTCCAACTGTTGATTTAAGCAAATATAAAATAGCATTTTCTTCACAATCTGAAAATTCATCTGTTGTAACGGGAGTGCAAAAAAAACTCTCATTACATTTAGAAAAAAATAGCAGTAATCCAAGATTAACCTTAATTGATTTTCCAAGTGGATATATATTAAAAACTAACACTAAAGAATATCCTGGGATGTGTGAAAATGAATACTTAACTATGCATTTAGCTAAAATTTGTGGAATTGAAACAATACCTTTTGGATTAATTAAACTTGAAGATAATTCTCTTGCATATATCACTAAAAGAATTGACAGAGTAAAGAATCATAAAATAGCTATGGAAGATTTTTGTCAATTAGGAAATGTTTTAACAGAACAAAAATATAAGTCTTCATATGAACAAGTTGGTAAAATTCTTTCTCAATACTCACAAAATATTGGGCTTGATTATTATAAACTGTTTAATATCATTCTATTCAGTTTTATTACTGGAAACTCTGATATGCATCTCAAAAACTTTTCGATTTATAAAAATAAAGGAAAATATGTTCTATCACCTGCTTATGATTTAATTAATACCCTTATAATGACTGATGACAATGAAGAATTAGCACTAAGCATAGATGGAAAGAAAAGAAAATTTAAAACGGAAAATTTTATTAACTTAGCTAAAAGGTATAATTTATTAGATGTCCAAATAGATAGAATTTTTAATAATTTTACAAAGAATAAAAATTTAATATTAAAGACTATCAATGATTCCCTTCTAACAAAAGATTTAAAAGAAAAATATATTGATATAATAAATAATAGATATCAGAGATTATTTGGATAAACCTATTTATCTTAAAATATATTAAATTTTTAAGGTCGTTCTAAAGTATTAATAATTCGATTTTTTAAATCCACAAACTTTGGGCTTTCTAAGTTTCTTTTCATAGGATGCTCTATAATTCTAAAATCATCAGCAATTATTGAAGGTCTTTTTGATAAAACAAATATTCTATCAGCCAATAATAAAGCTTCGTCAATATCATGAGTGACATATAATATTGAAATATTAGTATCTTGATTAATTTTTGCAATTAGTTTCAACATTTCGTTTCTAAGTAGATGATCTAAAGATTTAAAGGGTTCGTCGAGTAATAGTAAATCACTACCATAATACAAAGCTCTAGCTATTGAGCATCTTTGCCTCATCCCCCCACTCAAGTTTTTTGGCAAATAATCTTTAAATGGTAATATATCAACAGCATCTAATATTTTTAGAGCGGCTTCCCTTTCCCCTTCCATATTTACTAATCTTACATTTTCTTCAACTGTTTTCCATGGCAGAAGTCTATCCTCTTGGAAAACATACCCTATTTTACTTTTATCAAAGATTACTTCCCCTAAGTAATTATTATCATTATTTGAAATTATATTTAATAAAGTACTTTTCCCACATCCAGAAGGACCAATAATCATAACTATTTCACTATCATGAACAGTAAAAGATAAATCCTTAATCGCCAATAATGAATGCTCTTGATATACTTTTTTTAAATTTTTAACTTTTAGCATCTGTTTTTTTCCCTTTATTTAAAAGAATTTTTACAATCTGATCAATTAAACCAAATAATACTATTGTTATAATTGTCCAAGCGATTACACCTTCAGATTCAAGGTTCATCCTCGCTTCAGAAATATTTCCCCCAATACCTGTTGTAGTAGTTAAGACTTCCCCCATAACTATAGTTTTACAAGCAGCCCCTAATGATATTTTCCATCCACTTGTTATATGAGGAGAAATTGAAGGAATGATTATATCTTTGAAAATAGATTCTTTAGATAATTTAAAAGTTTTTCCCATCTGGATTAATTTGTTATCTATATTTAATATCCCTTCTTGAACACTAATTATAATTGTTGGAAGAATTGCTAAAACAGAAATTGCAATTGCTGGTTTACCATTAAAGCCAAACCACATTATAGCAATAATCAGTATTGCAACAGGGGGTGTTACTTGTAAAACTGAAAGTATTGGCTTTAAAAGTTTTCTAAATATTTGATTTACTCCTGCAAAATAACCAATACTAAAACCTAATAAGTTGGCAATAATTAAAGTTAGTAATAACCTAGATAAGGTCAAAAGTATTTGATATCTCAAATATGGTGAAGATAGTATTTTTAAAATACTACCTCCTACCATTGATATTGAAGGGACAACCAATGGTGAAAAGATTTTAGAACCTATCCACCATATAGTCATAATTATCAAAAATGAAATAATATTATATTTCTTTGTCATACAACATTCCTGAATCTGCTATTTTACCTCCGATAGAGACTGGATTATAAGAAAACAATAAATTATAGAAATTTTCTAAATAAGGCTTTGAATCTTGAGCATTCATATACATCAACCCCATTTTTGGCAGTGCTTTTTCAATAACTTTTGCATTCATATTAAATTCTTTTTCAGTTAACAATGCAGCTTCTTTTGGATTTTCTAAAACCCAATTTAAAGCTTTTTCATACTCACTCTCAAATCGAGCAATTAATTCTGGATTTGATTCAATAAAATCAGTTCTTCCTCCCAACCCAGCATTAGGTAATCTAGTCTCTTCTCCATAAATATCCATCCATAAATCTTCAAAACTAAATACAACTCTAACCTTTTCATTCTTCATTGCTACTTGAGTTACCATAGGTTCTATCATTGTTGCATATTCAATTTTTCCAGCAATCATTAAATTAGCAATTTCAGATGATGTTGAATAAACAACCTTTACATCTTCACCAATTTTTAGTCCTGTATTTTCTATGAAATATTGAGTTAAATAATCTGGAGGAGAAGATTTTAATGGAACATAAACAGTTTTTCCTTTTAAATCAGACCAAGTTGTAAAATTTTCGTCGGTAGTAGTAAAGTATATTACACCCCAAGTATTAACATTAGTTAATTGGATATTAATACCTTTGTTATAAAGCTTTGATACAACTGTTAAAGGGAGAGCAAACATATTAGCATCACTACCTTGTATCATTGCAATTAATTGCTCTGGAGACACCCATTCTTGATAAGATAAGGTTGCAACATCATCTAAGGCTCCAGTTTCGATTATTCTCAAAATAGGCAGAGCTGGGGGTGCTTTAGGTACTCCCACTACAATATTAACCTTTTCATCTACTTGCTCTTTAGTGTTCTCAATACTTCCTTGAGCAAAGATACTAGTACTTAATAAAACTAGAGTAACAAAAACCAATAGTTTTTTCATAAAAACTCCTTTGTTAGATATTACTAACATTTTAGTATATATAAACTTATTTCTTAAACTCATTTATAATTATTTTATTTAAATTCTAAATAAGTTTCGATTTTTTCCATTTCACTATTACTTCCATCAATAGAAATGTTAATAAATTGTTCATTTGGCATCATTTCCATTAAGATAGATAAATTTTCATACATAGGTGAGAATTGAATAGAAGGTAGGCCTTTTTCTGTTGCTTTAGCCATCCTAAATCTACCATTGAGCGTTGAAAATTGTTTGACAGATTTATCTGCTTCATCTTGGAGATTTATTAAATAGCTATTGGCTTCTTCTTTATTACAAATAGGAGATTTATTATTTATCAAAGAATTGAAGTAATTAACTTCTTCTATAAAGAAGTCAATATTCCTATTATTCTCTTTTAAAATAAAAAGAATATTCTCAGTTAAAGACATATAGCCAACACGACCTTTTTTTTCTATTGCCTTAATATAATTATTGCTTAAATATCTATTAAATAGGCATCGAGGATCTCCATATAAATAAATATTATAATCATAAGAGGCCTCTTCATTTATATAGGTAATTAAACTCTCAATATTTTTTTTAGTTGGAATATTTAAAATAAAATTATCCCTTTTTTCTGAATCTAAAGTTAATAATAAATCTCCATAAAGTACTGTATATAACAGATCTATATTCTTATGCATATCTTCAATACTCAAAGTAATAATCTTGTTATTAGAATAGCCTTTTCTATCTAGAACAGTCCTGCAAACACGAGCAATTAATCCATCTGTTTCAGCACCTTTATTTTGGAATATTAAATAATTATCATTAATACATGGATTAGAGTGCAAGATATCCCCTATTACCGAGTACATACTTGAATACTCTTTACTTCTTATCTCAGACTTACCTTTAAACAAACTCTCACTATTAGTTTCATCTAAGACTCTAGTTCTAATTCCTTTACTGTTTAAAAGATTAGAATAAATAATTGAGTATGGATAATAATTAACAATATTTAAAATAGAAGAATCTGTATCTTTTTCTAGATATTTATCCATATCTGTAAAATAATTTTTACTAATATTTACAAGAGCATTATTATTACTATATTTTTTGTTAGAGTTTTCTATACTCGATAAAAAGGCTTCTATTCTAGTAACCAGTCCAACACTACTATAATGTTCATCAACTTCTATTTGAAGATAAGGTTTGTCTTTCATAATTTCACCAACAAAATGAGAAATCATTGAATCTGGCCCACAACCATGATTTGTAAGATATATTGCATATAAATTAGGGTTTTCTTTTATTTGCTTCATACCTCCAACAATATGTTGCGCAAACGGCCAATAAAGATTTGGATACGAGTCATCAAATTTTTCTTCATGAGCTGGTAGATGATCTAGAGTTATTACTTTATATCCATAATTTAAAAGTGTATCCTTAATCCCCATACTAAGCACATCATCATCAATTCCATAAGTTCGTGTAACTAAAACTAAAACCTTTTCATCACTTTTTATAGTCGATAGTAATTGTTTACCCAACTTAGTAGTTTTAGTTGTGAAATTTAATAAATTTTTACCACCTGCTGCCATTGCTAGAGCACATTTAGTTTTACTAAAGCCTAAGGAAAGTCCAATATCTATCATAGCTTTAGCTAATTGGGGTTGTCCCATATGCATTGCTAAAATAGGATTTAATAACTTAATATTTTTCCCTTTTAAATCTAATAAATCCCCTAAAACCTTTGCAGATCCTTGCATGAAAACACAACCATAATCATGTTCTACCCCTGAATTTTCGTGCTTCATTGTATAAACAGATGGCATAAATATCGCATCTACTTTTTTCTCAATCAAATAATCCATATGACCAAGTATCAATTTTACTGGATAACAGGTCTCTTCAACTGCTAAAGATTGAGATCTTCTTATAATATCTTCATCTGATTTAGGCGATAATAATACATTAAATCCAAGTGTTTTAAAAAACCCATAAGCCATAGGAAATAATTTATAATTCATCAAAGCCCTAGGTATTCCAATTGTTTTCTTATTTTTATCTATTTTCCCATTATAAGCCCCTATAAAATAACTTTGAGTTACTTTAAAAACATTTCTATTTTTTTCTATAGCATCCTCATCAATATTAATCTTTGCTTTTTTATGTAGCTCTAATTCTTCTTCTAATGAAATTAAAGCAATTCCAATAGCTCCAGTTACTGAAAAATATTTAGAGACTTTAAGATTTGGGAAATAGTGTTTAAATGCTGCAACAATGCCATAATTAAAACATACTCCACCTGATAGATAAATATTATCTCCAATTTCTCTGTTTCCAACTACTTTATGCAAATAATTATGGACAATTGAATAACAAACTCCACTTGCAATATCATCTATATTTTCACCAGTTGATAAACTTTGATCTACACTAGATTGAATAAATACTGTGCATCTATCCCCTAGAAGCACTGGATGCTTTGATTGTAAAGCTAAAGGGCCATATTCATTTAAAGGGATATTAAGTTTTTTAGCTTGCTCTTCAACAAAAGATCCTGTTCCAGCTGCACAAACTTTATTCATCAAAAAATCCTCAACTCCATCTTCGTTTAGTTTAATGAACTTGGAATCTTGTCCTCCTATTTCAAAAATAGTATCTACCTCTAAAGCATTTTCTCTTACCCCTTTTGCTTGAGCTGTAATTTCATCTCTTACATATTTTGCACCAATTTGTTTTGCTATATAAATTCTGCCAGATCCTGTTGTCCCAATTGCATTAATCTTTATATCTTTATATTTATCTTTTAATGTTTTTATGCCTATATTTACAACCTCAAGAGGTCTTCCTTCAGTTCTCAAATATTGTATTGATACTACTTGTCTCTTTTCATTTATTAAAACCAAATTTGTACTAGTAGACCCAATATCTATACCAAGATAATGTTTGAGAGTTTTATCATATTTCACTGTATTATGTTTTACATAATCCTTATCTTTCAATACTAATTGAGGTAAAGCGTTTTTAACAATTGGAATTTTAAAAAACTTAAAATTGTTTATATTAAAATTCACTTTATCTCGTTTTGATAAAAGAGCTGTACCTATCGCTTGGTAAAAAGGTCCATTCTCATCAGCGATAATCTCTTCTTTGCTTAAAATAGAAGAAAAGGCGTTTCTAACTCCATAATTTAGACTAACTCCTCCAGAAAATATAATTGGAGAGGCTATTGTATTGCCTCTAATAATGGAGGCTTTATAATTTTTAACCATGGAAAAACTTAATCCATTAATTATATCTTCTACACTACACCCTTCTTGTTGTCTATGTATTATGTCAGTTTTAGCAAATACAGAGCATCTGCCTGCAATTAAAGGAGTTGTGGTACTTTTCTTTATCATCTCTTCAATCGAGTCTAAACTCACATTTAGCCGATGTAATTGATCTTCAAAAAAAGAACCTGTACCAGCAGCACAACTACAGTTTAGAGAAAATTTTGGTTTTGTTTGTATATTTGATATATAAGAAGCACTTTCTCCACCTATTTCTATAATACTATTACAGTTAGGTTGAATTAACTTAACACCGCTAATTAAAGAACTAATATTATTTTGCTTATACTCTGGATTAAAATCATTTATAAGAGCGCCACTTACTCCTGCATATTGAATTAAAGAGTGAAATTCTTTATTTACTATCGCAATATGCTTGTTAAATACCTTTTCTATAGCACTTTTATGTAGATCATATAGTTTAAAGAGTATTTCATTCTTTTCATTTAATACAACAGTTTTTATTGAGGACGCCCCAATATCACATCCTAAAATATACATAAATACCTCTTGATTTCTCACTTTTGTTAGAGTATGCTAATATTAAATTTAATATTTGTATGTTGCCACCGCAACAAGAAGGTGAAAATTGACAAATGAAGAAATAAACCTAATTCTTAGCTCTTCGTTATTCAAAGGCTTTGATGAAGATACTATTTTCTATGCCCTTAAATGTTTAAAAGCTCATGAAATAACCTATCAAGATTCAACTCAATTATTTGAACTAGGAGAAAATACAAGTTTAGCACCCTTAATTCTAAGAGGTGCTGTAGATGTTAGTATTATCAATGATGCTGCAAATTTATTTACTTTAAATAGATTTAAAGAAGGCGAAGTATTAGCTCTAGCAAATGCCATAACACACAAACCTCATAAAACAATGAATATTTGTACTCATGGCAAGACTAAATTACTTATGCTTGACCTTTTCCCAATCACTGATTCAAATAATAATTATCAATGCCAATATAAAGTAATGCTGATGAGAAATATCATACACCTTTTATCTAATCGATTATTAGTTATACAAAATAAATTTCAGATTATTACCCAAAAAACTCTAAAAGATAAACTACTCAGTTATTTCAAAAAAGCTTCTCAAATTCAAAATTCAAAAACTATAGTAATAAATAATACAAGAGAAGAGTTAGCACAAATGATTTGTGCTGAGAGAAGTGCTGTATCTAGAGAATTAAATAGGATGCAAAATGAAGGAATCATTAAAATTAATAAAAATAGAATAACATTAGTGAATAATGATGAGTAGTATTTTAATAAGGTTTAATAAAAGTGCTAAAATATTATCTATTATTTACATTTTACTATAAAAGTGATAATATATTAGTATGATTGATTTAGATAATTTAGTATTAACAGAACCACAAATAAAAGAGAGAATAGCTACAAATTTTAAAAAACGAAGGAAAGAACATAAGATATCCCAAAAGAAATTAGCTATAAAATCTGGAGTTTCATTTGGAAGTATCAAAAGGTTTGAACAAACAGGTGAAATATCTTTATCAAATCTTATTAAAATAGCACAGATTCTTGATTTAGATAAAGATTTACTTTCCTTATTTAATACACCATATTTTGAAAATATTGAGGATATGTTAAAATGAACAATTATAAATTAAATGTCATATATCACAATAGTAAAGTTGGAACTCTTATTTATACTAACCATTTAGCTTCATTTCAATATGATACTGATTGGATAGCAAATGGATTTTCTATATCTCCTTTTTCACTTCCATTGTCTACTAAAATTTTTACACCATCTTTTCAACCTTTTGATGGTCTATTTGGTATTTTTAATGACAGTTTGCCAGATGGTTGGGGATATCTATTAATGGATAGAATTATTAAACAAAATAAAGTTGATACAAAAAGAATTACCCCTTTGTATCGACTTTCTATTCTTGGTAGTTCTACCTTAGGAGCTCTAGAATATAAACCTAATGAAACAATTTATAAGAAGGACTCTTTTGAAAGAAATTTAGATGAAATAAATGAACAATGTAAGTTAATTTTAAATAACGAGAAATCTGACAGCCTTGATTATCTTTTTAAAAATGCTGGATCATCTAATGGAGAAAACCCAAAAATATTTAAAAGATATAATAATGAAGATTGGATTATTAAATTTGCAAATTCACAAGATTCTAATAATATAGGAATTCAAGAATATGAATATTCATTATGTGCAAAAAAATGTGGAATTCAAATCCCTAATACACATTTATTTGAATCTAATAATTGTCCTGGATACTTTGGTATAAAAAGATTTGATAGAAAAGATAATACTAAAATTCATATGGCTTCTGCTTCAGCCTTACTTGAAACATCTCATCGTTTACCAAATTTAGACTATCTAGATTTATTAAAACTAACATTTTATTTAACAAAAGATATATCTCAAGTTAAGCAAATGTATAAACTAATGTGTTTTAATGTATTCTCTCACAATAGAGATGATCATAGTAAAAACTTTTCATTTCTCTATGATGATGATAAATGGCAAGTATCACCAGCCTATGATTTAACTTATAGCAATTCATTTAATGGAGAGCATGCAACAACCATTAATGGTGAAGGCGCTAACCCAACAAAAAGAGATTTACTACAAGTGGGCCTAGACTTTGGACTTGATACTAACTTTTGCAAATTAATTATTGATAAAATTGAAGATATAGTAAAAACAGATTTAGCTAAATACCTTTAAGCATTAAATAATTAAATCTCCAATTAATAATGAAATTTTAAGTTATCTTAATTAACACATTCACTGTCCAAATGATGGAATAATAGTGTCCAAGTGTAGTGGATTATGCAGTGATTTATTATTTTATTCAGTTATTACATAATCTAAATAATGTGGTTACTTATTTAGTAAATAATCATTACTCATAAGTTAATATTATTCCACAGTAACTACAATATTAAGATGTAACGATAGGATAATTACTTGAAACCATACGAATTATAAAAAAATACTCATATACAATGGAATACAATAAACATCATCTATTTTTTTCAAATTTTTAGTATATATAATATAAGATTTTCCAATCTTTTTTTTATGGATTTCTCTTAAATAATCTAAAGATTTATGCTTTGTATAACTTGAAGATTTTACTTCAACTGGAATAATTTTATTATTCTTTCTTAAAAGAAAATCAACTTCCATTCTATGTCTCGATTCATTAACTTGTGAATAAAAAAATAAATCGTGTCCATTTGTTCTTAATATCTGAGCCACCGCATTTTCTACTATCATACCTTCATTTATATTTAATTTATCCTCCAAAAGAGCTTTATATAATTTGTTGTCTAAAAATTTATTATTAAAAAATGCTAAAGTAATAAGAAGCCCCGTATCCATCATATAATTTTTCATATATGAGGAATCCATAGATAGTCCCATACCTATACTAGGATCAGAGACTCTAAAACAACAATTAGTTATCATAGCTTCTTTTAACCAAATAAAAGAATCTTCATAATCTCTAAATCTTGCATTTTTATTTAAAGAAGCTAAAGAAAACTTTTTATCATGTCTCGATAAATTTGCAGGAATTTCATCAAAAATATTTAAAACTTTTGAAAAATTATTTCCAGCAAATTTTCCTACATCCTTTCTATAAAGGCTCAAAATATTTTTCTTTACATTATCAACTAGTTCTAAATCATTTGTTTCTATATATTTTATCACTGCTTGAGGCATTCCACCAACAAGCATATAAGTCCTAAATTTTTTTAACATAATTTTATGTGAAACCTCATCCAAAGCTGTAAAATTATCAAATCTATCTTTTATAAAAGAGAAAGAAATCTCATCTCCTATAGCCCAAAGAAATTCTTCAAAATCTAATGGAAAAAGAGTAATAGATTCTTCTTCAGAGGGTATTAATATATCCTGCACATTTTGCTTTAAAGAGATTAAAGAACCTGTTTCAATAAAATCGTAACGCCCATCAGCAACCAAATGCTTTATTACTTGTCTTGCCTTTGGAAACAATTGAACTTCATCAAAAATAATAAGTGAATTTCGATTATAAAGTTTTGTATTAAAAATAAATTGAAGTTTGATAAAAAATTCGTCTAAATCATTAAATCCAGTATTAAATAAGTCAAGTACAGAAGGATTTTCAAGGCTAAAATCTACAATAATGAAAGATTTATATTCATTTTTAGCAAATTGAGTAGCAATAAAACTCTTACCATTATGTAAGTACTTCCATAATGGGAATTATGTAAGCATCTAGCTTATGTAAGGTAACTTCAAAATAACGCTTTCTGTACACTATTTCTTTAAATTCACCTTACATAATAAATCTTCGATTCCTATATTCTTTGCATGAATTCCTAACTCTAACTAATTAACAAAT
>JAQQAS010000023.1 GCA_028532815.1 Pleomorphochaeta sp.
AATCTTTAATTATAAGCAAATATAGAATATTATTTTTCATAGATTAAGAAAAATAATCTAATATAACATAAATAAATTATAATCTAACATAAGTTATGTTACATTTAAAATTATTTTTAAATAATGATGTTATATTTACTCTTTTTCTAGTATTGAAGTTGGTCATCAAACTTATATTATAATCAAAAATACATCTATAAAAATTCTAAGTTGATTAAATAGACAAAATTCAAAAGTATATTTACTATGAGAATAGCAATAATAGATTGGTGAGGGATTGAAATGAAAGTATTGAGATGTGAATTTAGAAATATAAAACTATATAATGAAGATTTAGTAATTGATTTTATAGCTAGTGATAGAGTGGGTGAAAAAGAAGAAGTATATAAACAATCAGATATTTTAAACTTACAAAAAGTCATAACAATAATAGGAAATAATGCAACTGGTAAAACTGTTTGTTTAAGATTAATTGATTTAGCATTTAAATTGTTAGAGGATAATACTGCACTAATAAATGAAAAAATTGATTTTTCTCTATTAAAGGAAGATTCTGAGATTATAATAGATTTTATATTAGACAATCAAATTTATAGACTAAAAAGTATCATAGGAATAAAAGAGACAAATATTGATTTATTTACCACAGAAAATAAATTTTATTTCAAAAATGAATTTATATATAAGAAAGATATTTCAAGTGTTAAAAAGGAAGAAGATATATTTAATTGGACAGATAATCAATTACTTTTTGAAAGAAGTAAATTAGACCAGAATCTAAAATCCTATTTGAGTAGTAATCATAGTATGATTATAAAAATAACGAAAGACACTTTCTTTAGATATATCCCTCATATAGATCAGTCTAATATAAACACCTTAGCTGAAGGTCTACGATATGATAAATCTTTTATAAATTTATTTGATAATAGTCTTGAAAAGGTTGAATATAAAAGAAATCAAAAGATTAAAATTAAATATAAAAATGAGAATATTAATTACTCTCTTTCTGACATCAATGATCAATTTAAATTAATATCTTCATCAACTATTAAAGGAACAACAATATTAGCTTTAATTGCAGCCCTTTTTAATGCTGGAGGTGGTTATCTGATTATTGATGAAATGGAAGCTCACTTAAATAAAACACTAGTTGAATTTATAATTGGGTTATTTATGGATGAAAATATAAATAAAAATGGATCTGTTTTAATCTTCACAACCCAATATTTAGAAATTGTAGATTTAAATAAAAGAAAAGATGCAATATATGTAGCAAGCAAAGAAGCAAACTATAATCTAAAATTAGAAAAATTGTCAGATATTATAAATCATAGTGATGCTAAAGAAAATGAAGTGTTATTATCGAAATATTTGAAAAATACTTCTCTTGATTTTGAGATAATGCAAAAGGTTAAGGAGCTTATATATTCAATTTAAGTTTGAAATTGAAATTAGATTTGTTTAATGGATGGAATAAAAGTGTCCAAGTGTAGTGGTTTATGCACTAGCAAATTTAACTCAGAAAAAATTTAATAATAAGTGTTATTTATTAATGGTTATAATAGAAATAAATGATCATTAAACACAATTATTAAACTTGACAACTTAGTGTATGCATATTATATTTCTATTATAAGTAAAATATATACGCAAAATAGGAATAAAATAAATGATACAAGAATTTTATGTAGAAAATTATAAATCAATAAAAGATAGACAAGGTATTAGTTTTGTACCTAATAAAAAAATGAATAATGGGTATGAAGATTATCTTCTTGTTAATGCATCTGATAAGGTAAAGCTTTTGAAACTTGGAATTTTATATGGTTATAATGCTTCAGGAAAATCAAATCTTTTAGAAGCTATGGATTTTCTAAGAAGATTAGCTTTATATGCTCCTAATGCAAAAGATGAAGAGACAGGCTTTGATCCTTTTTTATTAGATACTGATTCGGTGAATAAATCAGGAGTATTTTCCTTGATATTTTATATAAATAACAAAAAGTATGAATATTTTGTTGAATTAAATAGTAGTACAATTATTTCTGAAAAACTTTTTTTCACACCAGAAGTTAGAAAAACTAAACTATTCTCTAGAAATTATGATGAAACAAAGCATGTTTCAACAATTAGTTTTGGTGAAAGATGTGGCTTAAAAGCAAAAGAAAAATTGTTTATTGAGGGGAATACTCTTGAAAATTGTACTGTATTAGCAGCCTATAGAAAAACTAATGTTAATTCAAAAGAATTAGATAAAGTCGTTGAATATTTTCAATCTCATATACTTCCAATAGTCACTTCTCGGGTAATATTAAAAGATTGGAGTTTTGATAGTCTGAAACAAAATGATAAGCGAAAAGATTTCTTCATAAAATTATTAACGAAAGCTGATTTTCAAATCTCAGACCTTGAGATAAAGGAAGAATCTTTAGAATTGACAGAAGATATGTTAAAGGAAATTCAAAAAGAAGGAGTTCCTTCCCAGCTATTAGAAGAGCTAAAAACCAAAAAAACTATTGAAACAAATGAATTGTACTTTGCCCATTCAACCTCTAAAGGTAAGTTTAATATATCAAGTGAAAAAGAATCTCAAGGAACTATGAGATACTTTGGGTTAGGCGGGATATTAAACGAGATAGTATCTTCATCTAAATTTATAAATATTGATGAAATTGAAACATCTCTTCATCCAGAACTTGTGGCTTTTTTCATTCGTCAATTTTTAATGAATGCAAATGAATCACAATTATTTGTAACAACACATAATCAATTTTTAATGGAACAAGATTATATGCGCAATGATATGATTTGGTTTTGTGAGAAAGATGAAGATGGTGTTTCTAATTATTATAGTGTTCAGGATTTTAAATTACATAAGAATATATCAGTTCTAAATTATTATAGGGCAGGAAAATTAGGAGCTCTACCAAGCTTAGGAAGCCCAGTATATAAAAAGGAAGAATAAAACGTGAAACGGCCAAGACTGCAAACAAGATTTTGAATCGCAATAATTGGCAAAAGCCCTACAGAGTGGGCCTCATTAAATATAGAACACTTAATTAATTCAATAAATTATGTAAATCTCTACTTAAAAAAGTTGTTCCTAGTACTAGTATGCCATGTATAGAATTTGGGTTTTATCTTTATATGTTAGAAAAACCACTGTTTCGTTTATATACATCATGTGATGATTTTATAGTACTGTAAGAAAAAATCTAAATGTTTGACATGTTATAAAAATTTAATTGATTCAAAAAAATAAATGCGAATAAAATTCTAATAATTAAAATTTATTATGTTGATTTAGGGGGTTATATAAATAAATCTGCTTTAAATTTTTGAGCAAAGAAGTTTAGTAATTATCATGATCCAGAAATCCTTATATATCATTTTAATTGAAAGAACTAATTGTTATATCCTTGGAGGTAAGAATTTCTGATGAAACAAAAGATGCCATATTATTCAATGAATTAGAATATTTAAAAAGTAATAATTATTTTGTAGCATATAAATTAACGCTTATTTTATTTCTAGAAATCAGGTTTTGCTGTTATTACAGCTGAAATAATTAATAAGACTAGTTTAAAAAAATTTTTAAACTAGTCGCTCGATAAAATTATAGAGTTCAATATTAAAAAAAATCAACCTTTTACAGCGCCTGCCGTTAATCCTGCTACAAAGAATCTTTGTAAAAAGACAAACATTATAGCTACTGGAATGGATGCAATAACACTTGCTGCCATCATCCCAATCCAGTCATTGCCACCTTCACCTGTAAAGGTAAATATCATACCACTTGCAAGAGTTCTTTTTGCAGTAGTTGATATAAGAGTTAATGCATATAATAAATCGTTCCAAGCCCATACAAAACTGTATATTGCAATAGTTGTCATCCCAGGAAAGGCAAGAGGCATTACTATCTTAATCATTGTTGTAAAATCACTAGCGCCATCAATACAAGCTGCTTCCATAATTGAGTTTGGGATTTGATCAAAATAAGCTTTGAGAGTCCAAGTTCCTATTGGAAGCGTTAAAGCAATATAAGCTAAAATAATAGATGGGAATTTATCAATCATTCCCATATTTTGAAGCATAGGGTAGAGAGAAACAAGTAATAATCCTTGAGGAAAAGCTTGACTGATTAAAATGATAGCCATGACTTGTTTTCTTCCTTTATATCGAAATTTTGAAAAACTGTAACCGGCAAAGGCTGAAACAGCTGTTGATAAAATACTAGAGATAATAGCAACCATCATTCCATTTCTTAGATATCCTAAAAAATCTGAATTATGAAGGATTCTATTTAAGTTAGATAAATCAAAATTTTGAAAAAAAGAGATTTTGTACATTTCGGTTTCAGGCTTTAGAGAAGTTGAAATCATCCAAAGTTGAGGAAAGAAAGCAAAAAATCCGATTAAAATAATAAAAGTCCAGAAGAATATTCTAAAGCCTAATGATTTTTGAAACATATTAATTATCCTCCTTTAAATTTCTTAAGTAAATGAAACTAAAACTACCTAATAGAATTGCCCATATAACACCAAGAGCTGCAGCTCGTCCAAGATTATATTCCTTAAATGCTTTTTTATAAACTTCAATAGCAAAAGTTGATGTTGCTCTTTCAGGACCACCATCAGTCATAACATTTATTAAATCAAAGTGTTGTAAATTTGATATTGTGCCTAAGATTAGGATGAGGATTAATACAGGTTTTATAGTTGGAATTATAATATGAGTAAATACTTGAATATTATTAGCTCCATCAATTCTAGAAGCTTCACATAGTTCATTTGGAACACCTTGAAGGCCACCCATAATAAAAGCCATATACCAAGGAAACATTTGCCAAGTTCTAGCTGTTACTACAGCAACCATAGAAGTTTGTTTTCCTGCAAGCCAAATAATATTTGAATCAATTATTCCCATTTTATTTAATAATGCATTTAATATGCCATAATCACCGTTATAAATCCAATTCCACAAAAAACCAATAGCAATACCTGGAATAATCCAGTTTACAAGAGTTAAACCCCTCATAAATTCAGAAGCTTTAAACTTTTCATTCATAAGAATTGCCCAAATTAAACCTAATGTAAAAGGGCAAATAGTGGAAAAGAAAACAAATTTAATGGTAGTAAAGAGTAGAGGTAAAGTATTTGGATCTTTAAATAATTTAGTATAATTTTCAAACCCTACAAAATCGTTTTTTGGAAAAATCAAGTTTTTATTAGTGAAACTAGTAAAAATTGAGTTAACGAAAGGATATAAAATCATAAGGGCAAAAATTAATAAAGCTGGGAGTACTAAGAGCCAAGCCATTAATGTACTATTTTTTGAATTTGTTTTCATAAATTCTCCATTTTTCAAAATTATCCACTTCTATGATTATAGAAGTGGAAATATAAATATTTGTTTTTATAAATTTTCTATTCTTGAAACCATATCAGCAGCAGCTTTTTCACTTGTTTTTGACCCGGAAAGCACAGCTTGTAGATTTTCAACAATAATTGAATTGTAAGCAGAATAGTTTTGACCAGCAGTTTCTGCAAGTCTACCACCATCAAGGATTGGAGTCCATGAATTAGACCAATAATCATTTTTGACTTCATTACTATTTAAAACACTTTTTTTAGAAGGAAGCATACCTATTTCATCAAAGTATTTAAGAGCAACATCTTCACTGATTAGATGTTCAATAAAAGCTTTAGCTTCAACTTTTTTAGGAGATCTGTCGATAATAACTAATAAATGACCCCATCCACTTGCTTTTGGAGTATCTCCTTCATTTAAAACAGGATTAACTTGTGGTTTAGCATAAGTTTCAATTGAACCAAAAGCCTCGTTTGTGATTGCACCTTTAGCTAAAAGTGCATCATTATAGAAAGCAACTCTACCTTCTTTATATAAAGTTCTAGCATCTCCTCTACCCATAGCACCTTGGATATATCCCTTATCAGAAAGAGATTTGAACCAATTGATAGTTTCAATAGCTTCTTCACTATCTAAAACACAATTTCCATTTTCATCAAAAACACTAGCTCCAAAAGTCCAAAGCCATACCATAAAGTCAGGAGCACAAGTTCCTCCATCTTTAGTCATAGCTGCAAAAGGTAAAATATCATTACCTGCATCACTATCATTATTTGCAGGGTGATTGTTTTTAACCATTTCCATAGCTTTTTCAAAATCAGCAATAGTAACAATATCAAAATCAACACCACTATCTTTAAGAATTTGAGGATTAACAATCATACCCATTGGAGCTACAGTCCAAGGAACACCATATTGAACCCCATTATAATTTCCTACAGAAATAGAACCAGGTGCAAAGTTATCACTAAAGAAGGATTCTCCAAAAATATCAGATAAGTCAGCTAAAACACCAGCACTAGCTAATGCAGGAAGCATTCTAATATCAATTTGGGCAATATCATATTGTTCTTTTCCTTGGGCTCTAAGAGCAAGCTGTGATTCAGTATCTCCCCATGGCCAGTTAATTTGAACAACTTGATTTTCACTAGATTGATCTTCATTAAATGAATCAATCATCCATTTGAATATTTCTTTTGAAGATTCTTCACTACCACTCCAGTTACTAAAAGTTAACCCCTCTTGTATAGAAGTTTCTTTCTCTCCACTTGCAAATAAACTTGTAGTTGCAAATGCAATAATAGTTAAAACAATTAATGTTTTTTTCATATCTTTTCTCCTTTTAAAAAAAATCATTTATTTTCTACATTTAAACTGAAAAGTCTAATTCGTTTTTCACCCCAAGTATTTTTAAACTTAATGATAATTGAATCTACAATCTCAGCAAAATTAATATTAATAACTCTTTGATAATTATTTCTAATTTTAATAACTTCTACTTCTTTTTCTCTTTTAAAAGCTATAATATCAAAATCTTTAACTAATGAAGGGCCAACGCCAAAAATATCATCAATCAAATGAGAATCATTTACCCTTAATTGCCTACTACTCACTAGTTCTCTCTCAAGGTTTGGATCAAAGAAAAGTTTTAAAAAGTTAAATGAAGAAGCTTTTATTTTTAACTCACATTCAATTCTCTCACTAACCCAAGCATTATAGGAATTATAAGGCCTATTATAACCATTAAATAAATTATCAATACTAAGATATGAGAAATTATTTAAAACAACATATGGATTGTAATATTTAGGAAGACCAACATGTCCCATCAAAATACCTGCTAAATTTTCACTAAGAGTTGGGAAACTTATTAAAGAAGAAGCTTTAATGGAGAAAGTTAAGTAAGAAGGCTCCTTGATTTTAAAAATATTTAATTTAATAAAATTTCTTCCTTTAGTAAGAGGGATAGATTTATAATCACTATAACCAATATCAAATCTATGAGGTAGAATATCACATCTTACTTTAATTGAAATAGAACAATTCTCTAAAGCATCGATGGCAAGGGATAACTCATTAACTACAGAACTAGGTATACAAACAAATACATCATTATCCTCAGAATTTATAAAACCATTTTCAATTCCGGGAACATTTTTTATAGTTGAATCAGCTTGAATAGTTATAGTCTTATCTAAAGCATTTGGCTTTCTATCTATTAGAAGAATATCTTCTAATCTATCTTGAACAAATTGATAATTTTGGTTTAAAAATGAAGTGGTTTCATTATTATTAGACAAAAGAGCAGCTGCAGTTCCAGCAGCTTGGCCACTAAGAGCACAAGTGTCCATAATTCTAGTAGAAGCAAAAGAAGAGTGAGTAGTTCCTATGATTCTACCACAAAGAAGAAGATTATCAACTTGTGAAGAATATAAAGTTGAAAGTGGAATAGGGTAGATGCCCACAGGAATTTGAACACAACTTTGTTCAGTTGAATAAATGCCACCTTCAGGGTGGAAGTCCAAAAACCAACCCCCATAAAAAGCAACATCTTTAAACATCTTTTTATCTCTAATATCATTATAAGTAATGATTGTATCAGTTTTAAATCTTCGACTTTCTCTTTTTCCTGGAATATTTCCAATCCAAACAAGATCTAAATTATCAGCATCGTATAAACCACTATTTTTAATGTAGTTAAAAATACCATATGAAAGTTTTTTTAATTCCAAAGAAACATCATTGGCATTTTTAAACATATCAGTGTCTCCACCATATTCTACCCACCAAAAATCTAGACCATTAGTTTTTTCATTGACAATCCTACCATCGTTATTAATAAGATTGTCAATTTCATCAATAGAATAAGCAAAATCTGGAGCAATAAAATCAATAGGATGATCTTTTTTTTCAGTGAAAAAAAGAATAGAACTACCTTGAGTGCAAGAAGATGGGGATAGGGGAGCATATTCTTCATTAAAATCATTTTTGCTCTCTTTACCAATAACGAAATCAATATTACAAGAAGCAGCTACAATACCATCACCAGAAGCATCAACAAAAATTTTACTATTAATAAAATAATGCATTTCTCCTCTAGTAGAAAAAGCTTCAACATAATTTATCACACCATTATTATAATCAGTAGAAACGACAAGAGTGTTTAATAAAAGAGTGATATTTGGTTCATTTAAAACAGCTTCAAGTAAAACTTCATCCCAGATAATAGGAGATAGATGAGGATTAATATATTGATTTCTTAATTTTAATTCACCTAAGATGCCCATCTCTTCAGAGAAAATGTTTCCCCCACCTGAAGAACCTCTAGTCCAAACTCTAATCTCGCTAGAACTATTCCCTCCAAGAACAGCAGATGAATTAATTAATACAGTTTTAGATCCATTTCTAGCTGCAGCAATAGCTGCGCAAGTTCCAGAAATACCACCACCAATAACTGCAACATCAAAGTTTAAATTTTCTATATTCATATCAACTACTATAAGTGCAAAAAAAGTAGAAGACAATATATTATTTTGCTCACTATATGAAAGAAAATGCTAAAATTGATAGCAAAAAAATACATATAAAAGATAAAAAAAATTCTTTTTGTTTGACTGATTAAAATAATAGCTTATAATTAAAATATGGAACAAAACAGATACAGTAAAATATCAAATTATTTAAAAAAGCTTTCCTCTTATTTTGATGCAACTATATGTATAAAGGACTTTTCAGGCTTTATTAGCCAAAATCAAGACTTTCATACAGCACTCTCTCCCTTTTTAATTCATGATAAGCCATATTGTAAATATTTAAAATCTGATTCTACAGCAATGATGCACTGTCAATCACAAATCCCCTATATAATAAAAAAAAGTCATGAAAAAAGATGTAGTTTTTATGGAACTTGTCATGCAGGAATGTGGGAACTTGTCGTCCCTATAATACAAAATAATCACATAATTGGAGCTATATTATTTGGCTGCTATAAAGAAGAAAATATAGATGAAAAGAAAAATTATATTAGGGTAAGTAAACGATTTGAAAACCTAAAAATAGAAAAATTAGAAAAACTTTATCAATTGACAAGTAAAGTTCCTAAAGAAAATGATATAGACCTAATTCAATCCTCCCTTGAAGTGATTGCCAATGAAATAGTCTTGTTACAAGAAGATAATTATATTGACTCTTCAATCCATAAGAAAGAAGACAATAGCCCCTACGATAGTATGGTAATGAATGCAATTGATTATATGAAAAGTCATATGAAAGAAAAAATAAGTCTCAATGATATAGCTTCTTACTGTAATTATAGTCCTTCTTATTTATCCCACCATTTTAAGAAAATTGTTGGAGTGAATATAAATGTATATATAAATAAAATGAAAGTAGAACATTCAAAGAATCATCTATTAAAGACAGATGATACACTCTCAACTATAGCAGAAGAATTAGGATTTAGTGATGTATCATATTACAGTAGAATATTTACAAAGATCTGTGGAATATCGCCTGGTAAATTTAGAGAAAAATATATAAGAGTGGTAAAAAATGAAAGATTATAAAAAAGCAGTGCAATATATAGAATTTCTAAAAAGAACCTATGGCCTTGATATCACAATAAAAGATTATAAAGGATTTGTTTATGAAAATGAAGAAATGGAATTCTCTCTAAGGCCATATCTAGCCCATACTAATCCATATTGTATGTATGTAAAAGAAAAAGAAGAATCCTATAATAAATGTTTAAATAATAATAAAGAGTTAATAGAAGAATGTAAGAGAAAAGACTATTTCTTTCATATATGTCATGCCGGAATCTGTGAATTAATAATTCCGATAAAAGAAGAAAAAACAGTATTTGGATCAATAAATATATCACATTTTGATTTATATCCAGATAAAACCAAAAAAGCTATTGAATTAACATTTGAAAAAGAAAGAAGAGAAGAAGGCAAAAGAAAATTTAAAATATTTGCAAGAAGTGCTTATGTAGAAAGTTCAACTCTAATCCCAAGCTTAGAACTATTATCACAGTATTTATTATTATTAATACAAAAAATACCATTAAACAAAGAACAACAAGAAGAACTTAAAGAAAAACAACTAAGAGCATATATAAAAAATAATATATCGAAAAAAATAGTTGCCGATGATATTATTTCAAATCTAAATATAAATAGAACTCAATTAAACACTTTGATACGAACAAAAGATGTTAAAAATTTAAGAGATTACATAAATACAATAAGAATTGAGATGAGTGAAAAGCTATTATTAGAAACAAAAAAAACACCAAAAGAAATAGCACTTTCTCTTGGCTTTAAAGGTTATAGACACTTTGAGAATATATTTACAGCTAAATTAAATATATCCCCAAAAGATTATAGAAAGTACTATAAGAATGAGAAATATTATTAAAATATTTAAAAGTAATATTTGATTCAAATACTAAATGAATACTTTTAGTTGTTAAACAATAAAAAAAAGAGTGTAAAATTAAAGTTTAAAGAAAATAGAGAATGATACTATTTAAATAAAAATTCACTTGAATATAATCCGTATTTAAATTGATTTAAGCCAATTAGCAGTAGACTCTCTAATAATAATTTCAGTTTCTAACTTCATAGATTCTAAAGGACTTTCTTCCTTGTTAATTCTTTGAATTAACATAGAACAACTATATATACCAAGTTGATACTTAGGTTGGCTAACAGATGTTATAGTTGGAGAAGTCATATAAGTTAAAAAAATATTATCAAAACCAATTACAGCAATATCATTAGGAACATTTAAATGATTCTGTTTAATAGTTTTAATAGCTGCAATAGCATAAATATCACTAACAGCAAAAATCGCATCAGGCCTATTCTTCCTATTAATAAGTTGATGACAAGTAGCACAGGCAATATCATAATTAATCTTTGGAATTTCACAGATTAGATTATAATCTAAAGGGATATCAGCTGAAATGAGAGATTGTTGGTACCCAATCAATCTATCTTTTGCATATTTATATTCCAAAGGACCATTTAAAATAGCAATTTTTCTCCTCCCTAAAGAAATCAAATAATCAACAGCCTTTTTACTAGCTTGAATATCATCAATACTTACATATGGTAGAGATAGGGCAGTATTGTGCTCCCCGCATTGAATAACAGGAACAACATTATTAATTTCTTCTAAAAGATTAGTTGGAATAATATTAGTAGTTATTAAACCAGCTGCATTAGATGTCTTTAACATATCAATAAAATTATTAATACTTCTCTCGTTAATAACATCTTCACTAATTAAAAGACTATACCTATTTCTATTAGCACAATCTTTAGCCCCAGCTATGATTTCAGAATATATAGGATTGATGAGGGATGGAATATTAAAAATAATAACATTGTTTTCAATACTCTTTTTATTATCAATAAAAGAAGAATCCATACCAAGCTTTTGCATAGCTTCTAAAATTTTCTCTCTAGTTTCCTTTTTTACACTGAACGGTTTATTCATAAACCTGCTAATAGTTGCAATAGAAACATTAGATAAAGTGGATATTTCATTATAAGTTGCTTTCTTATTCATATATTTAAGTTTATAAGCTTTTTTTTAAAAGTAAAGATAATTTAAACATATTGAATAATTTTCACAAATTTCTGAAAAATATTAAGTAAAACTAGAAATATTTTCAAAAAAACTGATATAACAGCCTATAAATAATAATTAATTGACAATTTTTCAAAATGAACTTAACTGAAACAAAAGGTTATAGGGAAAGATCATTTATGAAAAAAAATCTAGTAAAGATTATATTAATTATATTACTCTCAGTGACTATCATACCAAGTTGTAAAATAAACCTAATAGGTCAAACTAAATATAAAGTTGGAATATTAATACCGGAAGTTTCAAATGGTAAAATCTCTAAAATGGCATACAGTGCAGCAAAAAGATGTGAAGAATTATCTAATCAAATAGATTATAAAATATATACAGCATCAAATAAGGAAATGATGAAAGAACAACTTGCTGATTTACTACTATGGGATGTTGATTTAATAGTTATATTTCCAAACTGGATAGAAATGAAAATACCAATACAAAAAGCAATTGATGAAGGGGTAGTTGTAGTTAATTTTGATATATCAATAGATATTGATGGATGTTACAAAGTAACAGTTGATAATAAAGATATAGGAGTTCAAGAAGTTCATTATATAATTAATAAAGTTGGAGATAACTCAACAATTTTAATACTAGAAAATCCTACATCAAAAACTGTTACGAAATTAAGAAAACAATGGTTTTTAGAAACAATAAACAACATTGCTCCAAAAACAATGATACTAACTTATGAAACAACATATACAAAAGAAGGTAGATTAAAAGATATGACTGATTTATTACAATCTAATAAACACATAGATGCAATCTACTCAATGGATAATGAAACAAGTAAGAGATTATTACAAGAATTGAAAATGCAAATAGAAGAGATATTAAAGTTATAACAGGAGCCCTTAACTATAAAGAATACCTAAATATAACTTTTTTATAAAATAATCATTCTATTCCAATTGCCCTCTATCCTCCAACAATAGTAAGAGATGCTATTGATATGGGAATAAGCGTATTAAACAAAGAAGAAGTACCTACTATAAAAATCATACCAACAAGAATTGTCGATATGACTAACTATAAAGATTATTTAGATGAAAATAGCCAATACTAAAGAAATAAGAAGAAAAGTAAAAGGAATTAATTACAAATTATCTTAAACAATTGGATAGTAAGATAGAATTAGAGAAACCTCTTAATTTAGGGGGTAATAAACAAAATCTTTGTTTTAGATGTTAATTTGTTTTGATATAAAATTGAAAATAATAAGGCTATATTATTCAGTTTGATATAATAATAGTTTTAATTAAAAAGGCATTTGATCAATTTTAATTGAGTAAAAGAAAAGCTTTTTAAAATATTTTTTTATAAAATAAAAAGACCATTCTTTTCAAAAGAAAAAAATGATCTTGTAGTATATCAAATTAATTTAAATTCATAAGTTAAAATTACAAAGTCTAAATTTTAATCGAATATAAAAGTAATCAAGTAATTTTATAAAATATAAGTTGCCCCAATATTAGCAGAAACACCTGATGCGAAAAAATCATCAGTAGTTCCTGACTCAGAACCATATGATGAATTAGTAAAGTAATATTCTACAAAGTCGTAATTTACTTTAAAATTTACATCTAAGTATAAATCTGATCCTAATGAAGTTTTAATTCCACTAGATGCAAAAACACCAAAATCATAGGTAAGAGCAGATACATAATCGTTACTTAATAAAACCATGTTTGCATGAAGCCCAAAGCAGCTATAAATAGTGCTTTTATCACTTAACTTTCTAGAAAAAGTTAACCCTGTAGATAAATCTTGAATAAAAGTAGTATCAAATAAAGAACTCATATTAGTGCCACCAGAAGATTCAATAGATGGGAAAAGGTAAGAAAGATAGGTTGTAAAAGATAAATTATCACTACCTTTAATAGTATCTTCACCTTTAAAAGTTATGTTTTGTCCAAAAAGATAATAAGAAGTATCACCATCACTTGTATAAGTATAATGGCTATAACCAGTACCAAGACCTAAATAATGCGTTACATTTTCTTCTTTTGCATCAAGAGCAAAAATAGAGACAGAGACGAACAATAAGATCACCAAAAGTTGTAGTTTTTTCACAATAGCTCCTTTTATAATATGTGAATAATTTTTAAGAAATTACAAATATAAAAGTTTAATTGTATTAATATATTAATAGATGAAACTATTTATTTGTAATAAAGCTAATTATTATGGAACTCTATAAAATAAGCAATACATTATAACAAATAAAAAGAAAAAAATAACAATAGTCAATTTATTGTAATTTAACGGTATGAAATATTTACTTGATTGAAATATAATAGAATAAACTACACCTAGAAGCTTTAATTCTATAAAATGCACACAAGTATATTAAGATTGAGAAATAATATCATCAATAAATCCTAAGTTACCTAATTTTTTTTTAAATACTACTATCTTAAAATTCATGTAATTGATAATGGATAAGCTATGAAGGCTTAGATATCAATCTCAAGCAAATCTTTAACTAAAAAAACTAATACATCTAAATAATAACTAGCCTTAATGATATAGCTCTATTAAATACAGAAATCGATCCACTTAATAAAACTATAAAATTAAACAAAAAAATTAAGAGCTAGTTATTATTTTCAATCAATGTATTTTAGAAATTTAAAGAGCTAATTCAAATAAATAATAATTGTCTCTCATAAAAAATGAAAAAAAGCATTAAACAGATTTAGAAAAAGAACAATATTTGATTAAATTATAAGAAAAATTAACACACTTCTAATAAAGGTTCAAATTTCAAAATAAGCTACCATACAAGATATGAAAATTAAAACAATTTAACATATAAAAGTGAGACAATTTATACAACCTAAAATGTAATAAATTTACATACAAATGTACAAATTTTCATAAGTGTTAGAAGAGTGTTAAATCTGAATTATGTTATATTCCTATAAAAAAAATTTTTATTCCATAATATTTTTCTTAAAATATTAAAAATAACAATCTAGTTAAAAAACCAAGATAATAATAATAGACATTTTTGTATTATATAATAACTTCTTTACTAACAAAAAATAAGATTAAAATCCTATAAGTTATTAGGTAATTAATAAAACTAAAAAACTACAAATTAAAATGAATTAACATCCTAAAATTGTTATATATATTAATATATGTAATGTAACAAATGTTAATATTAAGTGTTAATTATATTGCAAGAGAAATAGTTTTAGGTTATTATTTTCTACGATAATTATGAGGGATTTATTTATATTTTAAGACAAAGTAGGAGATTGTCTTAAATAATGTTGCTTTGATATCTGGTTAGATTTCTTGCTTTTTCTTAATATTATAATTTTCCTTTGTAATTTATAAAAAATATTTCAAAACCTTTAGTATACGCTGATAAGTCGCGGTATTAAAATTTGAATAAATTATAAAAATTAATACAGGAAAACCTTTCTGTATTGGCCTTTTATAAACTAAACAAATTTTAATAACTAATAAACTTCTTCTGAAACATTTTAAAAAAAACTACATTCCCTAAAAATACATAGCTTCAGAATTACATATTACCTAAGGAAAACACTAATTTATGAATTCAAGAAAACTAAGAATAGCAATATTAATGAGCATTGATATAATCTGCTTTATAGCAGCATTAATATTATCAATGTTTATAGTACATGGATTTAAAACACCATTTAGCATTAATACATTAATAATATTCTTAGTTCAAATAATTAGCTTTTTTATATTTAAAGTTTATAGAGTAAGACTATTAGATAGTTCAATAGAACTAGCTGTTAGAGGAGCCTCAACAATACTAGCTAGTATAATAGGGTTTTTAATAGTTTATCAAATAGACATATTTAATATAACAACATTTAGAGTATTAATAAGTTATTCATTTCTTTCATACTTCTTTACAATGGGATATAGAGTCCTCTATAGATTTATGATGAATACCCATGATAGAAGAAACTATGGAGGAAATACAGCTACAACAGATTGTAGAAAAACAGCCCTAGTATATGGAGCTGGAGAAATAGGAAAAGCCCTAGCAAGACAATCAACAAAAGGAAAACTAGATTATAATATAATTGGCTTTATAGATGATGATAAAATTAAGAAAGGAACACTAATACTAAATAGACAAGTATATGGAAATATAAAAGATCTAGAAAACGTATTAGTATCTACAAAAGTTAAAACACTAATAATTGCAGTAACAGAACTTTCTGCAGAGAAAATGCAAGAAGCAGTAAGTAGTGCAAACTCAATAAATGTAGAAGTTAAAATAGTACCATCCCTTTTTGAGTTAGAAAACTCAAATAAACAACCAATAGATTTAAGAAGCATAGACTACAAAGACTTACTTGGAAGAAAACTCATTGAAATAGATAAAGAACCAATTAGAGAAATGATAGAAGGCAAAGTAGTACTAGTAACAGGAGCCTGTGGATCTATAGGAAGTGAAATCTCTAGACAAGCTAGAAGTTATAACCCTAAAAAACTAATATTACTTGATATAGATGAAAGCTCTTTACACGACAGTGCACTAAGATTACTAAATTACAAAGCAGAGTGGAGTGATGAAGTAGTACCAGTACTTTGTGATATAAAGAACAAAGAGAAAATAGATAAAATAATTGAACAATATAAACCAGATATAATCTTCCACGCAGCAGCTTATAAACACGTACCACTTATCCAACTATATCCAGAAGAAGGAATTAGAACAAACGTAGGTGGATCTTTTAACGTATTAAGCAGTGCAGCAAAACATAAGGTTAAAAAAGTAGTAGTTATAAGCACAGACAAGGCTGTTAACCCAACCAACGTAATGGGAGCTACAAAGAGAATGGTAGAACTAGAAGCTGCCATGCTTAATGAAGAAAACCCTGATACAGAATATGTATGTGTAAGATTTGGAAACGTATTAGGTTCACGTGGTTCAATGCTTCCACTATTTATTGAAGAAATCCAAGCAGGAGTTCCAATAACAGTTACAGATAAAAAGATTATCAGATACTTTATGGCAATACCAGAAGCAGTCTCCCTAGTATTCTTAGCAGGATCAATTGGAAAAGGTGGAGAAGTCATGGTACTAGATATGGGACAACCAATAAACATCTATGAATTTGCTAAAAAACTAATAAACATGTACGGAGACCCAAACAAAAATAAAATAACCATAACAGGCCTTAGACCAGGAGAAAAGATGTATGAGGAACTTCTAGCAAACAAAGACAACACTATACCAACCTCAAACAAGCTAATCTTCAAAGCAAAAGTAACAGGATCCTTAAACAAAGAAGAATTCAAACAAACAATAACACAAGTAAATAAATTATCTCCAGATACATTAAAGAATTGGGTAAAAGATACAGTTGCTGAGTTTAATGAAAAGAAATAGAAATAATCATAAAATCAATTAAATTAAAAAAAACTAATAGTTAAACAAAATAACAAAAAAAAATAGTTAAAACTAAAAATATTATATTTCTTAATCAAATAAAAATATCTAAAAGATAAAATAACTTTGCTACCCCTATAAGAAAAAGCTAATAAGAACATAATAAGTAATTGAAATAATCAAGGTGTAAATATGAAATTATATTTAGTAATAAAAAGATTAATAGACATAATCCTTTCATTATTAGGATTAATAATATTATCACCAATATTTTTAGTACTTATAATTTCAATTAAACTAGACTCTAAAGGTCCAGTATTATTTAAACAAAAAAGAGTTAAAATACATAAAACCCATTTTAACATATTAAAGTTTAGAACAATGAGAATAGATACACCAAATGATGTACCAACTCATATGTTAGAAAATCCAGATCAGTGGATTACAAAGGTCGGTAAATTCCTAAGAAAAACATCTTTAGATGAATTACCACAAATAATAAATATATTAAAAGGTGATATGTCCATTATAGGACCTAGACCTGCACTTTGGAATCAGTATGATCTAATTGCAGAAAGAGATAAATATAATGCGAATGATGTTCCAGTTGGATTAACTGGTTGGGCACAAATAAACGGTAGAGATGAACTACCAATAGATGTAAAAGCTAAACTAGATGGAGAATATACCAAAAAGATTAGCTTTTTATTTGATTTAAAATGTTTCTTCGGAACAATTTTTTCAGTATTGAGAACTGATGGAGTTGTAGAAGGAGGAACTGGTTCATTAAATAAATAACCAATAGACAAAATTTATGAAAAAGATATTAATTACAGGTGCAAATAGCTATATAGGGACAAGTGTAGAAAAATGGTTAATGAAAGAACCAGAAAACTACCAAGTAGATACCTTAGATATGCAAGATGAAAACTGGAGAGATTATGATTTTTCTCCATATGATACAGTATTCCATGTTGCAGGAATTGCTCATGTATCAGCTGATCCTAAATTAAAAGACTTGTATTATAAAGTAAATACAGATTTAACAATAGAAACAGCTAAAAAAGCAAAGAATGAAAAAGTTAAACAATTTATCTTTATGAGTAGTATAATTGTTTATGGTGATAGTAGTTCTAAAGATAGAGTTATAACAAGAGAAACTATACCAACCCCTAGTAATTTCTATGGAGACAGCAAACTTCAAGCAGAGAAGGGGATAAAGCCACTTAGAGATGATAACTTTAAAGTGGTAATATTAAGACCTCCAATGATTTATGGCCCAGGTTCAAAAGGAAACTATCCAAGACTTTCAAAGCTTGCACAGAAAACACCAATCTTCCCAGACTTCCCAAACCAAAGAAGTATGCTATTTATAGATAATCTCTGTGAATTTATAAAACTAATGATAGATAACAATGAAACAGGGCTATTCTTTCCTCAAAATAAAGAATATGTTTCAACCACAGATTTAGTAAAACAGATTGCAAAAGCTCATAATCATAAAATACTTTTTACAAAAATATTTAATCCATTCATAAAACTAATGTTTAAATCACAAATTATAAAAAAAATATTTGGAAACATGGTTTATAATCAAAATAATTACGAATGGAATCAAATCTCATTTAACTCATCAATTAAAAGAACAGAGGGACTAATATGTTAGATTTAAGTGCTATAATTTTAACAAAAAATGAAAGCAAAAATATAAAACAATGTATCGATTCTATTAAAAATTTTGTTGAAAGAATTGTTGTTATAGACAGTGGAAGTTCTGATGACACCGTAAAACTCTCAAAAATGATGGGGGCAGATGTTTATGAACATCCTTTTGAAAATTATTCAAAACAGTTCAATTGGGGACTTGATAACACTGATATTAAAACCACTTGGACATTAAGAATTGATGCGGATGAAAGATTTACTCCTAATTTATTTAACGAAGTTAAATCTATAATAAATAATACTACTGATCCAAATATGAATGGTATCATTTTAGAAGCTGATTTATTCTTTCTAGGAAAATTAATTAAACATGGTGGAAGCAAGAAAAGAAAGTTAATGATTTTTAGGACAGGCTACGGACGAATTGAAAATAGAAATATGGATGAACATACGATTTTATCCGAAGGATATTCAGTTAAGGCAAAAAATAAGTTTCTTCATTATGATTTTAAAGATTTAACTTTTTTTATTGACAAGCTTAATTGGTATGCAACTAGAGAAGTCCAAGATTATATCGATATGCAAGGAAATGAAAATTTAATACATTTAGCCGACAGAGAAATCCAAAAAACAAGAAAAAAGAAATTTTATATATACTATAAATTTCCAATGTTCTTTAGAAGTTGGTTATTATTTATATATTTTTATATATTTAAGTTAGGTTTCTTAGATGGTCGTGAAGGGTTTATTTATCATTATATGTACCAAAGATGGTATAGATGTTTAGTGGATTCTAAGATTTATGAAAATAAAAAACATGGTAAGACTAACTAAAAGGATATTTTTATGAAAATTGGAATTGTTTCTATGCAACGTATTATAAATTATGGATCATTTTTACAAGCTTATTATTTGAAAAAATTATTAGAAGAATTAGGTCATGAAGTATTTTTTGTAGATTTTAAAATTGAAAAACCCATTTTAATTACTAAAAAGCAATATATACAATATTATAGAAAAAAAATCATAAATGCTTGTATTAGATTTTTTGAGTCAAAAAAAATTTTATATAGATTATTTCCTAAATCAATACAACATGTTCTTACAACTAATTATAACTTTAGAAAATTCTATTGGAAGCAATTAGGTTTAACAAAAACATATAACTATAAAAATAATGTTGATGTAATAATTATTGGAAGTGATGAAGTTTTTAATTGTACTCAATTAAATCCATTAGTAGGATTTTCAAAAAATTTATTCGGTTATGGATTTAATTCAGCTAAAATTATAAGTTTTGCGGCTTCTTTTGGAAATACTACAATTGAAAAAATTGATAAAATAGGAATACGTGATGATTTGGCTTTATATTTATCTAAGTTTAATTATCTATCAGTGAGAGATGAAAATTCGTACAATATAATAAAAGACTTAATTGATTGTGAAATATCAGTAAATCCTGATCCTGTTGTTATATCAACGCTTGAAAGTTTTGAAAATAAAGACATTATTAAAAATAGTTATATATTGATATATGCCTATCGAAATCGATTAAAAAATGAAGAAGTTGATTTAATTATTAATTTTGCTAAAAATAATAATAAAAAAATATATTCAATTTCTGGATATTATGATTTTTGCGATAAAAACTTGATTGTATCTCCATTTGAGATAATTTCATATTTTTCGAATGCTTTTTTTGTTTTCACCGATACGTTTCATGGTACCATATTTTCACTTAAAGCGCATAGTAAATTTGGTGTTTTTGTTCGAGAGTCCATATCAAATAGTTATGGGAATAGTGAAAAGTTAAAAGACTTATTAATGCGATTTGATTTATGCGAAAGAATAATTGATATCGATCACAATATTAACTTATTATACGAAAAAAAAATAGATTTTGATTCTATCGATACCTTATGTGAAAACAGTTTATTGGATTCTAAAAATTATTTGATAAAGGCTATTGGTGCTGAAAATGAAGATTAAACTAGTTGATTTTGAAACTTGTACTGGCTGTGGTGTTTGCGTTTTAGTATGCCCAGTCAATTCCATTGAACTTGTGGAAAATAATATAGGGTATAAATATCCTAAAATTAATTATGATTTGTGTATTAATTGTGGTAAATGTTTGAGGATTTGTGAAGAAATAAAAAATAATACTACTTATGAATCAAAGGAAGTATTTGCTGCTGCTTCTAAAGATCAAATAATACTTAAAAATTCATCTTCTGGTGGGATTTTTTCTGAAATGGCTAAATACATACTAGCTAATGGTGGATACGTATTTGGGGCTTCAATGGACAATAATTTTTTTGTGAGGCATATAGAAATAAATTGTTTGAAAGATTTGCCACTTTTACAAGGATCAAAATATGTACAAAGCGATTCTTATATTGTCTTTGAACGAATAAAAATATTATTACTAAATAATAATTTAGTCTTATTTTCTGGTACGCCTTGTCAAATCTCAGCATTAATAAGTTTTTTAAGTGATCATTATAATAATTTGTATCTCGTTGAAATTATTTGCCATGGAGTCCCTAATAATAAGATTTTCCAAGATTATATTATTAATTATGAAAAAAGACAAAAATGTACCGTCCAAAATTATAAATTTAGAACAAAAGACAGAGGGTGGGGAATAATAGGAAGCGTTGAATATAAGAAGGCTAATCACAAACAAAAAAGAACAGTCTTTTCAGATGAAGATTCATATTATTCAGCATTTTTAGCAGGATTAATTTTTAGAAATAGTTGCTACAGTTGTAATTTTGCTACTAAAAGACGATGTTCTGATATAACTTTAGGCGATTTTTGGGGGATTCAAAACGAGCATAGACATGAATTAAATGTTAATAGTATGAATCCTTTTCAAGGTGTTTCAGCTGTTTTGATTAATTCGAATTCTGGTTTGGAATTATTTGAGAATGTAAAAGAAAATATTAATTATTTTCAATCATCTTTTAATAAAGTTGCTAGACATAATCCTCAATTATACAAGCCTTCTGAAAGGAATTCACTGAGAGATACGTTGTTATTCAACTACCAGAAATTTGGTTATTCATCTATAGAAAATCAGTTCAGGAAAAATTTTATTAAGAAATTAATTATTCTTCGAGTTAAAAATAAAATACCAAGAGGTATTGTTTTTAAAATAAAAAAATGGTTTTTTTTTAGGTTTGATTAAAGGATTATTATGTATAATATACTTGTAACATCATCAAATAAATTTACACCAAATGGGATTACCAATACAATTTTAAATTTTTACAATAATATTGATTCGAATAAATTTAAAATTGATTTTGTTTTAATTAATGAACCATCTGACGAATTGATAGCTTTATTCCATTCAAAAAATAGTAAATTTTATGTTTTATCTGAACGGATAACTAGCCCCGTACGTTATATGAGAAAGTTATATAAAATTTGTTGTAATGGAGATTATGATATTATTCATGCTAATGGGAATAGTAACTCACTCGGTTTAGAACTATTTACTTCCCGACTAGCTGGAATTAAGGTAAGGATAGCTCATTCACATTCAACTAAATGTAAAAATAATTTCATCAATTATATATTTAAACCTTTTTTTAACAATTATACCCATGCTTTTGCTTGTAGTAATTTAGCTGGTAATTGGCTATTTAAGGACAATCAATATACTATAATAAATAATGCGTTTACTATTAAAGATTTTGAATTTGATAAAAATAAAAGATTGTTATATAGAGAAAAATTTAGTATAAGCGATAAATTTGTGATTGGGAATGTTGCTTTATTCAATGAGGGTAAAAATCATTTTTTTTTACTTAATATTTTTAAAGAATTATTATCTATAAAACCAAATAGTATTTTGATTCTAGTAGGAGATGGATATTTAAAAAATAAGATTATTATTAAAGCAAAAGAATATAAAATATATGACAAAATTATTTTTCTAGGGTTAAGGGATGACGTTTGTGAAATTATTAATTGTTTTGATTTGTTTTTATTCCCATCTTTATATGAAGGACTAGGCTTGGTTTTAATTGAGGCTCAAATAAATGGTTTACCTGTTTTATGTTCTGATTCAGTCCCTGAATGTGTGAAATTTACTGATAATTTAGATTTTTTATCTTTAGGTTTAGATGCTAAGTATTGGGCTAATTTTTTGATAAATAAAAATCTATCTAGGAATATAGGGGGTCTTTCTTTGGCAAAAGAAAAAGGATTTGAGATAAAATCTGAGACCAAACGATTAGAGACCTTATATATTGATTTTATAAATGGTAGGAGATAAAATTGCAAATTACAATTTTGGGTATAATTTGGTTGTTTTTTATAATTTGCTTTTTTTTAGCTAACGACTTTAAAAGTATGTTGTTTTTATTGTTCTTTTCAATGATATTTCAATCTACTAATATTTTAATTTACAAGGGTTCATTAGGCATTGGACCCCCTATTATAACTTCTTTTTCATTCATTATTTTTTGTGTTGTAACTCGAAGAGTTAAATATTTTATTTCTCCAAAAAATTACACTTCAATTATTCTTTTACTATTTATTTTGTATATTTTTTTCTCTAGTTTAATTAGAGGTTTTGATTATATTCAAGGAGTATATCTAAATTTTGTAGCGCTGCTTATATATTCTTGTACTTTTTTTATTTTAGATAACAACCCAATATATATTAACTCAATAAATAAAAATAAAATAATAAATTTTATTTGTTTTTTTTCAATAATAATTGGAACAATACAGTTGTTGATAAAAGCTAAAATTTTACCAGACATGTCTTTATTTCAAGCTCTAATATATAATGATACAATTAATCCAAATGTAATTTACAATACAAAAGATGTTGTTCAAATGTATTCAACGTTTATGGAGCCCTCATATTATGGGGCTTTTTTAGTCGGGCTTTTTTATTATTATTTATCTGAGTGGAATGGAAATAAAAATATAATTTATTTGGTTTTAATATTTATATCAATTATATTCACTAAATCAACAACAGCTTATTTGGGTTTGTTTATAACATTTATTTTTTTTATTTTTTCAAATTCTCAAAAAAAATCGTTAAGGATAATACTTCCTTTAATCATCTTTTTTAGTTTGTTTTTGTCAATATTTTATTCCAAGCTCTTAGATCAAGTAATTTTTAATAAATTTTCTTCAAGCTCTGCTAAAGTTAGATCTAATTGGAACAAAAGTGCATTTTATGCATTTAAAGATAATATTCTTTTTGGAACAGGTTTTAAAAATTATAGAGCAAGCAGTTTATTATTTTCTATTATTGCAAATTTAGGTTTAATGGGTATTTTAATGTATCTAAGTCTTATTTATTCGATAATTAAGACTAAAACTAAAAGTGTAAAAAAGTATAACTATGTTGTTAAATCAAAAATGATGCTTTTTGGTGTAGTAATTTCACAGTTTATTGCTTGTCCAGATTTAGATTTTTGTGTTTTTTGGTTTGCAATGTATTCATTAGCATTATTTCAAAGTAAAAATAGGATTTAACTTATGTGTAAAAAACAAAAAATAGGTATATTAACCTATCATACGGCATTAAATTATGGGGCGATATTGCAAGCATATGCTTTAATTTCATATTTAAATCAAAATTTCGACAAAATTGAAGTTGAAGTAATTGATTATAGATCAAAATTTTTAGATTATACATATAGTTATCAAAAAATATTTAATGTTGACAAAAAATTGTTTTTTCCTAAATCTATTTTATTATATAAGAAAAAAAAGATTTTTAATAATTTTATATTAAATAATATTAAGTTATCACAAAATCAATATAATATTAAGAATATTAATGATGCTACAGAAATATATGATAAAGTCATTGTTGGAAGTGATCAAGTATGGAATATAAATATAAATGGTGGTGATTTAACTTATTTTCTTAGCTTTTTATCTAAACGTAAAAGATATTCATATGCAGCTTCAATTGGTATAGATACAGTTAAAATTTTTGAGAATTTAAAAATAAAAAATGAATTACTTAATTTTAGTGCAATATCCCTTAGAGAGCCCTCAAATTTGAATATTTTTGATCAGGAAATTAGAACCAATATTTGTGATGTAAATATAGATCCTTGTTTATTATTAGATAGAATCAGTTGGGAGAAAATTATAAAAAATCATTATCATGGCGGGAAATATGTTCTAGTATATATGATTAAATATTCATCTAATCTACTAGTTAGGGCAAAAGAAATAGCTAGAAAAGAAAAATGTAAGGTTATTTGTATCGGGAATTTTCATGGTATAACAGGTGTGAAATATAAAAGTAATATTGATGTTAGTTCTTTTATTTCTTTATTCTCAAATGCAGATTATATTTTAGCAAATTCTTTTCATGGTACGGTGTTTTCAATTCTTTTTCATAAGAATTTTCTTGTTGAAATGTCCCATAATGATGGAAGGAATTTGAGACTAGAAGATTTATTACAATTATTTGGATTGAGATCAAGAGTATTGAATAGAAAGGCTATAGATTCTATGTACAATGCAATAAATTGGAATTATATTGATAAGAAACTTGACGAAGAAAGAATCAAATCAAAGCAATATTTGAGGCATGTGATATATGATAATTGCTAGAACAAAAAATTCAATTAGAAATATTTTTTTTGGTATTATAAATAGAATAATTGGTTTATTGATACCATTTATAATCAGAACAATTATAATTAAACAATTAGGTTTTGAATTTTTAGGACTTAACAGTTTATTTATTTCAATATTACAAGTTTTAAGTTTAGCTGAATTAGGATTTGGAAATGCACTTGTTTATTGTATGTATAAGCCTATAAGTGATGATAATTATGAAGTGCTGAATGGAATTCTTCGGTTTTATCGAAAATTATATAAAATAATTGGTTCTGTAATTTTAATTTTGGGGCTAATATTAATACCATTCTTGGAAAATTTTGTAGATGTAAAAATTATAGATTCATTGAATGTTAATTTATATATTTTATATTTGATTTATCTATTCAATACGGTAATAAGCTACTTTGCATATGGATATAGAAAATCAATCCTTCAGGCCTATCAAAGGAACGATTATATAAGTGTTATAAAAACTTGTATTTATTTATTATTATATGGATCCCAAATAATATTACTATTAATATTTAAGAATTATTATATTTACATTATATGTCTACCAGTTTTTACAATACTTGAAAATTTTGTTATAGGGATATTAACTAAAAAAATATATCCGAACATAACCTGCAAAGGGAAAATTGATAATTTTACAAAAAAAGAAGTTTTCAAAAAAATTAAAGCATTAGTTGGTCATAAAGTTAGTGCTGTGTTAATAAGCTCAATTGATAATATTATTATTTCAGTATATTTGAATTTAACAATTTTATCTATTTATAGTAATTATTATTATGTATTGACTGCTTTAATAGGTTTTTTAAATGTTGGTTACACTGCCATACTCGGTGGCGTAGGAAATAGTATTGTCGTTGATAATAAAGAAAAGCAATATTCTTTATTTTCTGAATTATCGAAAATATTATATTATGTTATTGATATAATTACGGTTTGTTTATTTTGTCTTTATCAGTCCTTTATGTATTTCTGGTTGGGTTCTGATGAATATTTGTTTAGCAATACCACAATGATTTTATTTGTAGCATGTTTTTATTTTTGGCAAATACGAATTATGGGATTAAATTTTAAAGAAGCAGCGGGATTGTGGGAAAAAGATTTTTATAAGCCATATTTAGGAATATTGATAAAAATATTTATGAGTTTAATATTAGTTCAAATTATTGGGATTAATGGAATTTTACTTTCAACAATATTTATAATGAGTATTATATATTTCCCTTGGGAGACAAAAATTATTTTTAGGGATATTTTTAAAATAAAGAGTACTGAATATTTTAAAATTTATATTTTAAACATATGTTTTGTTATTTTTTGTTGTATTTTGTCAAAAACTATTATTTCTTTTATACCGAATATTGGTTTTTCGTCATTAATTATTTATTCTATGATTTGCATTCTTTTAACTACTATATTATTTTTTATTATATTTATTAGCGTAGAGGATTTAAAAAATATTAAGCTTCGAATTTATGGATTTAAAAAAAATGGTTAGATTAGATAAATTGAAAAATATTGATCTCTGTACTGGCTGTTCTTCTTGTGTGAATGTATGTCCTACAAATGCTATAAAATTAGAACGGGATACTCGAGGTTTTTATAAAATACAAATCTCTAATAGTCAATGTATTAATTGTTTAAAATGTTATAAAGTTTGCCAACTTGTAAGTAGTTTTCAAAGTAGAAATGATTATATTCAACAAATTTTTTGCACTATAAATAAAGATGTCTTGATTAGACAGAAATCTTCTTCTGGTGGGTTATTTATTGAAATTTGTAAGGGTATGAAAAAAATGGATATTAATTCAACGATTTATGGAGTTGAATTTGATAATAATTTGCAAGTCAATCATGTAGGGCATAAATCAATTGATAAATGTCAAGCATTTATTGGATCGAAATATGTACAGAGTGATGTACATAGAATTTTTTCTGAAATAAAACTAAAATTGGAAAAAGATGAAAAAATTTTATTTTCAGGTACAGGTTGTCAATGTCAAGGACTAAAGTTATTTTTAAGAGAAAATAATACAAATTTGGATAATTTAATTTTAGTAGATTTAATTTGTCATGGTGTATCTAGCCCAAGTTTATGGGATGATTATATATCAGAATTAGAAAAGATTAATGATAAAAAAATTATATATTATTCATTTCGAGATAAATCCATTAGTTGGGCTGGAATAAATCCCAAAGTCATATGTGAAGATAAAGAAATTTTAAAAAATAATTTATTTTTAAAATCCTATGGCATTTTTTTTGGTAATTTAGCATTAAATAATTGCTGCTATTCTTGCAATTACACTAATCTAAATAGGGTTGGTGATTTAACTTTAGGTGATTATTGGGGGATACCCCTTGACAATAAGTTAAATGATGGTAAAGGTGTTTCAGAATTATTAATTAATTCATCTAAAGGTTTTGATTTATTTGAAATTATAAAAGGAAATTTAGAATTTTTTCCAATTCAAGATAAGAGTTATATCCAACCACAATTAGTTAAACCTACAAAAAAAAATATACGAGCTAGTTTATTTTGGCATGATTATCAAAAGAATGGCTATTATTATGTCTATAATAAGTATATTAAAAAAAATAAAAAGCGATTAATCAAACAAAAAATTACTCAATTTAAATATCGGCAGAAACCATTTCGACCTTTGCAATATTTTTTTCAATTAATTAACCTTAGAAAAAAGTAGTTGGCTTTGTATTAGATATTTTAAGTAAGAGAGATATATATCTCACACAATAGGCGTCTGTTAATGACTTTTATTTGCCTTGGATCTGAGATAAAATAATTGATAAAGATATCCTATTTTGTTTAAAACTCTAAAAAATTTTGATAAAAGCATTTTTGTGAATGTGCAATTATTTTTTAAAAAGAGATACCTAATTTTGCCTAACGTAGATTTTCATGCTTTATTCTTTTTTAATATTTCAAATATATGAATATCTATTATTGCTACTAAATATTTTAAAGTCGTAAAATTATAATTGTATTTTCGAGAGAGAGGACTAATAGTTTCCCATTGTTCTTTTATTGTAAATTTGAACTTTTTGTTCATAAGTACTTTTTCAAAAAATGCATTCCTTCTTGGGATGGCAAGTTTGGGGTGCATATCAATAGTTAATTTGGAAATAGGCGTTTTTATAAGTTTACACGTAGATTTGATATTATTTATAATGAAACTGATTATCTATTCATGTTAAGCTTTTTTTATTTCAATAAGCTTATTTATTTTCTCTTGATTTAGAGCTATGCCTGTATATATTTTAATTACTAATGGCTTTATTGCTTTAATATAACATTCTTACTCTCAAAAATATTCTAAAATATGTAAGTGAAAATATTAAGTAGAATGCATTGTTATTTTAACTTGAGCGTGTAATTTTTTTCAAATAATTTAGTTTTTATAATTCCTTTTCTACATTTATTACATCAAATTGTACTTTTCGTTTTGAGATGTAAATACAAGCAATAATCCTTATTATGACCTCTAAATTATAATTTTTAATTTTTAAAACTCATTAAATCGAATGTTTATAATAATGTATGTTTGACAGAATGTAAAATAGATTTGTTTAACTCCCCTTTTAACTATGTAAGTATAAACGTAAAGTTATGAATGGCTATTTCCATTAATTGGGGATTAGTTGTACTTTTCAGCCATTAATATATTATTTCTTGAAGTGTTAAATTTGCATCTTCCATACATAATTCTCTTAATAAATTTGATTTTATTAACCGTTCCTTCTGCTAATCCATTATTATATTTTACATCAATTGCATTAGTTACTGTTGTTATGTCTCTTTCAATACCTTTTACAAAACTGTTTATTTCTGGGATATTCAACAACTTCACTTTTTTTAACCATTTTGTAAATTTACTAGTGCTTTTTGTTTCAAATACTGCTGATTTAAAATTTATTATTACCTTATATATTTTTTCAATAATTAGATGTTGTCTAAAAATTTAATTAAATTGTTCTAGTGATATTTCTTTAATCTTATTTATGGGATGATAAAGAAATTTTATTACATTGTTCATTTCAATTTTATTTTTGGTTACTAGTTTATATTGATTAAAATTATTGTCTTTAAATCGTCTGCAATAAGATTTTGAATTTGAATATGATCTAGTATAACATTCTTTCTCCAATGTCCTAAATATTGAAGCGATAGTTATACCTTTATTAATATTCATCTCAATAAATAAATATTAAGGATCTAAATCGCTTATTCTTTTTCTATAATTATTATATTTATAATTAGAATTTATATGTTTTTTTACTGTCCTACGGTCTAATTTTAAAATTATACCAATTTGACTATAATTATAACCATCTTCACTTAAATCTCTTACTTGTTTGACAACTTTTTGCCTTTTATTGTAATTTTGAATTTTAGACAATTCAGTTTTTCTTATTTTTATTTCTGGTTTTTCTTCAAGATATTTAACTTCAAATTGTTTATATATTTTAAAAGTAATGTTTAAATCTTTACAAATATCATTTTTTGAGTTTTGGAGTATTTTCTCTCTTTAAAATAATTTATATTTTTCTTGATTCTTGATTTCTTTTCGTTCTTCTTCCTTTTTGTTGAGATAAATAAATTTATTATATTTCTTCATCAAGAAATCTTTGCAATAAGTTGTAAGATTTGTAAGGAAATGAAATCTATCTGTTACTTAAACTATATCTTTATTAGTTTCATTAATTGCATTTCTATAACATAGTGCCCATCTCTTGAAACTAATTCAAAATTAGGGAAAGTTTTTAGCCACGTAGCTACATCAATATCTTTTCTTGATTCTATAATATCTACAATCTTATAATTTTCTATATTAATCATAACTGTAGCATATTTATGACGTTTTTTAATTGCAAAATCATCAATACTAATCTTTCTTACTTTAAATTTATTGATTGTCGCTTTGATTTTTTTTTATAATATTACATATGGAACTTTTACATACCTCTGCAATATTATCACCAAGAAATTTAGATGCTTTTACTGAACTTAAATTAGTAGATACTTCTAGTATTTTATCTTCTAATCTTTTAGTCTTATAACTATTAGAGCCTATATATGAATACCTAGAACTAAATACTTTAGTAGCACAATTATCATTCTTGCATTTTAGTTTATAAGTTTCTAATTCTAAGATAACTTTCTTTTTTCCAATAGGTAAATCATTGATTTTCCTAATGTATTTTGTATGTACCGTTGTTGTTTTTTCACCACATCTTGGGCATTTTTTATATTCTTCTTTTGACTTAACTTTTATGTGATAAAATACATCAATAATAGAGTGCTAAACATAAATTAAATCATCACAAATTTGGTTAATAAATTTTTTCATAATTAATTGTATTAAAGCAAATCCCCCAATTAATGGAAAGAGCCGCACTTATCTTATCATTTATACAGTTATTAATTCAATAATATTTAGTTCGCTTTTTCTCTTTATTCATTGATATGCCCCCATTTAAGTTGACACTTAGAAGTTAACTGCACCTCCTCTAGTTTACAGCTAGAGGAGAATCTAGAAATATGAAAAAAAGAAAGCACCAAACAATTAGTAATAAGCTTAATGCTATTACAAAGTATTTAACTAATGAAGCAACTATTGCTGACTTAGCTAGAGAATATGATGTTGGATACCCCACAATACTAAAATGGGTAAATGAAAGAAATGATATCCTTGTTAAATGTAAGGATTCTTTTAAAATATATTCACAGGCTACCCAAGATTCAAAAGCTCTAATGGAAGAGTGAATATATGGCAAAGAAAATTATTGATAGTGATGATTTAATAAAAGAGAATCTTAAGTTAAAGAAAGAGAATGAATGGGATAAGCATAAAATAGCTTACCTAGAAAGCATGCTAGAACTTAATGGAATTGATCCTAATAAGTACACCGTAAAAAAAAGAGAAGAAGTAATCCTTTCTGCATTAACTAACAAGGATGTCAAAAATATCACAATTCTTTGTGCTATTGCTGGAATTTCACGTGAGGCCAACTATAAATATTTAAGGACCAAAGATAAAGAAACTTTAAACAGCCAAATACTTGAAGTTATTAGGTCAGTTCAAAAAGAAACCTCTTATGCAATTGGACATAGGCCAATGAAAGAAGAGTGTAAATAAAGCTTTAAACATAGAAGTTGGAGAAGGTCGAATTCTTCGTTTAATGAAAGAAAACAACCTGTTATCGCATGTTAGAGTAAAAAAATGGACACCTTTACAATATAAAAGAAGAAAAGAAATGAAAGCTGGTAAACCTAAAGATTTGATAAAACAAAACTTCTTTAGTGGTACACCAAGAAAAAGGTTTGTTGTTGATATTACTTATTTATATTGCTTAGAGAAGATGTATTATTTAAACACAATTAGGGATTTATTTAATAGAGAAGTAGTCGCTTGGAGAATTAGTGATAATCCTAATGGTGAATTATGTGTAAACACATTATTAGATCTTTCTAGTAAATATGATTTAGATAGATGCATAATTCACACTTGTTGCAGGTACAAGCTATGTAAATAATAGCTATATGGATTTAATGGAGAAGCTTAATGTTAGAATGAGTGTTTCTGTGGGAAATTGTTATGACAATGCAGCAGAAGAATCTCTAAATTCAATAATAAAAACAGAGGCTTTTTATACAGAATTTGGGAAGAAAAACTTTAAAAACAGACAAGAAAAAGCTGAATTAGTACTAGCTAAAACTCAATGGTTTATACAGAATGTATAATTCAGTTAGAAAGAAAAAAGGATTTAAGTAGCAAACTCCAATAGAAAAATTAGAGAAAAATCCTAAAGGAACTTTACCAATTATATATAACCCTGAATTGACACTATAAGAAATAGTGCTAAAATACTAAAAACAGTATTTTACTATTTAGGAAGCAGTGGATCCTAAAGTGTCAACCTAATTGGGTGCAGACTACATACATAAAAATTAATACAGTTATTTTTATGGTAAAAGAGAAGAACTTAAATTTGTTCAAAAAAAATTAAGTATTAAAATTTTAAAGGCTTGCTCATAGAAAAATAATTAAAGAGAAAGTCTTTTTTTATGTTTATTTATTTTAAAAGCTTAATTGAAATATTAACCGCAACCTTTTAGGCGTTTGCAATAGTTAATGCAATTCAAATAGTAAAAAGTTAGATGAAAAATATTTTTTTCATCTAACTTTTTGCTTTTTCTGCCTAAAAATTAAGGTACGATGTTTTTTGTCATTACCAAAGGGCGCAAAAAACCCAGATTGGCAAATAATCTGTTTTTTTGCAGTACTAAATGCAATCACTATCATTTTGTTTACAATTTCTTATTGGTTCTACTGTGCCCATAAGTATTAGTGTTTAGTTGTTTTTGTGTTTTCTAGTTATTTAACTAGACTTGGGCGAAGCATTACTTCATCTGGTGGGATGTAAGTGATGCTTAATTTTTTTAAAATATTTGATCCATACATTCTTTCAAAGATTTCGTATGGGGTATTATTCCCTAACTTTCCTATTTTGTAAGAATTGATATGACTCATAATTAAATTTGTTATTCAAAAAATTTAGTCCCTTCTTGATTTGAATAACTAACCAAACACAAAACCAACAAGAATAAAATATTGTAAATCCTTTGAAAAACACAAAACACGAGTAAAATAAGTGAAAAACTATAAAAACTTATTTGCACTACTAAAAGCAACTATATCTTTTGCAATATTTATTGCAACTAATTAACCTTTAAAAAAAAGTAGGTAAGGTTGCATTAGATAATTCAAGTGATAATTTATTTTAAAAACATCAGTGAAATATTGTATGTTGTTAATTATAAGTTTGTTGGATAAAATAAATAGTCTACTAAAACAGCGATAATTTATCCCTTAACCGATCCAATCATAACACCTTTAACAAAGTATTTTTGAAGGAAAGGATATATTGCAATAATTGGTAAAGTTGTAACAATAATTACAGCACCTTTAATAGAAATACCTATAGTTGCTTTATCGACAGCTCCTGCAGCATCTCCAACCATACTAGTACCATTAACAATATTTCTCAAAAATAACATTACAGGGAACTGTGATGATTTTAAATATATTAAACCATTAAACCAATCATTCCAGAAGAATACAGCTGTATATAATCCTACTGTTGCTAAACCAGCTTGAGATAGTGGTAATATAATCTTCCATAATATTCCGAAGTAATTTAATCCATCAATTAAAGCAGCTTCTTCAATTTCATTTGAAATAGATTTAAAGAAGTTAATCATTAATATTAAGTTGAATGGATTAATTGCAAAAGGTATTAACATAGCCCATCTAGTATTAGTTAAATGTAGATAAGAAATTAAAAGATAATTAGGTATTAATCCACCTGTAAAGAACATTGAAAATACTACTATTTTCATAAATACTTTATTACCTTTTAAATAAGTCTTACTTAAAGGATAAGCAAATAATACAATTAAGAAAAGAGAAATTAGTGTTCCTAAAATAGTATAAATTAATGTATTTTTATAAGCATTAAAAAAATTAGGATAAGTGAATATTGACTTATAGGCTTCAAAGTTTAAACCTTTAGGTAAGAAAAATACTTCATTGTTAATAATTGCTTCAGGAGATGATAGAGATAGAGCAAATATATAAATAAATGGGACTAGACAACTAATAATAGTAAAGATCATAAATAAGTTTACTATGATGTCAAAAAGAACTGTACTTCTAGTTTTATATGTTTTCATTAATCATTTCTCCTAATAAATACTTTGGCCAGTTAATTTCTTACTTAAACTGTTACTAGAAGTTACTAATATTATACCTATAATTCCAGTAAAGAGACCAATTGCAGTGGCATAAGAATAGTTTTGATTTGCAAGACCTGTTCTATAAACTAAAGTGTCTAAAATATCACTTACCTGACTATTTGTTGGAGTATATAAAAGTAATATCTTTTCAAATCCTAATGATAATAATCTACCAATATTTAAAATTAACATTACCATTATTGTAGGTAGTATAGTTGGTATTGTTACATAAAATATTTGTTGTATTCTATTAGCTCCATCAATAGTAGCTGCTTCATACATATCAGGTGAAATCGATGTAATAGAAGCTAAATAAATAATTGCAGTCCAACCAGTATATTGCCAGGTATCAAGTAATACGTAGATAGTTCTAAAATAATCTGGTTCATTCATATAATAGATTGCATCTAATCCCATCTTACCTCTAATTATATTTAATATACCTGTACTTGGAGAAAGTAATTCACTTACTATTGCAATAACAACAACTGTTGAAATAAAGCGTGGCATATAAGAAATTGTTTGAACAAATTTCTTAAAATATCTATTTCTAACTTCATTTAAAAATAGTGCAAAAATAATAGGTATGGGGAAGTTTATTATTAAATTTAGTAAACTTAATATTAAAGTATTTTTAAAAGCTGTCCAGAAAGCAGCATCTTTGAAAAATAATTTAAAATATCTTAAGCCAACCCATTCAGTTCCAAAAGGACCCATTCCAGGTCTATAACGTCTAAAAGCGAGAATATTTCCAAACATTGGCACATATTTAAATATAATGAAATATAATAAGGGGAGAACCATCATGGCATATAGTTGCCAATATTGATGCTTGTTGGCTTTTTTTAACTTCTTCACTTCTCATCTCTCCTATAATTTTTGATTAAATATAGTGCTCTGTTTAAAACAGAGCACCAAAGTTATTAAAAATCTTTATCTTATAAATTCTCATTGTATAAATCACAGAATTTTTCAATTCCTAATTTCTTCATAGTAGAAACATATTCATCCCAATCAGCATTTATATCTTTAGCACCTGTTAAGAATGCATCATTCCATCTTTCAAATGTATCTGATAATGGAGTTTGTAACATACCTGCTTCTTCACTTTGCATATCATCAAAATTAGGAGTAGGTGGGATGTATTGAATTACATCTCCCATATCTTCAACAACTTTGTTAATAGCTGAATAGTTTTCATCATATTTAGTCATTTCTCTTTGATTTACCCAAACCATTTGAGTTACATCACTACCACAACCATATTCAAGTTGTAGGTATTTATAAATGCCTTCTTTAGCATTTACAATTTTCTCCGTGAATGTAATTGAACCATCACTGTTTGTAGTATAAGTTACACCTTCTTCTCCAAGACAGAATGCTTTAGAATTTTCTTCTGAGAAGAACATATTATCTACAGCTCTAACAATTTGTTCAAAATCATCTCTTTGTGCAGTTTTAATTGGGAACATGATACCAGAACCAGTTTTACTCTTAGGTTGGTGATGTGCTCCTGCAGGACCTTCAAGGGAAGGGTACATTTGAAGTTTATAACCTTCAATATTAGATGCAGCTTCTAAGCCACCAATTTGATCGTAATAAGCATAAGATGCCATTGATTTGCCAGTAGCTAATTTTTGTGACCATCTATCCCCATCAATAGGTTCAGCCATTTCAGGATCTAATAGACCTTCTTCATATAATTTGTGGAAGTAAGTAATATATTCTTTATAACCTTCACTAATTGCACCTTCAAAATAATTCTTATTAGTATAATCCCAACTTAGTGTGTTTGTTCCACTAGAGCTGTTTTTACCTACAGAAATTCCAAAGGATGGCATTGTCATTCTATAAAGAACTCTAGGACCAGCAAGTATTGTTAATGGATAAGAATCTGGATTGTTTTCTTTAAATACTTTTAATACATTATATAAGTCATCAAAAGTCTTAGGAGCATCTAATCCATATTCGTCAAGTAAATCTTCTCTTAAAATTAGACCACCATCATAGAATGGGACATCTGTTAAAGATGGCATATAATATCTTTTTCCATCTTTTAATTGTAGTTGATCTACTTCTTCACTCATATTGAATTTTTCAACCATCTTGTTAAAGTTTGGTGTCCAATCTGAGTAATCGCTGATAGGAACTAAAGCACCATTTAATGCTAAGTTAGCATTTTCACCTTTAGTTGTTTGATATAAAATTACATCAGGAGCATTAGTTCCAGTATTTAGGGCTAATGATACTTTTGTACTATAATCTGCAATTGGGATAATTTCCCATTCGATATCCAAATTTGAATCTTCTGCAGCACTATTGATTGAAAGCCAATCTGATTTAAATGGTAATGTTGCATTATCAGAATAATACATTGAAACTTTGATAGGACCATCACTCTCTTTTGATGATTCTACTTCTTTTGATCCACTAGCAATAATGGAAGTCAAACTTAATGAAATAGCTAAAAATGAAAACAACAGTTTTTTCATAATTTTTCTCCTTCTCCTTAAAAATTATTATCTAAAACATCATTAATGTTACCCTTGTTCTTTTCTAAAAGAACCTTTGCTTCTTCTAAATTTATATTCAATAAAATCATGATTACACTTGCTCTTACATTCATCTCTGATTCATAGAAGGTTCTTTTTGCTTCTTCTTTAGAGCAATGTGTTATATCACAAATCATATTTATAGATCTATTTACTAATTTTGAGTTAACTGGATTTAAATCAATCATCCAATTGTTGTAGACTTTTCCAATTTTAATCATTGCAGTTGTGGTGATCATATTAAGAATTAATTTTTGAGCTGTGCCGGATTTCATTCTAGTAGATCCGGTAATAATCTCAGGACCAACATCAGCGTGGATTCTATATTGATTTTCAACTACACTAAATATTTTTGCATTTTGATTGCTACTGATAGCAGCTGTTTTACAACCAATAGATGAAGCATACTTTAGTGCTTCAACAACAAATGGAGCTCCGCCATTTGCTGTAATTCCAATTAATGTATCTTTTTTATTTAAGTTTATATTTCTACAAGCTTCAACACCGGCTATTCTATCATCTTCAATGCCTTCTACACTATTTCGAAGTGCATAATCTCCACCTGCTATAATACCTTGAACCATTTCTTTAGAAACACCAAAGGTTGGGGGGCATTCAGATGCATCTAAAACACCAAGACGTCCAGATGTTCCAGCCCCAATATATATTAGTCTGCCATTTTCATTGAAGGATTGAACAACAAGTTCAATTACATTTGCTATTTTGTCTAGACATTTTTCAACTGCTAAAGGGACTTTTTTGTCCTCAGAGTTGATAATCTGAATGATATCAAATGTAGATTTTGTATCTATTTTATTTGAAATAATATTTCTTTGTTCGGTTGTAAATGAGTTATGTTCCATAAATTAATTATACACATATATTAAAATAATGCAATATTTTTTTTCATATGATTTAAAATAATTATGAAATTTTATTTCATTAATATGAAATCTTACCCATAATAACAGGGTGCTTAGCTCCTGTTACTGTAGTTAAATTATTAGATATCCCATTTAGAGTTTCATTGGCAAGTATTGCAAAGGCAACAGCTTCTTTTGAATCACTATTTAAACCAAGATCTTCAAAGGTTATTACTTCTATATTAGGTAGAAGTGTTTTTAAACTATCTAATATAACAGAGTTGTGAGATCCACCACCTCCAATTATTATTGTATCTAGATCTACTTTTGAAAAGTTTTTAATTCCAATTCCTATTGTCTTTGCTGTAAAGAATGTAACTGTATAAATCATATCTACTAAAGAAATATTGTTTTGTGTTGCAAATTCAATAATGTTATTAACATACTCTTTACTATATTTTTCTCTTCCTGTAGATTTTGGAATATCTTGAGTTAGATAATCATCATCTAAAAGATAATTAAGTAGATTTTGATTTAGTTTACCTTTTTTAGCAATCTGTGCATCTTTGTCATAAGATAATTTTCCTTTAGAGAATATGTTTACTAAATTATCTATTACCATATTACCAGGTCCTGTATCAAAAGCTATTACATCGTTTTGACTACAGTTTTTTGGCAAGATTGTAATATTTGCTATACCTCCGATATTTTGTAAAGCAATATTTTTAGTTGAACTTCTAAATAGTATATATTCAGTATAAGGTACTAGAGGAGCACCTTGACCTCCAGCTGCCATATCTCTAATTCTAAAATCTGATACTACTGGGCAATTAAACTCTTCATTTAAAAAGGAGGGCTCTCCTAATTGCATAGTACCACTAATCTCTTTTCCTAAATATTTAGTTTTTGTTGGTAAATGATAAAAGGTATGCCCAGATGTTCCAATAAAATCTATTTCATGTTTAGATATTGAACATTGTTTACAAAGAGCAATTGCAGCTTCACTGAACTTTTTTCCTAAATAAATATTTATCTTTAATAATTCTTTAGAGCCTCCAACATTTCCAGAAGCTAATTTTAATAATTTATCTTTTTCACTTTTTGTATAGGGTAGTGTTATAAATCCTATTTGTTTATATTTAGTATCTATTGCTTTGTTTTCTATTGAAATTAGAACAGCATCAATACCATCAACACTAGTTCCACTCATAAGTCCGATTGCATATTTTTCACTTTCTTTTTTCATTTTCTTCTTCCTAAAAAATCTTTATAAACTCCTGGATTTGAATTTGGTATCTCAATTGCATTAACACATTTTTTATAAAACTCTTTAGGGCCAACACCACCTATAATTGCATAGCCGTACCCTTCATTTTGCATTGAGTCTAAACTTTTTAATAGAAGGGCTTTTCCAATCCCTTTCCCTTTATATTTATCATCTACTCGTGTGGGTCCAAAAAAGCCAAGTTTAGTAGCATTGTAGCAAGCATAACCTAATATTTCTTTATCTTTAACTGCAATAAATAATGAGATTGGTTTATTAGAGAAGCAAACAGAAGCTTCCCCTTTAGCATAAATAGAAGAGTGTTTTTCTATCCAATCTAGGATTACACATTTATCTGGTGCCATTGCTCTAAATATTTCAATATTTTCATCTGCTAATTTATTTATTAAATTATTATAAGATGGTAATTCATATAATTTTACTAACATATCTTCCATATTTTATCCTTTATCATAGGTGTTTGTAGCTACTACTACATAGAAACAGGTATTTTACCTGTAATATTTATTTCTTCTTTAAGTATTCTTTTAATTATTTCTATTGATTCTTTAGTATATTCATAAGCTGCTATTGAAAGATCACTGATGTCATTTAAGGTGTTTAAATCATAAGGATTACGTAGTGCTACTACAGTTAGTTTTATTTTATTAGATTTTAAAGCTCTAATTAGAGTTTCTTGTCCTTTGTATAAATGAGAATTATAAGTTGCAAATATTAAATCTGTTATATCCATTTTCATGATTTTATTCTTTATCTCTTCTATTTCTGTTTCATCTGGATTTGATGAGCATATTAGATATTCACAATCAAAGTGTTTTGATATTTCTTTTGAAAAAGAAAGGGTGGTGAAATTGTTTGATACATTAGTTGCTTGAAATAGATTAGGTGATATAAATAGTGGTTTTTTACCTAATTTAGAAACTGTTCCTTTATAGAGTGAAATACTAGCTTCTTTTACTTTTGTATTGTAATGTCTATCTTCTTTAGTTATTTGTGAGTTATCTTTTATTTTTGCATAGGATTCTTTAAATAGCATTATTCTTTTTATTGAGTTGTTCCACATTGTTTTATCGAACTCACCGTTTTCATATGCTTTTAGTATTTCTTGACATACTTGTATTGCAATTTTAGGATGATGACTTACAAACATTAAATCTGCTCCAGCTTTTAATGATTCAATTACTCCTTTTTCAGTTCCATAATAATTTTTGATTGCATTCATTTCCATATCATCTGAAAATACTAGACCTTCAAAGCCTAATTTTTTTCTTAAAAAATCTGTAATGATTGTTTTACTTATTGTTGCAGGGATTGCTTTTTTCTCAAGAGCTGGGTATAGGATATGGGAGGTCATTATTGCAGGAAGTCCTTTATCAATTGCACCTTTAAATGGAAGTATTTCCATTTTATTTAACCTATCTAGATCTTTATCGACTGTAGGTAGTGTTAAATGACTGTCAAGGTTTGTATCTCCGTGTCCTGGAAAATGTTTGCCTACGCACAATAGGTTGTTTTCTTCATATGTGTTTATTATTTTTGTTGCAATATCTGCAACTTTTTGGGGGTTATCACTGTAGCTCCTTGTTCCAATTACAGGGTTGTCTTTATTACAATTTACATCTAAGACTGGGGCTAGATTACAGTTAATACCAAGTTCTTTTAATTGAGTACAATTAATTCTAGTACATTCTTTGATGTACTCAAAATTATTTGTCGCACTTAGAGCCATTGCCCCTGGTATGTTAACACAATCTTCGCTTAAGCGAGTTACCATTCCACCTTCTTGGTCTATTGTAATGAATGGAATGATTCCTACTTCTTTTTCATATAGGGTGTATATATCATTAACTAGTTTCTTTATTTGGTTTTTACTTGTAATATTTCTTGCAAATAATATTACATTTCCTATTTTATAATTCTTCACAGCAGAAATAAAATCTTCATCCATTTCAGTGCCTTGAAAACCTATTATTATATGTTGTCCAATTTGATGTATTAAATCCATAAATTTTACTCCTTAATATAACTGATATTTTTTACTATATTCTTTAAACTTCTTTGACTGTTCTCTAAAGTGATCTATTAATTGTGTTGTAGATTGATTATTAAACTTCTCTTCAAAGTCATAACCTAATAATTTTGCTGTATGATGTGTGTTATTATCATCTAATATAAATTCTTTATAATTATTTCTTAAATATTTTAGGATTGCTATTGAAAAATAGATAGGTTCAAATTTTCTTTTATCAATTATGTGAAAGTACAATCCTTTACATATTTCTTCTTTATATTTATTAAACATTGGTTTAAAAATTGTCGGGGTTGTGATAATACCTGGTATCTTTAAATTGTTTATATCTTTACTAAACTTTATTTCATCTATAAAGGGAGAACCAATCATCTCAAAAGGGCTGTATGTCCCTCTAGCCACACTTATATTTGTTCCTTCAAATAGGCAAGTTCCTGAGTACAATAGGGAAGTATTAAATGATGGGATTGCAGGGCTTGGTTTTATCCAGGGAAGATTATAATCATCATAGTCTTTAGTCCTATCCCAATTACTCATTTTTATAATTTCTAAATCACAATTGTAATTATTTTCAATATTAAAATAATTTGCTAATTCACCAATTGTAAGTCCATATCTAATTGGAAGATCTTTTGGTCCGATAAATGATTGAGACTTTTCATCTAGTATATTACCTTCTACAGTTGTTCCATTTAAAATAGCAGGTCTATCTAATATAATTAATTTTTTATCTGTGTTTGAGAGACTTTGGATAATATATTTGAGGGTAGATATATATGTATAGAATCTTAATCCAAGATCTTGGATATCAAATATTATAGTATCAAAAATATTAAGCATTTCTTCGCTTATTGAAAATTTTCCATTGTTATAAAGGCTATATATTTTAATATTAGAGTTTTTATCTATTGTATGTTCTACATTCTCTCCAGCTAATTGAATTGAATTAAATCCATGTTCAGGTGCAAATAAAGCAACTATATTGTATTTTTCTTTTAGCAGAGAAAAGGTTGATTCATAATTTTTATTAAAGGCTGAGGAGTTTGATACTAAAGCAACTTTAGTATCTATTTTCTTGTTTGAATTAATTAATTCATCTATTGCGTATGTAAACATATAAGAAATCCTTTATCTAACGATTTCTAAAATGAGAAACTGCATGCCATGTGTTTGTTAGTTTTTCATTGGCATCTTCACAATCTTTTGCTAGTGTTAAGAATAGAATATCTACAACTAGTAGTTGTTCTATTCTACTTACTGTAGCACTTTTTCTAAAGAGGGCTTCAGTATTTGGTATTTTGATTACTATATCAGCTATTTTAGATAAAGAGTTAGTTCCAATTCTTGTAATAGCTACTATATTAGCTCCATTATTCTTTGCTAATTTTGCACTTTCTATAGCAACTGATGTTTCTCCTGAGTAGGAAAATACTATAGCAAGATCATTTTTCTTTAGTGTGCTAGCTACAACTAATTGCATATCATAATCACTGCTAATTTCAGATGAAAAACCAAGTCTAGCTAATTTCATGTGTAAATCATCAGCAACCATTGCAGATGCTCCAGCTCCTATTAATACTATTCTATTAGATTCTTTTATCATTGAAATGGTTGCATTCAGGTCTTTTTCAACTAATAAATCTTTTAGTGTTAATAGGGAACTTCTAACAGTATCTACTAAATTATCAGTTATTTCATTCATTGATAATTTATCATCGAAGTTTGAGAATCTTTCATTTTCTGTTGTTAGGTTTTGTTTTGTATAGATTTCTTTAACTAAGTTTAGTATGAAATCATGATATCCAGAAAAACCAAGGTGTTTACAAAATCTAATTACTGCCGCAGGGCTAGATTTTGCTCGTTTTGCTAACTGTGCGACATTATCTTCAATTACTTTATCAGGGTATTGAAGAACTGTTTTTGCTATTTTAGTTTCTGCTCCAGATAAACTGGGTAAACTTTGTTTTATTAGTGTTATACATCCATCCATAAGCTAATAATAATACGATTATCTTATATTAAGCAAGGAAATTAAAATAAAATTTCATAAAATTTGAAATTTTATTTTAATTACTATTGATAATTGCTAATAATATTGTAAAATTAATTGATAGATAAAACTACAGTCAGTTTTAAATTATTAAGACTATTGGGGTTAATAAATATTGAGGATGCTATATGAATTATTATTTTGGCTTTGATGGTGGAGCTACTAGATGTAGATTAGCAATTAGTGATGAAAAGGGAAATGTTTTATATAAAGATGAAGGTGCCTCCTCTAATATTTATGCTGTAGGAAGAGAGGCTGTTACTTCTACTATTGAAATGTTAATTGATAAAGCTATTAAGTATTTAAATATTAGTAAAGATAATCTTATTGCTGGTTGTTTTGGTTCTGCTGGTTTATCTAGAGAAAAAGATATTTCTTTTTTCAAAAATTTCTTTAGCACCTTCTTACCCAAAGCAAAGGTCTATTTATGTAGTGATGCTGAAATCTTATTAGTAGGTGGCTTAAAAAGTTTATCTGGTCTTTGTCTCATCGGAGGTACTGGTTCTGTTTGTTTTGGAAGAAGTGAAAGTGGTGTTATAATTAGATCTGGTGGTTTTGGGTGGAGACTAGGTGATGAAGGTTCTGGTTGGCATATTGCAAATACTGCTATCTCAAGAACTCTAAAAAGTAAGGAAGGGAGAGACCTCCCTACCTTTTTAGATAAATATATTTTAGAGTTTTTTAAACTTGAAAAATTAGAAGATATTATTAGTTTAGTTAATGATGAATCTACTACTAAATCTGATGTTGGAAACTTTGCAAAGTATGTTACTCTAGCAGCTAATGAAAATGATCAATTAGCTTTAAACATTTTAAAAGAAGCTGGACTCAGTCTATTTGATTTAGTTCTATCCACTGTTAGTAGAATGCCAAAAGATCATGAGAAAAAAATAGTATTAGCAGGTGGTGTTATTACTAAGGATAAAGTGGTTAGAGAAAGCTTCTATAACAAAATGAACCAATATTTACCTGATTATGAGATATACCTTGATTCAGCTAATAGTGCGCTTGATGGTGCTATATTGATTGCGATGAGTATTGATTAAGTTTTCTCTCCATTATGTTATATTGATATTTAAACCAGTCTTTTTTAATAATTTATATTACAAATTTCAGAAGATTTAGCTGTTTTCGTTAGTTCTTGTGAGAGAGTTATCTTATATAAGAAATCTGTTAAAACTTTATAAATGCGTATTTAAAGTTTTGATAATTCTGAAGAAAAAAACTTACATATATATCTTTGTAAAGATGATTTAATGAAAATGAACGAGAAGATAAGAAAAAATAAGCTTTAAATTAATCTGTGTTCAAGCCTTAGAATTTGGAGAGTCAAAAAATAGTGAACACGGAATTTGGCTAGATAAGAAAAACTATCTATTAAACCCTTTAAGAGTTGAACAAATTAACCTAATTAAGGGTATAACACAAGTGTTTAATCCAAATGGAATACTAAATCCTGGTAAAGTAATTTAATTTAATAAAGGAATATGAACTCGTTTTATTGGATTTATATAATACCTATTGATATTTAATTCAAAAATCCGCAGTTTTCAATCTTTGATATATTATAATCTAGGATGAAAACATTTCTAATGCTCACTATTTTAATCAAATTGGATTCGCAGATATTGTTGCATTTTTGAACTATTAGGAATTAACAGCTAATTAAAAAAGCTCTAACTAAAAATACATCTTACTCATTTTTTGATTTTTATAATGAATAGTTATCAAGAGAGTAAGAGCATTTTTAGACCAATTTAATTTAATTCACCTTTAGGTGGAAAGGGATCATTTCCATGCGAATCTTTATTTTGAATCTTTCCATCTTTTCCATGTATATAAAGTTCACTATTTTGATTAATGCTAATATTTCTAGCTTTATTAATAGCATCTTTTTTTGGGGAACATGTACACTTGCACGTGAAGCTCCACCTTTTTTTACATCCCATCCCCCTTTATCTTTATTCGGAACTACATGATGAGTTTTTTGTTTTGCCATTTATATATCCTCCTAAATATATGTTTTTTACTATTTATATTATACTAGATTCAAATTTCTGTGTAATAAGATATGTTTTATTAGTAATAAATTATATTAGTGTAATTTTGAGGAATTGTTTTAAATTTTTTTTTGAAAAATGTTTTATATTTTCAAAAAAGAGTAGCTTGGTTGAATTATTCAAATATTTTACTTGAAATTAAATAAACATTAAATAATTTAAAATTAGAAAATCACAATATAGATAAGTTGTTTTTGTTAGATTTATAAAAAAGTGGGTGTTAAGATATTTAGTCGAAAAGTTATTTAAAATATTTTAGGTCGTCTTAAAATCTTTTATATTTCTTTGCCTTTATGATTGTGAAAAGATAAATCAATTTCACCACTAGATGTAGGTACATACTCAATAGAACCTACTTGCTTTCCCTCATTAATTATACCTTGGTTTCCAATAGAGTCAGATCTATGAGCTGACTTTGAGCTTGATTTATGAAAATTAGTTAGAATAGTATCTTTTTTTGCCATTTCGGTTCTCCTTACTCCTAATAAATATCTTAACACCTACAAATATTATAGTTTAAGAAAATATTTTATATAAGGTATCTTTTTGTTCTTTTTTATACTACTTTAGACTTGAAAACATTATACTAAAGTAGTAATTTTTTTATAAATGAAGATTACTAATAAAGAATTAGAAATTATAAAAATGATTTCAAGAGGTGATTCAAATAAGCTAATTGCAGTCAATCTAAATTTAAAGGAGACAACAATTAAGAAACATGTTTCTATTTTGTTGTCTAAATTAAATGTGCCAAATCGCACAGCAATTTCAACTTGGTACTATAATCATTATAGTAATGATATTAAATCTTTCCCTTCTATTAGTGGATTTTGGCTTTCTAGGTATTCTTTTACAACTAGTCTTAATAGTGGTGTATATTATCAATATAATATTGAGCATATAAGTAAACAACTCAATAGTTTAATTGGTGAAAATATTCTAGCAACAGCTTCAGGTCCTATTTCATATCGACATCAAATAAAATTAAATTCATTTAAGGATAATTATTATTTAGGTGAATGGAAGAACCTAAATACAAATCACTTTGGTAACTTAATGCTTAAACTATCAAATAATTTTTATCAACTGAATGGTAAATATCTAGGGAATTCAAGCAAATATATTGTTGCATCTAATACTTGGCAATGGATTAAGATTTTAGATATTAAATCTAAAGATGATTTTTTGATAGATTCTTTAAATTTTGATTTTGAGCACATTCATAAACTTTATGAATATTGGTTTAATGATGGTTATAAATTAAAATATTCAGATATTTTTAATTTATAAAGTGAGTTTAATTAACTAGTTCGCCGTTTTTAGATAAACTTAATTTTACTTAATCTAGTATACCATATTATCCAAAAGATAAAGTCGTAATTATGCAATTTTAGCTTTTCGTTTTTCAAGAATAATGTAATGGACTTTCCTTAAATATTTATTATATTGATTAGGACTCGTTTTTTAAATATCCTATTTGTATCTTATTCTTTTATAGTCAAGCGTTTTTTGAATATTTAGTGCTTGTTATATATTTATAATAAATCATGAATCTTGATATTTTATAAACTTTACATATAGTGCTGGAACTATGTTTATGACTATTTTCTATATTTGCTTTGACTTTTGTCACAATATCAGCGTTACTTGCCTTAAAATATCTATTTCTATCATTAATCGTTTGTATTGTTTTTTAATCTTTATTAGTTCTTATTTTTTAGCTTTTGTTCTATTCAGAACTAAAAGCTTAACTCTCGTTATAGATTGTTGTCCAATAAGTTAAATCATATTCCCTTTATTTTAGCATTTATAATTTATTAGTTTTATTTATATAAAAATATATTTTTGTAAAATATACTGATAGTTTTTTTCATGTTTTTTATAGTGTCTATGTTATGGGGTCCAGTTTATTTTGTCTGTAAAATTATTTTATTTACATTTTAATTTAATTTGATTTATTAGTTTTTCAATTAATTTATCTATATCAGAATCTTCTAGATTGATGGTTTCTTTGGTTCCTTTTTTTTGATCTAATATATGAAATAAAGCAAGATATTTGTTTTCAACTTGTCCACGAATTATTAAACCTGATATAATATAATCTATTTGGTTTTCAAAATAATCTAAAGTATTTTTGTTTGTTATAATTTCAATATCTTCTTGTTTTAAAACATTTGTAAAACTTTTCAAGTTTTTGAAAATTTTTTCTGTTGGTGTTGAGGAGTTCTCTAAATTAAAGCAATTTATGTCTTTTAAAACAAATGTTTTATTCTTAAATACGATTGTATTATCAGAATCTGTAACTGATTTTATTGATGTTGTGGTAACAGAACTATTAGTACTAGGTGCTGGAGTAGTGATAGTAGATGTTGAATATTTTGGACTGGTATATGTTGAGTACGTTGAAGTGCTTGTACTACTTCGATGTGAATAATGTGATCTGTGAGAGCTATGTGAACTATGTGACCTATGGGAACTATGAGATCTATGGGCAGCAATTAATTGAGAATTAGATTTTAAATTACCATCATAAAGCGTAAAATTATCCATTTGCTTTAAGCTTTTATTTGTATTCTTATTTGTAGATGAAGCATATATTGGTATCATACTTTTAGTAGGAATTAAAAATAGTAATCCAAAAATTAGGGAGAAAATTTTACTTTTAATGTATTTCATTTAATGTTCCTTTACTTTATATATAATTGGAGTTGTTTTTTCATCTAGATAAGTCGGATCAGTTGTTGCAAAAAATCCACCGCAAATATCTCTCATTGTACAAAAATTACAATGGGGTAAATAATATGTTTTCCAATCGGAGATAGTGGGGACGCAATATTTCCAAATTTTGATATCTAATTTACAAACTTGATGATTGAAAATAAATATGGGTATATTCCTTTGTTTTGCAGCTTTTATAGCATCAATTAATTGTAGATTATAATCACTTTGTTTTATATATAATTGTTCAGCATTTTTTAGTGCAAATCCTGAATATTCCATTCCTATTAAAGCTAGCCTTTTTATATATGGAAGATTGTTATATGTAAAGTTAATAAAAGAAGGTAGCCTTGTATAGTTCAGTTTATTTATGATAAAGCGTAGTTCGATTTTTTGATTATAATAAGCCATATAGTGAAGAGCTTTTATCGTTCTCCAAAAAGAACCTTTAACTTGTGTTAATTTATCATGGATCTCAGGTATATCTGCATACAATGCTACACAAAATGTTATATCAATTTTTTTAATCATGATTAGTTCAAATAATTGTGTAGCATCACCCAAATTGTTGGCATTTGATAATATGTCGATCCGTATTTTATTATTTTTTTTATATAGTTTTTCAATTATTTCAATCAAATAATCTATATTTAGAGTAGGTTCACCTCCAGTAAGCCCAATTTTATTAATACTCTTGTTAAGTAAATCAATAATTTCAAAATTTTTCTTTCTTAAATTTGGGATCTTTTCAGTACTTGTTTGAGGACAATTTATACATCTTAAATTACAGTGATTGTTGACTAATAATGAATTATCATTAGAATTATGGGAAATATGGGTAATAATTTCTTTTTCTTCAGTAATTTCTAAAATATCATTAATTTGAAAAATCGGATTATCTTCTAATATAATTGAATTCTTTTTTGTAGGATTGTTGGTGATAAAAATTTTATGAATATTAAAATTTTTATGGATTTTCAAAGTATACTCATAGAAATTATAATTTTCTTTAAAGTTGGTTATCGTTCCAATTATATAATTTTTTAAAGTAAAATTGGATCTTGTAAAGTTTATAGTTCTCATAATTGAACCTCTGAATATGGTCTATAAGTAACCCAACTCCAAAATATATCTAAATATTGAGTATTTTCTAAAATTAACTTAAATAAAATATCGAGTACCCCTTTATATTTATTACAATTGCTGTTTTCTATATGAAGTATTTTTTCTTGATAAGTTCTAACTGAATCTTTACCACAATAAGGAATGTATGGGCACGCAAAGCAATTTATATTTGCTTCATTGATATTGTTTTTAATAATCTCATGTAGTTTTTCATTATCAAATAGTTCTTTGTAACTATTAGTACAAACATTTCCCAAGCAAAAAGTATCATCATTAAGTTTAGAAAGCATCCTAGCTTCATCTGAAATAAAAACTTTGCCATTTATATCATAAACTGCACATCCTATTCCATTTCCAGAAGGGGACTGTATATCCACAAAACCATTCGAGAAAGGTGTTAAAATCTTTCTTAAAAAAACGCAAGCCAATTCTTCGCTTATTGGGACTCCTTCAATGTTTTTATTTAAGATATATCGTAAGCCTTTTTCATAATATTTTAAATATTCTTCAACTGTGTAGGATAAAAATTCTTGAGTTTTTTCAGCCATTCCATAGGGGTTTAGCGGTCGAAGAAAGATTGATTTAAGGCCTAAATTAATATATGAATCAATGCATTCTCCAATTTTGTCTAATGAATATTTAGAAATAGTCATTAGCGCGGAAACTTTATCAGCTCCATATTGTTTTTGAATATATTTAATATTATTAGTTACTAAATCATAATTATTATTATTGTTGATAGACAATCTATTTTTATTATGTATGTGTGGTGGTCCATCCAGTGATGTTGAAATATAAATATTATTTTTTTTTATGAAATCAAATTGCTTTTTATCAATTGATAATAAATTCGTGCATAAAACATATTCTATTATTTTGTTCTTTTTTCTATTTAAATATTTCATGTAATTAACAATAAATACTATTGTTTCAAAATTTAAAGTAGGTTCTCCACCTTGAAATTCTACTTTTATTAAATCAGAAGGACATTGAATTATTTTTTTACATATTTCCTTTGCTGTTGCTATAGATAAATCTAGATCCTTATTTCTTTTTTTTGAATTGCTACTAGCATGACAATAACTACAATTGGAATTACAATTGTGAGACAAAATTATGATATGTAAAGAAGTAAAATAATTTAAAAAATCTTTTTTCGTTCTTAATTTAATTGCTAATTCGTCAATAGCATCATCAAAATAATTCTGTTCACAAACAAAAAAATTACTTTTTAAATCATTCAACATATCAGTAGATAATTTATCTGGAGTATATAATAAAGTTTTAAAATTACTTGGTGAAATAAAGTAATATTGCCCAACTTCATTTGTAAGTAAAATGAGATTTTTTATTTGTTTATGTCTAAAAGGTAGTAATTTAATCATGGCGAATAGGGCTGAAAGCTTTTTTATACAAAATTTCTCTTATAGAAGAAACTTGATTTTCAATATATAGAGTATTTTCAATTTTTATAATTCTTTGTTGTATGACTAGCTTCTCCGCTTCAGATATGTCATTTTGAGTTGAAATAAGCCAAGAATCATCTAATTCTTTTATGGTGAAATTTTCATTTTCTGATAAAAAATAAATGATTGAATTTTTACTGATTAGCGATTTTGGGAAATTTATTTTAGACATCTGTAATTTCACCCCTAGGTAACCAAATATTTATATTTTTTGCAGTGTATAAGATTATTTGTGATATTGCAATAATTATTATGGTGTAATTATAAAATTGCATTATCTTATATGATGTTTCATCTTCAAATTTTAAATATTAAAATTTAATGAGAATAACTCCAAAAAAAAATCTTATAAATAGGATAACATATTTAATTTTTATAAAGGAAAAAAAACTAATTAAATGAAATATTGTAAATTCTCATAGCCTATTAATAAGTAAATATAAATTAATAGGTATAAAATCATATTTGAAAAATAGATTAAATTGGATTGTCAACACTTAGTTCGACTAATTTTTTTTAATTTAGTTAGGTTTCAATGTATAATATATTTCAAGTAATAAAATATTTTTTTAGGACAATCTTTTTTAATTAATATTAGCTTCCTATAGAATTTTATGTTATTATTTATGTAATTAAATTCACAAATTAAATAATAGGTAGGAGGGTTTATGGCTGTTTTTATTTCTCATACTACTGCAGATGACAGATTGGCAAAAGAAATATCTCAATTATTAGAAAATGAAAATATTGAATGTTATATTGATGATTTAGATTATGAATTGAAAAGACTAAGAGGAAATGCGACACTAACACCTTATTTGGTAGCTAGATTAGAGGATTGTGATACACTATTAGCTATTGTCACAGAAAATACTAAGAATTCTTGGTGGGTTCCTTTTGAAATAGGAACTGCTAGAGAAATGCCTCGCATTATAACTAGTGTTACAAACTATTCAGAATTCGATTTACCAGAATATTTACTTGAGTGGCCTAGGCTAAGACATAAATCTGATATAGAAGTTTTTATAAGAAATTATAAGAATAAAAGAAGTGGTATTTATAGTAGAGATTTAAGTGAAAGCGTTAATAATGTAAGATCATTTGAGAAAACGATTATGGATCAATTAAATCAAAGGCAGGTTAAATATTATGTATAATTTTTATAATCTTTATGAATCTAAAAATATTCCTAGACATAAAACATTTATTAGTTTTCATCATACTGACCAATATTATAAGAATTTGATTGAATCGAAATGGGGTAAGCAATTAGATGGTTATGTTTCTAAATCAGTCCAAGAAGGTGATATTGATACTTCTTTAAGTACAAATAGAATTAGACAAATTATACGTGATGATTTTATTGCAAAAGCAACTGTTACAATAGTTCTTATTGGAAATAGCACTTGGAGACGAAAGTATGTAGATTGGGAAATTGGCTCTAGTATTAGAAAAACTAAAAATAATCCTAGAACTGGTTTGTTAGGAATTGTTTTACCCACATATAGACCATTTTTAAATTATTATAGTATTAATAATGGTCTTAAAAATACAGAAAATGGAGGATGGTATTCTCCTTATAATATTCCACCTAGATTGTATGATAATATAAAATGTGGATTTGCAAAAATTTATTCGTGGTCAGATAATAATAATGATATTTTAGAATGGATAGATAAAGCTTTTGAGAGAAAAGATAAAATAATTCCAAATAATAGTTATGATAGTTTTGCAAATAATCGTAGTAATTATTTATCACATTGGAGCTAAATATGTATATACAAAATTATGTAAAAAGAACAGTTTTTATTTCTCATTATAAAGATGATAGAGCTGAGGTTGATGAATTTATTAATAGATTTTCAAATGTTTTCATTCCAAAAGTCTTAGGTGCTAATGATAATGATGATTTTATAAATAGTTCAGATACCAATTATGTTATGAGTCAAATTAGAAAAAAATATTTACAAAATAGTACAGTCACAATTGTTCTTATAGGTAGTTGTACGCATAGTCGAAGATATATTGATTGGGAAATCAAAAGTTCACTTCAGCAAGGAGAAAATATACCTAATGGATTATTAGGTATATTATTGCCAAGTCAAGGTAGTTCTGCTTATTTTCCTCCTCGATTATCTGAAAATTGGAACAAAGATGAATTGAACTGTTATGCAAGATGTCGAGTATATCCTTCATCGGATGAGCAGTTGAGAGCTTGGATTGAAGATGCTTATCAAGCACGAAAGGAACGAATCAAATTTATTAGAAATACTAATGATATTATGAAATATAATTCAAAATGTCTTGTTTGTAGGAGAACCCATTAATGGAAATACAACATTTACCACCTCTCGCAATTCATTTTATTTGGAATATTGCAGACAATACTATTGTAGATAAAATCTTAGATCATATTAAAATTAACTTTGCCCGAAATGTAGAGTTTCCATATTCAAGAGGTTTGAATATTCCTTTATTTTTTTATAATTCAAATAATCCAATTGAACCTCCAAAAGATTATCCAACTCTACAAGCTGAAAAAGATATTATCTATGTTTTTACTAGCATAAACACCTTGATAAATAATAAATTTTTGACTTATCTCAATCATTTACCATCGAATAAAAATTTTATATATATACCAATTGCCTTAGATTGTAATGCCTTAAACCATTCTGAATATGCATCTGTTTTACATAAAAAAAACTTTATCAGAGTTTATGAGATAGGGTTTGATGATATGGATAAAATATTATTAACATTTTCTCATGAACTTTATAGATGGGGGTTTAGAGATCTGAATAATAATGAGCCGAGTAAAAATACTTCAATTAAATTATTTTTAAGTCATTGCAAAATTGGTGAAAGAGGGAAATCCGTTGCTCTAAAAATTAAAGACTATTTAAATAATACTAATATGAACAGCTTTTTTGATGCGACAGAAATCTCTCCAGGAATTGCATTTGATAAGGATATTGAAAATAATTTGAAAGATGCTACAATATTAGCGATTGAAAGTGATGATTATTATTCTCGATATTGGTGTCAAAAAGAAATATTAGTTGCTAAACAAGAAAATAGACCAATTTTAGTAATTGATTGTTTGGATAGTTTTGAAGATAGAATATTTCCATTTGGAGCAAATGTACCCTGTGTGTCTACAAATAAACATGGACCGATATCTGATAAGAGTATAATTGTTATTTTGTTATCAGCTATTTTAGAAACAATTCGTAATAATTATTCTTTAAAGCTTTTACAATATTATAAATATAATAAATGGATTGATTCAGATTGTGTTCTTCTTTCAAGGCCTCCCGAAGCAATTCAAATTAAATCTTGGAATGATAAAGGACTTAAAAAATTTTGTTATCCTGAGCCCCCATTATATCGGGATGAACTAGATTTTTTTATTCCAGAGGATATAAAAGTTTTTACACCACTATGGGACAAGGAGTCTTCTTGTGATTCATTTGATAATTTAAGAATTGGTATATCTATTTCAGATTTTTCAATATCAAGATATTCTAAATTTCATATGAATTCTGAATCTTTAAAACGATTATCCCAAGATGTTGCGAGACATTTAATTTCTAGACAAGCAAAGATAGTTTATGGTGGAGATCTTAGAAAGGACGGATTTACGAGGTATATTTTAGATGAAGCTTTGGTAGTAAAAAACAGGATGCAATGTATAGATAGTTTACAACAAGATAAATATAAGAAATATGTTGAAAATCATTTAGCTTGGCCAATTTATGTTGATCTCAATAGTGAAATTAAATTATTTTATGGGGACTATAATTTAGTCTTAGATACAGTTGAAGAAGAAATTCCGGATGATATTATAGACTTAGTTGATATAAAAAATTTTCTAAGTCCAAATTCACTTGAAAATCGGTACATTTGGTCTAGATCTCTGACTCATATGCGAGAAAGGATAATTGATTCTACTGATTATAGAATATGTGCTGGCGGAAAGTTAAATAATTACAAAGGGAAAATGCCTGGCGTTTTAGAAGAAATTATTCTCGCTATTAAAAAAGATAAACCATTATTTCTATTAGGGGCATATGGAGGAGTGGTTAAAGAGGTTTGCAAAACTATATTAAATAAGTCTATTACAGAGCCATTAACAGAAAAGTGGCAAAATGAGCATAATGTGGATTATTGTAATTTACAAATTAAAGCTTCTTTCAATAATAATAATGCAGATTATGAAAATATCAAAAATATTTTGGAAACATTAAGTATTCAGAATTTAGCAAAAAATGTTGGATTAACTCTACTAGAATATAAAAGGCTTATGAATTCTCCATTTTCTGATGAATGTATTCATTTAATATTAAAAGGGATACAAAATAAAATAAATAATTGATAATTATTAAATATCTAATAAACTTTTATGTGTAAGAGTTTCTTATATGATAATTAATCAACATTTAATAAGGTAATTGGTTTTATCATTTTAAATAAATATTATAATTTTAGCTTTGAAACATCAGAGAATAGCGTTTTCATTATTATTAGCTTTGCATAATGCACAAAAAATCGGTTACGAAGAAATCTTATTATATAATCAAAATATTTCAAATGAGGCTTGATTAGTAAGCCTCATTTGAATAAAAATATAGAATTATTTTTTAATTTTGATATATTAATTTTTATTATACTCTAGCTAAATTTAAAATTTCTATGATTTTACTTTTATCAAGTGGTACATAATGTCCAACAGTATCTGTTCCATTAGAAGTTGCTCTAAGTGCCATATCCTCAAAATATCTGTTATCAATATCAAATTCTTTTAATGAAGTACGTAGGTTTAAAGATTTAAAGAAATTTTCAAAACAAGAAGATAATTTAAATGCCATCTCAGTTAAAGAATAATCATGGTAATCAATATTAAAAACTCTATTTGCTAACTGAGCTAATTTTTCTGGTTTTATGTCAGCCATATATTTAGTCCAGGCAACTAAAATAACTGCCATGCCTTCACCATGGGTTATATTATATTGGGCACTAAGTTCATGTTCTATTCGATGCGAACCCCAATCTGATATTCGTCCTGTATCTAATAAATTGTTATGAGCTATAGAAGCAAGCCATTGAACTTCCGCTCTAGCATCATAGTTTTTGGGATTCTTCATTATTCTTTCACTGTTTATGAGCAAGGCTTTTATTGCACCTTCAATTAAAAAATCTGTTGTATCTACTTTTTTAGTTGTTGTGAAATATCTTTCTAATAAATGAGAGAGAATGTCAGCTAAACCACAAGAAGTTTGGTATGCAGGGAGATCTAAGGTAAATTCCGGATTCATTATTGCAAATTTAGGAATAATTCTATCATCTTCAAATCCCATTTTTGATAATCCATTAGAAATAATTGTTGCATTTGAAGTTTCACTACCACTGGCAGGAATTGTGCTAATTACACCAATTGGAAGAACCTTTTCAACAAAAGTTTTACCTTCAAAGAAATCCCAAACATCGCCATCGTATGGAATTCCCATTGCAACAGCTTTTGCTGTATCTATTGAACTTCCGCCTCCTACCGCTAATATAAAATCTACTGAGTCTTTACGTCCGACTTTTATTAATTCTCTGACTAGTTCAACTTTTGGGTTGGGAACTACATTGCCACATTCTAAAAATTTTATAGAATTTGCGTTGCACGCTTGCTTTACCGTGTCATAGATTCCTAAGGTTTTGATAAAATCACCACTATAGACCATTAATAGTGATTTAACATTCAATTGTTTTATTAAAGTTTCAATTTCCTTTTCGGTTCCACGACCGAAAATAATCTTTGCGGGATTATGATATCTGAAATTAATCATTTTATTCTTTTTGCTCCTTTTTGCTTTGAATTTTATCTGAATAACTTAATGAAATTTTCTTTGAACTACTGTATTGTTCCCATTCTTTGGAAAGTTTTCGATCAGTAATTATTGTTTTTATTTTAGAAAAATCAGAAATAACAAACGGGGAATGGCTACTGAATTTTGTATGATCAGCTATTAGGAAAGCCTCTCTGGACTGATTAATCATTTCTCTGCGAATAGCAGCCGCTTCTACACTATTATCTGTAAGTCCAAATTCAAACTCAATTGAAGGGCAACTAATAAATGCTTTATTAACAACGTAGTTTTTTATAGCAGATGTTGTTTGTTCTCCTTGGAAAGCTCTGTTGGTTAAGTTTAAATAACCTCCGAGTCCAATAATCCTTTCATCTTCATTTTTTTGGTAGCAATTAATTATATCTATAGAATTGGTAATTATAGTAATAGCTTTCTTTTCTTTAATAATAAATTCAGCCAATTTTTTACAAGTTGAACTTGAATCTAAGAAAATAGTATCGCCCTCATCAATAAGTTTAATTGCTAGTTCGGCAATTTTAGATTTTTCTTCATTGAAGAATGTGTTACGAAGTGAAACAGGAACACTTTTATCAAATTTGTCTGGAAGGTAGGCTCCTCCATATATTTTTTTTGCAAATCCAAGTTCCTCAAGTTCAACTAAATCGCGACGAATCGTTTCTGAGCTACAATCAAGTTTGTTGCAAAGATCAGAAATTAATACTGTTCCTTCATTTATTAAAATTTCTTTAATTATATTTTGTCTGTTTCTTTTTAACATTGAGTTTTATACTCCTTAATTTTCTTAAGTATATATTTAAATACCACAAAACTCAACATAAATAATAAAGTTTTTTTCAAATAATCTTTGTAAATTAGCTTGTATTTGTGTATTTGATTGGTTTGATGTAAAATTGTTAGGAAAAAAAAATAAAATTTGTTTTGACTTGTGTGGTTTTATGTTGTATTATGTTGAATTGTCTGGGATGGTAGCTACCCAATCCAAATTGTCCATTTACAAAAACTTAAATGGAGTTTGTATTTTTAATCTCTTTTATAAGAGAAACATTAGGAGGGACATTTATGTCTATAAAGGATACTAAAAAGAGTGAAGGAAGTTTTATTGGTTTACTTCCATTGATTATTTTCTTGGTTTTGTATGTATCAGTAGGACTTATTAGTGGTAGTTTCGATAATATACCACTTGCAATTGGTATTTCATTTGCTTGTATTATAGCTTTCATTCTTCCAAAAAAAGGTGACACTGAAACAACTTTTAACGACAAAGTTACTATATTTTGCAAAGGTGGGGGAGAAAATACTTTAATATTGATGGTTATCATATACCTACTTGCTGGGGCTTTTTACGGTGTAGCAAATAGTATGCATGCTGTTGATTCAATGGTTAATTTTGGATTATCAATTCTTCCAGGTAGAATGATACTTCCAGGTTTATTTCTTATCGCCTGTTTGGTAAGTTTTTCTATGGGTACTTCAATGGGAACTGTTTCAGCATTAATTCCTATTGGTATAGGTATAGCAGCTAAAATCGATGTTAATGTTGCACTTGTTTGTGGTGTTGTAGTAGGTGGCGCTATGTTTGGAGATAATCTTTCATTTATTTCTGATACTACAATTGCAGCTACTAGAATGGAAGAAGTAGAAATGAAGGACAAGTTTAAAGCTAACATACTAATGGTTTTACCAGCAGTTATATTGAATGTGATTTTATTAGCTTTTACACCTATTAAAATGAATGCAACAGAAGTCGCTTATGAATATAGTTTTGTAAATATTATCCCTTATATTTTAATAATTATTTTTTCTTTAGTAGGTTTGAATGTTCTGAAAGTAATGCTAATTGGAATTGTAAGTGGTGTTGTTATTGGTTTGATTCATGGTGATTTCACACTTCTAGGATCACTTGGAGTGGTACATACCGGAATGACGTGGATGGAAGATATGGCTTTGATTGCTGTACTAGTAGGTGGTTTAGTAGCCCTAATGCAATATCTTGGTGGAATTGATTGGTTATTACATGCTCTTACAAGAAAAACTAAAACTAGACGTGGTGGTGAATTAGCTATTGCTTCATTGGTTAGTTTGTTAGATATTGCAACAACAAATAATACAATTTCAATTATTGCTGCTGGTCCTATTGCTCGTGATATTTCAGATGATATGGGAATTGATAGACGTAGAGCAGCTAGTATTTTAGACCTTTTCTCTTCAGCTTTTAATGGTTTATCTCCATATGCTGGTCAATTGTTAGTAGCTGGTGCGATGGCTAAAATTTCTCCTGTAACAATTATTCCTTATGTTTGGTATTGCTTAATGATGATTGTATTTGGATTTGTATTTATCATGATTGGTTGGCCTAATAAAGCTTTTTTTGACAAAAAGAAAGTTGCATAATTGAATTGTAAAGTACAAAAAGAAATTAAGAGGTATTAAAATGGAAGAAAAGTATTCAAATCATTATTTGATGAATTTAGAGGAAATTAAGGCATCAACAGTTGAACTTGCTCATTTTTTTGAACCAGGAACAAATCTTAGTTGCCAAGAAATAAGTGATGGAAATATTAATTATGTTTATATTGTCAAAGATGTCGATACAGGTAATTCTTTAGTAGTAAAACAAGCTGATAAATTTGTTCGCTCATCTGGTAGACCTCTTAATCTTGATCATAACAAGATTGAAGCTATGATATTGTCTATGGAGGGAGCTTATGCTCCTTCTATGGTACCTAAAATTTATCATTATGATGAAACAATGTGTGCTTTATATATGGAAGATATTTCTGACTATAAAAATCTTAGAAAAGAATTATTAATGGGGAAGACTTTTCCTAAATTTGCTGAGGATATATCGACTTTTTTAGTTGACACGTTACTACCTACTACAGATTTATGTCTTGATAGATCAACAAAGAAAAAACGTGTCAAACAATTTATAAATATTGACTTGTGTGATATTTCTGAAGACTTAGTTTTTACGGAACCTTATTATAATTATAAAAATCGAAATATTATTACTAAAGGTAATGAAGAGTTTGTAGAAAAGCGTCTTTACAAAAATGAGAGTTTAAAAGCAGAAGTTGGTGTTTTATTAAATGAATTCATGAATAATGCACAGGCATTGATTCATGGAGATTTACATTCTGGTTCAATTTTCATTAATGAAAATGGATTAAAAGTAATAGATCCTGAATTCGCTTTTTATGGTCCAATTGGATATGATGTTGGAAATGTAATAGGTAATTTATTTTTTTCTTGGGTAAATGTTCTCTATAACAAAAAAGAAAATGAAAAATTTGTTATTTGGGTGAAGAGTGCAATTGAAGATATTATATCATTAACAAAACAAAAATTTGAAATTAAATTTGATGAAATTGTCTCTTTACCATTATATAACTCAATTTTTAAAGAACAATATATAAATAAAATTATAGCTGATTCTTTTGGGTATGCTGGAACTGAAATAATTAGACGTGTTGTTGGAGATTCTAAAGTTCAAGAATTAGATGATGTTACAGATTTATCTAAGAAAATTCCTATGGAACGCGCATTGATTATGATGGGTAGTAATTTAATACAAAATCGATTTTTTTATAAATCAGGTTCTGAAATTGTTAAATTGTTTAGTGAGATAATAGGAAATTAGTGTAAATAAGAAAGTTATTTTTGCTATTAAAATTAAATTTATTATTAAAAAATACTGGAGAGTATAAATGGAACGAGCAGATAATGGCTTAGCATTTATGTTAAAATATGAAAATATAGCTTGGTATGAAAATGGGACAGTAAGAATTCTTGATAGAAGAATTTATCCCATTCGTACTGAATATGTTGTTTGTAAAAGTGTTGAAAAAGTAGCCAAAGCAATAAAAGATATGGTTACTCAAAGCGCAGGACCTTATTTAGCAGCAGCTATGGGAATGGTTCTTGCCGCATATGAAATTAAAGATCGAAAAGATAATAGTATTGTAGATCATATGGAAAAATCAGCATTTATTTTGTCACATGCTAGACCTACAACAGTTGAACAAATGAAGAGAATTGTAGACGGAGCAGTCAATATAGCTAGAAAACAAGTGGAACAAAGAGTTTATGGTGATCAGCTCATTGATAGTTTGTTTAAGTATGCTTTTGATTATGTAAACAATAATTATAAGAAATATACTTTAGTAGGAAGAAATTTAGCAAATTTAATTCCTAAAAATGGAACCATTTTGACTCAATGTTTTGGTGATACTATCGTTGGTACTACATTACGTGAATGTACCAAGTTAGGGAATACTGTTAAAGTTATTTGTGCGGAAACTAGGCCATATTTTCAAGGTTCAAGGTTAACTGCCAGTGTTGCTTGTGATATGGGTTTTGATGTTACTGTTATTTCTGATAATATGCCTGGTTATGTTCTTAAAAATAAGCATGTAGATATATTTACGTCAGCATCTGATGTTATAACTATTGATGGACATATAATAAATAAGATAGGAACCTTTCAAATTGCATTAGCTGCAAATTATTATGGTATTCCATATTATGTTACAGGTACACCTGATCCGAATCATCAAGATTTATCCCGTATTAAAATTGAAGAAAGAGACCCAGAACTTGTTTTAAAAGCCTTAGATGTGAAAGTAACAATGCCAGGTGTGAAAGGATATTATCCAGCATTTGATATAACACCACCTAATCTTTGTATCGGAGTAGTAACAGATTTAGGTGTATATGAAACTACTAATTTAAAGAAATATTTAGCTGATTGTTCACAGAAAAGTGAATAGAATACTTTTTTGCTAAAAAAATTATTTAAATTGAACTAAAAATATTTACTCAAATATTTTCATGAACAAAAGGATTATTATGAAATTATTGATACGTGCTCCTTTATCATCAAAGCGTATTGCGGAGCTTGAAGAAAATTTTAATGAAGTTATATATCTTCCTTGGACGGATACTGGGAAAAGATATTATGAAGATGAAATGATTCAGATTTTAAATGAATATAAACCTGATATTTTAATTACTGAACTAGACCAAATTACCAAAAAGGTTTTAGATAACTATCCAAATTTAAAAGCTATTGGAGATTGTAGAGCTAATCCAGCTAATATTGATGTTGATTATTGTACAAAAGTTGGTATTCCGGTTTTATGTACACCGGCACGCAATTGTCAAGCCGTTGCAGAAATGATTGTGGGATTAGTGCTTGATTTTTATCGGAATATTTTCCCTGCAATTAATTGGGTTAAAGATAGAAAATGGATTAAGGGTACAACTCCTTATTATTTATGGATGGGCCATGAGCTTTGCGGGAAAAAAATTGGATTTGTAGGCTTCGGTGCAGTAGGTAAAACGGCAGCACATTTGTTTGAAGCGTTCGGATGTGAGATATCTTTCTACGATCCCTTTGTTGATAATTATGATAAAAATTACAATAAATGTAATTTAGAACAAATTTTTTCAGACAATGATATTGTATCAATTCACCTTCCCGTTACAGATAGTACTAGGAATATGATTGATTATAAATTGCTATCTTTAATGAAACCTAATTCAATTTTTGTAAATTCTGCCAGAAGTGCTGTTGTTGATTCTAAAGCTTTATTAAAGATTTTAAAAGAAAAACAAATATCAGGGGTAATCCTTGATGTGTTAGAAAATGAACCACCTAATGAAACAGATTTAGAAATCTCTTTATTCCCTAATGTATTACTTACACCACATATATGTGGTGCAACTTATGAAGTAAAAGATCATCAGTCAGATATTATTACTTATAATTTATTGCATTGGTTAAATAATAAAGAGTTAGAACAAGTCGTTTTTAATAAAGATGTTTTAAATAGAAGGTAAAGGTATGAAACTCTATTACTTGGTATTTGATTTGGGCACTGGTAATTCAAAGGTATCTATAGTCTCCTCTTGTGGAGATATACTAGGTATGAAAACATGGGTGAACCAATATAATAAAGATGATAATTATACTGATGCACAGTTTTTTCTTCCACAAGAATGGGAGCACAAATTGTTGAAAATTACTGGAGAATTATTAAAAGAATTCTCTGATGTGAAAATCTCTGCGATTACTTCTTCTGGAGCTCGGCAAAGTATTGTATTGTACGATAAAAAAAATTATGCATTTTTAGGTCTACCCAACATTGATAATCGTGGACGAGAATGGATGAAAGAGATCAAGAATAAACCAGAAATTTATAAAAAAACTGGTAAGTGGGTAACTGAAGACTTCCCAGCTGCAAAATTAATGGGTCTCAAGAAGAAATATCCTGAAGAATATTCGCGTATCAATAAAATAAATAGTTTGAGTGAGTGGATTGGGACTATTTTTTGTAATGAAATTGTTATTGAGCCTTCACAAGCTTGTGAAACGCAATTATTTGATATAACAAAGAATGAATGGTCAAAAGATATTTGTAAGGAATATGATATAGCTTATAAAATTTTACCAGACATAAAAATTTCTGGAACTAATCTTGGTTTAATAAAGCCTGAAATAAAGGAGCTATTTTCATTAGAGTATGATATTCCTTTTATCGTAGGTGGGGCGGATACCCAATTAGCTGTAAAGAGTTCAAATTGTTCCAATGGTGATATTGTATTCGTTTCTGGAACAACTTCACCGATTGTTAGGGTAAAAAATGAATATTTTTATGACTTAGGGCAAAGGTGTTGGGTTGATTGTAATTTAGGAGGTAATAATTTCCTAATAGAAACAAATCCAGGGGTTACAGGTTTAAATTATCAAAGGTTTAAACAAAACTTTTTGTCAGATTATACATATCAAGAATTAGAAAGTCTATATAGTAAAAAAAATACTTACTCTTGTATGGCTTCATTTAGTTCACTATTGTTTTCACAACAAAGAAGTTTGAAAATGGGAGGATTTTATATAAAATCTCCTCTAAGTCCTGATTTGAGTATTATTGATTTAGCTTGGGGAATTCTTTGTGATATAGCTTTTTCTATTTACGAAGAGTATTTATCTCTTTGTGAGTTAATCCCCTTTGAAATGAATTATATTAGATGCTGTGGTGGTGGATTTAGATCAGATTCATTATGTCAACTTCTTGCAGATTTAACAAATAAAGAATTAATTTTAACGAAAAATTTTTATCAAGCTTCAATTTTAGGTTGTGTTGAAGTATGCAATGATTATTATGGAATTATATTAAAATCTAAGGTCGATTCTAAATCTTTTCAACCTAGGGAAAATATTAATTTAATCAAAAGTTACAAAGAATGGAGCAGAAATAGAAAATTATTAAACCCTAGTGAAAATTCGTAAAACATTTTTAACCAGGTGGAACAGATATAGAGTTATTAGATTATAAATCTATTAGTAAAAATAAAATACAAAAAAGTAAATTAATATAATTGATGAAAGTATTTCATTAGTTATTAATTAAAATATAAGCCGAGTTAAAGGCATAGGAGAAAATAAATAAAATGAAACCCTTTGAATATTATAATGAAAGGAAACAGGTCTCAGACTATATGAAACGTCTATATGATAGACAATTAACAACAGCTAGTGGAGGGAACATTAGTTTACGTATTGATGACGAAAAGTTTTGTATTACTCCTTCAAGTTTGGATAAAGGGAATTTAACTCCAGATTTGATAGCTATTGTTAAATTTGATGGAACAAATTTAACCCCTGATTTACCCTTGAGTATAGAAACGGAAATGCACAGATTAATTTTAAAGAATAGGACTGATATGAATGCTGTTGTTCATGCTCATCCTGTTTATGCAAGTGCATATGCAACTGTTCAACCTAATATTTTAGATACTAGACTAACTGCAGAAGCATATTGTGTTTTAGGAGATATTATTAATGTCCCATATAGATTAATGGGAACAGTTAGTCTTGCAGAAATTGTTGCAAAAGAAATTAAAACTCATAAAGTTTTACTTATGGAGAATCATGGAGCAATTGCAGTTGGCAAAAATATGCTTAATGCTTTCGATTGTATGGAATTGCTTGAGAGAACAGCTGTTATGAATTTTATAGTAAAAGATTTACCTGGTAGTCATAATCTTAATGGAGAACAGGTTAAAGAAATTGATGAAATGTAAATAGTACTATTAATATTTAGTGATTAATATATTAATAACATAGTAAAAATATAGCCGCTATGATATATTCATAGGGGCTATTTAGGTTTGTTTAGTTCTGTTAATATAAGAATTGAGTATTCATTTTTGTATAATTTAGATTATACTTTGCAAACTAATTTTATAAAGTTTTAATGTATATGATTAAATTATCGTAAGGCAAAGCCTATAAAATAGAGCTAATATTACAAGGGATTCTATAACTTTATTCTTTGATTCTTTACTGATTAAGCAGGGATATGCACCCGTTCTGCTAGTGACACTTTCAAGCTAATTTAAGATTCTTCTTGTTTAACATCCATTTAAATATAAACATTGTTAATATAGAATCAGCACCAATTCTAATTGCAAACATTAAGGCTATTTTATTTAGTGTTGGAAAATATATTTTTAATTTATATAAAATAAATAGTGTGCCATAGAATAAAGTGTTAATTACAATTGATTGAAATAACATATAATTCGTTTTTCCAATCCCATAAAATATACTATCTATAACATTGTTATAAGCAAAGAGGATATAAAAGAATAATGAAATAATTGTAATGTAAAATACCTGGTCGTAATTTGAAATATTCATAACATATAATAAGAAAGGTTTCCAAAGTGGAATTGTAATAGGCCAAAGTAAACAGATTATAGTTGTTAACATGAAATAGGGAACAGTCCTATCAATAATAGCCTTATTACCAAATTCGCCACAATCTCTTTTTATAACTTGTCCTAATTGAGTTATAGGTAATAATAACCACCCCCAGATAAAATTATTAGCAACCCAAAAAGTCCCTTGTTCGCCAACAGAATTAACCATTTTGAGAACCATAAGTATGAAAGCAGTATTTCTAACTAGACTCTCTAAGCCAGAATAAGAACCAATCTTAAACCATTCTTTTGTCCAATCAAAATTCAACTTATTTGAAGAAAATAAATTGATTGAACATTTTTTCAATACAAAATAAATAGTAATTAAAAGAATTGAATTAACAATTATATTACCATAAGCTATTCCATTTACTCCTATATTAAGTGAAAAATGAAGGCTTGAAATTAAAAAAGAATCACTAATTATGGTAAGAACCATCTGTATTACTAATACTAATAACAAATAATTTTATTTTTTTAATGTTAATAAACTTAAAATTAAAAATTGAACCATGATGTATAATATCGATGATATAGATTCTAATTTTATATATGTAGCAGTCGCATCAATTAATTGAGGACTTTGATCCATAAATATTAATAAGGGTTTGATAAAAATTATTATAAGAATTGAAAAAAACATATAAGTAGCCAATATAATTAGTAAACCTGTTTTAACTTTGTTTTCAAATTCCTTATTATTTTTTAGTGATTTTCCCATGATATAAAAAATTGGTAATAATATAGTTTCTTGAATAATTTCAAATAGGGTATTTAGCCAGGATATTTGGCTGGCAATATTAAATCCCCAATCACTGGGTAGATTCCCTAAAAAGTGTATCCTAATTGTTTGGTAAAGGAGTGGCAAAAATCCAAATAGAAGAAGAGTTGCGAATAATTTGAAGTCAATTATTTTTAGTGTGTTAAATTTTAAGTTCATTATAAGTCCAATAATAATAATAGTTTCAATAAAGCAATATTATTACAATTAAAATATAAAATATCAAGAATTTAACATATCAGAAAAAATAAAATTAATAAAATATCAATTAACTGAACTCTATTGTTTTATTAGTTTATTAGTTTTTTTAAATTGAGAAATTTTTGATTCCATTGAATAAGTTTAAGTTATTATACTAGAACTAAAGTACCATTCAAGACTTAATTAGGTCAGAGTTTCGTGCTAAAAAAAATGCTGTTCAATAATAAGTTCTTTAGTAAAATAATATGAACTGTTTAATCCTGAAGTTGGGGCTTGTACTAGAGCCCAGCCTTTACTAGATATGTAATTTAATATACCACCCAATATATAAAACATAGCATCATCATCACTAGCTCTATATGCGCTATATGTGTTTTGTCAACAATCAATCCAATTTATTTGCATCCTAATTTCAACTTATTCACATTGAATTTCCATGTTTTTTCCAGTTTTATTTGTATCAATACCTATAGTAGACCTAATAAAATATTTTGGAGGATTTAAATAATTACTTATAGAATTACCTATAATTAATTTATCATTTCTAATTACTAGTTGATAATAGTTAATTTTTTGATTTTTAATTAGTTCCTTTCTCGGTTTTGCTTTATCTCCAAAATATACACTGACTAGGCTATTTTGAATAGGTATGAAACAATCTTCTTGGCTTTCATTGTAAGAAATAAGTCTAGTTTCACTTTCATCTCGATAATCAATAAATTTAGTGAAAAATAAAGGAAGAGCAAAATGTTCGTTTTCAAGTAGTTTCTGAGCAGTTACTATCTCATCTTGAAGAATTCCATTATTATTTAAAATTGTGATACCTGCATGAAGTTTTGATTTTTGCTTAATATATCCTGAGTCTTCAAAATAGGGAGAAACATACTGAATCTTTTTATATCTTGAAATAGGATATTGTGATTTAAAATCATGAAATAGTTTAGCTGCGTTAAAGCATAGGCAAACACCTTTGTATCCATCACCATATTTTTCCCACATTCGAGAATGCATATATCCTGGCAAAAAGATTTCTTGATTATTTTCTGTTTTGTAATTTAAGTCACCACAAAGGCAGAGTACTCTAAAGTTTTCTTGTATACTATTATAAACTTTGATTCCATTATCACTATCCATGTTAGGAGTTAATAATTTTTTTTTCAAAGAGATCTGCAGTTAGTGTTTTCCATCTTGATAACCTAATCCCATTTGTTAGAATTTTTTTGAAGGTATCCAAAGATGTATAATGATATAAGTAACCATCCATAAATTAGTCCTTTATAGCTTGTATCAATTAAATAAAATTTTTTTTATTAAGATTTAGTTCTGATTTTGAAATTTAGATTATATTTAAATTTTAGCTTTGTTTCAAACACTATTTACTTGATGGTTACATCCTATTTATTTTGTTTCTATTTTTTCTAATATAGTAAAAACAAAGGTGAATCTATATGAATCAAATATGTAATATTATTTAACAGTTAAATTTAAAATTATAATCTCAATTTAGATATCCTAAAACAATTTAAAATCACCTTTATATATTAAATTATTGTAAAGTATTAAATAGTTTTTTAGTTAAAATATTTTAAATGCTTTACAAATCTAATTATGTAACGTTACATAATATTTTATTATTATATAATGAGTTATATTGCTTATAAAAATGATTTTGACTTTTTAATAATCCATAGAATATACTTTGTGTAAGGTTACAAAAATGAAAAGAACAAATAAAAAAATTACAATGCAAGATATTGCTGATCAATTAAATCTATCTAGAAATACAATTTCAAGAGCTTTGCTAGATAAAGATGGAATAAGTGATGAAGTTAAACAAAAAGTTATAAAAACTGCAAATTCTTTGGGCTATGAGAAAAAAGTTGTAAATCTAAAAAAGAAACAAAAAAGGATTTGTGTTATAACTTGTAGAGATTTTTTCTTAGATCAAACATATTTTGCTGAAATCTTTTTGGGTATTGAGGAAATATCTAAAATACATGATATTTTTGTAAACTTTCTAGTTCTAGATGATGACAGTAATAAAATAAATCATCAAGAAAATGTTTTGGGCTTTATTATTGCAGGTAAGGTTAAATCTAATATTGTAAAAATGCTTTCTAGTTTAACAGTTCCCAAGGTATATATAGACTTCGAACCTGATGGTTCTTGTGATGATGTTGTGATTATGGATAATGAAAAAGGTCTCAACCTAATTTTTAAGGAATTAATCAAAAAGGGACATAAAGAAATTGGTTTTATTGGAAATAGATTTATGTATACAAGCTTCCAAAAACGATATCAATATTTTTTATCAGAATTAAGAGAAAATAATCTAAAAAAAGTAGATGAATATATTTTAACAGATTCAGAACAACCATATTGGCAATTTGGTGTTATAAAAAATGAATTAAAGAAAATGACTAAATTCCCAACTGCTTTTATATGTATAAACGATAGAACAGCCTTTGCTTTAATGCAAGAAATAGATGCTCTTGGATTAAGAATTCCTGAGGATATATCTGTAATAGGTTTTGATAATGTTAAAGATAAAGAAATATTCTCACCAAGTTTAACAACAGTCAATGTATATAAAGGGGAATTAGGAAGGGTTGCTTGTTCTTTATTATTACAAAAAATAAAAAATAAAAACTCTATTTCTAAGAAAATATTGGTTGATGTGTCCCTAATAGAAAAAAATTCGGTCAAAATGCTAGGAGTGATTGATGAATAAATTATTTGATAAAGTGTATGGTGCTTTAATAGGTGCTGCCATAGGAGATGCTATGGGTGGGCCTGTTGAAGGATTTACGTATGAGAAAATTAAAGAAAAGTATGGATTTGTAGAAGATTTAATTGATTATGATCCTGAAATAAAAATTGCACCACATGGACCTTTTTCTCTAACTGCAGGCTCTTATACTGATGATAGTAGAATGAGCAAACTATTTGCTAAATCAATTATTAATAAAAAAGGTGTCCCTACTAAAAATGAACTAACTAAATTATTTTATGAAGAATATTTTAGATCAGATGATTTATTAACAAAAGAATTTCTTGAAGAATATGTTGAAAAGGCAATATTTAAAGAAGATAAAACTTGTTTTGGAGGTCAACCAACCAATGGAGCTATAATGGGGATTGCCCCATTTGGTGTAATATCTCCATGCAATCCTCTAAAAGCTTTAACTGATTCCTTTGATACTTTATTTATGGCTGAAGGTTATGCAAGATATTCAACAGCTTTTGCTGCAGCTTCAATTTCAGCAGCTTTTATACCGAATATTAGTGTGGATGGTATTTTAAGTGAATCATTAGATGCAATTAAAAAGCATAAATCATATATAGAAGGACCACATTGGCAAAATTCTAATATGTATCCTTTTGTTGGAATGAAAAATGAAAATTTAGTTACTGAGTGTTGGAAAATAGGCGATAAATATAAAAATATTGTGGAAATGCAAAAACCTTTAAGAGATATTGTTGTTCAGCAATTCTTTGCAGATGCAGCTGAAACTCTATCTATTGCTATGGCATTTATAAAAGCTTCTGATGGAGACTTTAGTAAAAGTGTTATTGGTTGTACTAACTTTGGGCGTGATAATGATAGTACAGCATCTGTAGCTGGAGCAATTGCTGGCTCTTATAATGGTGCTAGTAAAATACCTTCAAAATGGATTGATTTAGTAGAAAATAATAATCCAGAGCCTAGTTTTTATGATTTATCAAAAGAATTAGTAAAGATTATTGAATTCAATAATGAAGAAAATTTTAAAATTACAGAAAATATAAGTTGTTTGATTAATGAGCAATAAAACATCAATACATCTTTCAAGTTTTTGTGATAATTGGAACGAGAATTTAGAAAAACACATACTAAAAGCGGCTGAGATTGGTTTTGATGCAGTAGAAATGCCTTTGTTTGATGCTAGAACTTTTGAAGTTAAGAAGTATTTAAAAGTTCTAAAAGATACAAATCTTTTAGTTACAACAGGCAATGCAATTAGTTGTGAAACAGATATAGCAAGCACAAATAAAGCTATTAGACAAAAAGGAATTGAATATTTAAAAATTGCTATTGATAAATCATTAAGATTAAATTCCCAATGTTTAAATGGAGTTTTATACGAACCTTGGGGAGCCTTAGATACATATACCATTGAGAATAGGAAATTTTTAGTTCAAAGCTTAAATCAAGTAGATGAATATCTAAATCAGGTTAACTTTAAAATAAATTTGGAGTTAATAAATAGATATGAAGGAAATAGGCTAAATAACGTAAGTCAGGGATTATCAATATTGAATGAAGTTAATAGTGAAAACATAAATCTACACATCGATACTTTTCATATGAATATTGAAGAATCAAACATAATCGAATCAATTAAGAAAGGTGGAGATAGAATAAAATACGTACACTTTAGTGAAAATAATAGAAGTGCGATTGGTACAGGATCTATCGATTTTATAAAAATTATTGAAGCTTTAAATAGTATTAATTATCAGGGAATAATATCTATTGAAAGCTTTATTTCCACAAAAGGAGATATAGGTAAACAAGTTAAAATTTGGAATGAGAGTTTATTTAAGTCCAATATTCAAATGGTTGAGTTTAGCTATAAATATTTAAAACAACTTCTAAAAAGGGGTAAATATGCAAATTAATAAAGTATCACATTCTAAAGATTTAAAATGGGTGATAATATTTGTCGCACCAACCTTAATAGGGCAATTAATATTTATGTTAATTCCAACAATTTCATCATTCTTAATTGGTTTTGCTGATTGGAATTTATTTTCAGCTCCAAGTTTTGTTGGATTAAAAAACTATAAATATATTTTTGATGATCCTCTATTTTACAATGTGATTAAAAACACTTTAGTATTTACTTTATTTTATGTGCCTTTAAAAATAGTTATTGCTTTAGCAATTGCTAATTTAATAAACAAGAAAATCAAAGGTGTTGTATTTTTTAGATCCGTATTTTTCTTACCAGCATTAACTTCCATGGTCGCAATATCTGTTGTTTGGCTTTGGTTATATAACACTGAGTTTGGATTAATTAATATTCTATTATCATATATTGGTATTCAAGGACCTGATTGGTTAGGAGATGGAAACTGGGCTATGGTATCTATTATCGTTATGTCTATTTGGCAAGGAATGGGATATGCCATGATAATTATACTAGCATCTCTACAAAACATTCCAACAACTTTAGTAGAAGCTGCAAATATTGATGGAGCATCTAAATCAAGAATTTTCTTTTCTATAAAAATTCCACTTTTGACTCCCACTTTATTCTTCTTATTAATTACTAATATTTTCTATGGATTACAAATTTTTACCGAGCCTTTTGTCTTAACAAAACAGGGGCCAGCTGATGCAACTAATGTATTGACTACATACATGTACGATTATGCATTTAGATTTCAAAAAATGGGAATTGGGTCAGCTATAGCCTGTATATTATTTGTCATTATGGCAATTATCACCTTTTTTCAATTTAAATTTGATAAATGGGTCAATTACGAAGTTTAGGAGAGGTTCATGAGTATTAAAAAAGAAAATAATTTATTAGCAGTTATAACATTAATCTTATTAACTATTGTAATGTTGTTACCCTTTTATTGGATGATAAATACATCATTAAAAGTAGAATTAGAAGTATTTACAATTCCTCCAACTTGGGTCCCTTCTAAAATCATGTGGTCAAACTATAGTGGAGTATTTGATAGAATTCCATTTGTACAAGGCTTGTTTAATAGTTTTTATATAACAGCACTTTGTACAGTTGGTACAGTATTTTTCAGTAGTTTAACAGCATATGCTTTTGCAAAAATGCAATTTAGATTTAAAGGTCCATTATTTTCAATTTATTTGTTGAGTATGATGATCCCTTTTCAAATAACATTGATACCTCAATTTATATTATTTTCAAATATAGGTTGGATTGACTCTCATTTAGCACTAATAATTCCATTTATTTTTACAAATGGCTTTGGGGTATTTATGCTTAAGCAATTTTTCCAAGCACTACCTGATGCTTTAATTGAATCCGCATTAATTGATGGTTGTTCTCAATGGAAAATTTTTAAATCTATCATGTTACCACAGGTTCAACCAGCATTAGCTTCAGTAGCAGTATTTGCGATTATAGCCAGATGGAATGATTTTTTGGGACCTTATGTAATTTTAATCTCACCAGAAAAGTTCACAATTCCGATTTTAATTAATGCACTACAAGGATTTTTCTCTTCGAACTGGGCTCAAATTATGGCTGCCACAACAATGTCAATTATACCATTATTGATAGTATATATATTTGCACAAAAGTATTTTATTGAAGGAATTTCATTATCCGGAATAAAAGGATAATAAAAATAAAAGGAGATAAAAACATGAAGAAAAAACTTACCTTTTTTTTAATAGTATGTTTTACAATGGTTAGTATTTTTGCTAATGGTCAAAAAGCAGAACAGGATACAGAGGAAGTACAAAACAAAGAAGTAAGAGCTATGTTATGTGTAAATGAAGCTCAAATGGCTTCTTATGAAGCACTGTTTAAACGTATCAAAGAGGATACAGGAATTACAGTAAAAGGAGATTATGTTAAAAACTGGGATGAGTTTAATCAAAAATTAATGACCCAAATGGCTGCAAAAAATCCCCCAGATATTTTAGATGTATCAGTAATTTATAAAGATCAATATATCTCAAATAACTATTTGATGGATATGACTCCATATATGGAAGATTTTGATTTCATACCATACTATGGTGCTATGTTAGATAGTTACAGAAAAGATGGTAAAATTTATGGTTTCCCTAATGGATGTACTTCTATTGCTGTTTATTACAACAAAGCACTTTTTGATGAAGCTGGATTAGAATATCCAACATCTGATTGGAGTAAATCAATGAATTGGGATCAATTTTTACAAACTGTAACTCTTTTAACTAAAGATGATTCAGGTAATAAACAATATGGGTTCTCAACTACATTTGAAATTGGTTGGTTATTACCTTTAATTTGGCAACATAATGCAAGATTCATTTCAGAAGACGGAACTAAATGTGCAATTAATACTAAAGAAGGTATTGAAGCTTTAGAATATGTTCAAAGTATAATGTTTGATAATAATGCATCTCCATCTTACAGTGAATTAAAATCTTTAGGCCCTGCTGATTTATTTAAAGCTGGTAAACTTGCAACATTCATGGATGGAGACTGGTGGATGGGTTATTTCTCAGACATTGAAGACTTTGAATGGGGTGTTGCTGCACTACCACAAGATGAGAGAAGTGTAACAGGATTCTATATTGATGGTTGGGCAATAGCAAATAGAGCTAAAAATCCAAAAGACGCTGCTGAAGTAATTAAATATTTTGCTTCAAAAGAAGGTTTAACTTCAGGAATTGCAAAAGGTACTCCACCAATGATTTCTTTAGCTGAAAAAGAAATTGAAAGTTTATACCCATATGTTGATGATGCTACAAGACAAACTTGGAAAGGTGCATTAGCAATTGGGGAGACTCCATCATTTACAAAAAACTGGGCTCAAGTTGTCTCTGAAGCTAATAAAGTATTAGAGAGAATGTCATTAGGTTTAGTTACACCTGCAGAAGCTGCTGCTGAAATGGAAACCAATGTAAACAGAGTTTTACTATAAAAATCATAAAATAATTAGATAGCATCTTAGGATGCTATCTAAGTTAGGATTGTAAATGAATAAGCTAATAAATGAGAAAGACAAAATTGTACAAGAAATGGTTGAAGGATATATTCTATCTCACAATAATAAAGTTGTTATAAAAGGTGAAAACAATAATTTATTGTGTAGAAAATATAAAAAGAAAGATAAAGTTGGTCTTGTTATTGGCAATGGCTCAGGGCATGAACCTTGTATGATAGATTTAGTAGGATTTGGATTATTAGATGTAAATGTTATAGGTGAAGTATTTACCGCACCTACTCCTTATCAATTGTTAGAAGCACTTAAAGAAGCAGATTGTGGCAAAGGTGTACTTCTTCTAGTATCTTCTCATGCAGGAGATATTTTAAATGCAAAAATGGCTTTAATGTTAGCCAAATTAGAAAATATTACAGTGAAAATGTTTGTTTTTTATGATGATATTGCTTCTGCACCAAAAGGAAAAGAAAAAGAGAGACGCGGGACTGCAGGACTATTTTATACATTAAAAATTGTGGGAGCAGCATGTGAGAGAGGTTATTCTCTATCAAAATGTTATGCACTAGCTGAAGATGTTAGAGATAATACAAGAACTATAGCTTGCGCTCTCCATTCTGGTACAAATCCAATAACAAATAAATCTATGTTCAATTTAAATGCTGATGAAATAAATATAGGGTTAGGAGTTCATGGTGAAGCCGGACAAAAAATACAAGTATTTGAAAATGCTAAGTCTACAGTATATCAGATGGCAAGTAGTTTAGTTGATGATTTACCTTTTAAAGAAGAAGATAAAATTTTTGCTATGATAAACAATAGTGGTAGCACGACTTATTCAGAGTTAATGATTTGCTATAAAGAGTTATTTAAATTTCTAAAAGATAAAAATATTGAAATTATTAGAAACTTTGTAGGAACTTATGTAACAGTGCAAGAAACACATGGAATTTCAATAGTGTTTTGTAAAGCAACATGTGAAATGATTGAATTATATGATGATAGAGCTGATTCATATTTATTTAATTAAAAGGATACAAAATGATAAATTTGAATGTAGGCTTAGCTTTTTTAGGATCAAATAATTATTATGCTAAAGAATTAGAAGTTATTGATAAATCAATGTCACTTTTAGAAAAAAAATATAAAGATGAAAATATAAATCTAATATCTAATAAAAAATTAAATATAACAAAAGAAGATGTTATATCTACAATTAATTATTTAAAAAACAAAAATATAGATCTTTTAATTATTCAAACAAGTAGCTTTTGTGATGAACCTATATTTGAAGAGTTTCTTAAAATCAAATGTGTAAAATTAGTTTGGGCACCTTATGAAGAATTTAAAACAGGTGATGTTAAATTACACTCTCTATTATCTATGTTCGTTGCAGGTAGTAATATGCATCATAAGTATGAACAATTAATTATAAAAGATTGGTTATATGGAGATTCAAACCTTTTATTCCCAAAATTAAATAATTATTTGTCTGCCACTAAAGCTCTAAAAAAATTGAATCATAGTAAAATAGGGTTAATAGGTAAAACTGCTTACGGATTTAATAATATGACCTATGGATTAGATGAAGCAAAAGAAAGATATGGTTTTAAAACTGAGAGTTTTAGTGAACTAAATATCATAAATAAAGCTAAAGAAATTAATGATGATAGAGTTATTCAAACTTTTAAAGATCTTAAATTCAAAAAGAATAATATCTTTGTTGACAATAACTCGATTGATCACACAATAAGATTATATTTAGCCCTCAAAGATTTAATTGAAGAAAAAAACTTAACAGCATTATCTGTGAGTTGCTGGCCTGACTTTCAAACAGGATATGAAATCACTCCTTGTGTAACACTATCATTAATTAATGATGTCTTAAAAATACCAGTCTCCTGTGAAGGCGATTTAATGGGTGTTGTTACTATGATAGTAGCAAATGAGTTATCTAAAACTACATCAATGGTTTATGATATTGCTGATATCCTAGAAGAAAAAGAGATGTTATTACTTTGGCATTGTGGAATAACAACTTGTTCTCTAATGTCTAACAAAATGGAAGATTTAAAGATAATTAATCATCCCATGATAAATAGGAAGGATTCAACACAAAAAAGATTAGGATGTTCATTTGATGGAAGCTTCAAAGCTCAAAAAGTTACAGCTCTTAGACTATCTAATACTGAAAATAAAATATTTTCACTTAGTGGAGATATAGAAGATATAGATGTAAAAGGATTTACTGGTACAAGAGGTTGGTTGACAAATATTAATATTTTGAAAAATCCTATATCAATTTCTAAAATCATAGATTTGATTATAAAAAATGGAATAGAGCATCATTTAGTAGTAGTGCCGTCAGATATTGATGAACAATTAAAAGTTTTTTCTTCTATAGCAGAGCTAGAAATACTAAAAGAGAAGAATTAGGAATATAAATCAGAATGAAATTTAACAATAAAGAATATGCTAATAATTTAGCTTTAATATTAAGCAGAGAATTTAATGACAAGATGGATTTGCTCTGTAAATTGGATGGATACCTCGGAGATGGTGATCATGGTATTACAATAAAGAGAGGAATGGATGCTGTATTAGTTAATATTGAAAATACACCTGATTTTACAAGTTTATCGGATGTTTATAAATCTATTGGAATTAGTATGTTAAAAACAATGGGAGGCGCTTCAGGCCCAATTTTTAGTACATTTTTTATACAAACATCTATAGAATTATTAGAGATAAAAGATAATAACGAGATAACTGCTATAACTGTACAAGAAATATATAAAAAGACACTTCAAGCATTAATAGATTTGAGTGAAAGTAATGTTGGGGATAAAACAATGATTGATGCTGTTTCTCAAGCATATATTAATCTAGCTAAAGATATCAAAAATAATAATTGCCAAAGTGTAGCGAGTGCTTTTAAAAGTGCAGTTGATGGAGCAAAAGCAGGAGCTCTTAACACAATTAATATGGTTGCTAAAAAAGGCAGAGCTAGATATTTATCTCAGCAATCAATAGGTATTATAGATCCTGGAGCTGTTTCTTTTTATATAATTTCATGTGCTATGTATAAAGCTTGGACTTTAAACTCTACTCAAATAAAAAACAGTAAAGTAATTAATATGGATTTTTTAAGCTTTTAGGGATTAAAAATAACTAGTTGATATGAGTTATAAAAGGAGATAAGAAAAATGAAATATAAAATAATAAATGAAAATAAAATATCAAATTTTCCTTGGCCAAAAAATATTGAGAATCCTACAAATAGTCCTTTTGAAAGATATAGTAAAAACCCAATCATAGATAGAAATCCTTCAAAAAATATAACAAGAGTTTTTAATTCAGCAACAATTTTCTACAATGGAGAATTCATAAGTGCCTTAAGAGGTGAAGAGACAAATGGTATTCCTTCTATTTATATAGGTCACAGTAAAGATGGAATAAATTGGACAATTGAAAGTGAAAAAGTAACATTTTATGATGATGATAATAATATCTTCATGCCTAAATATGCCTATGATCCTAGATTAGTAAAAATAGAAAACACTTACTATATTATTTGGTGTCAGGATTTTTATGGAGCTGCAATTGGAATTGCGAAAACACATGATTTTAAAAAATTTATAAGAGTTGAAAATCCTTTCCTTCCGTTTAATAGAAATGCTGTTCTATTCCCTAGAAAAATAAATAATATGTATACAATGCTTTCAAGACCTAGTGATGGTGGCCATACTGCATTTGGAGATATATTTCTCTCTCAATCTAAAGATATGGAGTTTTGGGGCAGACACAAACATGTTATGGGGTGTACTTCAAACTGGTGGGAAAGTTTAAAAATTGGTGCTGGTCCAGCTCCAATTGAAACAAGTGAAGGTTGGTTATTAATTTATCACGGTGTTAGTAGAACCTGCAATGGTTATGTGTATTCAATTGGTGGTGCCATACTAGATATAGATAATCCTAGTATCGTAAAATACAGATCTTCTAGATTTTTACTAACTCCAGAAGAAAGTTATGAAACTTCAGGTTTTGTACCAAACGTAGTATTTCCATGTTCTTCTTTATGTGACAGTGAAACAGGTAAATTAGCCTTATACTATGGTGCTAGTGATACTTATCTTTGCTTAGCTTTTTCAACTGTTGATTTAATAATTGATTTTATTAAAAACAATAATGAAATCAATGAAAGCGATATAGAGTTAGGAAAAAGATAAATTATGAAATATGGTGATTTTAAAATAGAACTTGAAGAGAGAATACTTCCTTTCTGGCTAAACAATTATGATGAAGAATATTCAAGCGTTTATGGCAGAGTAGATTTTAAATATAACATTGTTAAAAATGCAGATAAAGGTTGTATCTTTAATTCTAGAATACTGTGGTTTTTATCAACTTGTTTAATTGAGAATGTTGGAAATAATAACGAGGTTCTTGATAAAACAAATAAGACCTTTCAATTTTTAGTAGATCACTGTCTTGATGATGATAATGGTGGTATATTTTGGTCAGTAAGTCGTAAAGGTGAGGTTGTCGATTCAACTAAACACACATATAATATTGCTTTTGGAATTTATGCATTATCTGCATATTATAGAGCTACAAAAAATAAGAAAGCAATAGAAATAGCTTTTGAATTATATAGATTAATTGAATCTAAATGCAAAGATGAAAAAGGTTATCTTGAAGCGTTCACATCTGATTTTAAACCATTAAAAAATGATAAATTATCTGAAAATGGGGTAATTGCTAATAGGACTATGAATACCCTTTTGCATGTGCTTGAGGGATATAGTGGACTTTATCAAGCTACTAAAGATGAACAAGTTAAAACATCCATAATAGAAATATTTAATATATTTGAACAGAATGTTTATAACAAAGAAAAAAACAGGCAAGAAGTGTTTTTTGATCTAGATTATAACTCATTAATAGATCTTCATTCCTTTGGACATGATATTGAAACCTCTTGGTTAATGTGTTGGGCTTTAGATTTAATCGATGAAGATAAGATTTATAAACAAATCGATCCAATATTAAAACAATTATCTATCAATGTATTAAATACTGCCGTAAAAGAAAATGGTGGAGTTATTAATGAATGTGAAAATCATATAAATGATGAAACTTATGTTTGGTGGGTTCAAAGTGAAAGTGTAATCGGCTTTTATAATGCTTATCAACGTTGGAATATAAAAGGAGCTAAACAAGCTTCAATTAATAACTTCAAATTTATTAATAGATATATACTTGATAAAAGAAAAGGTGGTGAATGGTTTTGGGATATTGATAAAAATCTGAACCCAACAAGTCATAAAGATATAATTGAAGAATGGAAATGCCCATACCATAATGGAAGAATGTGTTTTGAAATGATGAGGAGATTAAAAAATGATACATAACAAATATTATGAACTAGAAAAAAAATATGAAAAATTAATAAATAGAAAAAATGAACCTACAGATGAATATAATGGGTTATATAAAAGATACAAATATCCTGTTCTTACTGCATCTCACGCTCCTATTTTTTGGATGTATGATATTAATAGTGAAACCAACCCTTTCTTTCTTCAAAGATTAGGTATTAATGCGGTAATGAACAGTGGTGCTATAAAATTTAATGGTAAATATTGTTTGATGGCAAGAGTTGAAGGTTGGGATAGAAAGAGCTTTTTTGCTTTAGCTAGATCTAATTGCCCAACAGAAGGTTTTAAATTTGATGATAAACCAATTATTTTGGAAGATACAGATAAAAGTGAAACAAATGTTTATGATATGAGACTTACAAAACATGAAGATGGTTATATTTACGGAGTGTTTTGTAGTGAGAGCAAAGATTTAAGTTCAAATGATTTATCTGCTGCTAAAGCGGATGCAGGTATTATTAGAACGAAAGATTTACTAAATTGGGAAAGATTACCCAATTTAGTAACTAAACAATCAGCTCAACAAAGAAATGTTGTATTACATAGTGAATTTGTAGATGGTAAATATTGTTTTTATACTAGACCAATGGATAGTTTTATTGATACTGGATCTGGCTCTGGAATTGGAATTGGATTATGTGATGATATAACACATGCTATAATAGATGAAGAGAAGATGACATCATTAAGAAAATATCACACTATAACTGAGGCTAAAAACGGAGCGGGAGCTCCTCCTATAAAAACAGATAGCGGATGGATACATATTGCTCATGGAGTTAGAAATACCGCAGCAGGACTTAGATATGTTATTTACGTTTTTGCAACTGATTTAAATGACCCATCAAAAGTAATTGCTGAGCCTAGCGGTTATTTTATTGCACCTAAAGGTGAAGAGAGAGTAGGAGATGTTTCTAATGTAACATTTACAAATGGTGTAATAGAAGATGAAGGAAAAGTCTATATTTATTATGCCTCAAGTGATACTAGACTTCATGTTGCATCAACAACCCTTGAAAGGTTAGTAGATTATACTTTTAATACACCTTCTGATCCTCTAAGATCCGTAGATTGTGTGAAACAAAGGATTGAGTTGATTGATCAAAATTTAGCATTACTTTAATCAACAATTTGGGATAGAGAATAAAGTAGAAAACTAAAGGATTATAAAACTTATGATACATCAAAACTTAAATGGTAAATGGGAATTATCAATTCCAGCTTTGAAGATGAATAATATTGAAGGAAATATTCCAGGCTCGGTGTATTCTTTTTTACTTGATTCAAATCTAATTGACGATCCTTATTATAGAGATAATGAATTAAAAGCATTAAAAATTATGGATAATGATTTTATTTTTAGAAAATCATTTACATTAAGTAAAGAGTTAGAAAATAAGAGTAACCTTGTTTTAGAATGTTTTGGCTTAGATACTCTTTGTACTGTTTCTATTAATAATATAGAACTTGGAAAAACTAATAATATGTATAGAAAATGGAGATTTTCTGTTCCAAAATATATATTACAATATGAAAATATTATTGAAATAATAATTAATTCTCCAACTAAGTGGATTAGAGAAGAAAATAAAAACAATTATTATGGGGGAAGTGAACATGCAATGGAAGGTTTTCCTCATTTAAGAAAAGCTCATTGCATGTTTGGATGGGACTGGGGTCCTAGATTACCTGATGCTGGCATTTGGAAAGATATTCAATTGATTTCCCTAGATGAAAGTGAAATTGTTGATATTGATATAAAGCAAAAACATATCAATGATATAGTAAGTCTTAATGTAAATGTCTCTCAATCAAAAGAAGCTGAAGTAAAAATTGAAGTAGAAACTCCCGATAAAAAAGTATTCACATTAGAAAATAATAAAGATTTTAACATACCTAATCCTAAGCTTTGGTGGCCTAATGGGTTAGGAGAGCAGCCTTTATATAAGGTGAAAGTGTCTTTAGTTAAAAATAACTGTGTGTTAGATTATTGTGAAAAGAAGATTGGTCTTAGAATTTTAACTTTATCTAGAAAAAAAGATGAATGGGGAGAGAGTTTTTCTCATTGTATCAATGGAATTGATTTCTTTGCTATGGGAGCTGATTATATTCCTGAAGATAATATCTTATCAAGAGTTACAGCAGAAAAAACTAATAACTTGTTAAAGCAATGTAAATTAGCTAATTTTAATTGTATAAGAGTATGGGGTGGTGGTTATTATCCTAGTGATGAATTTTATGATGCTTGTGATAATTTAGGTTTAGTTGTTTGGCAAGATTTCATGTTCTCTTGTGCAAACTACCCACTTGATTTTGACTTCGAAGAAAACATTACTAAAGAAATAGAAGAAAATGTTAGTAGAATTCGTCATCATGCATCTTTAGGGTTATGGTGTGGTAATAATGAGATGGAAATGTTTGAACTTCAAGGCAAGTATTCTAGTGATAATAATACAAGAGCTTTGTACATAAGATTATATGAACATGTAATCCCTCATATCTTAAAGAGAGTAGATCCAATAACTCCTTATTGGCCATCTTCTCCATCTTCTGGAGGATCATTTAATGATCCTAATAGTGAGAACATGGGAGATGTTCATTATTGGGATGTATGGCATGGAGGGAAACCTTTTAGTGATTATAGAAAATATCATTTTAGATATGTATCTGAATTTGGATTTCAATCATTTCCTTGTGAAAAAACTATAGATTCTTTTGCTCTAGAAGAAGATAAAAATATTTTTTCTCATGTATTAGAAATGCATCAAAGAAACCCTGGAGCTAATGGATTAATTCTTACTTATTTATCAATGAATTATCTATATCCAACTTCATTTGATACTTTACTTTATGCATCTCAATTATTACAAGGTGAAGCTATAAAATATGGAGTTGAACACTGGAGACGTAATAGGGGTAGATGTATGGGTGCCATTTATTGGCAGCTAAATGATATTTGGCCTGTAGCTTCTTGGGCATCGATTGATTACTTTGGTAGATGGAAAGCTCTTCACTATTATGCTAAGAGGTTCTTTAATCCAATTATGATAAGTGTAGAAGAGGAAAGTGAATCCACTAGTATGAAATCAGTTGTTGCAGAAAGAAAGAATGAAATAAAAACAACTGCAAAGATTTGTGTAACTAATGAAACCTTAAATAATGTTGATGGTAAAGTTTGTTGGGCATTATTAGATAGTAAGTCTAATATAATTAAACAAGATGAAGTTAATGTTTCTGTTAAACGTCTAGATTCTTTTTGGTTAGAAAAGCTTGATTTTAATTCAACTGATTATAGGGAAACCCATCTTTCTTATAACTATAAGGTTAATGGAAAAATAGTAAGCGAAGGTTCAATTCTTTTTTGCCAACCTAAGCATTATCATTTTAAAGATCCAAAGATTAAAGCTTATGTTCAAGGTAACTCAATAGTAGTTGAATGCGAAAATTATGCTAAAAATATAGAACTCTATAGTGATAATGAAGATTTTGTATTAGAAGATAATTTCTTTGATATGGAAAAGGGTAAAAGAATTGTTAAAGTTTTAGAAGGAACTCCAATTAATATAAAAGTAAGAAGTGTTTATGATATAAAATAGAATGCACTCTTTTCTTAAAACTAATAATACAATTGTGTTTAGCTTATTTAAAAGTTCTTCACAATTGTATTTTTTTTGGTAATTTATAAATAATTTATTTAAAAATAAGTTTGAAATAATGTTATTTATAACTTGGTGTTTATAGATAAATAATTGAATAATATTGATTTTTTATGATTGAATAATAAATTTTATAGTAAAATCTATGGTAGTACAATAAATTTATAAATATTTTTGGATGATTTATTAGAAATATTCTTAAATAGCATTACCTAAATAAAATTTCATCATTCCAAAGTTTTTCAATAAAAAACTTAAAAGGCATAATTTCTATATCTTCTTCAATATAGTAAGTATCAGTTGTACAAACGATTATTTTTCTTTTGATATAAGTTTCTTTTAATAATTTTAAATTTTTATAATGCCTTTCATTTATCTTATTACATGATTTTATTTCAATGGCTATTTCTTTATTTAATAGGCAATCTATTTCAAACCCAGTGTTTGTTCTAATGTAATTAAGTTGAGTTCTAGGATTTTTGTAATCAATATATTTCTTAATTTCTAAAATAATAAATTGTTCAAAGTACTCCCCAAAATCCGTATCGGTTGAGGAGTTTATCTTTGGTCCATGTTTTAAAACTCTTGCAACCCCCGTATCAAAAAAATAAAACTTTTTTCTAGAAATAGACTTTCTTGTTTCTAATTTTCTATAAGGTTCTAAGAAAAATCCTAGCAAAGTATCTTCTAATACTCCAAACCATTGCATAACAGCTTGATTATTAGTTTGTGCATCATTTGCTATTTTAGTGTAGTTGATTTCTTTAGAATTAGATAATGCTGCAACTTTAAGAAATCTAGTAAAATCTAACAGTTTCCTAGTTATTCCTTCAGCTTTAATTTCCTGAGTCAAATATAGTGAAGTATAAGAAATTAAATCTTCTTCTGGGTCATCAGATAAGTAAATACTTGGTACCAATCCATTATTTAAAATTAAGTTTAAATTAGGTGAAATATTATTATTTAGAAGTTCAAAATATGATAGTGCATTGAAATTTTTCCATCTAGCTCTACCTCCTAATAGGTTGCAAGACTGTCTTTTTAATTTTCTAGGACTTGAACCTGTTAAAAGGAATTTTATATTTCTCTCATCAATCATCAATTGTACTTCATTTAGTAAAATTGGTAATTCTTGAATTTCATCAATAACTATTAAGCAATCTTTATAATCATAAGCTTCAACTGTTTTTCTAATTAAGCTAGGATCACTTGATAGATCTAAAAATACATTTGCATTAAATAAATTATATTTCAAGACAGGCTCAATAGTTAATTGATTTTTTATATATGAAGTTTTTCCTGTTTGTCTCGGTCCAAATAAAAATAATGATTTATTTTTAAGTATTTGTGATAAGTCAATGTTTCTTTTAACATACATATTTTATTAATCCTTCTTTTATTCTGTCTAAATTATAACATATTTATATTTTAAATAAACATTTTTTTATATTTTTATGGTTCTATCATAAATTTAATAGTAAAATTTATGGTAATCTTGATAAAAAAGCTAGACAACTCTATATAAAGGTTCTTTATTTAATAACACAGCTTTAACATTATTTGCGGCTTTTTTCCTAGCTTCAATTAAAGCTTCTTCAGAGTAGTAGGCTACATGAGGGGTTATAAAGCAATTATTTAGAGAGAATAAAGGATTCTTTGAAGGATCCCAATTAAATTTTTTAGCAGGCTCTTCTTCAATATCATCTAGAGCTGCAGAACTTAAATGACCTTCTTTTAAAGCGTAATAAAGAGCATCATTATCGACAAGTTTTCCTCTAGAGCAATTAATAAGGATTGCACCAGTTTTCATTTTTGACAGCTCTTTTTTTCCGATAATATGGTGAGTTTTGTCATTATAAGGACACTGAACGACTACAATATCAGATGTTTTTAATAAATTATCAAAAGTGATTGGATAAACTTTTAATTTTTCCATATCATCTTTGCTAACAAACGGGTCATATGCTACAACATTGAAACCTAAAGATTGAGCCTTTTTTGTCATATTTTGTGCAATCTTTCCAAATCCTATAACTCCAATTTGTAAATTGGTGAATCTATGGACAGCTGCATTTGTTTCACTCCAATGCCAGTGGCCTTTCTTAGTTTCTTCAATAAACATTGGAATTCTTTTTGTTAGCATTAAAATCAAAGAAATATTATGATTTGCAACCTCATTGGTACAGTAATCTTCAACATTTGTGCAGATTATACCTTTTTCTTTAGCTGCATTAATATCAATTGTATCGAAGCCAACTCCATAACGAGCTATTATTTTTAGTTTATTTAGAGAGTTGATTGTATCTTTACTTATATTTGCATATTGGACAATTAAGGCATCAGCATCCCTAGCACTTTCAATGATATTCTTCCCATCTTTACAATTTAGACCAATTACTTGGGCCTCTATTGGTTCTAAAATCTCTTTTTCAATATCAATATTTCCAAAATCTTGATCTGTTATATATACTTTAAATTTTGACATATCTTTATATTTCCCTTTTATTTGTTTATTATAAATAAACTATTATTATTGATAATAATTTTATTAAATAGCTCATTAAAGAGCGATATAAATTAAAAGGCTAGAAACATAAGTTGCTAGCCTTAATTGAAAAATAACTAAATTTAAGATTTAGAAACTGGATTTTTTAATCTCAATTCTAATCCTTCAAGTTCAACTTCAACAACATCTCCGTCTTCCATTGCTTTTACATGACAAGGAGTTCCAAGAGAAATTACATCACCAGGGTATAAAGTTCTTCCTTGTGAAAAATAAGAGACACAATAAGCTGCTGAGAAAAGGAAATCACAGGTACATGCCTCTTGAACTTTCTCTCCGTTTAAATAGGTTCTTAAGATTACATTTTCTGGATCTAAATTAGTTTCTATAATTGGACCAAAAGATGTAAATGTATCAAAACTTTTTGAATAAGTTACTTGGGTAGAGACGTAACTCATTTCTCTTTCAGTAACATCGTTTAAAGGAGTTACCCCAAATATATGTTTTTTAGCTTCCTCAACGCTTATATTTTTAACCTTGTCTTTGATAACAATTGCCATTTCTCCCTCATAATCAACTCTTGTAGCTACTTTGGGAATTTCAATGCTTTCTCCTGGATTACAAATGCCTGTTACAGGTTTTAAAAAGTTTGCAGGTTGTTCTGGAACGGGTAATTCTAGTTCATTAATATGATCTAAAAAGTTTAAGCCTACACAATATAGATTAGTAGGAACACATGGAAATAGAAGTTTAACTTCTTCAACTTGTTCTTTAGTGTCAGTAATTATATAATTTTCAAAGGGGTTACCTTCAATTTTAGAAATTACACCATCTTTTAATGATCCATAATTAATTTTTTTATCTTTTTCATATCGAACTAATTGCATTATTTTTTCTCCTTGTTTGTTGTAAACATTTTTTTAATTAACTTTTTTATAGGGGCTAAGCCAAACATTAGTACTATTATTAAAAACAAAACTAATGATATTGGTCTTGATAAGAATGGCAAGAAAGCACCTTCTGTTTTTACTAATCCAATTCTTAAATTTTCTTCTACCATAGGGCCTAAGATTAATCCTAATATCATCGGTGCTAATGGAATTTTACCTTTTTCACAAAAATATCCAATTAAACCAAATATAATTACGATACCAATATCAAAAGTATTATTACGTAATGCAAAAGCACCTATTATTGAAAATATAATTATTGAAGTATTAATAATATTTTTTTCAAATTTTAGTATATAAGAATATGCTTTTATTCCTGCAAACCCAATTATAATTAAGAATATTTGGGAAACTAAACCAACAGCAAAAATTTGATTAACTAATCCCATTTCTTGTTCAAAGATTAGTGGACCAGGTTTAAGTCCATACATTAGCATAGCGCCTAAAACTATTGAAGTTATGGTATCTCCTGGAATTCCAAAAACTAAAGCAGGAATCCAAGAACCTCCAATTGCAGCATTATTAGCACTAGTTGGGGCTACAACACCTTCAATACTACCATTACCGAATTCTTCTGGATGTTTTGAAGTTTTTTTTGCTGCACCATAAGATACCCAAGCTGCTACATCTGCACCCGCACCTGGTAACGCACCAATTAAATTTCCAATAACTGATGATTTAACTATAAGCAAAAAGTGAGTTTTTATTTCTTTAAAAACTTCTCTAAGTGAAAATTTAGTTTTATCAGAAATATCTGCATTTTTTAATGATATATCAATATTATTTGTAGTTATTATTTGATTTAATACTTCAGATATTCCAAATAATCCAATCATAACAGGTATAAAACTAATTCCTCCCATAAGTTCACTATTATGGAAAGTGAACCTTGGATATCCTGTTACTAGGTCAATTCCAACTGTTGATAGAAGAACACCTATACCCATTGAAAAAAATCCTTTAGTATTAGATCCCTTTGATATAACGGTACTCATTGATAAACCTAGGACACCTAGCCAAAAATACTCATAATGAGTAAATTTCAATGCAAAATTTGCAAGTAAAGGTGAAATGAATATTAAAATCAAAATACCCAAAATACCACCAATTGCTGAGCAAAATAAATCAAGAGCAATTGCTAAACCACCTTTACCTTTATGTGTTAAGATATATCCATCTAATACAGCCGTTCCAGAGGCTGGTGTACCAGGAACTCTTAAAAAAGTTGCTGGAATGTCTCCGGCAAAGATTGAAGTAAAACTTACTCCAATAATCATTGCTAATCCAGCTATAGGCTGCATGTGATATGTTAATGGAACAATCAAAGCTACAGCCATTGTAGCTGTCAATCCTGGGACTCCTCCAACAAATATTCCTAATACCATGGCTAATATCCAAGGGATAAGTACGTCTATTTGGAATATGCTTACTAATGCTTCAATCATAATTTATCCTTTATAAAATTATTCCCGCAGGGAGACTTACACAAAAAAGTTTGTCAAAGATTAGAAATATAATCATTATGATAATGAATGTGACAAATATGCTTGTTTTAAATTTAACAGATACAAGTTTTTGTAATATCATTAAAAAAATTATTGTAGTAATAAAAAATCCTAATATATCTAAAAACAAAATGTAAAAAGCAAATAAGGCAATTAGTATTAACATTCTAATATAATCAACTTTTTCTATTTCTTGGGTTTTTGTATTTTTTTCAACAAATGATTTGCTTATTTGAATAACTGAAATTATTAAAAACAAAATAGCTAGTATTCTTGGAAAAAATTCTGGACCTGGAACTCCACTTTTTCCAAAAGTAGGGAAATTTAATGTTAAAACATATGAAATGATCCCTAGGATGCAAGAAATAATACCAATGATTAAATCAGTTTTTTTTTCATTCATTTTTTATCCTTTGATAACAGTGCTTTCAACTTAATGAAAGCACTGTAAGTATCAGTAGTAAAGAGTTAGTTATTATAACCAGCTTTTTCAATCATAGGTCCTAGTCCTTCATATTGACTAATCATGAAGTCTCCATATTCTTGACCAACACGGATTTTAATTCCAAAACCATTGGCATTCATGAAATCAATAAATGTTTGACTATTAATAACTTGTTCTAATGCATCAGTTAATATTTCGACAACATAGTCAGGAGTCTCTAGTGGAACAGCAAAACCTCTCCAGGTACCATAAGAACAATCGATTCCACTTTCTTTAGCTGTTGGAATGTTATCAAATTGAGGATTTCTTTCATCAGATAGAACTGCTAAAGTTTTTAAGCTACCACCCTCAACTTGAGGAGCAACTTCAGGGTAACTACAAGTTATAACATCAACATGGTCACCTAATAATTCTGTTATAGCAGGAGCAGCTCCTTTTGATGGAACATATAATACCTTTGCAGGATCAACACCGGCTGCATCAAATAAAGCTAAGCGTGATAAGTCCCAAGCTGAACCAATAGCGCTACCTGAGAAAGTGAAGCTACTAGCAGGTTTGCTTTTAATATCATCAAATAATTCACTTAATGTATTGTATTTCGAATCAGCTGATACAGTTACAGAAGCTGCATCTTCATTGAATTGAAGAAGTGGAATATATTCTGCTGGTGTTAAATCAGAGTATCCTAGATGTTTTAAAGCACAAATATCAAAAGTAACATTTGTAATTGTATAACCATCAGGTTTAGCATCAGCTCCAGCTTGGTGACCTACAGAACCATTACCGCCTGTCTTGTTAACTACATTTACAGGTTGACCTAATATTTTGGAAAGCTCATCAGCAACAAATCTTGCTGTTCTGTCAGTACCACCACCAGCGGACCATGGACAAATAACTTGAATAGGTTTTGTTGGAAAGTCTTCAGCTTCAGTTTCACCTTGGGCAAAGGCAAAAAAACTAGATACAAATAAAACGGTTAATAAAAGTAATAATTTTTTCATAATTTCTCCTTTTTTCGAAAATGTTTCGATTTCATAATTCATATTACCACAGAAGTTCAAGGTGTCAAGAAAAAAATGGAAATTATTTTTATAAAATTAATAAAATAGTTAAATACATCTGATATATTTGTTATTAAAATTACATTTATTTCGAAAAATAGTGAAATAAAGCAACTGATTGGTTTATTTGTAACACTAATGTTTGATTGGATATTACTGATACTGCGATAGGGGTATATCAAAAGGTGCTATAATTAGATCTGTTTAATTATTTGGTTATTTTTGAATAGTATTTTGTTTTAGAAATATTGTGAATTTTATAACGTGTTATGATATAAAAAAAACACTTATTAATAACAAATAAAAAGAAGTGAATTAATTTAGCAGATATTTATTTTATTAAATTATTGTAAGAAAAGATTGTCTTCGTTTAAGTATTTTAAATGTTTTTGAAGTTCATGCAAAACTTCTATATCTTTGTCAACAAGGTATTTATAAATTTTTTCATGTCCCTTTTGTATAACTGGAATGTTGCCTTCGGTTAATACCATTTCTACTTCTCTAAGAGAAGGGGTTCTTATAATCTTATATATTTGGCAAATAATTTCATTGTTGGAAAGGGATACTATAAACTTATGAAATTCATAGTCTGCTTTTAAAAATGCTCTCAAGTCACCAGAATACATACAGTCTCTCATTGTAATTAAAATGTCAGACATCTCAGTTATGTCTTTATTGGTCTCCCCAGATAAGTATTTTTTACATGAGTAAATTTCCAATAAAAGTCTCAGTTCTCCTAAATTCTTTACATCTTGTGGTTCTAAGAGAAGAAAATCAGAAAGACCATTTGTTAAAAAGGCTTTAAAAAACTTTTCTATAGAGATTTCGTTTAAAATAATACCTCTTCCTTGTATAGCAGTTAGTAAACCAATACTAGAAAGTCTGTTTATAGCTTCTCGGACACTAGTTCTCCCAGTGTTAAATAAAGTGGATAATTCTTTTTCAGAGGGTAATTTGTCGCCTGGATTAATGTTGTTAGTTCTAATATATTCAATAATCTTGTGAGCTACTATAGCAGATTGCTTTTCATTTTCGTTGTTTGTTTTAGCCATTATAAATTCCCTATTATTATTTGTTAAGTAATTATCTTTAATACCGAGAAATAAGTCAAGTTTACTTTAAGTTATATTTTATATTCATCTGTTTTATTTGAATAAACATTCAATTATTATGTGTATTTATTGATATTATAAAAAAAATTTTTATTTATTCCTGAATTTTATAAAATATTTCTTTATCTTTTGGAAAAAATTTCTTGACAAACGTATTTAATGGTTCTAACATATGTTTATTAGAAAAAATTTCCAAAAAGTGAGGATTTATGTATATATCATCAGTTGATTGTGGAACCACGAATTCAAGAGTTTATATCCTAGATGAATTTGGAGTTGTTAAAGGAAAAGGCAAATATCAAGTGGGTATAAGCGATGTTGCTAGAGAAAAATCAAATACTGTATTAAAGAAAGGTTTATCAATTGCTTTTGATCAAGCAATTAAGCAAGCCAATATTGATTTAAAAGATTTAAAGTTTGTTTTATCTGCAGGGATGATTACCTCTGAGCTTGGATTATGTGAAGTTCCTCATTTACAAGCTCCTGTAGATATTAATGATTTAGCAGCTAATTTAGTTAAGACTAATATTAAGGACATTATTGATGTTAATATTCCTTGGTATTTTATACCTGGAATTAAAAATGATTTTGATTTGAATGATTCTTATGAGAACCAAATGGTTAAATTTGATTTTATGAGAGGCGAAGAAGTTCAAGCAATTGGGATGAGTGATTCTTTAAAAGAAACTTCTCCTTTTACTCTTTGCATGCTTTCCTCTCATACTAAATTTGTTTCAGTTGATAAAAGTGGAAAAATTAAAGGTAGCTTAACGACTCTTTCTGGTCAAATATATAGGGCTTTTATTGAATCAACTTCTATTGGTAAATCTGTGCTAGATGATGGTAGTCAAATACCTTTCAATTACTTTGATAAAGAAAAAATTGATTTTACTTACGATGTAACTAAGAATTCTGGGTTGTTGAGAGCGATGATGTTACCACGATTTTTAGATGTGTTAACTACTTCTAAATGGTATGAAAGATTATTAGTAATTGATGCAGCTATTGCAAGTGATGATTTAAATTGTCTTTCCCAAATAGATAATTTAGGTTTTTCTTTTAATGGACCAATTGTTCTAATTGGTAAAAAAAGTAGATGTGAAGTTTATAAGTATCTTTTAGAAAATAAGTTAAATTGGAAACAGGATGTTGAGATCATATCTGATTCAAACCAGATAGACAATTTTAATATACAAGGCGTTTATAAAATTGCAAAAAAAGCAAAATTAATATAATAATCGGAGGATAATATATGTTTAATTTTAAAATGAATGGTGTAGTTCCACCAATGGTGACACCATTTAAAGAAAATGGTGAATTGGATATCGAAAGTTTAAAAACTTTAGTTGGGTATTTAACAAATGAAGTTGATGGCTTATTTATAACTGGCTCTTATGGAGCTGGACCAATGATGACTGTTGAAGAAAGACAAAAAGTAGTTGAAACAACTATAAATGTCACTCAACATAAAATCCCAGTTATACCAATGGTTGGTTCAACAAATACAATTGAAGCAATTAAACTTGCAAAACATGCTCAAGAAGTAGGAGCAGATGCTGTGGCAGCTGTTGGTCCTTATTATTTTACACATAATGAAGGTGATGTTATTAGTTTTTATACTGATTTAGTTGAGTCAGTTGATATCCCTGTTTATTTATATAATAATCCAGGATTTCAAGGTTATGAAATTTCATTGGAAACTATTAAAGAATTGAAGAGAAGAGGTTTAGCCGGAGTAAAAGATGCAACTTTTAACATTTTAACTCACGCAACATATCAGAGAGTTTTGGTGGATGATGATTTTGATCTTGCTCTTGGAACTGAAGCTATTTTTGCTCCTGCAAGTATTTTAGGTTGTAAAGCTTTTATCCCAGGCCTTGCTAATGCTTTTCCTGAAATAAATAAACAAATGTTTAATGAAGCAATGAGTGGAGACTATAAAGCTGCAAAGGAAACTCAATTTAAAATAAATAAAATGAGAGATATAATGTATTTAGCTAGATCAACACAACTTGCAATGTATGCAATGTTAGAGATTAGAGGGATAATTAAAGCCTATCCAAGAAAACCTTTTGTACCAGCAAGTGATACAGAGATTAAGAATATTAAACAAGCTTTAATTGATTTTAAAATGATTTAACTTTTATTAAGGATAACCTTTAAAATAATTAGTTTTTGGGTTATCCTTTTATTTGACTATAAATATAATTTAATACTAATTAAGAAATTGAGGTTAAAATGGTTGCAAAAGGAAAATCTGTATTAAAGAGAATTGAATCAAAACATACAAAATTAACAAAAATTCAAAAAAAAATTGCTGACTATATTCTTTTGAATTTAAAAGAAGTTCCACACCTATCTATCTCCCAATTAGCAAAAAATTCAGGCTGTAGTAGTGAATCTGCTGTTGTTAGATTTTATCAAGCTTTAGAGTTTACAAGCTATCATGATTTTATATTAACTTTAACTGCAGAAATAGCAAAGCAATCTATTTTCCAAACATATTCTGAAATAATTCCTAATGATGATCCTCTTTCAATAAAGAACAAGGTAATTCAAGGTTCTATCCTAGCATTTGAAGATAATTTAGCTAATTTAGATAATGATGAAGAAATTTCAAATGCTGTTAATGTATTAAGTAATGCAAAACGAATTTTCTTTTTTGGATATGGTGAATCTGGGTATTTATGTCAAAGCATGAAATTTAAATTTGTTAGGTTAGGATTTGATTGTTTTTATACAACAGATAGCCATATGAGTCCTTTTTATTTTTCTAGGTTTGAAAAAGGCGATGTAGTAGTTGCTATTTCAGATTCAGGAACTTCAAAAGATGTTATAATTGCACTTAGGGCCTCCCAAGGTATAGCTAAAAGAATTGCTATCACAGGAACTCAAGATAACGAAGTTTCTCAATTAGCTGATATTTCTTTAATTACTGGAGTCGAGGAATCTAGATATAGAACTGATGGTATTTTTTCAAGACTTTTACAAAAAAGTATTATTGATATACTCTTTTTAGCTGTAGCAGCTAAATTAGGCGATTCCGCTCTTTCTAATCTTGAATTGAGTAAAAAATCATTACGTTATTTGAAATCTTAGCTTTTAGCTTATTTCGTTGTTTATTGATAAACCTAATTTTAATTGTCTACTTTTGAATATAATAATAGAAAATAATATAATCCCAATTTATTTGTTGCTTAGAAATTGATGATTCTTTCTCTAGTCCTAGATTTTTTACAATCAACATTAATTTTTTAAACAAGTAATTGGTACAACAAATACTCCATCATCTCTTTTATAAGCATAATTAGTCCCTGTTAAAACCATTAAAAATGATGGTTTTTTCATTTTCTTTGTGTTAATTATGCTAGAAAGTTTTAATAAATTCTTTGCACCTTCATCTATTCTATTTTGATCAAATAGTTTTATTTCAATTAATCCATAATTTCCATTATCTAAGTGTATTATTGAATCAATTTTAAAACCCTTATTATCTCTAAAATGATATAATCTCCCATTTAAACTTTCAGCATAAATTCTCAAATCTCTAATACACATCGCTTCAAACAAGAACCCAGCGGTTTTTAAATCATTCATTAAATCTATTGGGCCAATATCTAGAGCTGCTGTAGCAATGGATGGATCTACAAAGTATCTAGTAGGCTTTGTTCTTATAGCTGAGGCTGAACGTAAATTCGGATTCCAAGCATTTAAATTTTCTACAATAAATAGTTTTTTCAAGGCTTCTATGTAAGAAGCAACTGTATCAGTACTTAAAGATTCAGGTTCATCATTTTGTATCATATCTTTTTTTATTTCGTTTAATGAAATAGTAGTTCCAATATTTCTAGATAATGAACGCATTAAAGAAATAACACGATCCTCGCTTCTTTTGACGTTATCTACTTTAGACATATCTGAGTGAACAAGCATATCATAAAAGTTTTTTGACTGTGCTAAAGCAATTTCTGGTTTTTGATTAATTGCTTTAGGCCATCCGCCTCTACAAATTAAAAAAAATATATCTTCTAGGGTTTTATTTGTTTTTCCTTCTATAATATTCGGATTTGAAAATAATTGTTTTATTGAAACCTCACCAGTTGAATCATTTGATTCAAAAAGAGACATAGTTCTCATCATTAAATATGTAATACGTCCAGCACCTGAATGCATTATTTTATCAGAATCGGGAGGAGTTGCTGACCCTGTTAATATAAATTGGTTAAATTTATCTCTTTTATCAATTTCAAATTTAATTGAATCCCAAATAAATGGGATTATTTGCCACTCATCTATAAGTTTAGGAGTCTCACCTTTTAAAAAAAATGATGGATTTGCTTTAGCTAGATTAATATTTTGTTCTAAGTTTTGAGGGTCTTGCATAAATACAGTACTTTTTGCTAATTGTAAAGCTGTTGTTGATTTTCCATTATGGAAGTACTTACATAATGAGAATTATGTAAGCATCTAGCTTATGTAAGGTAACTTCAAAATAACGCTTTCTGCACACTATTTTTCCGAAATCACCTTACATAATAAATGTTTCTATTTAGAACAAAGATCTATTAGCCAGCCTTTCAAGTCCTTATCTGCTTGCCAATCAATCGAAGTTTCCTGAATAGGAATCTGTATTGCATTCTCAATTGCCCTCCGTTTCTGTTCAGAATCAATAGTAGCATACAACTCAGTGGTTGTTACTGATGAGTGACCAAGAAAATCCCTTATGTAAATCAAAGGAACTCCACTGCGCAAAAGGTGTACAGCCTTGCTATGTCTCAAGCTATGAGGAGATACTGGACCTGGAACAAATTCAGAAAGGCCATTTTCTTTCATCTTTTTAACATATTTGTCTAAGATGCCTGCAATCCCTACACGAGTAAATTTCCCTCCTCTAGAATTAATAAATAGCAAAGAATCCTGATTACTGGGAAAACGATGCTTCTTTTCTGAAAGGAAAGAATTAATAATAGTAGCAGTAGTCGAACTAAGTGGTGTTGTCCTTGTTTTTCGACCTTTTCCAAATAAAGTTACAGTGGATGGAAGTTCTGTCCTGATATCTATTTCTGTGATGTCAATCAATTCCTGTACTCTGGCAGCGGAATCATAAAGTAGTACAAGAATTGCACGGTCTCTCCTTCCAATCCATGTTGAAATATCCGGCATGCTCAGAAGCTTCTCTGTACCCTCAGGAGAGAAGTATAGTAATGATTTTTGGCTTGTCCTTTTCTGTGGAATAGCAGCAATTTGTTGGCAAAGCATTAGGTTCTCCGGTGATTTGGTCGCCACGTAGGCGAAAAAGGATTTCAATGCAGCCAGTCGCTGATTTCTTGTTGAAATACAACAATTGCGCTCTTTCTCAATCCAATCAAGGAAGGAAAATACTCTTTCCTGTGAAATGTCCTTCATCTGAAGCCTATCTGGCTTTATGCCAAATATAGATGAGTAATATTCAAGAAAAAGAACAAAGCTGGTTCTGTACGAGTCTATTGTATTTGTGCTTAGGTTTCTCTGACCTGGCAGATACTTTGAGAAAAAGGTTGTCATTAGCAGTGAGAAATTATTTATTTTCATGGTTTTTTTCTCCTTCAAGAACCCATCCGAACTTGCCAGTGAATTTGTCTGTGACGTTCGCATGCATCTCTTTTGTCATGCGAAGATATTTTTCTGTACTTTTTAATCCTGTATGTCCCATGTAGATGGAAAGCCCTTGAAGTAGCGCATCCATTTGTCTTCCTTCAGAAAAACCACGATTAAGAACCATAACCGCATAGCTATGTCTCAAATCATGTAGACGAGGCCCCTTGCCTCTTCCTCCATGTTTAATTCCAGATTTCCAAAGCGCTTTACGAAAGACCGAATAGATAGTTGATTTGTGATATGGTTTCCCATACACATTAGGGAAAAGAAAGTCAGTGTATGGATATCCCTTGAAACAAGCAGCCATCTGTTCTGAATAATGCTTTAACCGCTCGTTTATAGATTCAGCTATAGGTATGAATCGTTCTCTGTTGTTCTTTGTCGTAACAAGCTTTATGACTCCAGTTTCTGGATTGTAATCAGCTTTATTTATTGCCAATGCCTCTGAAATCCTCAACCCACTCCCAATCAATAGTCTAAAAAGCACTGGGTAAACAAGACTCGCATTGGTCGAAACTCCTTCCATGCATTGAATATCTACGTGAGAAAGAATCAATCCAAGTTCTTCTTTGCTAAATATATAAGGTTTGTATGTGCTATCTTTGTATGGAACGTAATGCTTGGGAATGGTGATTGTATCATATCCCATTCGATGCATATAAATGCTCAATGACCGAATTTGAGAGATTCTGTTGAATCTGGTTCTTTCAGACTCACAAGGTAATACCTCTGCCCATTTTTCAAGTGTTTTCTCTGACAGTATAGGCCTCCCATAGTCAATTTGGGCTTGCAACTTCACAATTCTATTCATTCGCTGCCGGTAATCTACATCCTTGAACCCGAGAGCCGAGCGTTCTTTCAAATAATCATCAACTATTTGGCTAAATGTTTTCATTGTTGAATTCCTCCGGGTCTAGAATGCAGTCACTCAGTCTGCTAATATCAGAGTGTAGGTAAATTGCCGTCGACTTGGTTGTTGCATGCCCGAGTGTGGAAGCTATGGTCTGCAATGGCACATCCTTTGACAGCATCACGCTTGCCAATGTATGTCTGAGGGCATGAGAGCCCTTAGTCATGCCTTTCGGCAAAGAAACACCTGCTGAATTTATCCGTCTTGCTATGATTTGGCCGAAACTTCCATATGATTCAGAAAAATCATCATATGGGGATGAGTTCTTCAAGAAAACAAATTGTCTATCAACTTTTGCACGACCGTTCTTGAGGTAATCTGCCAATGCATTTCCAACATCATCTAACAATGGCAGAGAGAGCATTTTCCCTGTCTTATGCTGACATATTACTATCTCCTTCTTTTCCCAATCGATAGACGAAAGCTTGAGCATTTTGACATCAACCGACCGAAGACCGTAATGCGCTATCATCAGCAGAATTGCATAATCTCTTTTACCTACTGCGTTTGATGTATCTATCGAAGAAAGAACCTTTATCAAATCCTCCTTGTTCCATATACTTGGTATCTTGAAGGTCCTATCGGAAGGGACTACAGGTATGAGTACAGAAAGATCCTCATTTGTCAGTCCATCGAGATAGGATTGACGAAGGAAACAACGTATACAAGACAGAGATGCATTTATGGTTCTTTTTGCATATTCGCTGAATGTAAGGATGTATTTTGAAATTGCCGCAGCCGTTATCGATGAATAATCCTTTATTCCTTGGGCATCAAGGAATAAAAGCAGCCTCTTGATTCGATTAAGTCTGCTATGGGTGCCAAAATCCGTCTTTCCTGTCTTCTCGCACCATGATTGAAATCCAAGATAGCCTGGAATAAACCCTTCAGGGATATCCAGCCCAAGGCGTTTGGAAGAGCGTCCCAGCTTTGCGTATCCATGGAGAGCAATCTCAGTTAACATTTTAATACTGTTAATCGGAGTATCATAAACCTTTTGCTTGTTCTTTCCGTTTACGGTTGCATCATAAGGCTTTGAAATATCAATACCCTTCCTTTCTCTCAGCCACTGGTCTCCTAATTCAATAGAATACTTTGTCTTGCCAAGCTCTTCAGAAAAGTTGATGAAGTCTTCATAGCATTCCTTGTACAATTTGATTGTCAATTCAGCGTAATTAAGTTTTTTGAACTCTTTGATTACTGAATCCGATAATTCTCTGATTGATGTGTTCATTATTAACACCCTCCTCAATTAATATTGAGTATGAGTGTATGGGAAAAAATTAATTTGTTAATTAGTTAGAGTTAGGAATTCATGCAAAGAATATAGGAATCGAAGATTTATTATGTAAGGTGAATTTAAAGAAATAGTGTACAGAAAGCGTTATTTTGAAGTTACCTTACATAAGCTAGATGCTTACATAATT
>JAQQAS010000024.1 GCA_028532815.1 Pleomorphochaeta sp.
AGCTCTCTAGGTTTAAGTTGGCCCGGTGGCCATAGCAGAGTGGATACACCCGTTCCCATCCCGAACACGGCAGTTAAGCGCTCTCACGCCGATGGTACTACAATTATGTGGGAGAGTAGGTAGCTGCCGGGCCTTTTTTTATTTTTCAGCTTATATTCGATAGATAATTCCTTATTTTCTATCTAAATATAAGTTGATTTGGTGACAATAGCAGAGTGGACACACCCGTTCCCATCCCGAACACGGCAGTTAAGCGCTCTCACGCCGATGGTACTACAATTATGTGGGAGAGTAGGTAGTTGCCAAGTCTTTTTTTTGCACTTAAAAAACTTAGATGTTTTTATTTATATATACAAGCTCATCCAAAAGGTGAGCTTTTTTTGTGTCTTTATATATTGTTATTAAACCCAACTTTAATATAGAATGAAACAAACAAATTAATTGGAGTAAAGATGCAGATAACGCTAAAACAATTAAAAAGGTACTATGGCGATTTAAAAGCAGTAGATAATATTAGTTTAAACATTCCCTCAAATACTGTTTATGGAATAATTGGTAGAAGTGGAGCTGGTAAATCTACGCTTGTAAGACTTGTAAGTATGTTAGAAAAACCTGACTCAGGTGAAGTATATTACGGCGAAAATCGTGTTGATAATTTAGAAAAAGATAATTTGCATAAACAAAGAAGAAAAATTGGAATGATTTTCCAAAATTTTAATTTGTTTTCTTCTAGAACAGCAGGACAAAATATAGCATATCCCATGGAAATACAAGGATATGATAAACAACAAATCAAAGCTAGAGTAAAACAAATGCTTGATTTAGTTGATTTACAAGGCAGAGAAAATGCTCCAATAAGTACTCTCTCTGGGGGACAAAAGCAAAGAGTTGCTATAGCTAGAGCTCTTTCTACAGAACCAGATATTTTATTTTGTGATGAGGCAACAAGTGCTTTAGATCCTCAAACCACTAGATCTATATTAGATCTTATCAAAGATATTCAGAAGAAAATGAGTTTAACAGTAGTTATGATTACTCACCAAATGGAAGTTGTTAGAGATGCCTGTGATTATGTTGCAGTCCTTGAAGATGGAAAAGTAGTTGAAGAAGGAAAAGTTTTAGATATCTTCTCCTCTCCAAAAACAAGTGTTACTAAAGATTTCTTAGCTCATTTATCGAATGAAACCGCACCTTCTGAAATTGTTAGATGGAGTGAAGGGGGGCTTTATACTTTAAGGTTTAAAGGTGTTCATACTGATGAACCTATATTATCTAAAATTACTCAAGAATTAGGAGTTGAATTTAATATCAGGGCAGGTGGAGTTCAAAATGTCGAAAATGTACATATTGGAACTTTAATATGTGATATCTCAGGAGATAAAGAAATTGTTCAAAAAGCTATTTCTAAATTAAGAGAAAGCGGAATAATTGTGGAGGAAAGTGTATGAATCAATTAATTAGTCTAGTTAGCACATCAACGCTAGAAACATTGCAAATGGTATTCTTTTCAACATTGTTTTCTCTTATTTTAGGACTTCCTCTTGGAGTCTTGCTTTGTGTAACATCAAGCGAACAACAAGGTGGAATTATACCAAAACCTATACTTAATAATATCTTAGGAAGAATTGTTAATGTACTTAGATCATTTCCTTTTATAATTTTAATGATTCTATTATTTCCGTTATCAAGATTAATTTTAGGAACCTCAATTGGAACTACTGCGGCAATTGTCCCTCTTAGCATTGCAGCAGCACCTTTTGTTGCTAGAGTAATTGAATCCGCTTTAAAAGAAGTTGATCCTGGAGTTGTTCAAGCTGCAAAATCAATGGGATCAACTAATTATCAAATTATTGTAAAAGTTTTGATTCCAGAAGCCCTTCCAGCATTAGTTTCAGGTATTATTTTAACAATTATTAATTTAATTGGATATTCTGCTATGGCAGGAGCTATCGGAGGTGGTGGTCTTGGAGATTTAGCAATCCGTTATGGCTTCCAAAGATTTAGAGGAGATGTTATGTTTGCCGCTGTCGTTGTCATTCTACTTTTAGTTGAAATTGTTCAAGTTTTAGGTGATAAATTAGTAGCACACTTAATGTCAAAAAGATAAAAAGATAAATAATAAATATTTGAAATTCTCTCAAAAAATTGGGAGAATTTTTTTATAATATGTTAGCCTTAAATAAAATATACAAAAAAATGAATAAATATACTTGAAATATTAATTAAAACAAGTTAGAGTATCAAGCAACAAATATAAGGAGATAAATCATGAGAAAAATTATTCGACGATTATTCACATTAAATATGATGTCTCCTATGATGATGCCCTAAGGGGCAAAACATCTATATCTAAAACCGTTCAAAAAATTTATCCAAATTAACATATTAACAAAAATATAAAAGTAAGAAATGAAATCCAGTATATGGGATTATTATATAGAAATAAATATACAAATATATATAAGAGAGGAAATATATGAAAAAATCATTACTATTAACATTAATAGCATTAGTATCAGTTTCAACAGTTTTTGCTAGTGGAGCAAAAGAGAGTGAAGAAACAAATAAAATCGTTATTGGAGCAACACCAGAACCACACGCTGCAATGTTGAATCTAGTAAAAGACGATTTAGAAGCTCAAGGTTATGAATTAGAAATAATTGAATTTACAGATTATGTAACTCCAAATGAAGCTTTAGAAAGTGGTGAAATTGATGCAAACTTTTTCCAACACTTGCCATATTTAGAAACATTCAATAAAGAACATAATACACATTTAGTATCAGCTGGTGGTATACACGTAGAACCTATTGCACTTTACTCAAAGACAGTTAGCTCTATTGACGAACTTGAAGATGGTGCAACAATTGCAATTCCAAACGATCCTACAAATGAAGGACGTGCTTTACTTCTTTTAGAAAGTGCAAACTTAATTACATTGAAGGATGATGCTGGTTTAGAGGCAACTCCTTTTGATATTAAAGACAATCCAAATAACTTTAAATTCCAAGAAATTGAAGCTGCAACTCTACCAAGAATTATTGGGGACGTTGATGCTGCAATAATTAATGGTAACTATGCAATTCCTGCAGGACTAATTGCAACTCAAGATGGTCTATTAATTGAAGGTGCACAAAGCCCATATGTTAATGTTATAGCAATTAAAGAAGGCAATGAATCAGCTAAAATTGATGCTTTAGTTAAAGCTCTAAAAAGTGATAAAGTCGCTTCATGGGTACAAGAACAGTATCCAAATGGAGAAGTTGTCCTTGTTGAATAAGACAAATAATTTAAAGAAAAGGAATTTTAAATTCCTTTTCTTTTTTTATTATTTAATGGTATTGTAAAGATATTATGAATATCACAAATTTAATACTAATTATTAATATAATACTATTATTAGTTTTAATATCATTATTGCTAAAGAGCAGAAAAAAGACTCCAAAAGGGGATGATGCATTATTAAACATAATATTAAATCAAAATAATGATACAAGAAAAGAATTAACTCAAATTCTTGAAAACCAAAGAAGAGGTCTCTCTGATCAAATACAAAGTTTTGACCAAAGGCTCATGACTTCTTTAGATCAAGTTGAAAACAAAAGTGACAAGTTAACACAACATGTAAATGATCAACTAGAAAAAATCAGAGAAGACAATGAAAAGAGATTAGAGTCTATTAGAACAACTGTAGATCAAAAATTGACTACAACTCTAAATACAAGACTTGGTGAATCTTTTAAAGTAGTAAGCAATCAATTAGAAGTTGTTCACCACTCTTTAGGAGAGATGAAAGAGTTAGCAAATGATGTAGGTAACTTATCTAGAATATTGATGAATGTAAAAATTCGAGGAACTTGGGGGGAATATCAATTAGAAAATATTTTAGAACAAATATTAATTCCATCCCAATGGGAAAAAAATGTTATTACTAGAAAATCTACTAATAATAGAGTTGAATTTGCAATAATTTTGCCTGGAAAGGGAGACTTTCCAATATATCTTCCAATTGATTCTAAATTTCCAAAAGAAGATTATGAAAGATTGCAAGAATATCAAGTTGAAGGGGATAAAGATAAGATAGCTTTAACAAAAAAAGCTATTGCAACAAGAATTCAAGCTGAAGCTAAGGACATATATGAAAAATATATAGATCCTCCTCATACTACTGAATTTGCTATTTTGTTTTTACCAATTGAAGGCTTATTTGCAGAAGTCTTAAGTATAAATGGTTTAATTGATAAAATACAAAGAGATTATAAAGTTGTAGTAAGTGGACCTACTACTTTTGCAGCTCTTTTAAATAGCTTACAAATGGGCTTTAAAACTTTAGCAATTGAGAGAAGAAGTGAAGAAGTTTGGAACGTTTTATCAAGTGTTAAATCAGAGTTTCAAAGATTTACTATACAAATAGATAAGGTTCAACAAAAATTAAATCAAGCAAGTACTTCTTTAGATAAACTTGGAACTCGAACTAGGGTTATGAAGAAAAAATTAAACTTAGTCGATGATATAGATGGAGAAACTATTGAAGATAATAGCGAAGATAATAACTAGAATTTTTAAAACAGAAATAATAATATATAAATAAAATACAACGAGGTAATAGTATGAATAAAAACATTAATTTGAAGGGACGCAGTTTTTTATCACTTTTAGATTATTCTAAAGAGGAAATTCTTTATTTAATTGAACTGTCTAAACAGTTAAAAAGTAAAAAGAAAAATAAAGAATATGATAAATCATTACAAGGTAAATTATTAGATAATAAAAACTTAGTATTAATCTTTGATAAAACCTCAACTAGAACTCGTTGTTCTTTTGAAGTAGCTGCAAATGACGAAGGCTGTGGAGTTACTTTCTTAACAAATAGCCAAATGGGGAAAAAGGAATCTATTGAAGATACTGCAAAAGTATTAGGTCGTTTGTATGATGGAATCCAATATAGAGGTTACAGCATGGAGTTAGTAAAAAATCTCTATAAATATAGTGAGGTTCCAGTATTTAATGGCTTAACAGATGATGACCATCCAACACAAGTTTTAGCTGATTTTTTAACAGCTCAAGAACATTGTGGTAAAGCCCTTGAAGATATTAAATTTGCTTATATTGGTGATGGTAGAAATAATGTTGCTAACGCACTTATGATAGGTGCTGCTAAAGTTGGTATGAATTTCTCAGTTGCTACCCCTAAAGAGTTAACTCCAGATCCAAAGTTAATGGAAAAGATTTTAGATGCTGCGAAAATAAGTGGTGCTAAAATTGAAATTGTAACGGACCCTAAAGAAGCTGTTTTAAATGCAGATGTTATCTACACTGATATTTGGGTATCTATGGGTGAAGAAGATAAGATGGAAGAAAGAATTGATTTATTAAAGTCTTATCAAGTTACAATGGATTTATTAAAAGCTAGTGGTAATGAAAATGTATTATTTGAACATTGTCTTCCTTCTTTCCATGATTTAGAAACAAGTGTTGGACAAATGGTTTATGAAAAATATGGATTAAAAGAAATGGAAGTTACAGATGAAGTATTTAGATCTAAGCATTCTGTTGTATTTGATGAAGCAGAAAATAGAATGCATACTATAAAAGCTGTTATCGTTGCAACAATGAGTGACAAATTATAAACAATACTTTTAATATTTAAGGGGCCGTTGCAAAAGTCTTAAATGATATGCAGCGGTTCTTTTTTTGTCTAAATTGTTATATTGTAATAAATTATTTTATTTTTTTTATATAAATATGCTTAACAAATGTTTACAAAAATAGGGTACATATGTTATAATTACTTATCCTACAAAGAATTAAACAAGGAGTACCCTATGAACAACACTACACCTTTTACTAGAAATGGTCAACTATATTTACCTTTAGATTTACCAATTGAATTCGATTTTTCTCCTGAATGTTATGCAATGTTACAATTATTAGATAATTTAGATTATTCCAAATTTGAAGAAAAACAATCTATATTAGGTAGACCAAACGCAGCTAGTGCAAAAGTTATGGTCGAACTTATCATTTATGCCAGACTTATTGGACATTACAGTTGTAGATCTATGAAATATTTAAAAACTGATTTATGTGCTTTGTGGTTATTAGATGGTAAGAGGCTACCAGATCATTCAACTTTTTCTAGATTTATAGATAAACATAAAGACGATATTCAAGATTTATTTTATCAAATGATTAATAGATTATATGAGTTAAATGAAATAACAGGAGAAACTATTTATCAAGATGGAACAAAAGTTGAATCTGTAGCTAACAAATATACTTTTGTATGGAGAAAAGCTTTAACAAAAAATATGAAAAAATGTTTTAATCATTTAAAAGCGTTACATAAAGAATTTCTTACACTCTACCCAAATACTAGTTGTCCTAATAAATTAACTGAAGAAAATACTTTATCTACTATGATTGCAATTAGAAGATTTTTAAGAACTCTTTTTGTTGGAATTGATGAGGCTAGATATGGAAGGGGTATTAAATCAACTAAGGAAGAAAGATTATTTAGAGAAATAGAAAAATATGTCTCAAAATGGATTAACTACATAGAGAATAATGAAATATTTAGTGAAAAGAATAATCCTACAAATAGAAACAGCTATAGCAAAACAGATAGAAGTGCAACATTTATGAGAGTCAAAGAAGATCATATGAGAAATGCTCAATTAAAACCAGCATATAATATTCAGCACTTAGTAGATAGTAATTACATAATAACTATCCTTTGTTCATCAGATAGAACTGATTTTCACACTTGTGTTCCTGCTTTAGAAAAGCTAAAGAAAAATACATCAATAGAATATAAAAATTATTGTGCTGATGCAGGCTATGACTGTAAAGAAAACTATGAATATTTAGAAAAACATAATATTAAGAGTTTTATTAAACCTGCTAATTATGAACAAAATAAAAAGAGAAAAAATAAAAACGATCCTAGCAGAAGAAGTAATATGAAATATATTGAAAATATAGATGCATATGAGTGTACTCAAGGTAAATATATAATTAGAAGGAAAGATTTAGAAGAAAAAAGAGCTTCAAACTCAAGAAAACGAGGATATAAACCTAAAACAGAACAAAGAATATATAAATCTTTTAGTGGATGCACAACTTGTCCTATTAGAAATGCTTGTATGAAATCTTCAGCTAAAAGAAATGATTTTAAAATGATGTATGTTGATACACAACTTGATATATATAGAATAGAAACTAAGAAAAATATTGAGAGCGATGAAGGCAAGATAATTAGAGTTAACAGAAGTATTCAAGCAGAAGGAAGCTTTGCATTAATTAAAGATGGACTATCAAAAAGGCGATTTAAAACAAAAAGTTATAAATCAGTTGAAACTGAATGGCTTTTATTTTGTATGAGTGCAAATATAGTTCGTTTTAAGAATCGGCTTGCACAAGGTCTTGTTGGAACACCTTTTGAATACCAATGTAATCCCGAAATTGAAGAAATACCAAAAGCTATATAAATCTTTTTAGTTGTAAATAAATTAATTAGTCTAGAAAATTCAATCTGGACGACTTTATTATGCTTAAATCCTAATATTTAAACACTGAGAAGACAATTTTAGGTAAATCTGATAACTAAAAATAATCAAAGTTCTACTAAATTACCAAAATCAAATAAGAAAAAAATAAAGAGCTGCTACTTAGTCAATAAAATTGACTTTTGCAACAGCTCCTTTTTTAAGATTAAATACCTTTTTTATATTTAAATTATAAAAAATTAAATGCTCACAAAACGCTTTCTATTTATATTTTAGAATAAATATAGTTGTTAAAATGAAAAAATAGTAATTAATTTTTATTTTTCATTTTAAGATATATAGTAATCTTTATATTTTTTAATAAATATTGTTGAGTTGTATAAAATAATATTGCATAATAGTACAAAGAGTACAGAAAATGTCAAGAAAAATAATTTAAGTTAAAGGGAAATTTGATATGCCAAAAAAAATTGATCATGAACAAAGAAAAGTAAAAATCTTACAAACTGCTTTAGATGTTTTTGCTAAGGAAGGGTATAAAGATTCTAATCTTTCTTTAATTGCTCAAGAATGTGGTATATCAAGACCTACAATCTATCAATATTTTAAAGATAAAGATGAGATTTATTACTATGCTGTAAAACTAGTTACAGGTAAGATGTTTGAGAAATATGTAGATTTTGCATGGAACTCCGATGACAATGTTTTAGATCGTGTTATTTCCATTTGTTCTGATATTATTGATACAGGTGTTGAACATATTGGAGAATTAACATCTTTAGTTGATGTAATGTTTTATATGAGAAAAGAAGGAACTGATTTCAACTCTGTAATTTTAAGACGAACAGCAAAATTAAATATCCTCTTTAAAAGATTATTAAGATTAGGCCTTGATAGAGGAGATATTAAAGAGGGAACTTCAATTGATAAAGTTACTGAACATATTGTTCTATTATTAGAATCTTTCTGTATTGAGCTAGCATTTCTTGAATTAAAAGACGCAACTAAAAATAAAGATTTAATCAGTACTTATCTTAACTTCTTTAAAGCTTAAATAATTCTAAAAATTATAGTTGTCAATTAATATTCTTTTTATTATTTTTTAAATACTTAGGGGTGAGTAATAAAGGAATAAACAAATGAATATTGAATCAATGACAATAAAAATGCGCGAAGCTATTGAGTCAGCTGGTTCCATCGCTCATGAAAATGGAAATCCTCAAATAACAACTGAACACATAATCTTAGCAATGTTAAATGCTGAAGAAGGTCTATTATCTCCATTGTTTGAGAAAGTTGGAATAGCACCTAGACTCGTTGTAGACACAGTTGTAAAACGAATTGAAAAATTACCCAAAGCATATGGTGGAAATACCTCCCAAAGCCTATCACAAGAAGCTTCTAATATTCTTTTTGATGCGGAAAAAGAAAGTCATAAATTTAAAGATGAATACATTAGTACTGAACACTTCTTATTAGCACTTTTAAATTCTAATTGTGATTTAAAAGAAGATTTAACTAAATTAGGTATTAATAGAAAAAATGTAATGGATGCTTTAAAGGATATTCGAGGAAGTCAGAGAATAACCTCAAATGATCCTGAGTCTAGATATAAGAGTTTAGATAAATATTGTAGAGATATTACAAAATTAGCTAGAGCAGGTAAATTAGATCCTGTTATTGGTAGAGATGAAGAAATTAGAAGAATTATGCAGGTCCTTTCTAGAAGGACAAAAAATAATCCTGTTTTAATTGGCGAACCTGGTGTTGGTAAAACAGCAATAGTTGAGGGGTTAGCAAATAGAATTATATCTAACGATGTGCCTGAATCTTTAAAGAATAAAAGAATTTTATCTTTAGATATGGGATCTATTTTAGCTGGAGCAAAATATCGTGGTGAATTTGAAGAACGCTTTAAAGCTGTTATCAATGATATTGTAAACAGCGATGGAAGCATTATTCTCTTTATTGATGAGTTACACACAATTGTAGGGGCTGGAGCTGCTGAGGGCTCAACAGATGCTTCTAATCTCATAAAACCTGCATTAGCTAGAGGTGAATTGCACACAATAGGGGCAACTACTTTAGATGAATATAGAAAATACATAGAAAGTGATAAAGCCTTAGAGAGAAGATTTCAGCCAGTATTTACTAAAGAGCCAAGTGTAGAAGATACAATTGCGATTCTTAGAGGGCTAAAAGAGAAATATGAAGTTCACCATGGTGTAAGAATTAAAGATGAAGCCTTAGTTGCTGCTGCTGTACTTAGTAATAGATATATTACAAATAGATTTCTTCCAGATAAGGCAATTGATTTAGTTGATGAGGCTGCAAGCCAATTAAAGATTGAGATTGAGAGCCAACCTGAAGAACTAGATAAACTACACCATAAAGCTTTACAGTTAAATATTGAAAAACAAGCTCTTAGTCGTGAAGAAGATTCTATAAGTAAAGATAGATTATCAAAGATAGAAAAAGAATTAGCTGATTTACAAGCAAAGACTGATGCAATGAGTGCTCAATGGCTAAATGAGAAAAAAGCTATTGAAAATATAAGGGCTAAAAAAGTTGAAGTTGAGCAGTTAAAAAATAAAGAACATGCTGCTGAAAGAGATGGCGATTTAGCTACAGCGGCCCAGATAAAACATGGCCAACTTCCGACTTTATTAAAAGAAATAGAAGAGTTATCTTTGAAGATTGAAGAGCTAAAAAAAGATGGAAAATCTTTATTAAGAGAAGAAGTTTCTGAAGAAGATTTAGAGAGAATTGTTAGCAATTGGACTGGAATTCCAATAAGTAAAATGGAACAAAGTGAGATTGAAAAATATCTAAATCTAGAAGATTCTTTATCTAAAGAAGTAATAGGGCAAGAAGAAGCAATTGATGCAATTAGTGATGCAATTAGAAGAAATAAAACAGGTATCTCTGATGAAAGAAAACCTTTAGGCAGCTTTTTATTTGCAGGGCCTACTGGTGTAGGTAAAACACTGCTTGCAAAAGTATTAGCAAGATTTTTGTTTGATAGTGAAAAAGCATTAGAAAGAATTGATATGAGTGAGTATATGGAAAAACACTCCGTAAGTAGACTTATAGGAGCTCCTCCAGGATACGTTGGTTATGATCAAGGTGGTCAGTTAACTGAAGTTGTTAGAAGAAGGCCATATTCTGTAATTTTGTTTGATGAAATAGAGAAAGCTCATCCTGATGTATTTAATGTTTTGCTTCAAGTTTTAGATGATGGTCGACTTACAGATGGTCAGGGTAGGATTGTTGACTTTACTAATACTGTAATAATTATGACTAGTAATCTAGGCTCTCAGTATTTATTTGATGGAAGTACTGAAGAAGTTGCAAATGCTAAAATACATCAAGCTATTGCTTCCTCCTTCAAACCGGAATTTATAAATAGAATTGATGAGATTGTAATTTTCAATAAATTAGGAAAAGCTCAAGTTGAAAAAATTGTTGAACTACAATTAAATGAATTGAAAGAAAGACTTGAGAAAAAACAATTATACTTAAGTTGGGATAAAAATGTATTATCACAATTATATACAGAAGGCTATAATCCAAACTTTGGTGCTAGACCTATTAAGAGAGCTATTCAAAGATTAATAGAAAATCCTTTAGCTAAGGAAATCTTAAAAGGTAAATTTAATGTTGGAGCTAAGATTCATTTAAATTATGATAATGGGTTAGATATAAGCGTTAAGTAAGCTTCTTGAGTATCAATGTCTTCTATATAGGCTTTGTTATTAGATTGGAAGGTATATGTGTCTTTTTTCTTTAAAAAAGATCTTAGACCTTCCTTTTTGTTTTTAAAATTTAGATTAATAATTTCCTCAGTTATTTTGTTATTTATAAGTACAGGGTGACCGAAAATTCCATTAACTTTAGGTCTTAAAGCATCATGATTTTTTAGATATGGAATCAAGGAAATAAAGTCATCTTTTTTTAATAAAGGGACATCCGCAACACTAATAAAATAAGGTTCTTTATTTCCTAAATCTTTAAGATTTTGAACCCCGGTTACTAAAGAAGAAAGTTGTCCATTTTCATAATTAGGATTGTGAACTCTATGAATATGTTTATTGTATATATTCTCAAGAAAATTAATCTCTTTAATAACATCATTCTTATAGCAACCTGTTACAACAATTACATCTAACTGTGCACCAAATGAAGCTTCTATTAAATGATGTAAGAATGTCTTATTTTCATATTTTAATAAAAGTTTATTTTTTTTCATTCTTGAAGAGAGCCCTGCAGCTAAAATAATGTTAAACAAATTAATACCTCTTGAAAGTGTCTATCTAATGATATAATTTAATATTTATGATTGCAACTATAATTAACTGTATAACAGTACTCATTGGTTCTTTGATTGGTTTATTTATCAAAAATCATATTAGCAAAGATTTTAAACATATTGTAGCTAGTTCTGCAGGTTTAATAACCTTATTAATCGGTATTTCAATGGGAATAGAAACAGACTCTTATGTTGTTCTATTATTTTCAGTTATTATAGGAGGCTTAATTGGCTATCTTTTAAATATCGATGATAGAATATATAATTTAGGAAATACTTTAGAGAAGAAAACAGTTAATAAAGGTGAAGGGGATTCTTTTGCTAGAGGATTTTTAAATGCCTCAGTTCTATTTTGTTCAGGTGCAATGAGTGTTTTAGGGCCCATACAAGCAGGGACAGCTCAAGATTACCAATTATTATTGATAAAGAGCTTTCTTGATGGAAGTATGGCTATTATTTTTGCAGCTACATACGGAATTGGAGTAATGTTTAGTATTCTTGTAATATTTATTTACCAAGGATTTTTTACTGTTTTAGGGTCTTTAATATCTCCTATATTAGGAGATGCGGGCTTAAATGAATTGTCTGCAGTTGGTGGGGTAATGATTTTGATGATTGCCTTTAATTTACTTGATATAAAAAAATTCAAGACAGCAAATTATCTTCCAAGTTTAATATTAGCACCTATTCTAATTAAGGTGATACCTCCAATAATAGATTGGTTTATCAACCTACTTGGATAAATTATTTATCTACAGCATCATATTCTTCTTTTTTTATTAAATTAGATTTAATTCTTTTCTTACGCTTTTTTACGCATTCATATAGAAGATACTCAATTTGTCCATTTACGGATCTAAAATCTTGTTCAGCCCATTCGACTAATTCTTCATAAAGGGAAGAGGATAGTCTAAGTGGGATTTGCTTTCTTTGTGTTTTTTTCTTTTCACTCATATAAGTTAAACTCCGTCAAAAGACGGAGTTGTAATTCTCCTTGAAAATATATTTAATATAATGAACCTGAATTTACAATAGGTTGGGCATCTTTGTTTCCACACAATACAACTAAAAGATTGCTAACCATTGCAGCTTTTCTCTCTTCGTCCAATTCTAAAACTTCATTTTCTTTTAATTGTTCTAGAGCCATTTGTACCATGGATACTGCTCCATCTACAATCATTTTTCTAGCATCAATAATAGCAGCCGCTTGTTGTCTTTGTAGCATTGCAGCAGCAATTTCTTGAGCATAAGCTAGGTGGGTGATTTTAGCCTCTATAATTTCTAGTCCAGCAAATAATACTTTTTTCTGAATTTCCGCTTTTAGGCTTTCTGCAATTTCTTGAGAATCACCTCTAAGAGAGAGCTTATCCTCATCTTCAGGTGTATCATAAGGATACTGTCTTACAATACTTCTTAGAGCACTATCGCTTTGAATTGATAAAAATTCATAATAGTTTTCTACAGCAAATGCGGCTTTAGCACTATCTATAACTTTCCAAATTACAACAATTCCTATTTCAATAGGATTTCCCATTGAATCATTAATTTTTTGTTTTTGATTATTTAAAGTTATGGCTTTTAAAGAAAGTTTTCTTATTGGACGATCAAAAGTAACTGAATTGCCATTTGAATCCTTTCTCTCTCCTTTTTTAAACCCAACAGTTGCACTTGTATATAGTGGGTTCACAAAGTAAAAGCCAGGACCTCTTAAAGTTCCACAATAAGTTCCAAAGAAAGTAAATACTCTAGCAGAATTAGGTTTTAAAACTTTTAAACCCGTTAAGAAAACAACAATAATTAGTTCAACAACCGAAAAAAGAATAATTGATAAGGTCATATGTGTTTTTAAATTTAATAAGAAAAGGAATATACTTCCGATCTCAATTAAAAGAATTAATAAAAGGGCTAGGCCACCATTATAAGATTTTGCTTTAAATTCTTTAATTTCATCCATTTTTTTTATCTCCTATATTAGTGATATCAATTTGATATCAAGTTAAGTATGTCCTTCTTTTTATTATTTGTCAAGAATTGAATTTTAGAAAATAAAAAAGATGGTTTGTAGCTGTTACAAACCATCCATAAAATTAAAAGTAAAATTTAAAACTAGAAATTATTAAATCTTCTTCGCATTTTCCACAGCTGTTTCTTTTTGTACTGCTTTCTTTACTGGGCAAGGTTTAATATTCCAAATATCATTAGCGTATTCTAATATTGTTCTATCTGATGAGAATTTAGCAGAAGCGGCAATATTTAAAATAGCTTTTTTGTTCCATTCTTTTTGGTTGTTATGATATAAATCTCTAGCTTTTGTATGTGCTATGCTATACATATCCAAATCAGCAAATAAGAAATATTTATCACCCTCATTTAATAGAGATTTTGTTAATCTATCAAAAATATGAGGCTCTCCAATATTGAAATAGCCACTTGTAACTAAATCAATAATATTTTTTATTTCAGGGTTTCCTAAGATATAATCATAAGGATTATAAGAAGGGGCTAATTTTGCAATCTCTTCTTCAGTATTACCGAAGATAAACATATTTTCTTTGCCAACTTCTTCTGCCATCTCAATATTAGCACCATCTAAAGTACCAATTGTTAGGGCACCATTTGCCATGAATTTCATATTACCAGTACCTGAAGCTTCAGTTCCCGCTGTAGAAATTTGTTGGCTTAAGTTGGTTGCAGGAATAATTTTTTCTGCCATTGAAACTCTGTAGTTAGGCATAAAGAATACTTTTAATACATCATTTACAGCGGGGTCGCTGTTAATAGTTTTTGATAAATTATTAATAAACTTAATTATTAATTTTGCATTTACATATCCAGGTGCGGCCTTTCCTCCAAATAAGAAAGTAATTTGAGTCATATCAGCTTTATTTATTTCACCATTTTTAATTTTTGAATAAATAAGTAAGATATTCATTGCATTCAATAATTGTCTTTTATATTCATGAATTCTCTTTACTTGAGTATCAATCATAGTATTGGGATCAATTATTAAATTAGTATCTTTTTTCAAAAAGTTAGATGCTTTAATTTTACAGTTATTCTTAATTTTTGCAAAATCTTCAACAAAAGCAGCATCTTGTGCAAAAGGTGCTAAATTCTTGATTTTTGAATAATCTAAAATCCAATCATCACCAATAGCATTTGAAATTAATCTAGAGAGCTCAGGGTTTGAATCTAATAACCATCTTCTTTGGGTAATACCATTGGTTTTGTTATTAAATTTCTCTGGGAAAATTAAGTTAAATTCAGGGAACATATTAGTTTTTAATAACTGGCTATGTAATTGAGCTACCCCATTTGTACTATGAGATCCAATTATAGAAAGGTTTGCCATTCTAACCATTTTAGGATTTGATTCTTCAATTATACTAACTTTACTTAGCATATGAGGTTTAAGAGGGAAGAATGCAGCTGCTTTTTGTAAAAACCTATGGTTTATCTCAAATATTATTTGAACGTGTCTAGGAAGTAGACTTTCTAACATAGGGAGTGACCATTTTTCAAGAGCCTCAGGCATTAATGTATGGTTTGTATAACCAAATGTATTTTCAGTTATTTTCCAAGCTTCATCCCAACTTAGACCTTCTCTGTCAATAAGTAATCTCATTAATTCCGGTACAGCTAAAGAGGGGTGAGTGTCATTTAATTGAATAGCTGCAAGATTTGAAAAGTCTGACCATTTATGCTCAGGTTTTTGTTTAAATCTTCTAATAATATCTTGTAAAGAACAAGATACAAAGAAGTATTGTTGTTTAAGACGCAATTCTTTTCCCATGTAGCCTGTATCATTTGGATATAGAACTTGGGAGATATTTTCTGCAGTAATTTTAGATCTTACAGCTTCGGTGTAATCACCTTCATTAAATTCTTGGAAGTTAAAGTCTTCAGCAGCTTTTGCACTCCAAAGTCTTAATGTATTAATTGTTTTACAACCATAACCTACAATTGGCATATCGTAAGCCATTCCGGTTACAACTTCACCATCAACCCATTTAAAGATATCTTTTCCATTTTCATTAATTACGTTTACTCTACCACCAAAGCGAACTGGGAATTTTAAATCTTTTCTTGCAATTTCCCAAGGGTTGCCATTTTTTAACCAACTATCAGGATATTCTTCTTGCCAGCCATCTTTTATTTGTTGTTTGAAAATTCCATAATTATATCTAATTCCATATCCAAATGCTGGAATTTCTAAAGTTGCCAAAGAATCTAAGAAACAAGCGGCAAGTCTACCTAAACCACCATTTCCTAAACCTGCATCAGGTTCTTGATCTTGGAGTTCTTCATAGTTTTTCCCTAACTCTTTTAAAGCTTGTTTTACTTCTTTTTCAAGGCCAAGGTTAATAATATTGTTTGTCATTGCTCTTCCCATTAAGAATTCAAGGGAAAGGTAATAAACTCTTTTAGAATCTTTTTTTCTTTGGGTTTCACGACTAGCATGTAATTGATGCACTATTCTGTCCATTATTGATAGGGCTAGCGCATGATAATGTCCTTCTTTAGTGTTATGAAAAATGTCGGCATCTAAAGTGTATTTTAGGTGTTCTGCATAGTCTTGGACTATATCTTCAGGTGTTCTTCCAAAACGTGTCTTCTGTATTTTTGCCATCTTTGATTCTCCTAATAAGAATTTGTTATTTATATAAATAAAGTATAACAAAGCTAATATTGTTACAAGATAGCAAACTTACCGTCTTTAAATAATGAAAATAATATTGATATTTTTTATAAAAAAACATAAATTAAAAGATAAAGTCGGTTGACAAAAAGAATTGTGTTTGGTATGTTGACTTTCGCATGTATTGGTTTTTTCATATGTGATGGCAATTATTTTTGCCCTTATAGCTCAGTGGTAGAGCACCACCTTGGTAAGGTGGGGGTCAGCAGTTCAAATCTGCTTGAGGGCTATAAGAAAAAAACCTTAAAGCATTAATAAAATGCAACTTGCTAAGGAGTAAGGAATATGGCAAACAGTAAGAAAAAGGGACCTGTTGAGAAGATAGCTTTAAAGTGTACTTCTTGTAATAATAAGAATTATACAACACAAAAGAATCGCCGTAACACACCAGGCAAATTAGAGCTAAATAAATATTGTCCATTTGAACGCAAGCACACTTTGCACAAAGAAGCAAAAATTAAATAGTCTAATTCCTAAAGTTAATCGAGAAGCGAACAGGTCAGTAGCTCCAATGGCTAGAGCACTGGTCTCCAAAACCGGGTGTTGTAGGTTCGAATCCTACCTGACCTGTTGGCTTCTCGTATTGATTTTTATGGTGAATAGCGTTAAAATCTCAGTAAAGTCATTTTGCTGGGATTTAAGCATAATTATAAGATGTGTTTATTCTAAGTGAAAAAGGTGCTCTAGATGTGCCTAAATGATGTTTTCATTTGAGTTTTGGGTAATTTCTCAAGACATTCTAGGGAGAAGATATGGGTAAAATAGTTAAATTTTTTAAAGAATCTCGTCAAGAACTTGCAAAAGTTGTATGGCCTTCAAGAGAACAAGTTGTTGTTTCAACTCGTGTTGTTTTAGTATCCGTGGTTATTTTTGCAGCTGTATTAGGTCTTGTTGATTATTTATTACTTCAAGGTCTATATTTATTATTCTAAAGTAGGACGGGTTATGGCTAAAGGTTGGTACGTTGTAAATACTTACACCGGGTATGAACAAAAAATTGAAAGAACAATTAATAAATTAAGAGAAAATAATCTTGATTTTGCAAATGTTTGTTCTGAAGTAAAAGTTCCTTTTGAAACTGTTGTTGAAATTAAAAATGACAAAGAAAAAGAAGTAAAGAAAAAAATCTTACCAGGTTATATTCTTGTTGAACTTGATCTACCAGAAAATTCTTGGGCAAAATGGTGTGGTGAAATTAAAAGAATTCAAGGTGTTACAGGCTTTTTGACTTCGTCAGAAAGAGCTAAACCTAAACCATTACATGCTGAAGAAGTAAAGAGAATCTTCAGAAAAACTGGTGAATTACCTGCAGACAAGGTCTTTAAACCTCGTCAAAACTTCTCAGTTGGAGAAACAGTTAGGATTATTGATGGTCCGTTTGACACATTCTCTGGCGAAATTGAAAAAGTTAATCTTGAAAAGAACAAAATTACCGTTAGTGTCGGTATTTTTGGTAGATCTACACCTGTAGAATTAACTTTTGAACAAGTAGAAAAATTTGTAAAATAATTTTATTTTACAAGTTTTTTATAAACTAATTAATTTAGTTTATGAAATATCGTTTTTTTATAAAATGAATTGTTTCGTTTACACTCCTCTTCAATTAGTAAAATAGTTGGAAAGGTGGGAGCCTGATCGTATGACAGGCGTTATAACCAGCGTAGGAGCTCGATTATCGGTCAGCTCAGACCAAGCTCAGCTACGTAAGGAGAAAAACTATGGCAAAGAAAAAGGTTACAGCTGTAATTAAGTTACAGTGTCCTGCCCAAAAGGCTACCCCTGCACCACCAATTGGTCCAGCGTTAGGTCCTCATGGCGTTAGTGCCCCACAATTTGTTCAGCAGTTCAACGATAAGACAAAGTCTTATGAACCTGGACTTATCCTTCCTGTTATCATTACAGTTTACTCTGATAGGAGCTTTACATTTATTTTAAAGACTCCACCTGCAGCAGTACTTATTAAAAAGGCTTTAGGTCTTGCTAAAGGTAGTGGTATTCCTCACACAACAAAAGTTGGGAAAATCACAGATGCTCAGTTAACAGAGATCGCAAATGTTAAGATGCCAGATTTAAATGCAAATGACATCGAAGCTGCGAAGAAAATCGTCGCAGGTACTTGTAGAAGTATGGGCGTAGAGGTGGAGAACTAATATGAAGCACGGAAAGAAATATCTTGAAGCAGCTAAGAAAGTAGATAGTGAAAACTTATACACATTTAGTGAAGCTTCACAATTAGTTAAGGAAATTGCATTCGCAAAATTTGATGAAACAGTTGAATTATCTGTTAAATTATCACTAAAGAAAAGCCAAACAGTTCGTGACACTTGTGTTTTACCTCACCAATTTGGTGAACAAAAACGTGTTCTTGTTTTCTGTAAGGGTGATAAAGTTGAAGAAGCTAAAGCAGCTGGTGCAACTTATGTTGGTGATACAGACTTGATCGATAAAATTCGTGGTGGCTGGTTAGATTTTGATGTTGCTGTTGCAACTCCTGATATGATGAAAGATGTTGGTCGTTTAGGTCCTATTCTTGGTAGAAGAGGATTAATGCCAAACCCTAAGACTCAAACAGTTACTTTTGATATCAAGGGTGCTCTTGCTGAATTACAAAAAGGTCGTGTAGAATTCCGTTCTGACAAGACTGGTGTAGTTCACTTAGCCGTTGGTCATGTAAGCATGGATCCTGAGAAGGTTTGTGAAAACGCACAAACAGCTCTTAAGGAAATCATTCGTAAGAAGCCTGCTGATGCAAAGGGCGATTTCGTTCTTTCTTTAGCATTGTCCTCCACAATGGGCCCTGGTGTTCATGTGTCGGTCAAAGACTTCATGGCAAACTAGGAGGAACTTGCAATGGATTATAAAACACGCATTACTCCAGCTAAAGAAAATGCTGTAAAAGAGTTAAAAGATGAATTCCAACAATATAGTGGATTCATATTCACTGATTACAGAGGAATGACTGTAGAACAAATTACCGAATTACGTAAGGAATTGTTGAATAATGATGGCGCATATCGTGTTGTAAAAAACAGATTCGCTAAATTAGCAATGAAAGACTTAGGTATTGAAATTGATGAAAGTGTATTTGTAGGTCCTACAGCTATTGCTTTATCAAAAGGTGATAGTGCTAACGAAGTTGCTAAATCTGTTTTCAAAGCAAAAGATAATGGCGCACCAATGGTTGTTAAATGTGCAAAAATTGATGAGAAATTATTTAGTGCTGAAGAAATCGAAGCATTTAGTAAATTACCTGGTAGACTTGAATTATTATCTTCATTAATGGGTACTATGAGAGCACCAGTTCAAAAACTTGCAGCAACATTGCTTGCATATGTAGAAAAAAACAGCGACGGCGCTGCCCAAGCTGAAGTTAATTAACACAACATTAGTCTTCACGCGTAACCTGCTATTGTTGTGAAGAATATAATTTAAGGAGAAGATAATATGGCTACTAAAGAAGAAATTTTAGAATCAATCGCAAACATGAGTGTTCTTGAAGTATCAGAACTAATCTCAATGATGGAAGAAAAATTTGGTGTAACAGCTGCTGCTGCTGTTGCTGCTGGTCCTGCTGCTGGAGCTGATGCTGCTGCTGCTGAAGAACCAACAGAATTCAATGTAATCTTAAAAGAAGTTGATGCTAAGAAGAAGATTGCTTGTATTAAAGCTGTTCGTGCAATCACAGGTCTTGGTCTTAAAGAAGCAAAGACTATGGTTGAAGCTGGTAATCAAACTGTTAAAGAAGCTGTTAGCAAAGAAGATGCTGAAGCTCTTAAAACACAACTTGAAGAAGCTGGTGCAACAGTTGAACTTGTTGCTGCTGAATAAGAACTATCGCCAGGCCCGGCTTTCCGGGTCAGGCTTTGTTTTTTTTAGCCTTATTTTTAAATAAAGGCAATTGCCACCTTTCATGGTGGCTAAACGTGTCTTTTCATTCCCCATTTGGGGAGATAGGTGTTAAACACCGACTAAGTTTATCTTAGATCTTTGACGTGGAGGGTAGATGATGGGTGCCTCAGGCAAATCCATAAAACGCACATACATCGGTTCTGAATTTTATGAAGTTTGTGAACTACCAAACCTAATTGGTGTCCAGTTGGATTCTTATGAACGTTTTTTACAATTTAATCGCAGTAAGCAAAATGTAGCAGTTAATAATAATGATCCTTCAGGATTGGAAGAAGTATTCCAAAACACATTCCCTATTGAAAGTCCAAACGGTGAAATGCGTTTGGTTTATAACAACTATGTTATTGACTTTCAAAATCAAAAATTAACTGAATCACAATGCAAGAAGAAAGGTCGTACTTATAATGTTCCAATTAAAGCTACTATAAGTTTAGAACTTCCTGATGGTGAAATCAGAGAGAAAGAAATTTTCTTTGGTGATATCCCCGTGATGACAGACCGTGGTACCTTTATAATTAATGGTGCAGAGCGTGTTGTAGTTTCTCAAATTCACAGATCTCCAGGTGTTATTTTTTCATACGAGAAAACGGATAAAGAAATTTATTCTTCTAGAATTATTCCATACCGTGGTGCATGGTTAGAATTCGAAATTGATGATAAAAAGAAACTAATATATGCAAAGATCGATAGAAAGAAAAGGATATTAGCAACCTTATTCCTTAGAGCTATTGGTATCAATACTCGTGAGGCAATAATTGAAAAATTCTACAAGATTAAAGAAGTAGAATTAAATAATGATCCAGAAATTATTGATGCTTTAGATTCTAGTTATATTGCAAAAGATATTTGGGTAGACACTGTTGATGAAAGCGGTGAAAAAACCAAAAAGATTTTCTTAACAGCTGGATCTATGTTAAATCCGCATGAAATTGAAGAATTATTAAAAGTTTACAAAATTACTAAACTTGATATTGTTGATTTAGAATCAGAAGATTCATTGTCAAACCCAATGATTCTGAACTGTTTAGAAAATGAACAAAACTCTAAATTTACTTTAGATGAAAATGAAGAGCCTACTAAGGAAGCCGTTCTATCTACAATCTATAATGTTTTACAACCTGGTGAAATGATTGCTGTAGAAAGAGCTGAAAAAGATCTTCCTAATATGTTCATGTCTTCTCGTCGTTACGATTTAGGTGCAGTTGGTCGTTATAAATTTAACAAAAAATTTGGCACATTAAGTGATGATGATGAAGAAGAAGATACATCTAATACTGTATTAACACCTCAAGATATTGTTAATACTATGGATTATCTAATTAAAGTATATAGTAACCAAGATGAGAAAAAATATCACATAGATGATATTGATAACTTAGGTAACAGACGTATTCGTTGTGTTGGTGAGTTGTTACAAAACGCTTTAAAAAGTGCTTTCTCAAGAATGGAACGTATTGCAAAAGATCGTATGAACTTAGAAAACGATAGTGTTAGACCTCAAGATTTAATTTCAATTAAACCTATTGTAGCTGCTATTAAAGAATTCTTTGGTTCATCTCAGTTATCACAATTTATGGACCAAGTTAACCCACTTGCTGAGTTAACACACAAAAGAAGATTAACAGCTTTAGGTCCTGGTGGTTTATCAAGAGATCGTGCTGGTTTCCAAGTTCGTGACGTTCACTATACTCACTATGGTAGAATGTGTCCTATTGAAACACCTGAAGGTCCAAACATTGGTCTTATTCTATCCCTTGCAAACTATACAAGAATTAATAAGTATGGATTCTTAGAAACTCCATATAGAAAAGTTATAGATGGTGTTGCTTCAAAGCAATATAGATATTTAGATGCTAATGATGAAGAAAAATATTTTATTGCCCAAGCTTCAGCTAAAATTGATGAAAATGGTAACTTCTTAGAAGATGATATTCCTGTTAGAAAAAGTGGAGATTACTCTACTAAATCTGCTAAGGAAATCAAATATATGGACGTTAGCCCTAAACAGGTTATTTCTGTAGCTTCTTCATTGATTCCATTTCTAGAACACGATGATGCAAACAGAGCTTTGATGGGTTCAAACATGCAACGTCAAGCTGTTCCTCTACTATTCCCTGAAACACCTCGTGTTGGTACAGGTATGGAAGGAAAGGCAGCATATGACTCTGGTGTATTAATTAAAGCAAACAGAGCTGGTGTTGTAGATTATGTATCTTCAACTAAGATTATCATTAAACCAGACGAAGTAGAAATTGATGGTATTGTAGATGTATACGAAGTACAAAAGTTCTCAAGAACTAACCAAGATACATGTATGAACCAAAAACCATTAGTAGATAAAGGACAACACGTTGAAGCTGGAGAAGTTTTAGCTGATGGCCCTGCTACAGATAGAGGACAACTTGCTTTAGGTAGAAATATCTTAGTTGGTTTCGTTCCTTGGAATGGTTATAACTACGAAGATGCTGTATTAATCAGTGAAAAAGTTGTTAGAGAAGACATTTTTACATCTATACATATAAAAGAATATACAATTGATGTTAGAGAAACAAAATTAGGCCCTGAAAAGCTTACAGCTGATATCCCTAACACAAGTGAAAAAATGTTAGAACAATTAGATGAAGATGGTATTGTTAGAATCGGTACCTATGTTACTCCTGGCTCTATTTTAGTTGGTAAAGTTACACCAAAGAGTGAAGGGGATACTACTCCTGAATTTAAATTATTAAATTCTATCTTTGGTGAAAAAGCTAAAGAAGTTAGAGACTCTTCATTGAAAGTTCCTCATGGTACAACTGGAACTGTTATTGATGTACAAAGATTAACTAAGGCTAATAATGATGAACTTCCACCTGGTGTTGAAGAATCTGTTAAAGTACTTGTTGCAACTAAGAGAAAGTTAAGACAAGGGGATAAAATGGCAGGTCGTCACGGTAATAAGGGTGTTGTTTCAAGAATATTACCAGAAGAAGATATGCCATTTATGGCTGACGGAACAACTTTAGATGTTTGTCTTAATCCATTAGGGGTTCCTTCTCGTATGAACATTGGTCAGTTAATGGAAACTCAATTAGGTTGGGCTGCTGTAGCATTAGATGAATGGTATTCATCTCCTGTATTCCAAAGTGCTTCAATGGATCAAATTGAAGAAAAAATGGTAGAAGCTGGATTACCTAGAAATAGTAAACAAACATTATATGATGGAAGAACAGGTGTTGAATTTGTTAATCCAGTATTCTGTGGTTATATCTATTATCTAAAATTACACCACTTAGTTGACGATAAAATGCATGCTCGTGCTACTGGACCTTATTCCTTAGTAACCCAACAACCACTTGGTGGTAAAGCACAATTTGGTGGACAAAGATTGGGAGAAATGGAAGTTTGGGCATTAGAAGCATATGGTGCAGCAAATACTCTTCAAGAATTGTTAACAATTAAGAGTGATGATATGACAGGCCGTGTTAAAATTTACGAAAGCATTGTTAAAGGTGAACCTTCTACTTCTGCAGGTATGCCTGAAGCATTTAATGTTCTTGTACAAGAAATCCGTGGTCTAGCATTAGATATGTCCGTCTACGACAATAAGGGTAGACAAGTTCCTCTAACCGAAAGGGATGAAGAGCTCATCGCTAAGAAAGAGAAAGCACCTCTAAACTAATCAGGAGTATAACGGAATGAAAGAAATTCAAGATTTCGATAGTGTTAGAATTAAATTAGCCTCACCTGAACAAATTAAAGCTTGGTCTTACGGTGAAGTTAAGAAACCAGAAACTATCAATTACCGTACTTTGCGTCCTGAGAGGGATGGTCTATTTTGTGAAAAAATATTTGGTACTACAAAAGAATGGGAATGCTACTGTGGTAAATTCAAATCTATCCGTTATAAAGGGGTAGTTTGTGACCGTTGTGGTGTTGAAGTTACAAATGTAAAAGTTCGTCGTGAAAGAATGGGACATATTACATTAGCTTCTCCAGTTTCACATATTTGGTACTATAGATCAGTTCCTTCTCGTATGAGTTTATTACTTGATATTTCAAGAGCTAATTTACAAAGTGTTTTGTATTACGAAAAATATATTGTTATTTCTGCAGGTGAAACAGATCTTAAAGAAAAACAAATTTTAAGTGAAGATGAATACTATGATGCTCTTGAACAATATGGTGAAGTATTCCGTGCTGGCATGGGAGCTGAAGCTGTTCGCGAAATTCTAACTAATTTAGATTTAGATAAATTAAGTTATGAGCTTCGTGAAGAAATGCGTGCCAAAGAAGGTAAAATAGATAAACACCTATATAAGAGAATTGAAGTTTGTGAAAGCTTTAAAAATTCAGAAAATAAACCAGAGTGGATGATATTAACAGTTATTCCTGTTATTCCACCAGATTTACGCCCAATGGTTCAACTAGATGGGGGTCGTTTTGCAACTTCTGATTTAAATGATTTATATAGACGTTTGATTAATAGAAATAATCGTTTATCACGCTTAATTCAATTACATGCTCCTGATATTATTATTAGAAATGAAAAGAGAATGTTACAAGAAGCTGTTGATGCGCTATTCGATAACACAAAGAGAAAACGTGTTGTTCGTGGTGCAAACAACAGACCATTAAAATCTCTTTCAGATATGTTAAAAGGTAAACAAGGTAGATTTAGACAAAACCTACTTGGTAAACGTGTTGACTATTCAGGTCGTTCCGTTATTGTTGTTGGTCCAGAATTGAGAATTCATCAATGTGGTCTTCCATCAAAAATGGCTCTTGAATTATATAAACCTTTCATCATGAAAAAACTTGTTCAAAAAGGTGTTGTTTACAACATTAAGAAAGCTAAGAATTTAGTTGAACAAGAAACAGATGAAGTATGGTCAATCCTTGATGATGTAGTAAGTGAGCACCCTGTAATGTTAAACCGTGCTCCGACTCTACACAGATTAGGTATTCAAGCATTTGAACCTGTTTTAGTTGATGGTAAAGCAATTAAACTTCACCCTCTAGTATGTCATGCATTTAATGCTGACTTTGACGGTGACCAAATGGCTGTACACGTTCCTTTAACTCAAGCAGCTCAGTTAGAGTGTTGGACACTTATGCTAAGTGCTACAAACTTACTTGACCCTGCAAACGGTAAACCTATTGTATTCCCATCTCAAGACATGGTTCTTGGTGTTAACTACTTAACAAGGGAAATGAATGGTGCTAAAGGTGCTGGACACTATTATGATAGTATTAATGAAATTGAATTAGCTATTGATAGTGGTATTTTGTCATACAATGCTAAAATTTATTATAGATTAGATGATGGTACAAAGATTGAAACAACTCCAGGTAGAGTTATCTTCAATTCAGTATTACCTGAAGGCATTGAATTCCAAAACTATTGTTTAGGTGATAAAGAACTTAAAAAATTAATTGGTAATACTATTGCTGAAAAGAAAAACTCTGTAGCTGTTCAATTATTAGATGCTGTTAAAGATGTTGGATTTAAATTTGCAACTGTCTTTGGTGCAACAATTGGTTTATCAGATATGATAATCCCTGATGCAAAAGCTGAAATAATGAAAGAAGCTTCAGATAAGCATGCTGAAATTAAAAAACAATATAGTGTTCTTGCAAGTATATCCTCTGAAGAACGTTATAACCGTGTAATTGAGGTTTGGACTGATGCTAATGAAAGATTAGCTGACGAACTTATGAGTGACTTAAAACAAAGTCAAAATGGATTTAACCCATTATTCTTAATGGCTGATTCTGGTGCTCGTGGTAGTAAAACTCAGATCAGACAATTAGGTGGTATGCGTGGATTGATGGCTAAACCAACCGGTGACGTTATTGAATTTCCAATTAAATCTAACTTTAAAGAAGGTCTTTCAATTATTGAATTCTTTATTTCAACAAACGGAGCACGTAAAGGTTTATCTGATACAGCTCTTAAAACCGCTGAAGCTGGTTATTTAACACGTCGTCTAGTTGATATTTCACAAGACGTTGTTGTAAATGAAGAAGATTGTCATACAATTAACGGTATTTGGATTGAAGCACTTAAAGAAGGTGATGATTTAGTTGAAGCATTAAGTTCTCGTATTGTAGGACGTTGTCCTGTAGAAGATGTACATCATCCATTTACAGGTGAATTAATTGCAAAAGCTAATGAAGAGATCGATGAAGAAGTTGCTAAACAAGTTGAAGAAGCTGGAATTGAGAAAGTATTCTTAAGAACTGTATTAACTTGTGAAGCTAAACATGGTGTATGTAGAAAATGTTATGGTAGAAACCTCGCAACTAACAGATCTGTTGAAATTGGTGAAGCCGTTGGTACTATCGCTGCACAATCTATTGGACAACCTGGTACACAGTTGACTATGAGAACATTCCACGTTGGTGGTACTGCATCTACATCATCTGAAGATAATACAATTGCATTTAAGAATCCAATTATCATTACTTCAATTGAAGGGCACTATGTAACAAGAGAATCTGATGGTATAAAAGTATTCTCAAGAAAAGGTTTCTTACACTATGAAGTTGTTGTTTCTGAAATTGAAGAAGGATCTTATGCTTCTCTACTAATCAATGAAGGTGATGCAATTGCAAAAGGAACTCCTTTATATACAAAGAAAGACAATCCAGAAGAAATTGTAACAAGTTCTCAAAACGGTATTGTTAAGAATATTGAAAATAGAATTCTTATTGTAGGTAAGGCTCAAAAGGCTGTAATTAAAACTGGTTCAGAATTAGAAAGATATGTAGATATCAATAGCTATATTCCAGCTGAAAAGCCAATTGCTTCATTTGACCCATTTAGCGAACCGTTTATTTGTGAGTATAAAGGTTATATTCACTTTGTTGATATTACAGCAGGTTCTACTATGGTTGAAGAAAAGAACTTTGAAACAGGTAATACTCAAAGAAGAATTACTGAACATAAACTGGAACACTTACAACCAAGAATTCTTATTACTTCAGCTCCAAATGGTGCTGGTGAGACTCTTGTTAATTATCAACTCCCTGGTGGTACATATTTAACTTGTGAAGATAACCAAGAAATTTCAATTGGTGAAATCATAGCTAAGATCATTAAGGGTGGTACTAAAACTGCTGATATTACTGGTGGTTTACCACGTGTTGGTGAATTGTTTGAAGCAAGAAGACCAAAAGATATTGCAGTTCTAGCTCAAGTTTCAGGTGTTGTTGAAATTGGTAATGTTACAAAAGGTAAGATAATTGTTAGAGTAAGAGATGCTTACGATAAGAGTTATAAACACGTAATACCAATGAATAAACACATGCTTGTAAGAGATGGAGATAGTGTTGAAGCTGGGGAAAGATTATGTGATGGTGCAATTGATCCACATGATATTTTAAATATTAAGGGTGAAAATGCTTTACAATCTTTCTTAGTTGACGAAGTTCAAGCTGTTTACAGAATGCAAGGTGTAGATATTAATGATAAACACTTAGGTGTTATCGTTCGCCAAATGCTTAAAAAAGTTGAAGTTGTTTCTGCTGGTGATACTGATTTAGTTCATGGACAACAAGTTGATAAACATCGTTTCCATAGCGAAAACCAAAGGGTTGTTAGAGAAGGTGGTCAACCTGCTGTAGCAAAACCATTGTTACTAGGTATTACAAGAGCAGCTCTTTCAATTGAGTCTTTCTTATCTGCAGCTTCTTTCCAAGAGACTACTAAGGTCTTGACAGAAAGCGCAATTGCTGGTAAAACAGACGAGTTAAGAGGCTTGAAAGAAAACGTAGTTATTGGACACTTGATTCCAGCTGGAACAGGTATGAAGAGATATAGAAATGTCAAGCTCGAAGACGAAGCTCTATTGTTAAACGCTCAAGAAGCTGAACAACAACAAGTTGCCAAACGACGTGAAAGTATGGCAGCCGAGATGGGCATTGAAGAAAATGGTAATTTAAAAAAAGTAGTTGATGCAACTAATGTTTAATAGAATCTGGTAAGGATATTGTGCCTGTTGGCATAGTGTCCTTGCGTAGAATTTATTTGTAATAACTTAATTGTATTCATGCTGACTACTTTTTATTGGAAATATTTTTCTCTTGTATGAGAGAGAGTATAGATCCCCAAAAGTGAGAATTGAGTGGATCGCGAATTATAAAAGGGAGTGTATCTAGAAGATGCCTACTATTAATCAGCTAATTAGAAAAGGGAGAAAAAGTCAAATTAACAAGACTAAGTCTCCTGCTCTTGAAAGTTGCCCTCAAAAGCGTGGTGTTTGTACCAGAGTTATGACTGTAACTCCAAAAAAACCAAACTCTGCACTTAGAAAGGTAGCTCGTGTTCGTTTGTCAAATGGAATTGAAGTAACTGCTTATATCCCTGGTATTGGTCACAACCTACAAGAACACTCAGTAGTTTTACTACGCGGTGGTAGAGTAAAGGACCTTCCTGGTGTACGTTATCATATCGTTCGTGGTGCTAAGGATACCCTTGGTGTTACAGATCGTAAGAGAAGTCGCTCTAAGTACGGCGCTAAAAAGCCAAAGGCTTAAGGGGAGTAAGAGATGTCAAGAAGAAAAGCAGCTACAAAACGTGAAATTTTACCTGATGCAAAATACGGTAGCGTAATTGTTGAAAAATTCATCCGCCATTTAATGGTTGATGGTAAAAAATCCGTTAGCACAAAAATTGTTTATACAGCATTAGAAACAGTTGAAAAGAAATCAAACGAAAAAGCTTTAGATGTTTTCTTAAAAGCAATTGAAAATGTTAAACCTGTTGTTGAAGTAAAATCTCGCCGTGTTGGTGGATCTACTTATCAAGTACCAGTAGAAATTAATGCAGTTAGAAGCGAAGCTCTAGCAATGAGATGGTTAATCTCTGCATCAAGATCTCGTAATGGTCGTTCAATGGGTGAGAAACTATCTAGTGAACTATTAGATGCTTATGCAAATACTGGTTCAGCTTTCAAAAAGAAAGAAGATACTCACAGAATGGCAGAAGCAAACAAAGCTTTTACCCACTTCAGATGGTAGTTTTGAACAAAATTATAATAGCAAGCAACTTTCGAGTTGCTTGTTTTTTATTGCCAAAATGGCAATGATTTTTTCCTAATAATTAAAAATTTTAGTTTATATAACTCTTTATTTGTCAATTATTTAAATTAAATCAATATATGTTTAAATACTTTTGTTTAGGTGTTGACAATAAGTTTTGTTTTTAATATATTGACTAAGGTTCACATTTGTGGTGACTTGAGTCCCCGTTTGTGATTGCGAGCCAAACAGATTGTCTGATATAAGATAATTGATGGTTCCAGAACTAAAGTTTTTTTTCAAACTTAAGCTATGTCGGCCTTTTGTATAAAATGTCGACCTCTGGAAACCTTCTTTTTCCTATATTTAGACGAATTTTAGTTTGTCTCAGAAAACTATAAAGGATTTTTGCCTTTATAGGTGCATATTAATTTTTTTGTGACCGGTAATAAACGGCACAAGGAGGAAAGAGATGGCTAAACAGAAGTTTGAGAGAACTAAGCCTCACGTTAATGTTGGTACTATTGGTCACGTTGACCACGGTAAGACTACCCTCACCGCAGCAATTACAATGCACTGTGCTAGAAAGTTTGGTGACAAAGCTCTAGCTTATGATGCAATCGACAATGCTCCAGAAGAGCAAGCTCGCGGTATTACTATCAACACTCGTCACGTTGAATATCAATCTGATAACAGACACTATGCACACGTTGACTGTCCTGGTCACGCTGACTACATCAAGAACATGATTACTGGTGCAGCACAAATGGACGGTGCAATTATTGTAGTTGCAGCAACTGACGGTGCAATGGCACAAACAAAAGAACATATCTTACTTGCTCGCCAAGTTGGTGTTCCTTCAATTATTGTTTTTGTTAACAAAACTGACCAAGTTGACGATCCAGACCTAATCGAATTAGTTGAAGAAGAAATGAGAGATCTTTTAACTGAAAACGGTTTCGATGGTGAGAATTGTCCAATTATTTGTGGTTCAGCTTTTGAAGCATTAAACAATCCTGATGATCCAGAAAAAACTCAATGTATCGAAGATTTATTAACTGCTATGGATGAATATATCCCTCTACCAGATAGAGCTGTTGATAAACCTTTCTTAATGCCTATTGAAGATATTTTCTCAATTTCAGGTCGTGGTACTGTAGTTACAGGTCGTGTTGAACGCGGTGTTGTTCATGTTAACGATCAAGTTTCAATTGTTGGTATTAAAGAAACAAAAGAAACTGTATGTACAGGTGTTGAAATGTTCAACAAATTGTTAGATGAAGGTCAAGCTGGTGATAACATCGGTGCTCTTCTTCGTGGTGTTGATAAGAAAGAAGTTGTTCGTGGACAAGTTCTAGCAGCTCCAAAATCAATTACTCCACACAGCAAATTTGTTGGTACTGTATATGTATTAAATAAAGAAGAAGGCGGACGTCATAAACCATTCTTTACTGGTTATCGCCCACAATTCTACTTTAGAACAACCGATATTACAGGTTCTGTAGAATTACCTGCTGATAAACAAATGGTATTACCTGGTGATAATACTTCATTCAGCGTTGAATTAATTCACCCAGTTGCTATGGACAAAGGTCTACGTTTCGCTATCCGTGAAGGTGGTAGAACAGTTGCTTCTGGTCAGGTTACAGAAATTATCGAATAATTCTTATCAGCGAATGTCTTGTCAGTAGAAATACTTACTGACAAGACCCGTTTTTTGGAGGAATAATGGCTAAAGAAAGAATTCGAGTCAGATTGAGAGGTTTTGATGTTGAGCTTGTAGAACAAAGCTCAAAAGCAATCGTTCAGACAGTAGTAAAGGCCGGAGCAAAAGTTTCAGGTCCGGTACCTCTCCCAACTCGTATCAACAAGTACACTGTCCTGAAATCGCCCCATGTCAATAAAAAGTCCCGTGAGCAGTTTGAAATGAGAACTCATAAGCGTTTGATTGACATTTTAGATCCCACATCAAAGGTAATGGATGCATTAATGAAACTTGAGCTTCCAGCCGGTGTAGATGTTGAGATTAAGCAGTAAAGAGGTGAGGTAAGAAATGTTAGGGCTTATCGGCAAAAAAGTTGGAATGACACAGGTGTTTGATGCTGACGGCAGACTCACTCCTGTGACTGTAATAAAGTTTGAGGGCAATGTTGTCATCGGTCAAAGAACCAAAGAAAAGAACGGCTATGAAGCAGCAGTTTTAGGTTCTGTTGACAAGAAGAAGAGCACCATTACTAAACCTTACGCTGGACAATTCAAAGATACATGTGCACCAAAGCAAAATGTTGAAGAATTCCGCGGATATGAAAAGGAAGTAAAAGTTGGTGACGAACTAGGCGTAGATATTTTTAAAGACGCAACCTTCGTTGATGTAACAGGTACCTCAAAAGGTAAGGGATTCGCTGGTGGTATGAAGCGCCACGGTTTCTCAGGTGGACGTGCAACTCACGGTTCAAAATTCCACAGAGATATCGGTGGTACCGCAATGTCAGCTACACCTTCTCGTACATTTAAAGGTCGTAATATGGCTGGACGTATGGGTGGTGACAAGACAACAGTTCAGAATCTAAAAGTGATTCGTGTAGATGAAAACATGCAGGTACTAATGGTAAAAGGTGCAATTCCTGGTCCCGCTCAAAGCGTTGTCATCGTTAAGAAAGCGATTAAGAAGTAGGTGCGAGATAGATTATGGAATATAAAGTCTTTTCTACAAACGGCAGCGAAGTTAAAACTATCGAATTAAATGAAAGAGTATTTAATTGCGAAGTTAGTGACGGAAGCATTTATTATGCCGTAAACAATGAGCTTGCTAATCGCCGTGTTGGTACAGCAAGCACCAAGACCCGTGCTGAGGTCAATTACAGCAATACTAAGCCTTTCAAGCAGAAGGGAACTGGTAATGCACGTTTTGGTGATAAAAAGTCTCCTGTTCATGTAGGTGGTGGTACAATTTTCGGACCTAAACCTCGTGATTATAGTTATCAATTACCTAAGAAGATGAAGCGTTTAGCTATGAGAAGTCTTCTTTCTAAAGGTGTTCAAGATGAACGTTTAGTAGTAGTTGAAGACTTTACAAGTGAAAACGGCAAAACCAAAGACCTCGCTGCCATATTGAAGAATTTCAAGTGTGACGAAAAAAGAACAACACTTATATTGAAGGATGATGATAAAATGATGCGCAGAGCAGCAAAAAACATCCCATATTTACATGTTCTTTCCTTCAATAAACTCTCAGCTAAAGAACTTCTTTACGCTAGAAAGATTCTTGTATTGGAAACAGCCGCTTCGAACTTGAATAGCTTCTACGGCGACAGATAAGGGGATCAATGAAATGAGAGCAGATGAAGTAATCATTGCACCAGTATTGAGCGAAAAATCAAATACAGCTCGTGAAGGTGAATGTAAGAAGTATACATTTAAGGTCAGCACTCGTGCTAATAAGTTCGATGTTGAATCTGCTGTAGCTGAATTATTTAAAGTTTCAGTTACAAAATGTAATATTATGATCGTAAAAGGTAAGCCAAAATTTTCTAGAGGAAAAGGTGGTGCTATAAAAGGTAACACTGGTAACTGGAAAAAGGCTGTCGTGACTTTGGCTAAGGGTGATAGTATCCAAGCCATCGAAGGCGTATAAGGAGAATTTGGAAAATGGCTCTTAAATCTTATAAGCCCAATACTCCCGCTCTTCGTCAGAAGACTTCTTTAGTTTTCGACGACTTGACCACAAATAAGCCAGAAAAATCACTAACAACTAGCTTAAACAAAAAAGCTGGTCGTGATAGTAATGGTCGTATTAGTGTACGCCGAAGAGGTGGTGGGCATAAACGCGCTTATCGTATTATTGATTTTAAGCGTAATAAAATTGGTATTCCTGGTGTTGTTAAAACCATTGAATATGATCCAAATAGAACAGCAAATATTGCTTTAGTATTCTATGCAGACGGTGAAAAACGTTACATGCTAGCTCCTAAAGGTTTAGAAGTTGGTGCTAAAGTTATAAGTGGTCCAGAAGCTCCACTAACTATTGGTAATGCTCTTCCTATGAAGAATATTCCATTAGGTGTTCAAGTTTTCAATATTGAATTAACACTTGGACGTGGCGGACAATTAGTACGTAGTGCTGGTTTGGGTGCAACTATTGTTGCTAAAAACGGAGACTATGTAACAGTTAAATTACCTTCAGGTGAAATGCGTTTAGTATTCGCAGAATGCTATGCAACAGTTGGCCAATTAGGTAATGAAGATCACATGAACGTAAACTTAGGTAAAGCTGGTAAATCACGCCATCTTGGTAGACGTCCAAAAGTTCGTGGTGTTGTTATGAACCCAGTTGATCACCCACATGGTGGTGGTGAAGGTAAAACAAACGGTGGTCGTCACCCTGTTACACCTTGGGGTAAACCAACTAAGGGCGGAAAGACTCGTTCTAAGAAAAAACCTTCAAGTAAGTTCATCGTTAAGAAGCGAAAGTAGGAGTATAAAGTGGCAAGATCAATCAAAAAAGGCCCTTTTATTGAAAAGAAGCTTTTAAAAAGAGTTACAGAAGCTAGCAAGACTGGTAGTAATGCGATGATCAAGACGTATTCCCGTGCTTCAACGATCATCCCTGAAATGGTTGGTATCACAATTTCCGTTTATAATGGAAAAACATGGATTCCAGTTTATGTAACAGAAAACTTAGTTGGTCACAAACTCGGTGAGTTTGCACCTACTAGACTATTCCGTGGCCATGCTGCCTCTGATAAAAAGAAGGGTAGGTAAGATATGAAAAACTACACAGGCTATAGAGCAGTCGCAAAGTATCTTATGATTTCTCCAACCAAAGTTCGCCCAGTTGCAAACTTAATTAGGAGAAAACCTTATACTGAAGCAGTCGCAATCTTAGAGGCTATGCCTCAAAAAGGTGCAAGACTACTTCTTAAGGTATTGCAGAGTGCTGGAGCCAATGCTATGAATGTTAACAGTAAAATTGATGAAGATTTATTGTATGTTACACAGTTAATGGTAGACGAAGGTCCTCGCATGAAACGCGTATGGCCAAGATCCCATGGAAGACGTGATATTCTACTCAAGAGAATGTCTCATATTACAGTCGTTGTAGACGAAAAAGCAAACTTGGGGGAATAAATGGGACAAAAAGTTAATCCAATTGGACTCCGTTTAGGAGTTAATAAAACTTGGAAGTCTAAATGGTATGTAGATTCAAAAGAATATGCAGATACATTACATGAAGATTTACTATTACGTAAAACTTTGGTAGACTGTCCAGAAGTACAAGGTGCTGAAATTGCTGATGTTGAAATCATCCGTAAACCACAACGTGTAACTATTGTAATTACAACAAGTCGCCCAGGTATCATTATTGGTTCTAAGGGTTCAAATGTTGAAAAGTTAGGCGCTCGTTTACAAAAGCTTTCAAACAAAAAGGTTCAAATCAAGATTAAAGAAATCAAGAAACCTGAAGGTAATGCACAATTAATTGCTCAAAACGTAGCAAAACAATTAGCATCACGTGGTTCATTTAGAAGAGCTATGAAAATGGCTGTTTCTAAAGCTATGCAAAGTGGCGTACAAGGCATAAAGATTAAATGTTCTGGTCGTCTAGGCGGTGCTGAAATTGCTAGAACAGAATGGATGAAAGATGGTCGTGTTCCTCTTCATACATTACGTTCAGACATCGATTATGGTGTAGCAACAGCTCGTACAACCTTTGGTGCTATTGGTATTAAAGTTTGGGTGTTCAATGGTGAAATCTACGAACATGCTAAAAAGAATGACGCAGGTGGTTTGGTTAAAAAACCTTCGAAAGGAGTTAATTAATGCTTAGTCCTAAAAGAATCATTCATAGAAAAAAGCAAAGAGGTACCCGTGATGGTGTAGCTCACCGTGGTAATACCATTGCATTTGGTGAGTTTGGTCTAATGGCTGTAGAGCCAAAATGGATCACAAACCGTCAAATTGAAGCTGCTCGTATTGCAATGACTCGTCATATTAAGCGTGGTGGTAAAGTATGGATCAGAATTTTCCCTGACATGCCTTACACAAAAAAACCTGCTGAAACAAGACAAGGTAATGGTAAAGGTAACCCAGAAGGTTGGGTAGCAGTTGTTAAGAAAGGGACTATGATGTTTGAAATGGCTGGCGTTAGTGAAGAATTAGCACGTGAAGCACTTTCACTTGCAGCTCAAAAACTCCCAATCAAAACAAAGATTGTAGTTAGAAGAGAGGTAGAATAGCATGAAGAATTCATTCAAAGATCTAACATTGGAAGAAATGATCGCAAAGCGTGATGAGCTTCGCAAGCAATATTTAGACATACGTATGGATAGGGTTCTAGGTCATGTTGAAAACCCTCTAGCAATTAGAAATGTTAAGAGACAAATTGCTCGCCTTAACACTCTTATCCACGAGTATGCCTTAGGCATTCGCACATCCGCTAATTAAGAGAGGCTCGAGGTAGATGGAAGTAAGTAAAAAAACTTTTACAGGAAAGGTAGTTAGTGATAAAATGGACAAAACTATTGTTGTTGCCATTAACACAAGAAGCCTTCATCCTTTGTATAAAAAGTATGTGACCAAGACTAAAAAAGTTAAGGCCCATGACGAAAGTAATGATGCTCATATTGGCGATACTGTACGTGTTGTTGAATGTCGTCATTATAGCAAAGACAAGTGCTGGCGCTTAACTCAAGTCGTCGAGCGTGCTCGTTAAGCAAGGAGATACGTCATGGTACAAATGCAGAGTTATTTAAATGTTGCTGACAATAGTGGCGCAAAACGTGTTCAAGTTATCAAAGTTTTAGGTGGTAGCCATAGATACGTAGCTAGTGTTGGTGATATTGTGGTAGTTGCAGTAAAGAACGCTCTTCCAAATGGTGCTATTAAAAAAGGCGCTGTTTTGAAAGCTGTTGTAGTACGCACTAAGAAGGAATACCGTAGACCTGACGGTACCTATATCAGGTTCGATGATAACGCATGTGTTATTATTGATGCCAACAATAACCCACGCGGTAAAAGAATCTTTGGACCAGTAGCTCGTGAGCTACGTAATGGTTATATGAAGATTGTTTCACTCGCACCGGAAGTGTTGTAGGAGAATAGCAATGAAGCTCAAAAAAAACGACACCGTTAAAGTTCTTGCCGGCAAAGACAAAGGTTATGTAGGTAAGATAGTTAAGGTGGACCCTAATAAAGATAGGGTAATCGTCCAAGGCGCTAATATGGTTAAAAAAACTGTTAAAAAGCGTAGTCCACAAGACAAGGGCGGAATTATTGACATTGAAGCTCCGATCCACGTTTCCAACGTTGCACTAGTTGTAGATGGAAAAGTAAGTAAGATTGGATACAAGTTCGACGATGATGGAAAAAAAGTCCGTTACGCGAAGAAAACCGGGGAAGTGATCTAATGGAAGAAAAGTTTGTACCAACCTTTAAGACAAAGTATCTTGAAGAAGTTGCGCCTGCTCTTTTCAAAGAGTTAGGTTATAAATCTGTAATGCAGGTTCCTGCCCTAGAAAAAATTACACTAAGTGTTGGTGTTGGTGAAGCTCTTGTTAACAAAAAGCTTTTAGATGCTACTGTAAAAGAATTAGAACAAATTGCAGGTCAACATGTAGTTAAGACTAAAGCAAGAAAGTCTATTGCTAACTTTAAAGTTCGTGAAGGCCAAGAAATTGGAGCTATGGTTACTCTTCGTGGTGACAATATGTGGTATTTCTTAGAACGCCTAATCGGTATAGCTTTACCTCGTGTTAAAGACTTTAAAGGGGTTAAACCTCATGCTTTTGATGGTCACGGTAACTATTCTTTAGGAATTACCGAACAGATTATCTTTCCTGAAATTGACTTCGATAAAATTGAACGCATCAGCGGTCTGAATATCGCAATCGTTACGACGGCCAAGACCGATGAAGAAGGGTATGCATTACTTAAGAAGTTAGGCATGCCATTCGCTAAGTAAGAGGAATTGAAAAATGGCTAAAAAATCAATGATTGTAAAAGCTCAAAAAGAGCCTAAATTCAGTACTAGACAAGTAAATAGATGTAGAATTTGTGGAAGACCTCGTGGTTATATGCGTAAGTTCGATATGTGCAGAGTCTGCTTTCGTAAATTGGCAAGTGAAGGTCAGATTCCTGGCGTAACCAAGTCAAGTTGGTAGGAGATATAAAATGGCTGTAAGTGATCCAATTGCAGATATGCTGACTAAGATAAGAAATGCTAGTCAGGCAAAACATGAAAAAGTAGATATTTCCACATCTAAATTGAAACTTCAAATCGTTAAGATTTTAAAAAATGAAGGTTACGTAAAGAACTTCAAAAAAGTTACAAAAGATGGTGTTTCTAATATTCGTGTTTTCTTAAGATATGATGATAATCAGAGTCCAGTTCTTCATGACATTCAACGTGTTTCAACACCGGGTCGTCGTGTTTACTGTGGCTATCGTAACATGCCTCGTGTATATAACGGTCATGGTGTAGTAGTTGTTTCTACTTCAAATGGCGTTATTACAGGAAAGAAGGCCTCTGAAAAGAAGATTGGCGGTGAGCTAATCTGTACTATTTGGTAAGGTGGTGAGAAATGTCGCGTATTGGTAAAATGCCCGTTGCACTACCTGCAGGGGTTAAGGTGACTGTTAAAGATGGAATTTTGAGTGTTGAAGGACCAAAAGGTAAATTAACACAAGAAGTTCGTAAAGAAGTTAGTTTCGATGTTCAAAAAGAACAAATCGTTGTAACTCGCAAAGACGAATCAAAGGCTAGTCGTAGCTTCCATGGCCTATACCGTCAGTTATTAAACAACATGATTGTTGGTGTAACTAAAGGGTATACAAAAAACTTAATTGTTAATGGTGTTGGATATCGTGCTGAAGTTAAAGGTAATTTATTAGTTCTTAACTTAGGTTATTCCAATATTATTGAATTTGTTATTCCAGAAGGCATAACAATTACAGTTGAAGGTCAAAATAAGATTGCTGTTTCAGCAATTGATAAGCAGTTAGTTGGCCAGACAGCTGCAGAGATTCGTTCTCTTCGTAAACCTGAACCTTATAAAGGTAAAGGTGTAAGATATGAGGATGAAGTCATTCGTCGTAAAGTCGGTAAATCCGGCAAATAATCGGTAGGTAAGAGATGAGCAAAGTAAATGATAAACAACGCAAGCTTAAAAGACGTAAGCTTCATATCAGAAAAAGCATCTCCGGTACTGCCAGCAGACCGAGGATGACTGTTTTCCGTAGTAATCACCATATGTATGTTCAAGTTATTGATGATGTAGCAGGTAAAACTCTTGTTTCTGCTAATACCGTTGAAACTGAACTTAAAGGCTTAAAAAACTGTGTTTCTGATGCAGCAAAGCTTGGTGAGGTGATTGGTAAGAGGATGATCGAGAAGAATATCACAACATGTGTATTCGACAGAAATGGCTACCTCTATCATGGTATTGTTAAGAGCATCGCTGATGGCGCCCGCAGTGCTGGCGTGAAGTTCTAGGGGGAGACCGTGGAAAGATCAAGAAGAGAAGATAAAAACGACGGATACGTTGAAAAGCTAATTAAACTTAATCGTGTTTCTAAGGTTGTAAAGGGTGGTAGAAGATACTCTTTCTCAGCTCTAGTAGTTGTTGGAGACCAAAAAGGTAAAGTTGGTTATGGTTTTGGTAAAGCAAATGATGTAACTGATGCTATTCGTAAAGCTGTTGATCGTGCTAAAGCTAGTATGATTACTGTACCAGTTAAAAATGGTACTATTCCTCACGAATGTATTGGTAAATTCAAGAGTGCTAGTGTACTTATAAAACCTGCAGTTCCAGGTACTGGTGTTATCGCTGGTGGTGCTGTTAGATCTTTATGTGATGCTGCTGGTATCACAGATATTTTAGGTAAATCACTAGGTTCTAAAAATACAGTTAACACTGTAAAAGCTGCTTTTGATGCATTTGAAAACTTGTTTGATGCTCGCCAAGTCGCAAAGAATAGAGGTAAAACTCTTAAGAACATGTGGGGTTAATGATGGCTAAAAAGGAAAAACAACTTAAAGTTACTTTAACTCGTAGCGTTGCAGGTACATTACCAAAGCAACGCAGAACTGTTAAAGCAATTGGTTTGAATAGAATTAATAGCAGTGTAGTTATCAATGCAACTCCTGATATGCTTGGCATGGTAAACGTCATTGCTCACCTTGTTGAAGTTGAGGAGATGTAAGATGGCAAATGTAGGTCAAATAAAAGCACCTTTTGGTGCTAATACAAAAAAAACTATTGTAGGTCGTGGTGCTTCATCGAAGGGTCGCGCTTGTGGTAGAGGCCATGATGGACAAAACTCCCGCTCAGGTGGTGGTGTTCGTCCTGGTTTTGAAGGCGGCCAGATGCCTTTGTATCGTCGTGTCGCACGTAGAGGTTTTTCTAACCATCCATTTAAAGTTGAATATCAAGTAGTTTCTTTAACTGCTTTAAGTTTAAATTTTAAAGATGGTGATGTAGTAAATTTAGAAGCTCTTAAGAAAGTTAATCTAGTTAAAGGTCACAGTACTAAGGCTAAGATTCTTTCAAACGGAGATCTTGATAAAAAACTTACTATTGAAGGTTTAAAGGTTTCAGCAAGTGCAGTTGAGAAAATCACTGCTGCTGGTGGCGAAATTAAATAACAAAAAGGTTGATCTAAATGGCAAACTCCCTAGTTGAAATGATGAGAATCCAGGAGTTAAGAAGAAAAGGTCTAATCACTTTCCTCCTACTGTTTGTCAGTAGGTTGGGAGCGGTTATTCCAATTCCAGGAATTGACGTCCAGGTTCTACAACAATACTTCCTATCACAAAGTAATTCTAATTCTTTTGGATTTACAGAATATTTGAATTTCTTTTCCGGCGGGGCATTTTCGAATTTCTCGTTGTTTATGTTAGGTGTAATGCCTTACATTAGCACTCAAATTATCTTACAATTATTAATGATTGTAGTTCCTAGTTTGAGAAAATTGGCACAAGATCCACATGGATCGAAAAAAATTCAACAATACACTAGATATGGAACAATAGTTGTTTGTTTGATTCAATCCTATGTTATAACAATTTATGCTAATTCGATTCCTGGTTCTATGACCATGAGTCGCTTACCATTTACTTTGATAGCAATGCTATCTGTAACAGCAGGTAGTATGTTTCTCGTATGGATTGGTAACAAAATTACTCAATTTGGGATTGGTAATGGTATTAGCCTATTAATTTTTGCAGGTATCGTTGCAAGAATTCCTTCAGCTCTTGTTACACTATTTCAAGGTGTACAAGACGGTAGTTTCAATCCAATTTCATTACTAGTAGTATTAGCAATGTTTATCATTGTTATTGCTTTAGTAGTATATGAGCAACAAGGTGAGAGAAAGGTTCCGGTAAACTATGCTAAACGTGTAGTTGGCAGAAGAATGTACGGTGCACAAAGCACTTATATTCCTGTTAAATTAAATCCGAGTGGTGTTATTCCGGTTATCTTTGCTTCAGCATTAATGTCCTTCCCACTTCAAATTGCATCTAGTTTAGGCGCAGAAGTGAGTTGGTTAGCAGCTTTTGCTAATTGGTTAAATCCTCAGGGTATCCCCTACATTATCATATATACTCTGTTGATTATCGGTTTTGCATTCTTCTATACTCAGGTAACTATGAATCCTGTGGAAATGGCTAAACAGATTCGTGAAAATGGTGGTTCCGTTCCTGGTGTAAGGAGCGAAAAACTTGAGGAGTATCTAACTAAAGTTATCAACCGCATTATTCTTCCAGGATCTATTTTCTTAGCTTTTATCGCATTGATTCCTACATTAGTACAGAAGTTCTTTAGTTTCCCATCATCTGTAGCTATGTTATTCGGTGGTACATCATTAATCATTATGGTTGGTGTTGACCTTGATACAATGAAACAGGTAGAGGGTGTTATGAAGATGCACCATCAAACTGGTATTTTTAGCCAATCAAAGGCAAGAAAAAAATAGGAGCTTAACATGAAAGTCAGAGCAAGTGTCAAACCAATATGTGACAAGTGCAAAGTTATCAGAAGAAATGGGGTTGTTCGTATAATTTGCGAAAACCCAAAACATAAGCAAAGACAGAAGTAAGGTTCGGCGTAAGCCACCTCTCTAAGAATACAAATTAGGAGGCCAATAATGGCAAGAATTGCAGGTGTTGACTTGCCGAACAAAGCTGTTAAGATTGCTTTAACGTATATCTTTGGCATCGGCAAAGTATCAGCGATTGAAATTTGTGAAAAAACAAAAATCGATCCAGATGTAAGAATTAATACACTATCAAATGATGAATTGGCTGTTTTACGTCATGAAATCGAAGAAAATTATAAGGTTGAAGGTCGTCTTCGTACAGAAGTTGCCTTAAACATCAAACGACTTATGGACATCGGTTGTTACCGTGGACTACGTCATAGAAAGGGCTTACCAGTTAGAGGGCAAAAGACTAAAACTAATGCTAGAACTCGTAAGGGTAAGAAGAAGACCGTAGCAGGTAAGAAGAAATAAGGGGTAGATGAAAAATGGCTAATGCAAAAGCGAAAGCAAAGCGTAAAGTTAAAAAGACAGTCTATGATGGTAATGTATACATTCAGGCTACTTTCAACAATACAATCGTTACCATGACAGATCTTGAAGGAAATGCTATTTCTTGGGCTTCTGCCGGTGGTTTAGGATTCCGTGGTGCAAAAAAATCAACTCCATATGCAGCACAGGTAACTTGTGAAACAGCAGCTAAGAAGGCTATGGATTATGGTCTTCGTGAAGTTAATGTTTTCGTAAAAGGACCTGGTGTTGGACGCGAAAGTGCTATTAGAGCACTAGGCGTTTTAGGATTAAAGGTACGTTCTATTCGTGACGTAACTCCAATTCCTCATAATGGTTGTCGCCCACGCAAAACACGTAGAGTTTAATTATTAGGAGCATTCCCAAGTTTATTTTTGGGGTGCTGTTTATTGAGGACTGGCTCCATCGGAGCCAATCCTGCGCCAAAAGCAGATTTTTATCTGCAGATCCAGACTTTAAGGAGTAACCATGGCACGCAAAAACCTTTTGAAGGGCTTTAAAAAACCCAAGGGAACTAATTTTGAGCATAATGCAGTTGAAGCAAATTACGGAAAATTTATAGCATATCCTTTTGAACGTGGATTTGGGACAACTATTGGAAATACGCTCAGAAGAGTTCTTTTATCTTCAATCCAGGGTTATGCAGTTACTGCTGTTAAGTTCACAAGCTTTAATGAAGAAGGTGTACCTCATTTAATTTCTAGTGAATATGATCAGCTTCCAGGTGTTCGCGAGGACATTGCGGATATAATTGCTGCACTAAAAAAATTACAAATAAGTATGCCTGAAGATTGCGAAGGTGTTAATCTTCTCATTGAGTGTAAAGGCCCCGGCGTTATTACCGGTCAGAACTTTGAACGCGACCAGGTAGAAATTACCAATAAAGATTTAGTTCTATTCACAATGATGGACGATGCGAATATTGAGATGGAAGTTCAAATTGACTTAGGAAGAGGATATGTTCCTTCAGAAGTTAATGAAAAATATGTAGAAGAAGTAGGCGTTATCGCTATTGATGCTTTCTTCTCTCCTGTAACTCGTGTTAAATATTCAATTGAACCAACTCGTGTAGGTTATAGAAATGACTATGATAAGTTAATTCTTGAAATTTATACAGATGGAACCATTGCACCAGTTAATGCTTTAGCAGAAGCTGCTAAGATTGCGAAAGATCATTTCTCAGTCTTTATCAATTTTGATGAAGCATTGGTAAATAGTGAAGAGGAAGTTGACGAAGAAGAAGAAAAGATTAGAAAGATCTTGAATACTTCTGTTGAAGAATTAGAACTAACTGTACGTTCAAGCAACTGCCTTAAAAATGCTAATATCAGAACTATTGGCGATTTAACAAAGAAAACTGAAGATGAAATTGCAAAAACTAGGAACTTTGGTAAGAAGTCATTAACAGAGATTAAAGATAAACTTAAAGAGTGGAATCTAAGTCTTGGAATGACCGATTATAGTGTATTAAAAAACACAATCAACGTACCTGGTAACAAGGAAGAAGAAGATGAGACATAGATTTGGTTTCAACACGTTAAGCAGAAGTACTGCTGAACGCGATGCAATGTTACGTAACATGGCAACCTCACTTCTCCGTTATGAGAGAATTGAGACTACAAAAGCTAAGGCTCTTGAAGTACGCAGAACGGTAGAAAAAATGATTACTAGAGCTAAAGAAGATAGTGTTCATAATCGCCGTATCGTTGCAAAAGATATTAAGGACCCAGCTGTTCTTAATAAACTCTTCACAGAGATCGCACCTCTTAATGCAGATCGTAAAGGTGGATATACCCGTATTTTAAAAACTGGTTACCGCTTAGGAGATGCAGCAGAGATGGTTATTTTAGAACTTGTTGATAAAACAGGGGCTAAAGAAGAGAAGTAAGCTGTAGTACCTAGTACTCAGTGTATTTAGAATGAGGGAGAAAAAGCCTTCAAGCTCTAAATACAAAAATTTAAACTTTAGGTTTAAAAAAAACAGTATGCATTTATTATTATAATTAGTAATTACTGTCTTTTGTCATTTAATGACTTAGCCGTTACCGACTTAGGTAGCGGTTTTTTTATGCCCTTAAAACTTGACAATTTGACATTAGTTGAATAATATTGAACCAATTGCAACTAAGGAGAAAATATTATGAAAGAATTAATTTATCTCCTTCTTGTTGTTCTTGGTGCTGTTTTCGGATTTATCGGAAGATGGCTGTATTCGAAATTTAAACTGACTTCTGTAGAGCAGAAAGCAAGACGCTTAGATGCAGATGCAGTAAAAGAAGCTGAAGCAAAAAGTAAGGAACTTATCCTAGAGACTCGTGACCAATTGTTGAAAGAACAACAACAAGTTGAGAGAGAGGCGAGGGAAAGAAGAAGTGAATTGCAACGTTCAGAGAGACGTATTCTTCAAAAAGAAGAAAACGCTGAACGGAAATTAGCTGAATTAGATACCATTAAGAATCAACTCGAAGATAGAAAGAAAGTTATTGAAAAAACTGAGTTAGAATTAGAGAAGCGAGAGAGCTCTGTTATGATGGAGCTAGAAAAGATAGCTAGTATGTCTCAAGATGAAGCTAAAGAGCTAATTATTGAGCAAATGCAGAAAGAAGCTAAAAGAGATGCTCAAACTGTCATCAACAAAATTGAGCAAGAAGCTCAATTGAAAGCTGATAAACTCGCTAGGGATATAATTTTAACTTCAATTCAAAGAATGGCAACCGAAGTAAGTGGTGATGTATCAATTGCTTCTGTAAGTTTGCCAAGTGATGAAATGAAGGGTAGAATTATTGGAAGAGAAGGACGTAATATACGAACATTAGAAACACTAACTGGTGTAGATATCATTATCGATGATACACCTGAAGCTGTTGTAATTTCTTGTTTTGATCCAGTTAGGAAAGAAATTGCTAGGGTAGCCTTAGAAAGGTTAGTACAAGATGGAAGAATTCACCCATCTAGAATAGAGGAAGTTGTTAACAAAGTTGCAAAAGAAGTTAACAGAACAATCGCTGATGAAGGTGAAAAACTTGTTTTTGATATGGGTATCCATAATATGAGTCAAGAGATGATTAGAGCTCTTGGTAGATTATATTTTAGAACAAGTTATGGTCAAAATGTATTAAGTCATTCACGTGAAGTTGCCGTACTATCTGGCATGATTGCTAGCGAAGTCGGTGCAGATCCAGAGGTTGCAAAAAGAGCTGGATTACTACATGATATTGGTAAAGGTATTGAAACTGAGAGTGATGCTAACCATGCTGAACTAGGTGCTGAACATGCAAAGAGATTAGGGGAAGATGCAATCATTGTTAATGCGATATTAGCCCATCATAATGATGTTGAACCAAAATCGCCTGAAGCTATTATAGTACAAATAGCAGATGCAATAAGTGCAGCTAGACCTGGTGCTAGAAGAGAAACTTTAGATAACTATATTAAGAGATTAGAAAGCCTTGAAAATATAGCAGAGAGTTTTGAAGGGGTTGAAAAAGCCTTTGCAGTACAAGCAGGTAGAGAATTAAGAATATTAGTAAATAATACAAGTGTCAGTGATGATGAAGCTAAGGATATGGCAAAAGACATTGCTTCTAGAATAGAAGCAGAGTTAAGATATCCTGGTAGAATAAAAGTCACGATAATTCGAGAGATGCGTGTAGTTGAATATGCGCGATAAAAATAGAGGCTTTTATAGCCTCTTTTTTAATAGGATAAGTTTGTGGGAAATACATATACTGTTTTAATGCTTGGGGATGTGTGTGGACAACCTGGTATGAGAGCCTTATTCATTGGCTTAGGTCAATTGATAAAAGAACACAGAGCCGATTTTGTTGTGGTAAATGGCGAAAATGCAGCTAATGGATTTGGACTAAACGAAAGTGAAAAAACTCAACTGTTTTCACTTGGTGTTAATGTAATTACAAGTGGTAATCACATTTGGCAACAAGATGAAATATATGATTCTTTAAAAAATGATAATAGATTATTAAGACCTTTAAATTATCCTAGTGGTACAATTGGTCATGGTTCAACAATCATTGAAAATAATGGTGTAAAAGTTGGGGTTATTAATTTACAAGGTAGATTAAGTCTACCTCAAACTGATTGTCCATTTAGGGCTGCTGAAGATGAAATAAAAAAGATGAATGGTAAGTGTGATATTATTTTAATTGATATGCATGCAGAAAACCATGAAGAAAAGAAAGCTTTAGCAATGTATTTGGATGGTAAAGTTTCTGCAGTAGTTGGAACGCATACACATGTTCAAACAGCTGATGAGATGATATTAGAAAATGGAACTGCCTTTATTACTGACTTAGGTCTTTGTGGACCTAGTGATAGTGTAATTGGATCTGATCCTGAAATTTCAATTAAAAAACAACTTACACAAATGCCTATTAGGACTCAAATACATACAACAGCTCCAGTTATTAATGGTGTTGTTATTGAAATTGACAAGAAAAGTTCAAAGGCAATATCTATAAGTAGAATTAATAAACAGTTGTTGGTATAGATATGGCAAAAAAAATATCACTATTACAAAAACTAAAAGAAGAATATCCACAATACAATAAAGATGAATTAACAGCTTATGTTGTTTGCAAAAATGTTTATGTAAATAATGAGCTAGTAACAAATACTAAAGTTAAAGTTGATATTGATTGTAAGATTGAACTTTCTTTTGGTAAATTTGTATCAAGAGGTGGTTTTAAATTAGAAAAAGCTTTAGAGAGCTTTAATATAGATGTTAAAGATAAGACTGTATTAGATGCTGGATCCTCTACAGGAGGGTTCACTGATTGTTTATTGCAACATGGTGCTAAATATGTTCATAGCGTTGATGTTGGATATAATCAATTAGCGTGGAAATTAAGAGTAGATGAGAGAGTTTTTGTTCATGAAAAGCAAAATATAATGTTATTGGAAAGCTTAGATCCAAAACCTGATTTTGCAGTTTGTGACTTATCATTTAGATCTATAAAAAATGCTGCATCTCATATATTAAGACTCTGTGGTAATACTCACCTAATTTGTTTAATTAAACCTCAGTTTGAAGTGCCTAAATGGAAAAGTGATTTTTCAGGTGTTGTTGATGATATGGAGTTTTTAAAAGAAGTTTTAGATCATGTTTATGACATTTTAAAAGAAGATGGTGTATATATCCAAGATTTAATTATAAGTCCAATAAAAGGTAGAAAAGGAAATATTGAATTTTTATCTTTATTAAGTAAGGAAAAAGGGATAGATAAATCAGAATTTATTAGCAAAATAAATCAACTTTTATCTAGTGTAAATGTATAGACTTTAATTGAACTTATTAATAGACTAGCACACATTATGAGTATTACTAAAAAGAAATTATTTTTATCATGGGTTCCCCTTGCTGTAATGTGGATTGTTATGGCAACAGAACAACCTTTGATTACAAGTTTTATATCAAGATTGCCAGATGCAACTAATCAATTAGCTGCATTTGGTTATTCTTTTGCCCTAGCGTTATTTATTGAAGGTCCAGTTATTCAAATGTTATCTGCTGGAACTGCTATTACAAAAAGTGTCAGTTCTTATAAGAAAATATTAAAAATAATGCATGCCTTGGCAATAATAACAACGAGCTTACATTTGTTTTTCTGTATTCCTGCTGTATTTAACTTTATAGCATTGAACATATTTGATTTACCATTAGAGTTACTAGATAGTGCATATTGGTGTTTCTTTGTATTAATCCCTTGGCCTGCAACTATTGGATATAGAAGATTATGGCAAGGGGTAATGATTAAGCACGATAGAAGTAAATATGTTCCAATGGTTATGTATATTCGTCTTATATTGGCATTTATTGTATTATTTATTGGATTACAACTAAATAATATGAGAGGAGCAATACTAGGTGGAATAACTCTTTCTTTAGGTGTTATTTCAGGAATGATATCTTCTTATCTACTTGCAAAACCTGCAATTGATAAACTAGAACAAACAGATAGTGAAAATTTAAGTTTAAAACAAATGGTAAATTTTTATATCCCATTAGCTATTACTTCCTGGATAACCTTAGGTATTAGGCCATTATTAAATCTGGGAATTACTAAAGGGTTATATCCGGTAGAATCTTTAGCAGTCTGGCCAGTTGTATTAGCATATCTTTTCTTATACACCTCAATAAGCCAATCATTACAAGAAATAATCATTGCTCAATATAAAAAAGAAAACTTAAAAGTAATAAAAAGTTTTGTAAATAATGTAGCTGTTTTTTTAATGGGTTTATATATCGTTGTATATTTAATAAAACCACTCTGGGGACTTTGGTTTATAAACGTTTCTAAATTACCTAATGAATTGTTAATGTACTTACCAATTTCATTAGGAGTAATGATTGTTCTACCGTTCTTTAGTGCAAAAATTGCTCTCTATAGAGCAATATTGGTTGCTGAGAGACAAACTACATCAATTACAATTGGAGTTTTTATTAACGTTGCAACATTATTGTTATCTATTTTGTTATTACCTCTAATATTTAAAGTTGCGGGAGTATATATTGCTGCATTTGCTTACGTATTATCTTTTACCTTTGAGGTGTTATTCTTGTTTGTAAGAGTTAAATATTTAAAAAAGCTTAATTATATTTCTTAATTAATTCTTTATCTTGGTTATAAAGATTTCCTTCAATTAAAAGAAAAAATTTTGCTTCGCTATTTATAGATAAAGCTTGAGCCTTAAGCTGTTGGTAGCATAGAGAGAAATTGTCACTATTTAATATTTCTTTGGAAACATTAACATACGTGGCTTTTTCTTTTGAAGTTACCCCAATCAGTTGGGTTTCATTAGGAATAAATGAAACACAATATTTTTTAAGGGCTATTAAAGGAGGGGATAGTAATTGATATTCAAAACTATCATGAACAAAGTCACTTCTATTGCTGCCTGTATATTTGAAACTTATAATATTGTTATCCATAGATACAAAGAAAAGAGTATAGTCTCTATAATTTGATTGTTCACTATTAAGCATTGCTTGATTTACTAACTCAATAGCATTTGAATCAACAATAGCCTGTCTCACTTTTGGTAAAAAAATCAATAATTCTATGATTGTCAAAATCACAAAAGAAATTATAATATATAGAACAATTTTTTTTTTATCATTAATTTGAGAATTATTTCTTTTCATATCTTTATATTATAATAAATAATTAGAATAATCGACACTTTACAAGGCTAAAAATAGAACGTAAAATAAATGCATATGAGAATACTCAATGGTATAGCAGCTTCTGGGGGGATATCATGTGGTAAAGCTTTAGTTTTTACCCATAATAGTCTAGAGGTAAGCAGAGAAAAAATTGAACCTGAGAAGGTTAAGGAAGAATTAGAAAAGTTTGATATTGCTGTTGAAAAAAGCATGAAAGAAACCCAAGCTTTATTTGATTCTATTGATGATGATACAAGAAAAGAGATATTAGAAACTCATATCATTATGCTTCAAGATCCAGAATATCTTTCTGAGATTAAGGATTCAATAAGTATTCACTATCAAAATGCAGCTTGGGCTGTTGAAAGTGTTACAGCCTCATTAATTGCAACTTTAGAATCAAGTGATATAGAGATGCTTAGAGATAGAGCTATCGATTTAAGTGATATTTCTAGACTTCTTATTGAAAATTTAAGTTTTAAAAGAAGTAAGAAACTTAGTCAGATTAAAAAAGAAGTAATTTTAGTTGCAGATTCTCTTCTTCCATCAGAAATGTTAACCATAAATAAGAAATGGATTAAAGCAATTGCAGTAGATACAGGGGGAAGAACCTCCCATGTAGCAATTTTTGCTAGATCCTTTGGTATTCCAACAGTATTAGGCCTCTATGGGGCTTCTCTTAAAGCTAGAGATGGTGATGAGGTAATCCTGGATGGAAATGAAGGTCAAATTGTTATTAGACCTGAGTGGTACGTAAAAAAGAAGTTTGAAATAACTAAAGCTAATTGGGAAGCTTATCAAAAAGAATTATTAACAGTAGCAAAATTACCAGTTATATCTCCAGATAAGAAAGATTATGTTTTAAAAGCAAATATTGAGACTGCAGATGAAGTAGCCCCTTCATTAGAAAAAGGTGCTAGTGGTATAGGTTTATTTAGAAGTGAATTCTTATTTTTACAAAAAAATGGTAGTCTAAAAGAAGATGTACAATTTGAAGCATATAAAGAAGTTTTAGAAAAAATGAATGGAAATCCAGTAACAATTAGAACAATTGATATTGGAGGTGATAAGGCTGTAGCAGGTCTAGGAATAGATGAAGAAAACCCAATTTTAGGTTGGAGAGCTATAAGATTTTGCTTAGAGAGAAAAGATATTTTTAGAATTCAGCTAAGAGCATTGTTAAGGTCTTCCATTTATGGCAAACTTCATATAATGTTCCCTATGATTAGTGGTCTTGATGAATTAGAACAAACTTTATTAGTATATAAACAAGTTCAAGAAGAACTTAGAGCTAATAAGATACCTTTTGATGAAGATGTAAAGATAGGAACTATGATAGAAGTTCCATCTGCTGCTCTTATATCTGATGAATTAGCAAAAAGGGTTGATTTTTTCTCAATTGGAACTAATGACTTAATTCAGTATACTATAGCAGTTGATAGAGGTAATGAAAAAATAGCACATCTTTATCAACCATTTCATCCAGGAGTGTTAAGACTTATAAAGATAGTAATAGACAACGCTCATAAAGAGAATATACCAATAGGTATGTGTGGAGAAATGGCAAGTAATCCCTATGCAACAGTATTGCTTGCGGGACTTGGGTTAGATGAATTTAGTATGAGTCCTTCTTCTCTTTTAGAGGTGAGAAAAATATTAAGAACAGTAAAATATAGTGAAGCGAAGCAAATGAGTGAAAAAGTATTAAAAATGAATTCCTCAAAAGAAATTGTTTCATATGTTAAACAATGGATGAGTAATCGCTTTGAGCATTTGCCCTCATCACACACTCTATAAATTAGAGAAAATAATTTAGGTAGATAAGGAGAAAGCAGAATATAAATTCTGTGTTAATTATGGATAGTCAACAAATACCAGTAATTTCAATTATAGGAAGGCCTAATGTAGGTAAGTCTACATTATTTAATAGATTGGTCGGAAAAAGAAGAGCAATCACAGACCCAACTCCAGGAGTTACTAGAGACCCAATTCCAGAGAGATGTCTAATTGGAAACCATTATATTACGTTAGTAGATAGTGGCGGGGTAAAACAAGAACTTGAAGGTCTTGATGACTTAGTAAGTCAAAAGAGTTTATCACTTTTGGATAAGAGTGATGTTATTATCTTTATGATGGATTGTATGAGAGTAACAGCTGAGGATGAAGTTTTAATTGAAAAATTACGTCCTTATACAGATAAAGTTTTATTAGTTATAAATAAAATCGATGATACAAATCGTGAAGATTTGATTTGGGAATATTATTCTTATGGTTTTCAAAGAGTTCTTGGAATTAGTGCCGCACATGGTCATGGAATTGAAGAATTAGAGGAAACATTATTAGGTTTATTAGATCTTGAAGAAAGATTTGAGGCACCAGAAGAAATTGAAACTGTTAAGATTGCTGTATTAGGAAAACCTAATACAGGAAAGAGTACTCTAACTAACCTTTTAGTTGGAGAAGATGTTTCGATTGTATCAACTATTGCTGGAACTACAAGAGACGTAGTTAGAGGTGCTTTTTCATATAAATCTACAGATTTTACAATTCTAGATACAGCAGGAATCAGACGTAAAAGTAAGGTAGATGAAGATGTAGAGTATTATTCAGTAAATAGAGCAATTAAAACAATTGATGAAGCTGATGTTATTTTATTGATGATTGATAGTGTTGAAGGTCTCTCTGATCAAGATAAAAAAATTGCTAATTTAATTGTTAGAAAAGGGAAAGGTATAATTTTAGTACTAAATAAAATTGACCAATTATCAGGTATTGCAAATGAAATTGAAGCAATCAAAGATAGAATAAGATTTTTATTCCCTATTTTAGGTTTTGCTCCTATTACTTCAATAAGCGCATTAAATGGAACTAAAATCCCTGCCATGCTAGATACAGTTTGGGGAGTATGGAAACAATTAAATAAAAGAGTTGATACTTCAATTATTAATAATGCTCTTAAAGATTGGACAGAAAGTTATACACCTCCAAGAGGAAGTGAAGGACACTTTAAGGTTTATTATGGAACTCAAGTTAGTGCAACTCCTGTAAGATTTTTATTCTTTGTAAATAGAATAAAAGGATTTCCTGAGATATATGTTAAATACTTAAAGAACTGTATTAGAAGAGACTTAGGTTTCTCTCAAATTCCCATTGAAGTAGACTTGAGAGAAAGAAGAAGAAATCCTTCTTTAAATAAAAAAGGTGATAAACCTATATTATCTAAATATTCCACTGAAAGTAAATCAGATTCTCCTAAGACTTATCAAAAACCTAAAGCAGGAAGAGCTGTTGCTAAAAAGAAACAAAACAAACCTGGAAATAAAGCAGCATTAGGAAAAGCTATTGATAGAGCTAAGAAGTCTGAGAAAAACAGAAGAGGAAGAAAAAAATAATGTCTACTTTAAAAGAGAAAGGTATCAAGGCTATTTGCCTTGATATCGATGGGACATTATACCCTAGATCTCAGATGAATCTTCGTTTAATTCCTTCTTTTTTCCCAAACATAAGGCTTGGGTTAAAGTTTAATAAAGTTAGACAAATGTATAGAAGCACTCAAGAAATTGACTTTCCAAAAAGTGATAATCTTGAGGGCTTTTTAGAAAAACAAGCAAAACTATACTTAAATAAGAAAAATCCTACAAAAAAAGAAATTGAAAAAGTAATAAGAAAAATAGATAAACAATTTTATAAATCATGGGAAAAGACCTTTTTGTCTATTAGAGGTTATAAGAATATGCTTAAAACCTTAGAAAGAGCTAAAAAAGAAAATATTAAAATTGTTTTATTAAGTGATTTTCCTATTGCCCAGAAACCTAAAACTTTAAAAGTTGAAAATATTATTGATTTTGCAATCTCAAGTGAACAAACCGGATATCTAAAACCAAGTGAAAAACCCTTTATATATATTTGTAATAATCTAAATTTAGATCCTAAAAGTTGTATTTATATTGGAGATAGTTATAATAAAGATATAATTGGTGCAAAAAAGATTAATATGAAAACACTTTATTTGACTAAAAAGTCCAATAAGAAAAAATATCCAGAAGCTGATTTCATTTGTAAAAATTGGTTTGAGATTGAAAAAAAGTTGTTTGAATAAGGTAGGAGGAGACTCTTGAATATATCACTTATATTACCATTTTTATTGTTTTTTTTAGCTATTATTTTTAATTTAATTGTAATTAATTATAAAGTTAATAATGATAAGCAAAACTCGGATGTTCAAAAACAAGTTTTAGATAAAGTTAGGAATGCCGAACAACATTTAAATGAAAATATTATTTTAACAGAAGAAAAAATAAGCTCTCAAAAGATAGCTGTAAATACCCTATCTTCACAAATAGATATTAAAATTCAAGAGTTAAAATCTCATGGACAAGAATTAGCAAAGCTATCTAATACCTTAAATGAATATAGATCAATGCTAGCTATATTAGAAGTTTCAACTAATAAAACTCATGAATGGGTTATCACAGTTAGAAATGATTGCAAAAAATTAGAAGAACTTCAAAAAGTTATTGAAGAACATCAGAAATCAACACTTGATATAATAAATTCTTATGGAGAAGCAGTAGAAAAACAAAATGCTTTCTATGGAGAATATGAAAGTAAATTAGAATTATTAAAAAACAATTATATAAATGAAATAAATCAAAGTGTTAAGCTTGCTGAAGAAAACTTAAATTCTAAAATGATATCAATCGATCAAGTTGCAAAACAAGCCCAAAAAGATTTAGAAGAATCGAAAAAAGAATTTGATGTACTTAATATAGAGCATAAAGATTTTGCATCTCAATCTAAAGCTATTTTAGAAGAATATAAAAATGAGAGAGACTCTTCTTTGATAAAAATTAAGAAGACAATTGAAGAGGATGTTTTTAATTCTATTGATCTTCATAAATCAAAAATAACACAAGCTAATGAAGAACTTTTATCAAAATATGTAGATGAATTACAGTCTTTAAACCAAAATAAAATGGAAGAAGCAGATAATGCATTAAATTCATTAATTCAATCTATAAGCTATTTAAAAGATAATAAAGAAAAAGACGATAGAAATAAAAAAACAGAGAAAATTAAAAGGTCAAAAACTCCTTTAAAAACAGA
>JAQQAS010000025.1 GCA_028532815.1 Pleomorphochaeta sp.
AAAAGAATGAAAAAGAATAAAGGAAGTGGGAAAAGTATAATAGCATTTGCAAGAAAGCTCAGTAGAGTAATATATGCAATTCTAAAAAACAAAACTCCTTTTGATATAGATCGATTAACTGTTGATTATATAAGGCGACAAGCAGAAGTTGTATAGCTTCTAAAACAATAAAGAAAATGAAAATAGGTTATGGTTTTCTGTTGAATACTATTGACCTTTTATAGGAGAAAATTATGAAAATATTATTTATAGGTGGAACTGGTACAATTAGCACTGCAATTTCAAAACAACTAATTGAAATGAAAGAAGATTTGTATATTCTAAATAGAGGTTCAAGAAACACTGTATTAGGAAGTGAAGGTGTTACTTACTTGACTTGCGATATTAATGATGAACCAACTGTTAATAAACTACTTGAAGATAAAGATTTTGATGTTGTTGCTGATTTTATTGCTTTTGAACCAAGTGCTATTGAAAGAGATTATAGACTTTTTAAAGGTAAAACAAAACAATATATATTTATTAGTTCTGCTTCAGCATATAAAAAACCTCTCTCTGATTACCGTATAACAGAAGGTGTAACATTATCAAATCCTTATTGGCAGTATTCACGAGATAAAATTGCTTGTGAAGAGGCTTTGTTGAAATTATATAGAGAAGAAAACTTTCCAATTACCATAATCAGACCAAGTCATACATACAGTGATCAATCAATTCCCTTAGGAGTTCATGGTGATAATGGTAGTTGGCAGGTTGCAAAAAGAATGCTCGAAGGTAAAAAGGTAATAATACATGGAGATGGAACTTCTTTATGGACTATGACTTCTAATAAAGACTTTGCAAAAGCTTTTATTGGTCTTTTAGGTAATATACATGCAATAGGTGAATCAGTTCAAATTACATCTGATGAATCATTAACCTGGAATCAGATATATCAATCTATAGCTGATGCATTAAATGTAGAACTAAAACCGTATTATGTTTCATCTGATTTCTTAGATGCAGTGGGACCTTATGATTTTAAAGGTGGATTAATTGGGGATAAAGCAAATACTGTTGTTTTTGATAATTCTAAATTAAAAAAATTAGTTCCAGAATTTAATGCAACAATAAGGTTTGATCAAGGTATTAAAGAATGTATCAATAATATACTAAATCATCCTGAATTACAAAAAGAAGATCTTGAGTTTGATTTATGGTGTGATAAAGTTATTGAGGCACTTGAAAATGCTAAAAAGAATATTTAAATAAAAATATCTTAAAGAAATAATGGCTTAGAAAATTTCTAAGCCATTAAATTTGTATTACTCTCTATTAATTTCTAGGACCAGGTCCTGGACCTGTCATTTGATCATCCATTGCTAGTGCTGCTAAAAGATCTTCTAGGCTTACACCTAATTCTTTAGCAATTTCTTCGAAGTTTGGTGGACCTTGTGAAGGGTCAGGGAAGGCTGCTATTAGGTCTTCTTCGCTAATATTTAAAGCAATAGCTGCTGCTGCAAAATCTGGTGCACCCATTTGTGGTGGTTGTTGACCATCAGGAGCAGTTCCACTTCTTCCTTGAGGAGGAGTTCCCATTTGTCCCTTATCTCCAGTTTCACTTTTATCAAAGTTTACAATTCGATCAATATCTATAGTTGAAAAGTCTCCATGAGGTGTTTCTTTTACATTGCCTCCCCGAACTAATCTTACATAATTATAATATCTCTCACCATCAGGACCATCGGCTCCATCTTCTGCCTTTGTATCGAATCGAATGGCTCCAGCGCCATGGATATCTTCACCATTTTGATCAACAGCATAACCAAAAGCAACATACCAAGCATACCAATAACCATCTTCATCATTTGGATCTATATATGGATTTGTAGTACTTGTCCAAAAATAAGGATAATCATCATTTTTAGCTTCGTTCACAATTTGTGAGATATTAAATACTGATGTGTCAATTGCAGGATATACTCCTGAATAATCAACAATACTTTGAAGTTCTTTAGCATTTGGAAGTCTCCAATCTGTATAGCCAGCATATTCACTCGTTTGTGCATAAGCTAGAGCTTCTTCCCAATTCATAGCTTCTTGGCTATCATCTTTTGCCCACATCAAACCAGTTGCTAAATCGCTTACTGTTGAGTCCCCATTGTCTTTAAAATCATTGATACCGTATTTTTTACCACTTACAGCTCTAACATATCTTTTGCCATCTAAAGCTTTTATATGACCTGTCCAGTCATTTACAACAAATGCAACATTTTCTTTTGCTAAATCTGTATCAACTAAGTAATAATTACTTGACCAAGAGTGTTGTTGGGCTCCTTGTGATCCATCTCCAACAAGGTGGAAATAATTAGTATCAATCCAAGGCCAACCTTGAGAAAAATCTCTAATAGACCATAACTCTTTAATATTTGGAAGTCTCCAAGTAGTGATTCCTCCGGTATTTAAGGATTCTACATAAGCCACAGCTTCTTCCCAAGTCATTGGGTATTCTGATAGTTCTTGACTCCAGATTAAACCTGTAACATTATCAGTAATAGTCTGATTACCATTGTCAGTATAGCTTGGAACATTTGACGTATATTGAGCATCTTGACCATAAAAAGATTCACCAACTCTAGGAGCTTCTATTTCTTGACTGTTGTCGTAACAGAGACCTTGATTAGTATCTACAATTGGGTAACTAATGGATGCTTTTTTTATGGAAATTTTTTCAACGTTTTTAGTTTCTTTTACAGCTTGTGCTTGATTTGTTTGATTAGCGCCACTTGTTAAGCCTATGGCTTATAAGAAAGATATTTTGATTTACAAGGATTTCTTTGTTTTTAAAGAATTATTCATTGTTGACTCCTATTAAACTTTTTGTAATTCTTATGATAGCGAGTTATTGTGAGAACTTTGTGATAGATTTCATTTATTTTGAAACTTTTATTAACTAAATAAACTTTATTGTTGTATACTTAAATAAAGTAAGGTTAGGAGGCAGTAATGCCAAAGATTTTATATGCTGAAGATCAAGAGCGATATAGAAAACTTGTTAAAGTTTTTTTAGAAACTGCAAAATTTGATGTAATTACAGTAGAAGATGGTGAAAAAGCTTTAGAATATCTTTCTCATAATAATGATGTTGATTTAATACTTCTTGATATTATGATGCCTAATATAGATGGTAAGGATGTTTGTAAATATTTAAGAAAAACATCAGATATTCCAATTATTATGCTTACCGCATTAGCAGATAGTTCAAATGAAGTGGATGGATTAAACCTAGGAGCTGATGATTACATTTCTAAACCTTTTTCAAGAGATACTTTAATTGCCAGAATAAATTGCGTTATTAGGAGATGTGAAAATAAGAGAAGTAAAAATTATCATGTAAATGGCTTTGAATTTTTTAAAAATAAAGGAGTTTTAAGAATTGAAGGTAAAGAAATTTCTTTAACTCCAAAAGAAATTTTACTGTTAGAATTCTTTTTAAATAATAAAGATTGTGTTTTTTCTAGAAATCAAATTTTAGATAGTGTATGGGGATTTGATTATTATGGGAATCCTAGAACTGTCGATACCCATGTAAAAAGTTTACGATCAAGATTAGGTGAGTTTGGACAAAGAATTAAGACAGCTCGAGGTAGGGGGTATTATTATCAAAGCTAAAGGACCTAAAATAAAACACTCTCAATCAATAGCAACAAAACTTAGTCTATCTATAGTTGCAATAATTATAACAATTGTTGTATTGATTTTAATAGCTAATTCTCTCTTTTTAGGGGACTATTATGCTAGCAAAAATAAAACAATTTTTTACCAAGAGTATGAAGAAATTCAAAGTGTATTTGAAATTCCTAATCAAGATATTTTAGAAATTTTAAGAGAAAAAGATAAAACTACAGGATCTCTTTTTTATATAATAGAGAAATCAGATCCTTTTTTCTTTAGAATTGTCTTATCTTCTATTCCCAATTTTTTAGCAATAGAGCCTCCTTCTCCTAATCAAAGATTTATGGAACCTCCTTTAGTTGAATTACCTGGAGAACAGTTTGAATTTATTAAAGATAATATCGATTCAATTGATAGTGGTGAACCTCTTTTTGCAAGAGTTCATAGACAGATGAGTGGTGATAATGAATTTGATTTAGTATTTGCTTCTAAATTAGATTCAAATTATTATTTAGTAATTGTAAGACCAGTGGAACAATTAGATGAACTTACATCAATTACAAATCAATTTTTATTAATAATAGGTTTGCTCTCTATACTTTTATCAATTGTGATATCAAGAATTTCAGCTTCTTCAATTGTAAAGCCCATCAAAGAAATTACGAAAATATCAGGTTATATTGCAAATTTAGATTTCACTCATAAATATAATGGTCACTCTCATGATGAAATAGAAACTCTAGGAAATAGTATTAATAAAATATCATCACAACTAGATTCTTATATGAAAGAACTTGAGGATGCAAACAAAAAATTAAAAATAGAGATGGCCTTACAGAAAAGATTTTTTGCAGGAGTTTCTCATGAGTTTAAAACTCCAATTGGTTTAATTAGAGGTTATTCAGAGTCCCTCGAATTAGGTCTTGCTAAATCGCCTGAAGAAATTGCTGAGTTTTCTCATATAATTTTAGACGAAACTGATAGATTAAATCATTTTGTCTCAGATATACTTTTCTTAGTTAAATCTGAATCTACTGAATTTGTATTAAACTTTAAAACATTTGATTTGATTAACCTTTTAGAAAATATAGTTGAAAAAAACAGTAATATTATATCCAATAAACATATAATTCTTTTAAAAAAATTACCTCAAAGTGTAAGTATACATGCAGATGAGATAAGAATTAGTCAAATTATTGAAAACTTGTTAAACAATGCAATTAGACATACCAAACCCAATAAGAAGATTATACTCAAAGTATTTTTAGAGAATAATGGTGTTAATATAGATATAATTAATGAAGGAAAGAACATTGAGAGCAAGCATCTTAAAAATTTGTTTGAACCATTTTACAGTGCTTTTGAATCAAGAGATAAAACAAATTCAGGAACAGGCCTGGGCTTATCAATTGTCAGAAATTTAGTTGATAAGCATAAAGGTAAGTGTGGAATTGAAAATATTAATACTCCAAATTTCGAAGGTGTAAAGGCCTTTGTTTGGCTTCCTTTCCTTGAAAATATGGATAATTGAAATTTTATTTATAGTTAAAAAAATGAAATAGCAAGCATTTGTAGTGGGATTACTATAATTAGAAAAATTGTTGAAACTAGCCATCCTGCATTTGCTAAATCGAGATCTAAATCGTATATTGAAGGTGGAACTAAAGCGATAAAACCAACTGGAACTGAAGATAATATCAATACAACCTTTAAAGGCATAGCGTTATCAATTTGACCATATCCTATAAGATATGCAATTAGGGTTGCTACAAAAGGCACAAAAAGATATTTGATAAAGGATAAAACTAAAGCTGGTTTAATATAATCTTTAACCTTACTAAATTTCATAGCCATACCAATTGATGAAAGTAAAAATAGACTTCCAACAGGGATTATTACGGCATTTAAATTACTATAAAAAGCTGGCCTTTCAATTTTTGTCAAATTTAAAATAATTCCAACTACAATGCTTAAAGTTGCAACTAATATATAAGGATCTTTTACAATTTTTAGAAATTTATTTTGGTCCTTTTCACCTTTTTTGCTAGTTGAAAAACTTTTTGCAATAGGGAACCAAACAGCATAATAAATTATTTGTTCGAATAATTTGTAAATAGGAACTAAAGCAAATGCCTTTTCACCTAAAAATACAAAAACTATTAGAGCTCCAATGGATCCGATATTAGACATACCTCCACAGCTAAATAGAGCTCCGGCTTGTTTTGGCTCATATTTTAACAATTTACCTGCAAAATGTGCACTAAATCCTCCTAGAAGGATAGCAATCATACCTATAATTGGTAGAAGGAATAAACTCATATCTGAAAATGAGAAATCCCAAAGTGCACCAATAGTAGAGATTGGGAATAAAATGAGAATTGCAATTGATTGGAGTGCTTTTCTAGGTTTTTTAAGAGATTTGTCAGCTTTTATTATATTAGATAGTGTTAGTCTTTGTATAATATAACCAATTACAAGTCCTATAGTAATAATTGATAATGAGTATAATAGTTTTTGCATTTAAACCTCATAGTATAATAGATATTGTATACAACATTAATTTTCTCTTATTCCCATTAAAATGTCAAGAAAGGCAATTATTAGGGAATATTTAATTTAAAGAATGAAATGGCTTTTGGTTAAGGTTTTTTGAAATTTAGCAAATAACTAACAATCTATACCATTTTCGATTTTACTTATTAGTTGTTTTGGTGTCATTTGCTTCTCTTTTTTCATTGCATTGTAAAAAGATGAGGAGCCTTTAAAACCACATTCAAATGCTAATCCAAGTATAGACATATCTTTATTTTTACCTTCTTTAACCAAATTTATAAATTCTTTAATCCTATATTCATTTATAAAAGTATAGAAGTTTGAATTCATTCCTTCTGTAATTACGTAAGAAATTTTATGCCTTGATATATTTATTTCTTGGGATAATTTATCTAATGTTAAGTCACAATCAAGATAGAGTTTTTTTTCTTTCATATGATTTTTTAATACATTTACTTGTTCAAGAAGAGCTTTATCTGAACATTTGTGTTTATCCTTTATTGTCTTATCTATTTCTTTTGGAACTTGCTCATCAAATTTTATAATTTGTTGGTTGGGATAATTTATAACAAATGTGAGAATAAAAAAGACTAGAGGAATGTTTGTAATTAATTGAGCAGATAATATTGCGGTTATTTCCTTTGGTATCGGGATGAAATTTGGTCTTAAAAGAAATAGAGTTGAAAAAGATAGACCAAATAGAATTATATATCCAATAGCTAAAGCTTTTAGCCAGGAGAGGGTAATTTCAGTTTCGTGAGATGAAAACTGGGTATCAATAAATTTATTATATTTTATTATTTTTTGTAAAATAATGATACCATAAATTAAAATTGAAAGTGGGCTTAATATAATGAAAAATAGATTATCCTCTGTAACATATCTAAAATGCAATAAGAAATCAAACAGTAATGCAATAAAAAAAGGTAAAATATGAAGAGTTATTATTTTTTTACTTTTAATTGGTTGATTTAATATTTCTTTGTAGAAGAAATATAGTAGAGGTCCATATAAAAATGAAATTGTAATTGTATGGACTATTTCTGTCGAAGCGGGGTTTCTTGAGAAATATTTAACTATTTCTAACACAAAAGATAAACTGTAAACTATTAAAAGTGATATTGGATATCTTTTTTTAGGTTGGGCTTCTATTTGATTCTTTTTTATAATTAATAGTCCGACAATTGTCCATGAAAGTGCAATTATTGAAATTATTAAATTCAATTCAATTTGTTTATTCATGAAGGTTATTGTATGATATTTCTTTAAATTTATTCAATGAATTTATTAATATTCAAACTAAAAAAAACAATAAAAACTAATGCCTCTATGAATATAATTTTTAACTCATAGAGGTTTATTTGTAATATTACTTGATAAAAAATATTAATTAGTCTTTCTTTACTTCAGAAGTTTTTTCATTGGTAATATTTTCTGAATTCTGAGCATTAGAAAGGTCACGAGCTTCTTTCATCCCTTTATCAAACTCCATTCTCGCTTTACCAATATTTCTTGCAAATTTTGGTAATGCGGATGCACCAAATAACAAAACAACAACTCCACAGATAACAATTACTTCAGTAGTTCCGATCATAATATACTCCTATTATAATGTTTTTTTATTTTTATTTTTAAATTGGGTTTTAGTAACCTCAATATTGTTTAATTCTTCGATTTTTAAATCTTCTTCAAATTTTTGATAAGATTTTTTTATTTGATTTAATTGTTGTATAATCTTTGCGTATGTTTTTCCAATTTTTCTAACTATGATAGGCAGATCTTTGGGATTTAAAACAACAATTATCACAATAATAATTGTAAATATTTCACTCAATCCTAATCCAAACATACTATGTCTCCCCGAATTTAAATATTTTAGCAATTAGCAACGTTAAATAAAACAATACTGTCATTGGTAGTGCTAAGCCTATTTGAGTGATGAAATCTGGGGGAGATAAAATTGCAGCAATTAAGAAAAAGACTACAACTAAATATCTTCCTAGATTAAATAAAGTTTTCCTTTCTACAAGATTTATTATCATTAAAACCTCTAAAATTACTGGAAGTTGGAAAACAACTACAGCCATTAATATAAATTGCAATATGTAGAATATGTTGCTTCCAAAGCTTAATAACATTCCAATGTTTTCAGGAATGAATCCATGCCCTGTTAAAAAAGCTATGGAAATAGGTATTATTGTATAATAGGTATAATAAAAACTACCTAGTATTAATAAAAAGCTACAACACAAAGTAATAGAAAGAATTTGTTTTTCTTTTTTCAAAAGGCCTGGGAATATAAATCTTAAGATATTAAACATATGAATTGGAGATGATAAAATAAAACCTACCAATGCAGATATTTTTATTTGTACAACTAGCCCTTCAGCGACTGTGTTTACGTATAATACTTTTGATGATTCAGAAGAGCTAAGCTGCATAAAAGGTTCAAAAAGAAAATCAATAATATAATCATAAAAATATAATGCAACAAAAAATCCTAAAGCTAGAGCAATAGCAGATACTATTAATCTATTTCTAAGCTCTTTTAGGTGCTCTAAAATAGGCATTGTATCGTCATTTTCATAATTTAATTCTACAGTATCCATATTAAGCTTTTGTCCATTCTCCAAAAGGAACTTTTTCAAATTTCATATTCCCCTCAGAATCTTTATATATATTTATCCAAGCTTGCCAATTCTTATAATCTACATCAGGATAATCCAATCTATAATGACTACATCTGCTTTCAGTTCGCATCAATGATGCTTTTAACTTCATCTCAGCTGTGATAATCATATTTTTAGTTTCATGAGCCAGTCTAAGTTCATGTAGATTTGCAGCTTTTAACATTGGAGAGTGATGATCTCTTAACTCTTTAACATAGGCAAGGGCTGCATTTAAAAGATTTTCTTTCTTAATATAAAGAACAAAGTTTGGTATCATAATTCCTTGTAAAATTTGGGTAACCCAAGCCGCACCATATCCAGAATCTCTTTTTAGAGGAGCTAATATTTCAGCTTTAATAGTTTTTAATTTTGATGAAGGTATATTTTGAAGGGTAACACTTTCACAATATTTAGCTGCTGCTTGTGCAACGATTGCACCTTGTACAGCTGAGCCTGCTAGAGATGAACCTACTTGAGTATATATAGCTCCAGCCATATAAGATCCTAATGCATCACCTGCTGCATACAAACCAGGTATTGTTGACTCTCCTTGTAGATTAATAGGAGCAATACCTTCTGATTTATGGATTGACATACCAGCAGATGCTCCTCCAGATGAAGCTTGAGAAACTCCAGCTGGAGCACCACCACTAGGTCCCCCACCAGGACCACCACCACTAGTAACTTTTTCATTTTTACCATTCATAGGAGGTGTGCCAGATGGGCCATCTCCATTTTCTCCACTAGGTGGCCCAGATGGTCTGTTTTCATCATTTTGATTTTGTCTGTTAAAACCTTCTGGAATGTAAGGCCCTCCTTCAACACTAGTATTATCAGCTCCTGGCATCATAGATATTGGATTGCCTAAAACATATGCTTTATAATTTAAATCAACTCCAAGATCATGGTGGACTTCAACACCATTTGTTGAGGGAGTTCTATCAAACATTCCATGCCAACCTGTATAACAGTCTGCAGGGTTTGTTTGAGAACCTGAGTGACCATCATTAAATTCCTTGCCTGTTATTTTAGCTCCAATATTATAAGCCATGATAGTTCCATCATGAGTTAAATCACAAATTGGGAAGCCATTTGGTTTAAACCCACCAGCTCCTGTACAAAGGATTACTGATTTAGCTTTAAAGATATGTACTATAGGTTCATCAAAACTAAAACCTGCTGCTCCTGCAATTCTCCCATTTTCTTTAATTAAATGAGTAATCATTATTCTTTCTTTAACAGGAATGTTTCTTTTTTTAATAGGTGTACTAAAAGATTTGTGGTAAAGAGGAGAATCAAAAAATCCCCATTGTTTTAATTCTTCAACTCTTTCTTTAGAATACATTGCCATTTGTTTTGTATATTCTTTTCTATTTGTATCTATTGCTGATTTAGAAACTTGTTCTACAAATTCATCAATACTTATTGTAGCAGTATTTGAGTCATAAACAAAAATTCCTTTTGCAAATGGGGTAGCGCCAGAAGATCCGACTCGACCTTTAGATACTAAGAGAACTTTGGCACCAGCATCATGAGCTTTTACAGCGGCAAATAAGCCAGCCATTCCACCACCTATAACTAAAACATCTGTTTCACTTTCTTTATATTTTATATCATTTAAATCTAATTCTCTTTCATTTTTAGTTCCGTGATATTTAATTCCCATACTAGCTAAAGTTGCGGCAGCAACAACGCCTCCAGAGAGTCCTAAAAATTGTCTGCGTGATATTCCTGATTTTTCGCTCATTTATTTCTCCTTAGATGGTTGGTCAAAAAAGTATAGTCTTATTAAGAATACAATCCCAATAGAAGCCATTACAATTGTGTAATTTGATAAGAATGCATCCATATGTCTTCCAAGATCTACTGCATGAAATGTTGCTAAAATAACAAAAGATAGGGATAAGAATCCATGCATCTTTCGCCAAGTAGTATATTTAAATTTCATTTTTTTTCTTAATATTGATGTTATAGCTATAACTATCATAAGAAATAATGCAATTAGACCTAATATAATTCCTCTCGAATCAAAGTTTGTTATCATAAGAATAAAAGCATCTTTTGGATCTAAACTAGCTTCTAAATATCTTGGTAAAACAATGAATATAGGGTGTAGCAATATTAAAGCAATAGCTATGTATCCAATTATTTTATGCAATTTTACAACCTTTGAATATTTATGCCCTTTTATATTAACAATATTTACTCTTGATAAATAAAATTGACTTAGCATTAAATAAAAAGCTGCCACCGTAATTAAAGACAAAAACTCTTTAAGAATTGTTCTTCCCTCAAAGTTTCCAAAGATCATATAAAGTAGGGGAACTGCTAAGTATAGGATAAAGCCAGTAATCAAATATTTAAGTTTTGAATTATTCTCCATCTCTTAACCCCATGAAACCATAACTGGTATTGATTTTTCACTGTCTATTGTTATTGCATCCACAGGGCAACTCATCCTACATAAATGACACATTTGACAATCTGCGGGGTAGGCTATATAAGCTTTTTTATTTACAGTGCTTAATCTTATTACATCTGTGGGACAACTTTGAACACATTCCCCACATCCTATGCAACCAACAATACTTTTAATTGACATAAGAAACTCCTCAATTATTATTTAAAAATAAAGTAAATCTTATTAAAAATTTTTTGTTATATAGCAAAAACCTTTTAATAACAGTGAATTTAAAATTTAATATTTATTGTAGATAATTTTTTAAGATTACAAATATTAAATATTTAAATTACACTAAAAGAATATATAATGCTCAAAATTCTACAAAAATGAAGAACTCTAAGTTTTTATTGTTGCTTTCATAGCTCAAGAATAGAATAGAAATGTAAAATTGGCTTCCAAATAGGTCTGTTTGGAGAAAAAGACATTGAAATGGATATTATAATGCCTAAAATGGATAAGAGTTGAATAATTAGAGAACAACAAATATATATATAGATTTAATTGAAATATTCATCAAAAAAAATCTTATGTATTTTGTATTTTATTAAGCATTAGAATAAAAGAAATATTATATATTTTATTTTATTACTAAAGCAAAATGTTATGGGTATAATCGAAAGAAGAGCTAGAGATTGAGAGAAAAGGGTAAAAGAAATCTTAGATGGAGCAAAGCTCATTTTTTTATTTTTTCATAAAGGTTTATTCATAAATTTTGGGTATAGCGCTGGTAAGATTTTCATTGAAGTAAACTTTTTGCAAATATTACAATTGCAACAAAGATACCTATAAGAAATGGAATACACTATTTACAGAGCGTATCATTTAAGCACATTTAAAAAAACTTTTCAGATATTGGATACTTTATATTAATTGGGTTAATTTTTAAATAAAATGCGCCACAACTCAAAAAAATATGATAATAATTAATTTTTGATAATTTGTTTTTACAGAAGAATAAAAGCTTAATTTGTTTTTTATAATGGTAAATATTAGTGGATTTTGTATAAAAAAACACTGTTTTATCATATTTCTGAGGTTTGTAAGTATTTACTGACAAAATGTGGAATGGTATAATAGTTAGGTAACAAATACAAATTATTAAGGAGAAACTTACATGCCAGGAAAGTTTATATTAAAAAAGACTCCAAAAGGATTCTTTAGATTTTCATTAGTCGCAGCAAATTCAATGACTATATTAACAAGTAAGAATTATTCATCTCGAGCTACTTGTGTTGCAGGTATTGAAACAATTAAGAAAAACTCGGGTAGTGAGATTGAAGACAAAACTCTCCAAAAACCTGTTGAAAAGAAATGTCCCAAATTTGAAATTTATTTAGATAAAGCTAATTTATATAGATATAGAATGATTGCAGCTAATGGAATGAATGTAGCTATATCTGAAGATGGTTATGCCACAAAGACTGGATGTGTTAACGGAATTAAAGCAATAGCTCGTGCTGTTGAAGATGCTGAAGTTGATGATTCTCTATTGAAAAAATAAGAGCTTTAAAATTTAAAATATTTAAATATTTTCGATAAAAAACACTGTATCCATAAGAAGTCAGTGTTTTTTTATTTATTTAAATAAAAAATCCTATAAGCTTTTTACCTTATAGGATAGAAATTCAGTCGGGCTGGCCGGATTTGAACCGGCGACCCCAAGTCCCCCAGACTTGTACGCTAAACCCCTGCGCTACAGCCCGAATACGAAAGGAGAGTATCACTTTATTCCTTTTTTAGTCAATTATTTCTTTCAGAAAAATTATATATTATAAGGAAAATAATTGAATATATTAACAAAAAAAATCATTTTATAGTGAAAATATACCAGATATATGCTATTTTATTAAAAGAGAAATTAGTTTTTTAATATAAGAATTAAAATTACCTTTGGACATAAGTTTCACTAAGAAATGATTGATATATGGCAGTTTTTTTATAAATGCTTATTTTTTGTTAAGTAAATAAGCAATAAAGGATAATAAAAATGATGTTATATCAAAAAAAAACTTGTATCTTGTGTGAAAAGTATGGCATATTGTGCATTTTTTCCTTGTATAAAAACTTAATTTTTCGTATTATAAATTATAGAGATAACATAAGGGACGGTAGTCATGAAGAAAAATTTTAGGAAAATAATATCAATTTTATTAATTCTTACTACTTTTGTAACAGCTGAAGTATTTGCATTCCAGTTCTCACCACTTGAACAAACATTTTCTCCTACTGGGGCAGGAAATACTAAAACATATACAATTGTAAACGATAGTAATGATTCTATTGCGGTTGAAATTACTGCGTTAACAAGAAGTCAAGATTCTCAAGGTCAGGAGATTAACTCCCCAGCTACACAATATTTCTCTATTGTTCCAAATAAAACTATTGTTAAACCACAAAGTTCTCAAATAGTTAGAGTTCAGTATAGAGGACCTCAAACAACAACTTCTGAATTAAGTTTTAGAATTAGAGCAGAACAAGTACCATATTCAAAGGGTAAAAATGCTGATGATAACAGTATGTTTAACTTTTTATATGTTTATACAACAAGCGCATATGTTGAACCATCTCAAGTAGTTGAAAGAGTATCTATTAGACAAGTAGCACCTTCCTATCAAATTGTCGAAAGAACTGATGATGAAGGTAATGTAACCAAAGAAAAAGTTGAAACCATGGCAGTAACTCTTTCAAATTTAGGCACTGTTCATCAGTTATTAATTGATGCAACACTAATCGTACAAGATAGCAAAGGCAATACCGTTAAATTGTCAGGAGAAGAACAGCTCTCTGGTTTAACTGGTACAAATATCCTAGCTAGAAAGACAATTACTCTTCAAATACCTTGGCCTAGTGAATTATCTAGAGAAGATGGAGTCCAATATAAGAGTAAGTTTGATTTCAGTTAATATTTAACTTACGGAGAGGATATTGAGAACCCTAAAAAAAGAAGGAGCTGCTAAAATAACAAGACTAACATTTTTATTAGTATTTATTACTTTAATAATTGTTGCTTTAGCAAGATCTTGTTTTGTTGGTGCAGAATTTCAAAAAAGTACTGAGGATCAAGCTCCTTTTTCAATAAAAAAAACTATTACTATAACAGATGAAGGTAAGATTAATATTGATCAAGAGAGATATTATTATAATCTTGGATTGTTACCTCCCTATGAATTACCTGAGATTTATCAATCTAATGCTAAAGCACAAATTAGCAAGGATGATGACAAATCTAGTGTAGCAAGTTTTTTTGAAGTTTCTCAATTAAGTACAGAAGATATTAATTTCTTTGATGAAATTGAATTGTCGGTTGACTTAGAATCAATTAGTAGTAGAATTCTCAATTTAGATAATATTAGTGATAGTGAGCAATCTATTTCAGATGAAGGTGATAGTGTTGAAGACACTGGTTTTGCTGAAGATGAATTTGAAGATATAGATTGGGATGATCAAGATGATTTTGGTGATTTTGATGATGACTTCTCATTCGATGACGATTCATGGGATGGTGGTTTTGCTGATGGTTTTAATACTCCTTTTGAACCATTTTTGTTTGAACCTCTTATTCAAACTCAAGAAGAATACGATTTATTTAAACCTCAAGAATCAACTGAAGAAGAATTAGATGATGATTTCTTCGATGATTTCTATATAGCCGGTGAAACCGATCAAAGTTTATATGAAGATGGTATTTACTATCTAACTCTATTTGTAAACGGAGATAGAAGTGGTGATATTGAAACTAAATTTGAAGGTACTACTTATTCAATTGGTGTGCAAAATTTATATGATAATATAAGTGATATCTTAAGTGATTATGCAATAAATAGAATATTTACAGATGCTCCTGAATACTATACCATTGATGAATTAATTGCATTAAATGTTGATGTATCTATTGATGTTGATGCCTTTACAGTTAGCATGGAATTTGATGTTGATGATATACCAGTTCAATATCTTCCTATAAACAAAGTTGAAAAGAATACCTTATTAAATAGAAATGAACAGTATGGTATATCTGATGCTAATGTATTAAAGCCAAATTTCTTCTCCTTTGTTTCATCATTGAATCTGTCCTCTTCATATACCTATGGTCCCTCTATTTCAACAAATTCATTTAGTAATACATTATCTATGAGTAATTCATTCTCACTTGGAAGTGTTGCATTGGATTTCTCAAATAATTTTAGTTATAGTCTAGAATCTGGTACAAATGAATTTGAATATGAAGTTGATACTTGGGATGGATTTTTTGATATAAGGGATAAAAACCTTAGAGTTAGTTTTGGTAATACAGGTTCTTATCTTGGCACAGATGGAACACCTGTTGGTTTTGAAGTTGAAAAAAATTATACTTATGGTGATGATGATGCTCTTACTCACCAATTTACTCGTAGATACTTATTAGAAAGTGATTCAACTCTATATGTATATATAAATGATGAAGAACCTGTAATTAAAAATTTGAGAAAAGGTGAATACATATTAAAGGATTTCCCTCTTGTTCAAGGGGCTAACCACATTAGAATTAAAATTGTACCTAATGAGAAAATATATCCAATTATTTTAGATTCATTTGATCTTCCATATGATTCAAGACTTTTGGCAAAAGGTGACTATTTATATGGTTATAGTGCCGCTATAAGTAAAAGTGAAAGAGAAGAAGATTCTACATCTTGGTTAACTCTTCCTTATTTAGATGGACAATTCTATGATTATGATTTAAGTGATTTTGATACAAATTTCTACTTAGATGTAGGTATTTCTGATACCTTTACTTTAAATACATCATTTGCTTTTGGTGTTGATGAGATAGAAGCTACTTTCGATGGAATATTAGCTACTATGTCTGGTCCTTTTGTAGGTAAACTTTATACAAGTTATACCGATACATATTCCCCAAATATATACACAACGCTATCACACACTTTTGATACATTAATTGGAGATATAAACGCTTCTGTTACTTTGCAACTTCCTGTTTGGGAAAGTGATAGTGGTGATTTATATAGTGCAAGTGAGTTAGGCTTAAGTTTGAGCCATAGTATATCCTTTGATAATTTACCACCACTTAGTACATCTATTTCTACATCAGTAAATGATAGTGGTATTAGTTGGTCAACTACCTTTAGTACAAACTATTCACCATTCTCTGGTGTTAGTTTAAGCAGTTCTTTAAGTTTGAGTAATGTAGATTATACAGATGAATTATCCATAACTTTCCAAATAGGAATAGGTTATACTTTATTAAATAATTTAACTTCATCTCATTCTTTCTCTACAAGTGGTTCCGAGAGCTTGTCCGTAAGTTATAAACCTACAACTACTGATACACTACAATTTAATATTAGTGGTATTCAATTCTTATCTACAACAAATCCAGTATATAATGCATATTGGCAACATGTAGATGATTATTATTCACTGTTATTAAAACAGACTGCATCTGATAATGCAGGAAGCATAACAAGCTCTGCTTCTCTTTCTTCAGCTCTATTCTATTCGGGTGGATTATTTGCCTTAAATAGATCTGCAGCTAATAACTTTATTATTATAAGGCCAGAAGGAGATTTAGCAAATAACCCAGTTTCTATTGGTAAGACTAACTCATCGAGTTTGAATGAAATAGATACAATATTTGGAAATGCAGTATATACTTTATTAAGCTCAAATTCTAAAAATAATTTAATTGCATATGGAACATCTGAGAGCTTATATAGTTCAGGAGGATCTTTCTCATACGAATTAAATACAGATACAAGAACCGGTTTCTCACAGAGATTATACTCACCAGTTTCATATACAGTAAGTGGAATATTATTACAAGAAGATGGTACACCTTTTGAACAATATTCATCTCCTGTTTATAAATTATTAGTTGATGAAAATGGAGTAGAATATCTTGAGCCAGATGAACAACTATATCTATTTACAGACTTAGACGGTAGATTTATTCTCTCTGAAGTTCAACCTGGAACATATCTCTTTGACATGTCTTTAGATGATAATCAATGGTATGGACTATATTTCACTGTAGAAGATAATCCAAAAACAGATAAAACTGTTGTACTATTAGAAGATTATCAGCTTGAAGTTGAAGAACAAAATATTGCTGCCTTTGATGTAGTTACTGGAGATATTGAAGAAGAGACTGAAGGTACATTCGGTGATACTTTAGCTTCAGATTACCTAGATATTATTGAACTACAAATAGCTGAATATGAAGATGAAGAGACTTTCTGGAATGTAATATTCCCACCATTAGATGAAGGTGTGGATGATTTAGCTTTTGAAGATACAGCTGCAGATTGGCAAGATTCTTTAGTTGAAGAAGAGTCTTTTGATGATGAGTTCTTCTTTGATGATCCAGCCTTTGCTGATACTGCAGACGATTGGGAAAGTACTATAGATGATACAATTCCTGTAGTTGTTGTTGAAGATAAACAAACCAATCCAAATGCAACATACGTTCCATAAATTGTGTCTATAAGTAAAGTTCTAAAGTATAAAAGCTTTGGAACTTTTTTGCTATTATTTTATTTATTTGTTTAAAATTTGTGGTTTTAAAAAAAAAATTAGATTTTATATTGACACAATTTTAAGATAACTTAATACTAGTTGTTTATAGGAGTATTCTATGCAAAATGATATTATTTCTGAAATAATAGAAGTCGAAGAAAATGCTACTAAGCTAGTCGATGAAGCTCGCCAAAAAGCTAATAAATTAATTTCAAGTGCTGAACTTGAATCAAATAAAAAGCTAAAAGAAGCTGTGAAGCAGCGAAGAATACTCAATCACCAAAAAATTGATGAAATTAGAAAAAAGAATAGAGATGAGATAAAAAAATATGAGGAGAGTGTAAAAGCCACTTCTGATATTGATACTCGCCAGATTGAACAAATCTCTAAAGAGTTGGCAAAGAAAATCTGTAATTCATCGGTATTTGAAAAATGAAAAGTTCAGTAAATACATATGGTTTTATTAATGCTAAGTTAAGAGCAAAGATTGGAGATATAAGAAACCCACAACTACAAGAAGACTTGTTGAAAGCCGGTAGCTTAGTCGAGGCCATAGGTATTTTAAAAGAACATGGCTATGAAAGTGCTGCTCAAGTATATGATAAAACAGGAGATTTACAACTTGTTGAATTATCTCTCTTAAATGATGAAATTACAGATTTAATGAGAGTTAGTAAGTTTTTAGATGGGGAACCTAAGAATCTCCTTAAAATTTTGCTAACTAGAATTGAAGTTGAAAATGTCAAAAATGCAATAAGACTTTGGTATTCTTCAGCAATACACCATAGACCTATTTCCTATAGAAGTGCCTATCTAGTAAAATATAAAATTGTGAATGATATAAATTATACTTCAATAATTAACGCTGTAACTTTTGACAACATTATAGAGGCGGTTGGTAGCAGTTGGTATGAAAACGTATTAAGGCAATTTAGCTTAGAAGAAATAGAGTCAAATGGACTTTTTGAATTAGAGTCTGCTTTAGATAAAAAAGTTATAGATTTATTATATCAAGCAAGTAATGCATTAAAAAAAGATGATAAAAATATTGCAATTAAACTTTTTAAAATGGAAGTTGATTTAAAAAATATCATAATGTTAGTTCGTTATGGATGGTTCCATCAATTAGAAAGTGAGAGACTTAGCTCCATCCTATATCCATATTCTAGAGTCTATAAAGATGACATTACAAAAGTTTACATCAATTCTAATCCTAAAAATAGATCAGTTGAATCACTGCTAAAAGAAAAATACCAAGATTTATCTAATTTAGTAAATGATTCTTTTACAGATAATAAATTAAAAATGATAAATCAAGTTAGAGCATTAGAGAGATACTTATTTACCAAAAAAGGTAAGTTGTTTGAGAATTGTTTAGGAGGTAAACCTTTCACAATCGCAACTCCTTTAGCCTATTTTTATCTCAGAGAGCAACAATATAGTGTTATCTGTGGAATTCTAGGTGGAAAGTATTATGGTGTAGATTCAAAAGAAATAGAAGGATTGATTTTATGAGTTTATTTACAGAGAATATGCGACTATTAACAGCTGTAGTAATTGAGAAGAAAAGCGATGAAGTAGTAAAAGCTCTCCTTTCAATAGGTGCCTTAGATTTTGTTCAAATCACTAATTTGCCACCTGACCAATTAGCAAAGTTAAGTAAAAAGAGACCTAATTCAGATAGATTAGCCATTGAAGATACAAGAAGGAGAATAGATAATCTTCTCCGTCAAAGTGGAAGTACTCTTCCAAATTCTTCATTATTAAAAGTTGAAGATATGGTCTCTTTAGATATAAAAGGTTATAGAAATATATTAGATGAGTTTAGTTCTTCTATTTCTGAGATAAAAGAACAACAAAAAACGTTAAACCAAAGGTATGAAATACTTAGTGAAATTAAACGTTATTTAGAGACAGATAAAACTGATTTTGTTGAGATAAGAGTTGGAAATACTAAAACTGATATTGAAAAAATTAAGAAAAGATTGTCTGATTTTGGTTCCTTAATAGTTAAAACGGATCAATATATAGCTACCCTTAGTTTAAAGAGAGATACTGCAAATATCTCGCAAGTATTGAATATGGTGGGATGGATTGAAAGTGAAGATAGTCTAATTCAGAAAGAAGGAACTAAACTTGTTAGACAAGAGTTAAATACTCAAATAGATAATATTAATAAAGAAAAAGAAGACTTAGAATTTACAATTAGAGAAAAAATTCAAGAAAAAGAGCCACTCTTAATAAATATTTGGTGTAATTTAAGATTACATGAATTATCAGATCAAATTAGATCATATTTTAAATATACAAAGAACACTACATTATTTTCAGGTTGGGTTCCAAAGAAATTTTCTGACCAAGTTGCAAGTGCTATTTATCAAGCAACAGATGGAGAGTGTATTATAGATCAAAGTGATCCAAGTTCAAATGAAATTAAAGATATACCAGTTGAAGTAACAACACCCAAATTCTTTAAACCTTTTGAAAAAATGGTTACTAATTATGGAATTCCTGAATATGGTACAATCAATCCTACTTGGTTTGTAACAGTGGCATATTTATCAATGTTTATGTTAATGTTTGCCGATTTAGGACAAGGCTTTGTTTTATTACTTATAGGATTATTAACACATCACTCATATAAAAAACACCCGATGAAGAAAGATTCTATTATAAATAGAAATGTATCTGTTCTTTTAATTTATCTTGGAGTTGCCTCTATGATAGGTGGGGTAATATTTGGATCAACATTTGGTTTTAGTTTAATTCCTCCGCTATGGTTTAATTATCACTCAGTTGTATTAGGTACGGCTCAGTTAGGAACTCCTGTACAAAATGTATATGATATATTAGGCATAACCATAATTTATGGAATTGTTATTATTTTTGTTGGACTCTTAATAAATTGGGTTAATTTAATTATAAAGAAAGATTATATAGAAATGTTATTTGCTAGGACTGGTTTAGCTGGTGCTATGATGTATAGCGTTGGAATATATATTGGGTACTCATACATTATGAGCGGATATAAAACCTTTCCAACAGATAATTGGATTTTAATATTGTTAATTATAGGGGCTTTATGTTTATTGATTAAAGAACCTTTAGAATATTTAAAGCATAAAAGATCTGGAAAAAAAGTTGAAAGTGTAGGTGCTATGGTATCTAATACTTTAATGATGTGGCCAATTGAGTTACTAGAAACTTTTACAGGTTATATGTCCAATACTTTATCCTTTATGCGTGTAGCCGGTCTTGGTATTGCTCACGTAAGTTTAATGGGAGCCTTTGAAACTTTAGCAGAAGGGCCTGGAATGACATCAGTTTTTGGTATTCTAATTTTAATTTTTGGAAATGTTTTAGTAATTGCACTAGAAGGCTTATCTTCTGGAATACAATCATTGAGACTTAATTATTATGAATTCTTTACTAAGTTCTTTAATGGTAAAGGAATTGCATATTCACCAGTAAGTTTACGCTCATCTGAGCGATAGAATAATTATAGGAGGGTCGTTGTATGACCAATATTGCCTTTAAAAAAAGGGTTAAACTATCACTAGTTGCTACTTTATTAATGATGGGTGCATCAGCATTCATATTTACTCCAAGTTTATTTGCTGAAGGTGTTGTAGAAGGTGCTACAACAGCTCAAACAGGAATGATTTGTTTAGCTGCTGCTATTGCTTTTGCAATGGGTGCATTAGCTGCAGGTATTGCTATCGGAAATGTTGGAGCAGCTGCAATGGGTGCAATTAGTGAAAAACCAGAACTAGCTTCTCAAGCATTAATTTTTATTGCATTAGCAGAAGGATTAGTTGTATTTGGATTTATCATTGCACTAATGATTTTAGGAAAAGCATAGAAAATGCAGTATTTTGTTATAGGCGATGAAGATACAGTATTAGGATTTTCCTTAGTAGGTGTATATGGCTTACAAGCATCAAATCCTGTTGAAGCGAAACAAGCTTGGGACAAAGCTCTTTCGGACAAAGAAAATGGAATAATAATTATAACACAACCTGTTGCTGATATGATTAAGTCTATTGTAGACAAATATCTTTTTGCAGAAATGTTTCCATTAGTTGTTGTTATTCCAGGTCCTAATGGCCAAAAGAGTAGAGATTTACGAGTGCTTGTTAACGAAGCAATCGGCGTTAGCCTATAAAAATTTGGAGAAATATTTTGGATACTGATAACAAACTGTTAAAGGGTATTAGTTTAGAAGCTCAAGAAAAAGCTGCAAAGATATTAGCAGAGGCTCAAAATAGGGTCGATGAAATAATTGTTCAATCTTCTCACAAAATTGAAAAAGAGTTAGCTAAAGAAGATAAAGAATTTGAAAATTTGCTAGTAGTTGAAAACTTAAAAGTTAAATCTGCAAAAAAAGCTGCAGAGAGAAAAGTTCAATTAGAAGCATTACAAAAACAATACGATTTTCTTTATACCTCTGTAAAAGAAGAGATATATAAACTTCTTGATGGAAAAGAAGCTTCTACATACTTAGAAAAATGGATGCTTGAAGCAGTATTAGGCCTTGGCCTTGATGAGGCAAAAATTGCCTTTTCTGCAAGCTATCCCATTACAGAAGAAATGCTTAAAAAAGTGGAGAAAACAGCTAAAAAAGAGTATAACTTAACCCTTAAACTACAATTAGATACAAGAAGACTAGTTGTCCCTGGAGTTGTTGCGACATCTTTAGATGGAAAGGTATCCTTTAATAATCAGGTTGATGTTAGAATGAGAAGATTCGACCGCGATATCAAAATTGCAATTCAGGAGGGCATATGCCCACAAGAATAATAGGACATGTAAAACGTGTAAATGGACCAGTTATCACAGTTTGTGATATTACAGATGCTGAAATGCTAGAACTCGTTAGAATTGGCGAACAACAATTAATTGGTGAAGTTGTTAAGTTATTTGATGGAGAAGCTACAATTCAGGTTTATGAAGATGCAACTGGAGTAAAACCTGGAGATAACGTTTACGGCTCAGCTATGCCTTTATGTGTAGAGCTAGGGCCAGGAATTATAGGTTCAATCTACGATGGTATTCAAAGACCATTAGAAAAATTAGAGGAAGCTAGTGGAACCTTTATTGCTAGAGGATTAACCTTCGATGGTATTGATCATAAAAAGTTATGGCACTTTGTACCGTCTGTAAAATTAGGCGATTCTGTTTCTGGTGGATCAGTAATTGCAGAAGTCCAAGAAAGTGAAACTATCGTTCACAAAATATTAATTGAACCTACTGTTGGCGATGGTGTGATTACTAAAATCGCTGATGAAGGTGATTATAATGTAGATGAAATTGTTGCAACAGTCTCTCAAGAAAAGTCAAAAGATATAAATGTAAGTATGGTTCAAAAATGGCCTATTAGAAATCCAAGGCCAGTTAAGAAAAGATTACCTTTCCATGCACCCTTAGTTACTGGTCTTAGAGTTATTGATACATTATTCCCAATAGCAAAAGGTGGAACAGTTGCTATACCAGGTGGTTTTGGTACTGGAAAAACAATGACACAACATGCAATCGCACAATGGTGTGATGCTGATATTATTGTATATATAGGTTGTGGGGAAAGGGGAAATGAAATGACTGATGTACTTAGAGAATTCCCTCAATTAGTTGACCCAAAAACCGGTAAAAGCTTAATGGAGAGAACAATTTTAATTGCAAACACCTCCAATATGCCTGTTTCTGCTAGAGAAGCTTCAATCTATACAGGAATTACAATAGCTGAATACTATAGAGATATGGGATATGCTGTTGCTATTATGGCCGATAGTACTTCTAGATGGGCCGAAGCATTGAGAGAATTATCTGGTAGAATGGAAGAAATGCCAGCTGAGGAAGGATTCCCTGCATATTTAGCTACAAGAATTGCTGAATTTTATGAAAGAGCTGGGCTTATGGAAACCTTATGTGATAAAGAAGGATCTGTTTCTGTTATTGGAGCAGTATCTCCTCCAGGTGGTGACTTTTCAGAACCAGTAACCATGCACACAAAGCGATTTGTAAGATGTTTTTGGGGGCTTGATAGATCATTAGCTTCAGCTAGACACTATCCAGCAATTAGTTGGACTGAAAGTTATAGTGAGTATTTACAAGATGTAAAATCTTGGTGGAACGAGAGAAGTGATGATAAATGGCAATCTAATAGAAAAGAAATTATGGAATTACTTCAAAAAGAAGAAAGGTTACAACAGATTGTTAAGTTAGTTGGAGCTGATGCATTGCCTGATTCTCAAAACTTTATATTAGAAGTTTGTTCTTTATTTAAGAATGCTTTCTTACAGCAAAACGCATTTGATAAGATAGATAGATATAGTATTGTAGAGAAACAAACAAAAATGCTTTCTTGTATATTAACATATTGGCATAAAGGTCTTGAAGCTATTGAAAAAGGAGTTCCATTAGTAAAATTGAGAAGACTGAGAGTTGTGCAAGATGTTGCAAAGATTAAATTTTCAATTAGCAATGATGATGTTCAAGAGATTGATAAATTAGAACTAAAGCTTGAAAGAAGTATTGAAAAACTTGGAGGCATTTATGAAGACTAATGATGAAAAAATTGACCGTCGTTTATTAGCTGGACGTGAATACCGTGGTTCAAGTCGTATAGATGGTCCTCTTGTATATATGAGAAATACTCACCCCATTGGTTATGGTGAATTAGTTGAAATAGTTGCTCCTGATGGAAGCAGAAGAAGTGGTCAAGTATTAGATACAAGTGATGAGGTTGTATGTGTTCAAGTTTTTGAGGGCACAACTGGTTTAACACTTCCAAAAACAGGAATGCACTTTTTAGGACACCCTTTAACTCTTTCTGTAAGTGAGTCTATGTTAGGTAGAGTTATGAATGGACTTGGTAAAAGTCGTGATGGATCTCCTATAGCACAAGGTCAATTCGATAGAGATGTAAATGGATCTCCTATTAATCCTACAGCTAGAATATATCCAAGAGATTTTATTCAAACCGGTATTTCTGTTATAGATGGAATGACAACTCTAATTCAAGGACAAAAACTACCAATATTTAGTGGAAATGGTATGTCCCATAACCAATTAGCTGCACAAATTGCAAAGCAAGCTAAGGTTAGAGGCGGAGATAGTGATTTTGCCATTGTATTTGCTGCAATGGGTGTTAAATATGATGTTGCTAGATTCTTTATTGACTCATTTGAAGAAAGTGGTGTAATTGATAATGTTGCATTATTTTTATCCCTTGCTGATGATCCGTCAATTGAGAGAACAATTACACCAAGAACAGCTTTAACTCTTGCAGAATATTTAGCTTTTGATTTAGGAAAGCAAGTATTAGTAATTATGACTGATATGACAAACTATTGTGAGTCTCTTAGAGAAATTTCAACTCTTAGAGGTGAAATTCCTTCAAGAAAAGGATATCCTGGTTATTTGTATTCAAATTTAGCAGAATTATATGAAAGATCTGGTAAGGTTAGAGGAAGTAAAGGCTCTATTACTCAGCTTCCAATACTCTCTATGCCAAATGATGATATTTCGCACCCAATCCCAGATCTTACTGGATATATAACAGAAGGACAAATTGTATTTGATAGAGGCCTTCATTCTAGAGATTTGTATCCACCTATTAATCCACTTCCATCTCTTTCAAGATTGATGAAGGATGGTATAGGAGAAGGAATGACTCGTGAAGATCATCCACACCTATCCAATCAACTTTTTGCTTCCTATTCACACGTACAAGATGTTAGAAACTTAGCATCAGTTATTGGTGAAGAAGAATTAACTTCAATTGATAAACAATATCTAAAATTTGGTCAATTTTTTGAAAATAATTTTATCAGCCAAGATTTTGACGAAGATAGGAGTATTGAAGATACACTAAATATTGCATGGCAAGCTTTGGGCTACCTTCCAAGTGAAGAGTTACAAAGACTTAGTGAAGATGAAATTGATGAATATTGGCAGGAGATGGAAGATTAATGACTACAAATTTAGCTCCCACAAGATCTAATTTAATGAAATTAGAAGATAATCTTAAATTTGCAACTCTAGGTTATGAATTGTTAGATCAAAAAAGGCAAATATTAATTTCCGAATTACTTGCTTTAGTTGACCAAGCAGTAGATTATCAAAGTCGAGTAGATTCTGCTTTAGAGACTGCTTGGGATACCCTAAGTAAAGCAATTATGGAAATGGGTCGATTGAAGGTGGGAAATCTTTGTGGTTCAACAAATATTGAATATAATATAAACGTATCTCAAAGGAAGGTTATGGGGGTTGCAGTTCCTGTAGTTGAAACAACCTTTAGCGATAAAGGCCCTTATTTTTCTCAAGAAAGTTCAAATATCATAGCTGAATTAGGTATACAGCAATTCAGTGAGAGTTTAGAATTAATGGGAAGACTAGCTGAGTTAAAAGTATCAATAATGCGTTTAAGTCGAGAGGTTAAAAAAACTATTAGAAAAGTAAATGCGTTAGAGAAAATATCGATTCCTGAAACACAAGAAACTATTAAATATATGAAGAGTAGAATAGAAGAAAGTGAAAGGGAAAGTTTTATATTACTTAAATCAGTTAAAGATCGGTTAGAAAAACAAAAAGAGTTGAAAAACAAGAAACAAAATTCTAAAAAAAATATTTTAAAAGCAGAAATTGTTTCTGAAAAAGAATAGGAGGAATTCGTGGCTGTACCTTTTAAACATATATTGACATATATTGATGGTAGTGAAGAGTCTATGTCTGCAATGATGTATTCAATATTATTAGCAAAACATAATAAAGCAAAATTAGATATAATGTATGTAGTAAACACAAGAGCCCTTTCAGATTTGGTAAAAGCAGGGATTTTTCTAGATATGGAAAGAACTGAATATCAAATGGACTTACAAAAAGATGCACAACGTTATTTAAAACACGCTACAAAGTTAGCAAAAATGAAAGATGTTGAAGTGAATTGTATTGTTGAAGAAGGCTCTGCACATAGAATTGTAAGAGATTATATTAAATCTAATGACATTGATTTATTATTAATTGGTGGAATTAGTGGCATCAGATCTAGAAGAGATGAATTAAATAGTGAAACAGATAGAATGCTTAGAAATTCTAATTGCCCAGTGTTAGTAATTAGAGATGATGAAGATATTTGGCAAGAATTTGAATAATTGTTAAAATTTTGTTATAAAAAGTTACAAAATTAAAAAAAAATAAAAAATATTTGAATTGTTATGGAAAAAGCAATACTATTATAGTATGTATTTTTTACATATTAAAATTAATAAGGGAGTATAGCTAAACAGAGATTTATGCTAAATAAATAGAAAACATGAATTTAATTGATATTTTAGAAGAAGATCTTATTAAAGTTCCTCTTGCTAGTATTACAAAAGAAGAAGTTTTAGAAGAACTGGTTGATGTCTTAGCAAAAGCAAAAGGCTTTAGTCAAACAGAGAGGGCCTCAGTATTAGATGCTGTAATAAATAGGGAAGCATTAGGCTCTACCGGTATTGGTAAAGGGATTTGTATTCCTCATGCTCAAAGTGAATCTATAGATAATATAAGTGTTGTGGTTGGTGTATCAAGAGTCCCAATAGATTTCGATTCACCTGACAATTTAAAATCTAGACTATTCTTTTTAGTTGTGGCTTCTACAGATGCAGCTTCAGCACATGTTGAAGTACTAGCTTCCATTGCTCGAACTTGTTCTTCAGGGGTTTTTAGAAGAATGCTTGAGCAATGTAAAAGTAGTAAAGAAGTATTACAACTTTTCTCTGAATAAAAATATCTTTTGATATTTTGTTTCACAAGCCATATAGGCAGGAGTGATTAAGTGAAATATGTTATTAAAGAAGGGGTTTGTTTTGTAAAAGTTAAAGGGGTTTTGTACGATCAAGAAATGGAGAATATCGTTAAATTCCCTAATAACAAGAAGATAGAAACATTCGAAATACCTGAAGATGTTGTTGGAATTAAAAAAGAAGCATTCAAAGACAACTCAAGTTTAAAAGAGATTTCTTTTTCAACAAAAACAACAAAAATTGGAAAAAAAGCCTTTAAGAAATGTAAGAAATTAAAAAATATAATAATTCCTAAAGATGTTAAAGTAATTGGTAAAAGTGCTTTTGAAAAATGTAATAAATTAAAAAGAGTTGAATTTGAAGGCCCTGTTAAAAAAATAGGTAATGCAGTTTTTTCTGGTTGTAAGAATTTAAAAGAATTTAAATTCCCTCCCGAAATAAAAAATATACCACCATATTTTTTAAGTGAATGTACAGCTTTGTCCAATATTGAATTACCTACCACAGTTGAAAAGATTTGTGATTCTGCATTTGCTACTTGTTCTACTTTAAAGAAAATCAAGCTTCCAGAAAATTTAGAATTATTAGGACCTTTAGTATTTGAAGACTGTTCTAAACTATTAAGTGTTGAATTTAATGATAAACTGGAAACTATAGGAGATAGGGCATTTAAAGAATGCAATTCCCTAACGTCGCTTCAATTACCTGAAAGTGTAAAATCAATTGGAGTTGGTGCTTTCGAAGATTGTAAGCATTTAAAGTCAATTGAGTTACCTCAACAATTAAAAGTTATTGAAGAATTAGTTTTTCATGGCTGTCATAATTTAGAGGAAATAAAAATACCACCATTGGTAACATCAATTTGCAGTTTTGCTTTTTCTAGCTGTAGAAGTTTAACTTCAATTAAGTTAGGAGATAATCTTGACAAAATTGAAAGTTGCGCTTTTATTGGTTGTGTTTCTTTAGAGACTGTAGAACTTGGCAAAGGTATTAAAGAACTTGGAAGTAGCGCTTTTCAATTTTGCTCATCTCTAAAAGAAGTAATTATTCATGCAACTCAAGTAAAGTTTGGTTCATTAGTTTTTGATAGTTGTGATGAAATAAATAGTGTTAAAGTTCATAAAGATACTGAAGTTGAAAAATATTTTATAGATCATGGTTATGAAGATAAGATATCCTATCTTGATTAAATTTCAAAAATAATCATAATAAGACTGTTCAATAATTTTATTGGCAGTTTTTTTTTGCCTTTAAGAATTGAACTTTTATTTTGTAGACTAAAAAACTTTAGAGGGAAATTAATGAACTCATATTTTAAGGGTATTCTTTTAACTAGTTTATCCGCGATTCTATTTGGATTAAATCCATTATTCGTATTTCTACTGACAGATAATAATGTTAGTATCTATTTAACATTGTTTATTAGATTTGTTGGCAGTTTATTAATTTATCTATTTTTTATAATAGTCAGTAAAAGAAAATTTATTTTGATCAAAGAGATAAAGCTTCTTCTAAAAATATTAATAAGTTCATTTTTCTTCTTATCCACAGCTGGTTTATTGGTATATTCTTACTCAAAGATAGATTCTGGGTTAACAACAGTCTTACACTTTAGTTATCCAATACTTATAACAATGCTAAGTGTTTGGACTAAAAGAGATAAATTAAGTTTGACCTTAGTTATAGCAATAATTATTTCTATTATAGGGGTAGTTTTTGTAACAAACCCATTTAATATGGAATGTAATGTAGTTGGAGTTAGTACTGCACTTTTATCTGCTTTAACTTTTGCCATATATCTTTTTATGTTAAATGACAAAGACATAAAAAAAATAGATAATTCTATTTTTGTAGTTTATTTATCTTTATTTTCAGTATTATTATTAATAATTAGCTTAATCATTTTTAGCAATCATTTATTTAATTACCAATCAATTATCTATTCTTTTGAAACTATTTTTGGAACTTTAGGGCTCATTGTAGCTTCTGCAGTTGGTGTTATAATTTTTTCTTGTGGGGCTAGGAAAGTAGGTGGGCCAATAGCTGGAACAATAAGTTCCTTTGAACCTTTAACTGCAGTTTTAATAGGTGTTTTATATTTGAATGAAAGTGCCCCAAAGTATTATAAAATTGGAGTTTTTCTCATTATCTTTGCTACTGCACTTATTTCATTATTTAGTACAAAAAAAAATAAAATAGATTTAAATTAGACTGATAACGTGTTATTTTAGCCTTTGCATTATAAAATAATTTACTTGTGAAATAAATGGGTGTATCTTGGATATATGAAGGAGTATTTATGGATATTACTTTTTATGGCGCAGCAAAACATGTTACCGGAAGTTGTACATACATTAAATGCAACGGAAAAACTATTTTAATTGATTGTGGACTTTCTCAAGGTAGAGATGAAAAAGATATGGGAACAGACTTTTTCTTTGAACCCGCCCAAGTTGATTATGTTCTTTTAACACATGCACATATCGACCATAGTGGAAGAATTCCCCAATTAGTAAAAGATGGATTTAGAGGTGAAATTTGGGCTACCTCAGCTACTAGAAAGCTATGTGATATCATGCTAAATGATAGTGCACATATTCAAGAAATGGAAGCTGAATGGAAAAGTCGAAAAAATAAAAGAGCAGGTAAACAAGGGGTTGAACCTCTGTATTCTATCGAAGATGCTCTTGAAAGTTTAACTTTTTTTAAAGAATGTGATTATGATGAGAAAGTTACTATAAGTGAAGGTATTAGTTGTAGATTTATTGATGCTGGACACTTATTAGGTTCTGCTTCTATTGAATTATGGTTAGAAGAAGAGGGTAAGAAAAGGAAATTAGTTTTTAGTGGAGATATTGGTAATTTTGATCAGCCTATTATTAAAGATCCCCATTATATAGATGATGCTGATATAGTTGTAATGGAATCGACTTATGGTGATAGAATTCATAAAAAACCAGAGGGGGCAGTAGGTCATAATGTTCCCACAGTTGTTAGAGCTAGGGAATTGGCAAAAATAGTTGAAAAAACTTTTCAACTAGGTGGAAATGTAGTTATTCCGGCTTTCTCAGTTGGTAGAACTCAAGAAATCTTATATTTATTTAGATATATCATAGATAATTCATTATTGCCTGATTTTCCTAACTTACCTGTATTTGTTGATTCCCCATTGTCTGCTAAAGCAACGGCTATCTTTGCCTCAACAATCCAAGGTTATTATGATGAAGAAGCTATGAAAATGGTTAATGAAGGAATAAACCCAATAATATTCCCATCATTAACTACTATAGTAGATGTTGAACAATCTAAAGCCTTAAACTTTAGAAAAGAACCTTGTGTGATTATATCTAGCAGTGGAATGTGTGAAGCTGGTAGGATTAAACACCATTTAAAGCACAATCTGTGGAAAAGAGAAGCTACAGTAATTTTTAGTGGTTATCAAGCAAATGGAACTTTAGGACGGTCAATATTAGATGGAGCTAGACATGTTACTATATTTGGTGAACAGATTGATGTTAGATGTAATGTAACATCTTTGCAAAGTATCTCTGGTCACGCAGATCAAGAAGGCTTACTAAAATGGATTACTTCTTTTACAAAGAAACCAAAACAAATATTTGTAAATCATGGCGAAGGTGAAGTTGCTTCTTATTTTGCAACTTTAATAAAAAGAGAGTTAAATATTTCAGCTTATGCTCCAAATCCCCTAGAAAGCTTCTCATTAATAGATGCAACAGCTATACCAATACAAAGTGAATCTCCTCTACCAAGTTCAGTAAGTGCTAAACTTAATAATGCCGTTTCAGAATTAATAGGTGAAAGAGAATCCTTAGAAACTGTTGTTGCTAGAATGATAAAAGCAAGTAAAGATGATGAATTGAGCGAAAAAGATGCAATTAGACTCACAAATGCAGTTGAGCGCTTAAGAAGTGATCTAGAATATTTAGCAATGAAGTGGTGCGGAGATTGTGATAAAGATAGATAATTAACAAATATAGATATTATGACCTTGCAATAATTGTAGTAATATTTGTAAGGCCATAATTTATTAATTTTTTTTTTGGATTTAATTTCATACAATAAAAGAAGTTACAAATTAGGGTGCATAAAATTCATTTTTTTTTGAAAAAAAAGGTAGACAAAAAATAATTACCGTGGTATATTCTCGATTGTTCAACGATAAGAGCTAAGTGATGCAAGTTACATAGTTAAGATTATGGATTTTCAATGCTTGGTATCTGTTTGAGAACATTTTTTATGATTAGATTTTCTAATTATAATTGTTATTTGAAATTATGAGCGTAAGGGAAGAGAAATAGAAAGCAAATTATAGTGATGAAAATTGCTGTAAAGAGGGCTTTCTGTCAATTCAAAATAGAACAAGATGAAATAAGCTAATGTTCGTAAGCGAGTGACAGGAAT
>JAQQAS010000026.1 GCA_028532815.1 Pleomorphochaeta sp.
GACACTACTATCTTTTGTCAAGAGATTCACTCTCAGCTTTTACTTCGATTTGCTCCTGAATTTTTTGTAAAAACAGCATAGCTTGGATTGGCGTTGATGTTGATAAATCATATTTAGTAATTTCATCTATTATTGAGCTATAATCTTCACTATAATCATTGATATTTTCATTATTTTCTAGCTCTTCAAGTTGTGCCATGGAAAATAAATCCATTTCTGAATTGTTAATAGTATATTCACCAAAGTGTCGCCTTTGAAATTTATCAGCATCCTTTAAAATTGGATTAGGAACTCCTGCTAATTTTGCTACATGCAATCCATAGGAAGAATTTGCAATTCCATCAACAACCTTCCTTACAAAAATTATATCTTTCCCTTTTTCTTCTACAGCTAATGTCAATAGTTTTACATTTGATACATCTAAAAGGGTAAGTTCATGGTAATGCGTTGCAAATAATGTTTTGGCATTTAGTTTCACCAAGTGCTTCATAAATGCATGGGCTAAACTCATTCCATCTTGAGTACTAGTTCCTCTCCCAATTTCGTCCATTATAACAAAAGAGTTTTGGCTCGCTGTTCTAAGAATATGCGCTGCCTCTTGCATTTCAACCATAAATGTTGACTCCCCTTTTGCTATATTATCGGAGGCACCTACTCTACAAAAAAGTTTATCAACTAAAGATAATGAAGCTTCTTCTGCCGGGACAAAACTACCTATTTGAGATAAAAGAATAATTAGGGCACATTGTCTTAAATAAGTAGACTTTCCTGCCATGTTTGGACCTGTGATTAGACAAAATCTTTTACCATGGTCCTCTAAAGTTAAATCATTAGCTACAAAAGATCCAAGCCCTAATTGTTTTTCGACTACAGGATGACGTCCTTTAATAATTGTAACTGAATTCTTTTCTACAAAGGTTGGTTTATTATAATTATATATATCTGCAACATAAGCTAAACTCTGAAGGACATCAATTCTACTTAAAGCATTTGCAAGAAGGAGTAAAGATGATGAAATATTTGAAGCTTTTTCCACAATACTCTCATAAACAAATCTTTCTCTTTTTTCTGATTCATAACTACTTTTTAATATTCTAGTCTCTATTTCTGTTAGTTCATCACTTGTAAATCTTTCTGCATTAACAAGGGTTTGTTTTCTATAAAATGATTTAGGCACTTTATCAACGTGAGTTTTTCTAACTTCAATAAAATTACCTAATATTTTATTATATCCAAGTTTAATATTTGGAATATTAGTTTCTTCTTTTAATTTCTCGATATAACTGTGTAAATATTTAGAACCTTGATTTTTAATATCTCTTAGTCTATCTAATTCTTCATCAAACCCTTTTTTTATGACTTTGCCTTCCTCAAAAGGTCCTTGAATATTTTCATTTATAGAGCTTTGAATTAAATCAACTAATGAAAAAATTTCATTCATAGTGTCAGATTCAACATTGCTTAAACTATTATTAACATCAATGGGTTTATTACTATTATCATTTATTAAACATTCATATTTTTCAAAGTCATCTTTTATTATATTAAAAAAAGCTTTAGCAGTACGGCTTATTCCCAACAAATCACTTGGTGTATTTCTTTTCATAGAAATTCTGGTTGTTAATCTGACCATATCTAATACACCTTTTAATTCTTCCCTAACCCTACTTCTTTCTTCTCTATTGAATTTAAAATATTCTATCCAGCTTTGTCGATTAATAATTATTTCTTTATTTACTAAGGGATAACTCAACCATTTTTTTAGCAGTCTAGTTCCACCACTTGTTATTGTCTTATCTAAAACACTGTACAAAGTGTTTTGAGAAGTTCCATCTTGGGTATTTACTAAAATTTCTAAACTTTTTCTAGTTGAACTATCTATAGTTAAAAAAGAAGTATCTTCTTCAATGGTATATCCTGTAATATGATTTAAAGAAGACATTGAGGTATCGTATATATATTTTAACAAAGCTCCTGCAGGTCTAATTGCAGGATTATCCTTTTCAATATTAAATACCTTTAATGAGCTGATCGATAAATGACTTGTTAATCTATCATAAGCTTTCTTTTTATTAAAATCGGAAGATGAAAGTTTAGTAATCATTATATTTGTTTCATCTAATATTGAAGAGAAGTCTTTATGTACAAAATAATCATCTTCATTAACTAAGATTTCTTTTGGCCTTAGTTGAGCTAATAGTGAATTTAATTGTTGGAATGCACTATCTTTATTAAAAACTTTTAAGATGAATTCACCGCTGGTAATATCACTAAATGCAACGCTAGTTACTTTTACAGAATAAGATATACTCAATATATAATTACTCGATTTAGAATCTAAGTAGTCATCTTCAACAACTGTGGCAGGAGTTATAACTTGAACGACTTCTCTTTTTACAAGTTTTGTATCTTTTGAAGGCGTTTCAACTTGTTCACAAATTGCTATTTTTTTGCCTTCTTCTAACAATCTTTTTATATATGCTTTTGAAGCATGGTATGGAATACCACACATAGGAAAAGCACCTCTATGTGTTAATGTTAAATTTAATAATCTAGAAACTTCAATTGCATCTTCATCAAACATTTCATAAAAATCGCCTAGCCTAAAAAAAAGGACCTTATCTTTATTTTGATCTTTGATTTGATAATATTGTACCATCATTGGAGTTAATTTTTCTTTTTTCATAAGATGAGTATAACAAGGAGTTAAAAAAAATTAAAGCTTTATTTATGGTAAAAAAATATCTCCCGAAGGAGATATATAAATTTTTTAGAATAAATTTGACGTAAAGGATAATACTAAATTAACTCCGTTAAATATTGAATTTTCATCACTATCAGCAAAATTAAATAAAGAGCCTTCTACATATTCAAATCCGTCGCCATCACTATTTAAAAGAGTAGCATCTTTAACTAAGTAAAGACCAATTGGGAATCCTGAAATTTTTATTTTAAGACCAGTACCAGCTGCAAAATACCAATCCCAATTTTGGAAGGCTGCAATATCATCATAGCTTTCAGTAGCTGCAGTTGCACTAACAAAAGTATCCCAAGCCAATATATTTTTCACTAATGTATATTCTAGTGAGAACTTATTATCGAATAAGAAGTATAAATCATCTTCAACATCATGACCTAAAGCAATTGATGCACCATCAATGTATAACATCTCACTAGATGTTGCTCCTTCTTTAGCATCATACCATCCCCAAGCTCCATCATCACTATAGTAATACTGAGGGAACATGAAACTTGCACTAGTTGAATAGGAACCAATAATTTGTTTAATTTCTTCTTCCTCAGTTTCCCATTTTAAAACAGGAGTAAATGCAGAGAAGCTAGTTACCGACTTATTATAATTTGATAAACCACCTAAGAAACCACCTGCATAAGTAAAGTTTTGTGAAACATACCATCCTCTAGTTGTGTTTGTTTTTAAGTCTCTTCCATCCCAAGCAAAACCTAATGTTAATTTATTTGAGAACTGCCATTGTAAGCTATATTTATAAATTAATTCTTCATAAGGTAAGTAGTTACTATTAAATATTGCTTTATTAATACTGAAATTAAGACCAGTACTAACAATTAAAGCACCTGGATCAAATCTAAAGGTATAACCAGTATCATAGCCAGCAGAAATACTATATAATTCATAATCCATTAAATATTGAGAATCTGGAGTTTCTTCATCTGCTGCAACGTAAGCTGCATAACTACTATATCCTAATGGATATGCATTGTTTTCATAATCGTCATCATCTATGTGACCATCATAAAATTCATCACCACCTTTTACTAATACATCTTCAACTGTTGTATGAGAAAGACTAAATGAGAAACCATTTGACCAAGGTATTTCATCAAAATATTCATCAACAAAACTTACAGATGCTTTTTGAGTTGAGGGAGATAATATGATGCTAGTTGAAAGGTCATTTCCTGTTCCAAAGATATTTCTATCTGTTAGAGTTGCAAAGCCAGAAATTGGGAATTCGTCAGTAGTTCCGCCAAAAGTAGCTCCGAATTGGATATCTTGTTGTCCACCTTCGGTAATTTCTATAATAACATTACAATTTTCATCATCAATTGGATCTATAGAATAATTTAATTCAGTAACTAATTGAGTATTTTGTATATTTAATAAACTTTGTTCAACAGCTGACTTATTAAAATATTCACCTTCTTTAAATGTTAGTTCACGTGTATATACTACTTCTTGAGTACTACCAATACCGTTGATTATGATTTTGTTAATTTTTGCTCTTGAGCCCTCATTAATAGATACAGTAAAGGTTACAGTTCTATTTTCTTCATCTACAGATGTTTGAGGGTTAACAGCTAAGTTAATATATCCTTTATCATAATATAATTGTGAGATTTGTCTAAGTTCAGTAATCCATAAACCACGGTTAAACACATCACCTTCTCTTAAAGTAATAGCCTCATTTAAAAAGTCATCACTAAATATTGTATTTCCTTCAAAGCTAATTTTTCCTACAGTCCAAATTTCGCCTTCAAATACATTAAATACTAGCTTAATTCTCTTCTGAGTATCAGTTTCTTCAAGTACTTCTTGGCTTGGCTCATCAATAGTTGCCATAATATAACCACGATCATAATAGAAGGTTTGTAAATTTTCTTTATCTTTAGATATTGTTGCTTCAGAATAAAAACCATTTCTAAACAATGATTTAGTATTTGACTCTAATTGAGTTGATAAGACTTTGTTATCAAAATTTTCATTACCAGTAAATTCTATTTCACTAATAATTACTTGCTTACCCTCTTCTATTTGAAAATTAATTGATACTGTATTATTCTCTGCATCTTCAATTAATTTTGGAGTAACTTTGATATCTGCATACCCTTTTTCCGAATATACTTGTTTCAACTTCTCAGCAGCTTGAGACATTTCATAGCCTTCATAAAAGGTGTCTAAATTCAATCCACTTGATTCAAGGAGAGTTGCATCAGTTAATTTGTTATTTCCTTCAAAAGTAACAGAATCTAATAATTGTTTCTCAAAGAAAGTAAGCGTTATTCTTAATTGGTTGGAATCTGGATTAATTCTAGTTGCTTCTGCATAGAAGTATGAAAAAGAATTCAAAGAATACAATTCAGCTTGTAATTGATTAAACAAATCCTCTGTATAAACTTTATTCCTATATTTAAATAATATATTTGAAACGTCGTTTTTATCTGCGTTTTTAAGGCCTTCTGTTTGAAATTCTGATATTTTAACACCTTCATACCAAGTATCATCTGCAGCAAAAACACTGGATAAACTTAATATGGATATTAACAATATTAAAGAAAATTTTTTAAGCATGTTATCTCCTAACTTTAATACATTTTACTTATACTAACGAAAATGAATTGTTTTAGTTACACTAAAACCAATAGTATCTAATATTTCTAAAAAGGACAACTGTGTTGGATTAGTAAAGAATGAAAACTTTGCCAATTCCGTATCAATTTCATAAGACATTTCAATGTCCAAAGAAAGATCATTAGTTAAGAAACTTGTAGCATCACTATCGTTTGTTGCAAGTAGATTAATTAATATTTGGAATTTAGAATCTGTAGTCAAATATTTGCCCATATAGACTGTAGTATTATTTAAATATCTTGCTAATGGAGAATAAGAAGAGTAGCTTGGATCATCAATAAAAGTCTCCAATAGAATATTTTCCACTATACTACTTTTTAGACTAAAGAAGTCTAAATTTAGTGTTGAAGCTATTGTTTGATTTAAGGTAGAGACGCCACCTGTTTCAATATATCCTAGAGAAGAGAATACTGACGTAGCTGCTGTTGCAATCGTAGCTACGGAATTGGAATCACTTGTACTAGAACTTGAAAAGGATTGGCCTAATATACTCATAATATCTTGTTGACTTTTTGACGGAATACTAGAAAATACCGGATTTAAATTATTGAGAGAATTATTATTTAGAGTTAATACAATATCCACAGAATCTCCATCATCATCAATTTCTCTAAGTGTTGCTTCAAGAGAAATAATTGGTTCTAATTGATTTGTTTCATTATTTACTCTCAGAGAAAGAGATCCGGAATCAATGTAGAAATTCTTTTGGAAATAAAAAATTTCACCTTGCAAAATATCAACACTGCCATCTACTGAGTATGCCTTTGTCAAAGAATCAAATTTAAATTCAAAATTTTGATTTTTACTCATTGTTAAACTTATTATAGGATTATCTAATTTTGGATAGTAAAAACTATTATTTTCTGCTGTGGTAATTTTAAAATCTCCATTTGTTTCTTGTCGTGTAATAATCCAAGATGGAATATCAACCCCACTTCTAACAACCGCATCTTTAACAACTAAATCACCACTTAAATAAGATGTATTTCCATCTGTACTATAGCTAAAATAATTCTTAATATCAGCGTCAATTGTTAAATTCATTCCCAAAAGTGGAACATAAACTGGAATATAATTTGGACACTCCATAATTACAGAAGCATTTTTGAAGATAAAATTATCAAAAACTATATCGCTAGAAGTATAAAATGAAGTAGTTTCATTTTTATCTAAATCAAAATAATTAGCTTTTACCCTATTTGTGTAAATAGTATTTTCATCTAAAATAATAGAAAGAGATGGTATTTCTACATAATTATCTTTTATATATAAAGTCTCAACCTTAAAATTGTTTGTATATAATTCGCCATAAAATTTTGGTTTATTAAATAAATCTTCAACTAACAAGCTACCACTAATATTATCTCCAGAAAATTTTACTAATTTTATGTATATTAACTTTTCAATATATGTGATAGGAACATCTAAATTTGTTGCATACAAATCAAAACTATCACCATAGTCAAATATTATATTAGCCGATATATCATAATCATCAGATATATTAAGGGTTCCCTTTTGATCAATTAAATCTATAGTTGCATTTATATAATCTGAACTTAGTGTAAATTGGTCGTTATTAAAATTAAAATTAGAAGAAATATCATCAAGATTCAACTCTTCTCTTACTTTATCTTTAAATAATTTTTCATACTCTACAGTATCTTCTAACAAATCAATATTTTTTATATTTAAATTCCCTTTAACATTGTTTAACAAATCATAATCAAAGCTCTTATATTCATTAAATTTATTATAAATTGAATTAATTGTAGAAAAATTTAATTCATTTACAGCAAATTGTTCTTTTATTGAATTTATAGTACTTAAAAAATTAATATAAAACTCAAAATCAAAACTACTTATTTGATTAGTTACCACAGAGGGTTTTAATACCTCAATGTTTGAATCAATTGCCAAATCAAAATCTTTTGTATTTAATGTAATATTTGCATCTTTAAAAGTGTAATTGCTAAAGGATAAATATAAATTTTCTAATTTAAAATCATTTTCCTCAATGTTTAAATTAGTAGAAAAACTTAATTTATTAGCTTCTTCTGGAATATCAATTGTTGATATATTGCTTGTTGTTTCTGTTGGTAAGTTTATAAAAGGTATAAAGGAAACAACTCTATTTAATAAAGTATTTGAAGTTGCAGGAACTATTGTATCGAGAACTGGATCATTAATTAATACATCTAATATACCTGTTTCATTAAATTCAATATCGCCTTTGATTTGGTTATTTTGTTCAAAATCTGTTTTACCAATAATTCTTGCATCTAATAAGATTTCACTTTGGTTTTTGAAAAATCTTGAAATATTAAATTGACTTATATCTAAGTAAATATTAGTGATATCTGAATTATTAAACATCGAAGCTTCTATTCTTTGACTAGTTGAATCACCAAAAGTAAAGTTTATCTTATATAAATCCTTAAATTTATTTGTTACAAGAGTTACATATTTAGGTCCTTCATAATTAAGAGTCCCATAATATTTATGATTATAGTTATTGTTATAATAATCTAATTTATTTAAATCAATTGAATCTTGAGTTATATTACCATTGAATATTATATCGTAAAGCTTGTTATCATAAGAGAAATCAAAATCATAAATATCAAATTGCCATAAATCATTATTTTTATAATTAAACTCTAAATTCCCATTAAATTCTGAATTATCTAAATCAATTAAATTAAAATTATCAAGATTCAGTTCTCCATAAATTGTATCACTAATTCCAATATTTAAATTTAAGCCTTTTTCACTTTTTACAAGAAATTGTAAATTTTTAACATCAGCATCTATATTTATATCTACAGCTTCTGATTTTAGATTTAAATTACTCTTAATCTCATATTTTGAATTAGACATATTCTTCAGCGAGCCGACAATGCTAAATTGAGGTAATTTAACAACCTTTAGAGTAAAATTAGTACTATCAATTTCATCATTTATAAATGATACATTGACTAAATTTTCATCTTTATCAATATCATCTAAGTTTAACAAACCTGATAGAGATTTAGAATTAATTATATATTTACCACTAAATGCTAACCTATAATCAAAGAGAGAAAGAGATAATTCATCTACATTAAAATCTGTCTTAGATATATCAGTCTCTAAATTTAATCCAATATTATATCCGGCATCTAGAAATTGAGCTTTTTGTATTAATAACGAAGAAGTCAAATTCCCATCAAAATAATCATCTTTTATTGTTGCAATCTTTCCATCATAGTTAATTGACCCTTTTAAAGCTGAATCTTCATTAATATAATTTACAAGCGATGGTGTTATATATGATAAATAAGGCAAAAATTCATTTAATTTGAACTCGTCAAAAATTACTGAAGAAATAACTTGGTTATTAGTTAATTTTTCTTCAAATTGCCCTATTGTCTTTATAGTTAAAGTGTCTCCATAAGTAAAATCTGCTTCAATTGATTCTATACTATTTTTATCTAAAGTAAGGGGACCTTGAAAATTTATCTCAGCACTTATCTCCTCTTTTAAATCATCAATTTTAATATTATTACTAAGAAAGGAAGCTGTTAGATTATTAAAACTATCTTGAAGTAGAATATCTGTCGTAAAAGTGGAACTAATTTGATGATCTTCATTTTGTAGATTTGTATCCCCGCTTAAATTTAAAGTAACAGATTTATAAATATTTATTATATTATCTAGATTTATTTTAGAAAAGTTTATTTTATCATCTAAAAGAATATCTTCAAGTTCATTCTCACTATTTAATTTAGCACTAATATTGGAAAATTCACTAATAAATTCATCATTAGCATAATTTATCTTACCTATTTTAATATTTGATTTATTAAACAATTTGTCATTTGAAAGAAGTGTTAAATCTATATTATCTAAATAGATTAAATTGTTATCAAAGGATAAAGTTGAGGTTTGCTCATTATTAAAGAAAAAAGACAAGTTGCTATCTACACTAGAAAGGCCTAAATTTGCTTCATTAAAACTTATGTTGTTATTATTAACATTTAATTCAAAAAAGATGGGATTTAATAGAAGTGAAAAATCTTTAAAATTAGTATTTAATTGTCCATTTAAATAATTAATATTCAAATTAACATTATCATTTAAATAATCCACTTTATTTAAATTAAAAAACACTTCTCCAAGTTTTTCTAGATTATATTTTAAGTCAATATAATTAATCGATAAGTTATTTTTTGCTAATAAAAAGCTACTTTCATCTATAATGACATCAACCATAGTATCATATAAGGATATTGATGCAGCATCTGCTCTAAAATAGATTTGATTATTATTAAAATATAATTCACTTAATCTAAAATCTAAATTATTTAAGATACCTGATTTTTCTAAATTAATATTTAAATTATTAATTTTAGATTCTAAATCTAAATTATTTACATTATATTTTACTATTCCACTATCAATTTTAATCTCATAAGAATTACTTATAAAACTTTCACCTAAAATTGGTTCTAAATCTATATATTTTTGCCTAATTATTGAATTGAGTAAATCCCTAAAATCAAAATCATTTTCTTCAACCTCTTGATTCGGTTTTTCTAACTTTGATTGGATTGCTATGGTATTATCTTTAATTTTAATTGAACTCAAAGAAGAGAAAAGGTCACTATATTCATCATTAATATTTATATTAATTGATGAAGCGTTAATATTAAAGTTAATGTTCTTTTTAAAAAAGATATAACCTAAATAATCGAAAATATTTTGATTTATTGAAAGATCTGAGATATTAATTATATCATTATTATCTTTTGATATACTTATACTATCTATTTTTTGTCTAAGTAAAAAAGATTCATTTACATTCTCAACCTTTACACTATAACCATTTGGCATTTCTAGATTGTTTAAAAGAGCAGAGCTAACTGCTTGAACGGGAGTCTCAGCTTGAAATCTAAATATACCTATGCCAGAAATAATTAGTAATGATATAATGATAATTGAAATTGTAAAAATCGATTTTTTAGTACTATGGTATTTCAAGACCTTCCTCCAAAACTTTATTTGCATTATAATACGAAAAAATAATTTATTCATTAGAAAATTAAATTCTTATACATTTAAAAGGGAAAAATTCAAAAATGGCAGATATTTTAGAGAACTTCATTGTTATTGAAGGCTTAGATGGCGCTGGGACTACCACCCAATTGAAAAAGGTTTCAACCCAATTGATAAAAAAAGGATATAATATCCACAATACTTTTGAACCAACAGATCGACCTATTGGTAAATTAGTTAGAGATGTTTTAGCAAAAAGGTTTATAACCACCCCACTTACTTTAGCAAAATTGTATGCAACAGATAGAGAAGACCATCTTTATAACTCACAAGACGGTGTAATTAAACATATTAATGACAATGAGATTGTAATAAGTGATAGATATTTTTATTCTTCCTTAGCATATCAAGGAGTAGAATGTGATTTGGAAGTAGTTAAGTCTTTGAATAATTACCCTCATCCTCAAATTTTAATTTTTATCGATACTCCTGTTGAGGAATGTTTAAATAGAATAAACAGCCGTGGGGCTGAAAAAGATATTTTTGAACATAATGAGTTTTTAGAAAAAGTATATAATAATTACATTAAAATACTAAAGGAACTTCCAGAAAAAGTTACTTTAATAAAAATTGATGGCACTTTGAGTGTTGAAAAAATAACTCAAACTATAATTGGTAAATTAAATAAGATTTTAAAATAAAAAAGATAATAAAAATTGACCCCAATTAGTAAAAAATTGGGGTTTTATTTATTTAATAAACATTGCATCTCCATAGCTGAAGAATCTATAGTCTTTTTCAACTGCGTGGTTATAAGCTTTAAAGATGTTATCTTTTGAAGCAAAGGCTGAAACTAATACTAATAAAGTACTCTCAGGCGTGTGGAAGTTTGTTAATAACTGATCAACTATTTTAAATTGATAACCTGGTTTTATAAATAAATTAGTCCTTCCAAGTCCACTTTTTAAAAGCCCGTTTTCATCTACAGCGCTTTCTAGAGTTCTAACACTAGTTGTACCTGTTGCTACAATCTTTTTGTTATTCTTTTTGGCATTATTAATAATTTGTGCAACTTCTTCACTAATACTATATCTTTCATAGTGCATATCATGATCATCTAAGTTTTCACTTCTAACAGGCATAAAAGTTCCCATTCCTACATGTAAAGTAACTTCTACAATTTCAACACCTTTAGCTTTGATTTTTTCTAAGATATCATCTGTAAAGTGTAAACCTGCAGTAGGAGCGGCTACACTCCCTTCATTTTTAGCATAAACTGTTTGATATCTTGTCTCATCGCTAAAACTATCTTCTCTTTTTATATATGGTGGTAATGGTACATGCCCAAATTGATTAAACCACTCTTCAGTTACTCTATTATTAAATTTAACAATTTTAGTACTATCTTCTAGGGTTTCAACAATTGTGGCTTCTAGTCCACCTTCAAAAAAATATTTTTTTCCAACTTTTTGCTTTTTGCTTTTAGTTACCATACAGTTCCATGAGTAATCTTCTTTTTCTTCTAAGAATAAAAATTCAACTCTTCCACCAGTTTCACTAGTTGCATAAACTCTAGCTTTTCTTACTTTTGAATTATTTATAACTAAAATTGAATTACTTTCAATTTCAGCAACAAAGTCATCAATACTTTTATCAAAATATTTTCCACTTTCTCTTTCTAATACTAATAGTTTATCTTTGCCTCTTTTATCACTTGGCACTTGCGCAATTAATTCATGGGGTAAATCAAAAGTAAAGTCACTTGTCTTTAATCCACTTTGTATTTTATCTTCCATTTATTTCCTCATTTATAAAATAGATGTATCAAAATCTTTAATTTTTGATGGTGGGGCTATGTTTAATAACTCATAGGCCTTTGTGGTTACACATCTACCTCTTGGAGTACGAATTAAAAACCCTTTTTGGATTAAGTAAGGTTCATAAAAATCTTCTAATGATTCAATTGCTTCACCTACACTTATAGAAAGTGTACTAGCTCCAACAGGTCCTCCACCGTAAAAATTAATAATTGTTTTTAATATATTTCTATCTTGATCTTCTAGACCAATTGGATCTATTCCTAACCTAGTAAGTCCTTGATCTACAACTTCATTAGTAATTGTTCCATCTGCTAATACTGTTGCAAAATCTCTAAGCCTTTTTAATAGCCTATTTGCTATTCTAGGTGTACCTCTACTACACCTAGCCAAACGAATTAGAGCTTCATCTTCTATTTTACAATCAATTAAACTACTACTTCTTTTAATAATTTTACTTAGTTCAACTTCATTATAAAATTGAAGGTGACATGTAATTCCAAATCTTGAATGAAGAGGAGAAGAAACTTGTCCAGCTTTGGTAGTTGCTCCAATTAGTGTGAATTTAGGAAGAGGAATTCTCATTGTCCTAGCGGCAGGTCCTTGACCTATAACCCAGTCAATTTCAAAATCTTCCATTGCAATATATAGCATTTCTTCTAAGGCAGGTTTTAACCTATGAATTTCATCTATAAAAAAAATCGAGCCTTCACTAATATTAGTTAATATACCTGCTAAATCTTTAGGTTTTTCAAGAGCTGGAGCACTAGTCATCCTAATCTCTTTACCCATTTCATTTGCAACAATACTAGCTAGGGTAGTTTTTCCTAAACCTGGAGGGCCAATTAAGAAAGTATGGTCTAAGGCTTCATTTCTTTCTCTTGCTGCTTGGATAAAAATTGAAAGGTTTTCTTTTAATTGTTTTTGACCTTGGAAATCTTTTAATTTCTTAGGTCTTAATATATTTTCTTGTTCATCATCTTCATTTTGAAAAGTTGTTGAGACAAGGGAATTAGCTTTTAGAGATTCTATATCTTGTATATTTTCTTCAAATTCACTCATAAATATCCTCTAGCTTAAATTAGAGATAGCCAATCTAAATAAATATGATTCTACATCATGAGCAGATAATTTTTCCAATTTATCTTTGTGTAAATCGTATAGTTTATGGATTTCTTTAGTAGCTTTGTTTCTATCATACCCCATATCAACTAAAGCAACAATAAGTTCTTTAAATTGCTCACTTTGAACTGGAATTTCACTATTAGATTTCTCTAAATCATCTACAACTAATTGACCTCTTAGTGCTAATACTAATTTCGAAGCGGTTTTTTTCCCTATTCCAGGAAGCTTCGAAAGAGAGGTAACATCACTATTATCAAGCATAATTACAAAGTCTTTAAATGTAACTCCACCCATAATTTTTAAGGCACCTTTTGCCCCTATTCCAGAAACATTTTGCAACTGTAAAAAGAATTCTCTTTCTCTTTCATCCACAAAACCAAATAAAGTCATAGCATCTTCTCTATGTTGAAGATATGTAACTACTCTAACTTCACTTTTATCTGTTAATGCATTTAATTTAGCTGCAGTAGAGCTAGCAACTAATAAATCAAATTCTATATTATTACTTTTTATTATCACATTAGTTACACTAATGCTTGTAATTTCCCCATATATTGCATTGATCATTTCATTATCCTATTCATTGAAGTTTCATATGTAGCAAGACATAAAGCTGCTGCAAGAGCATCTGCTGCGTGATCAGGTTTTGGTCTTTGAGCTAAGCCTAAATGTAATCTAACCATTTCCTGAACTTGTTTCTTATCTGCATTACCATAACCGGTAATAATTGATTTTATTTGTAGTGGTGAATATAGTTTAACATCAAGATTTAGTTGTGACAATTTATGAATTGCAGAACCTATAACTTTAGCAACTGAAATTGCAGAAGAAGAGTTTTTAGTAAAGTATATATCTTCAATAGAGCATATTTCAACATTATACTTTTGAGCTATTGCTCCAAGTTGTTCAGCTATAGTAAAAATTCTAACTTCACTAGGAGTTTCTTTGGTAGTTTTAATCATACCAAAAGAAACAGGCCGGGATTTGTGTCCTATTGAATCAATAATACCCCAGCCTGTATTTGCTAATCCCGGATCAACGCCAAGAATACGCATATATTTTATTCTTCAAAGTCATCTGGAAGTTCTAAGTTAGTTGAAACTTGTTGAACATCTTCCAAATCTTCTAATTTTTCTACAATCTTTAATACTTTTCTAGCTTTTTCAGCATCTAAAGTGATCATTTGATCTGCTACTTTTTCAACTTCGGCACTTTCTTGTTCAAAATTAGCTGCTTGTAATGCTTCTAATACATTAGCAAAGTCTGAAGGACTAGTTGTAACTTCGATTAAACCATCACTAGCTTCAACATCGTCAGCACCATTTTCTAAAGCTATTTCGAAAATTTCTTCTTCACTGTATTTTTCTTCACTATAAGTAATAATACCTTTAGTTTGGAACATATAAGAAACACAACCTGTTGTACCAAGTGAACCACCTAATTTAGTAAGAGTAGATCTAACATCTGCAGCAGTTCTATTTTTATTATCTGTTAAAGTATCAACGATAATAGCAATACCACCTGGTGCATAACCTTCATATGTTAATTCATAATAAGTTGAAGTATCAGTATCTCCACTACCTTTTTTGATAGCTCTTTCAATATTATCTTTAGGCATGTTTTCTGCCTTAGCTTTTAAGATAGCTGTTCTTAATGTTGCATTTGACTCGGGATCAGGGCCACCCATCTTAGCTGCGACTGTAATTTCTTTAATTAATTTTGTGAATTTCTGACCGCGTTTAGCGTCTGCTAAACCTTTTTTGTGCTTAATAGTAGCCCATTTACTATGCCCTGACATATATACCTCTTTAAATATAATAAAATTTTATGACTAATTATATATTTTTTCTTGTAATGGATTTAGTCAAATCCTTATAAAAACTAGCATAAAGAATAATAAATTTCAAGCTTTGTTGAATATTTACTAACTAGATTATAGTTGCTTTCATTCCAAAAATACAATTCAAAACAAATGAAAATAATTAATTAGTCAACTATTAAAAAATATTCCAAGTTGTTTTACTATAAATTATTCAATTAAACTTAAAACTAATTATTTGTAGAGTGTTCTTTCTCATACCTTTCTATAAATACTTCATATGCTAAAATTGCACCATCATTTTCAGCTTGCTTAGTTTCACCTCGCCCAGTCCAATCTAAACCGTCATATCTATAAAAGCTTAAAAGTTCTCCTTTTATATTTTGAATCGAGAAATCTGCCTTTTTAGAACGATTTTCTAATGCAACTAGTATTGTTTGGTATGTTTTATCAAAAACATCTTGGTAAATATCAATCATGAAAACAATAATAAGAATTTACTTAAAGTCCGTCAATCTACTATTTATAAAAAAAACAGATTATTTAAGTCATTAAAAATATTATTATTTTAAGCTATTTAATCCTATAGAAATATCTAAAATAATGGTATCTAAAAGTAAAAATCCA
>JAQQAS010000027.1 GCA_028532815.1 Pleomorphochaeta sp.
ACAAAACTCCTTTTGATATAGATCGATTAACTGTTGATTATATAAGGCGACAAACAGAAGCTGTATAGCTTCTAAAAACAATAAAGAAAATGAAAATAGGTTATGGTTTTCTGTTGAAAACTATTGACCTTTTATAGGAGATAACTAATGAATAATAAATTTAATTTAAATAATCAAGATATAGCTTGGTGCCCAGGTTGTGGTAATTTCTCAATATTAGAAACAGTAAAATCAGCTTTGGACGAACTTAGTATAGAACCAAAAAATATAGTAATGGTTTCAGGAATTGGTCAAGCTGCAAAAATGCCACAATATATAAATAGTAATTTCTTTAACGGACTTCATGGAAGAGCCTTGCCTGTTGCAACTGCTATTAAATCGGCCAATAGAGATCTAACTATAATAGCTGAAAGTGGTGAGGGTGATATGTATGGAGAAGGTGGAAATCATTTAATTCATGCAATAAGAAGAAATGTTAATATAACAAATATAGTTCATAATAATATGATTTATGGGCTCACTAAAGGACAAGCTTCTCCTACTACTCAAAAGGGAATGAAGACAACATTGCAAGTGTTTGGAGTCGTTAATGAGCCTTTTAATCCAATGGCTGTAGCTGTTTCTCTTGGAGCCTCCTTTGTAGCAAGGGCTTTTAGTGGAGATAAAGAGCAGACGAAAGAGATTATAAAACAAGCTGTTTTGCACAAAGGTTATTCTATTATTGATATCTTTCAACCTTGTGTTTCATTTAATAAAATAAATAATTTTAAGTGGTTTAAAGACAATTGCTATTATTTAGGAAAAGATTATGATCCGTATAATCAAGTTGAGGCATTTAAAAAAGCTTTAGAAACTGAAAAATTCCCATTAGGTGTTCTCTATATCAACAAAGATAAAGACATACCTTTTGAAGAAAAATTAGTAGCATATGATACTAATAAGGATCCACTTTTCAAGAAGAAAAGAGATCTAGAGAAAGTTAAGAGTCTTTTAAAAACTATGAAATAAGCTTTAAAATAATTAATAGCCATATTATTTAATAATGAAATTAAACTTTAATATGGCTATTTTTTTGTATCTAATTAAAGGTTGGTTTGTGTATGAGTCTCTTGAAACTTTTTTATATATTCTTTTAACTGTGAAAGTAATAAAGGTTTACTAAAATAATAACCTTGAATACTATAACAACCAATTGAATTCATATAATTTAATTGTTCCTTTGTTTCAACACCTTCTGTGATTAATTTTAACTCTAATTCTTTTGCAATTTTAACTATGATTTTGGCAACAGTACCTGTATCATTTTCAGGATAGTCTTTGATAAATGATCTATCGATTTTAATTTTATCAATTAATAGGTTTTGTAAATAGCTTAATGACGAAAAGCCTGTACCAAAATCATCCATAGCAATGCTTAATCCTAAATCTTTAAATTGAGTTAATTTTGAATTAACATTTTCTATATCAGAAACCAAAACATTTTCAGTAATTTCTAACTCGAAATAGGATAAATCAATATTATATTTATCAGAAAGTTCAATTATTTTATTTATTATATTATCATCATTGAACTGTATGGGAGATATGTTTATTGAAAGTTTAAAGTTAGATGGAAGAGTATCTTTTATTTCGTTGAAGTCTTTAAACACTTCTTCAATTATCCAATAACCAATATCAATTATAAAACCATTTTTTTCTGCAATTGGGATAAATAGAAAAGGGGAAATCAGTCCTAAGGTTGGATTATTCCAACGAATTAAAGCTTCAGCTCCTATAATCTGTTTATTAATGTTATCTACTTGAGGTTGGTAAGTAACAAATAATTCATTGTTAATAATTGCATCTTTTAGATATAGACTCATTAGATATTGCTTTTTAATATTGTCTCTAACTTTTATAGATGAAAAAACTAAACTCTTATTTTGATCTTTTGCACTTTCTAATGCCATTTTGGAACTATTTAATAAATCATCCGCATTTTGTCCGTCTTCAGGATAAATGGATGCTCCACCTTTGATATTAAAGAAAACATCTACATAATTTTGATAAAAACTTTTCTCGTTAATTTTATGAAAGAAATTAGTAATAAATTTATTAATTTCATCTTTGGTATCATAGGATAGAATTCCAACAACAAAAGTATCTCTGGATATTTGAGCTAGGAAGTCTTTTTTATCTATAAGTTTTTGAATGTCTTTGATAAATTGAGTTAATATTTTATTAATATCATTTTTATCTTTATTTAGAGTTACTGAATCAAAATTAACAATAGAAAAACAAAATATACCAAACATTTTAGTTTCAGGTTTATTAATCTGGGTTTTAATTAATTTAAATAGCAAGTTTTGATTTGGTAGGTTAGTTTCAAAATTATAATTCTTAATTTTTCTAAGATTTGTTTCACTTTCTTTTTCTTTTGTTAAATCTGAGAAAATTCCCACATATTTTTGCACCGAATCGGTATATTTGTTTTCAAATGCATAGATTTTTAATTGCTTAGGGTATAATAATCCATTCTTCTTTTTATCCCATAATTCACCAAACCAGACTTTATTATTGTTTAAAGAATTCCACATCTTTTTATAAAAAGAATTTTGGTGTAATCCTGATTTAAAGAAGCTTGTTTTTTTTCCTATAATTTCACTTTTTTCATAACCTGTAATTTTTTCATAAGCTTTATTTACGAAGATAATATTCGTTTTTTTATCAGTAATAACAATCCCATCATTTGTATTATTAGCAATTAGAGATGTAAGAGCTATTTGTTCTTTATCTTTATTTCTATAAACTAAGAATACTACAAAGCAAAATGCAAGTAAATCTATAAAAATTAACATAATAAATTCAACAATATTTAAGTTAAATATTACAATATTTTTCATAAAATCAAGATTGTTTATATCAAAGGTTTGAATAAGATAAAAACTCAAAGCATTTTCATTATTTTCAGAGCTAATATTAGAAATTGTATATAGAATATTATCTTCTACAAAAGGTTTGTTTAAATCTTTTTCAGCATCAAAATTGGGGATTAAATCTTTGATGTTATAATTATGATCATCAAACATATAAGAGAAAAGTTTTGTTTCATCTTCGTTATAAAGATAATACCCATCTTCATTTACAAGATAATCATCTATAAAGGGCGTTTCTTTTCTTGTAACATTTTCATCGATAATATCTAAAATATTTGAAGCAAGATGATTAATGATTATTGAACCAAAATATTGATTATTTTTATAAATAGGAGTTGATATTCTAAATAATGGTTTATATGGTATTTCAACTTCACCATTTTCAATGTTTAAATCTAATGGGGAGAAATAAAACTCTCCATCTTTTAATTCTGTTGAGTTTATTACATAATATCTGTCCCCTTTGTATTGCAATTTATCTTCGGTTACAATCTCAATATTGCCATTATTATTATTAACTCTAACCTGTTCATACCCATCTTTGTCTATAAATCTTATTTGTGTAAAATTAGGTTTACTTTTTGCAAGTCTGAAAAATAGTTGTGCTAAATTTTCTTTAGAGTGATTATTAGTATTATTTAAATAATAATTAAATTCATTAGACTCTTTTATAACCATCAAATCTTCAGTTATTTCTCTTTGAAAATAATCTACTAAAATATCAATTTTTGTAGCTACTTGCTCAGTATCTTTAATTAATAAATTTATTGAATTAGTCTTTTTTATACTGAATAAATAACTGAAAAAAATTATATATAGAATGGTAAACGGAATTACAAAAAATAAAGTCTTTTTTATAATTATACTTAAATCTTTCCTTGTTAACTTATTTACAGAATTTTGTGGCATTTTGACTAACGCATCCTAATAATTTTTATATTGATAATTAATTTAGTTGTTATAATTTCAGTTTATTATAACTACTTAGCTTTAATAGTATATGAATACAAATTCATTATCAACAATTTGAATTAAAAAAGTATAATTAAATTTATAATTAAACTACCCATTTTGGAATATTAGATTAATATTTGTATAATATTAGTATTTTTTAGAAACAAACTGTTTGTGCAGTGTAACTAATAAAAAGTTAATTTATATTAAAAATAAAAATGTAAATAATTTCAATATTTCTTAAAACAAAATTTTTACAATTAATTTGTATAATATTTCAACTCAAAAAGTATTTAAGTGATGAATGAATTTTAACAAAAATTGATAAAATATAATTACCTTACTCTATTAAAATGATTATTTTACTATTAATTAATCATTAATTAAAAAACATATTCTATTTGATTTTAGTAATAGTTTACTGTTAACAAATGATATTTTTGCACTACATTTCTTTCTTGATATATAAGAACACTCTCCATATTATCAACGTATAATTAAAAATATAAATGTCTACAAAAAATTATAAGTTCTAGGCAAAAGATGGTTGTTAATCAATATAAAATTAAGCTTGTTGAATTTTGTAATTTAGTCAGTGATGAATTGCAAAATTTTAAAGAAAAAGAATATAAATGTAATTGGATTTCAATATTTAATAAAAAAAAGAATTCAACCCTTTGCCATGGTTAAATTCTTTTTATATTAAGTTTTCCTTTATCTTTTTAAGAATTAACTTCAACCGCTGTAAATGCCGTATTTTTCTTTTTTTGTTCAAAATGATATATAAACAAAGAGGAAAGAATGCCTATTGTAACAATAATTATTGAAGCTGTTAAATATATTTGACCCATATTAGATATTTCTAATATTTTAGCGTTTAGACTTGTTCCTATACTAGCTCCTAAGAATAAATTAAATGCAACTATACTCATAACTGTGCCACGCATATTCATAAACATTGCTTGAAGAGTTGATACAATTGTTGATTGTATAGATATAAAAGAAAATCCAAATCCAAACATAGCAAGTATTATTAAATATATATTTAAAGTATAAGAGAGAAGGGTAAGCGCTGCAAAACCAATTAAACCTGCAGAGATTAAAAAACCTTTACCCATTTTTAATTTTAATTTTGGGGCTATTTTTGCTCCAAATACAGTTCCAACTCCATAGAATGCTAAGATAAACCCTACTGCAAAAATTGAGAGGCTTGTTTTTCCCATAATTGAAACCCCAGTATAGGTAAATGTTCCAAGGTATGAGAAACCCATTAATATTAATAGTCCAGCTAGTCTAATAAATTTGAAGTCAGAGAATATTACTTTATAAGATTTAGTGAATTCCAATTTCTTTCTAGTACTTTTATCTCTTTCAAGAGTTTTTAACATTATAATTGCAAGAATTAATTCGTCGATTCCATATATTAGATATACAAAACGCCATGATGCAAAATAGGAAACAGTACCACCAATTATTGTTGCAGTCGCACTTCCTAAAAAGCCCATACTCATAACTCCAGCTATTGCTTTGTGTCTTTCTTTATCATTGAACATGCCACCAACAAGAGCTAAAGTAACTGGGAAAATTCCTGAACCAAACATACCATTAATCAATCTAAATACTACTAATGATGATAAATTAAAAGCTACAGCACCTAAAATACTAAATATAGCTGTTCCTGCTGCAGCAATATTTATTATTCTAACTTTTCCATATTTGTCCCCTAAAGGTCCGAAGAATAGGGTGAATATACCAAAGCCTAACATATAGGCAGTTACTGAAATTGAAGCTACACTTATTGATAAGCCTAAATCTCTTGCGATGTTACTGATGAGAGTTGCTGAAGCATAGTTGTCACCATTCGATAAAAAAACCATCAAGCTGAGTATAACTACAGTAAAATTTCTTTTTTTGATATCCATAATTTTCTCTATATATTTTAATAAAATTTATTAGGTATTAATATACGGAAAAAGTTAACTTTATTAAGTAATAAAGTTACATATCGTCCATATTAATTTAAAATCATTGATTAAGAATATAAATTTTTTTCGAAAATGATTGATATTAAATAATTTTATGAATCTAGATTAATGTTTAATAAAAACTTAGAAAATTGATTAAGAATTTAAAGTGTTTTCAATCATCTTTTTAAGAACTTTTTTGAATGTATCAAGATCTTCATCAGAAATATCTAGAATGGTGTTATCTTTAAATTTTTCAACTATTGGAAGCAATTTAAAAAATTCTTCATTTCCTTTATCAGTTAATTTTAAATATTTAATTCTTTTATCTTTGCTACTTCCACCACGATATAAAATACCATCATATTCCATTTTTTGAAGCATTCTAGCAACGGTTGGTTCTTTAATCTCCATTTTATCAGCAAGACCTTTTTGTGTAATGTCTTCACTCACATAAATATAGTACATGGCAATCCATTGAGTTCTTGGAAGGCCATGAGAAGATAGTTGTTCATCTAATTTTTTTGCAAATACTTTACCGCTTCGACTTGTTATTAAAGCAAAACAGTCATCTAGATCAAACATTTATTTACCAACCTATATAATTTATAATTTAAGCAAATTATATAGTATTATTTTAATTTTTTCTATGCTCTAAAGATTATTATGAAGTTGAACAGCAATAAATTGCTCTACTACATCGAATATATTATTTTCTTGATAGATGTTTCCAATTAAATTTTTTTCACATTGAGAAAAGTCAAATATAGTAAGGCTATCTGTTTGAATTTTAATCTGCTTTATAATCCCATCAACAACTTCAGAAGATACTAAAACATTTCCAATATTTAGTTTCTTTTCAATAGTGATACTAAATTGAGGAGATTCTTGATAAATCCATTTATCTGTACTGATTTTTTGATACATTTGAGCAAAGAAGTTGTTTTTATCAATTTGGATTATTTTCTCAACATCTCCAAAAAGACCTTTGAACGCTTTAATTAATGAATTTGAGACATTTTCAGTCGTTATATCTTTATTTATTTGAGATAAGTTAATAACTCTACTTTTAACTGAATCAATTCCCTTTGATTTAAGTTTTAAGAAAGAAGGTTTCAATACTTTTGATAAAATATCTAAATTAACATCAACCATTATTGTCCCATGGTAGAGATAATTATCATCATCTGTATAATATGCATGTCCTGAGAATTTTTTGCCATTACACAATAAATCATTTCTTCCGCTAAATTCACATTTTATATTTAAATCACTTAGGGCTTTTTCAAGTGTTAGTAAATACTTTTGAGGATTTGCATTTTTTTCTTTTGTGATAAAGGTAAAATTTAGATTGCCTAAATCTTGAAAGACTGCTCCTCCACCTGAAAATCTTCTAACTGGGGATATGTTATTTTTCTTTAAAAATTCAGTATCTGCCTCTGCAAAAATACTTTGATTCCGGCCGAAAATTACGGCCGGACTATTTTGCCATAAAAACAAATTAGTATCATTTGTTGCCTCTCTCATCAATTGATATTCAGTTGCAACATTGTAATAAGGATCTGTTTCTTTTGCTAAATATATTTTATTCATTATTCGTGTAGTGCTCCAATTCCTAATCCAAATGCAGCTTCATGGATAACCTCAGCAGTAGTTGGATGAGCAAAAATTGTTTCTCTAATTTCTTCATCAGTTAATCCTTTAGAGATTGCAATAGTTATTGTACTTATAAGAGAAGAAGCTTCAGCGCCGATTATTGTTCCCCCAATAATCTTATTGTTTTTATTATCTTTTAATAATTTTATAAAACCTCGAGTTTCATTCATAGTTAAGGCTTTACCATTGCTTCTAAAGTTAAATTTACTAACTTTATAATCAATATTTTTTTCTTTACATTGATCTTCATTTAAACCAACGCTTGAAATTTCTGGAGTTGTAAAAATAACATTTGGTACAGCTGAGTAATCCATTTTCTTTTTTTCGCCAAGAATATTAGAAACAGCTGTAATTCCTTGGTGGGAAGCTACATGGGCAAGTTGAATTATATTTGTAACATCTCCAATAGCATAAATGTGATCAATATTTGTTTTCATATATTCATCTACAAAGATTCCTCTGCCGTTTGCATTTAGTTTTACACCTGACTTTTCAATATTTAAACCATCTAAATTAGGTTCTCTTCCTATAGCAGATAGAACTTTATCACTTATAAGAAGTTGTTCACCATTTTCTCCTTCAAAAGTTATAACAGCTTGGTTAGTATTTGATTTTTGGATTTTTTTAACCTTAGAGCTTGTATATATATTTATACCAAGATCATCTGCAATAGTTTTAATTTCTTTTGAAACTTCTCTATCTACCATAGTTAATAGCCGATCCATAAATTCTACAACATTTACTTCAACTCCTAAATTTCTATAGATAAAGGCAAACTCCATTCCAATAACACCACCACCAATAATTGTTATGGATTTAGGTAGTTCAGTACAGGATAAGGCACTTGTGCTATCCATTACTAATGGTAGATCTAAACCAGGAATATTTATTTTTGATATTTTTGATCCAGTGGCAACTATAATATCTTTTGCACTAATGGTGTAGATTTTATCTCCATCTACAGTAACTTTTTTATCACTTAAAAAAGATGCATTACCTTTTATTACATTGATTTTGTTTTTTTGCATCAAGAAATTAACACCATAAACAAGCTTATCTACTACAGATTTCTTTTGTGCGATTACTCTTTTCATATCTACTTGTGCATTTGATACTGTATTGATACCAAATAGTTGTGAGTTTTTAATGCTATGGCAAACTTCTGAAGATTTAACTAGAGATTTTGTTGGAATACATCCAACATTTAGGCAAGTTCCACCTAGATTGTCTTTTTCAACAATAGTAACCTTTAAACCTTTTTTTGCAGCATAGATAGCTGCAACATAACCACCAGGGCCAGATCCAATTATTAATAATTCTGTATCTAAGTTAATATTTTCTTTTTTATCGCTTTGTTCTTTAACATCTAAAGCTGAATCATCAGCATCTTCTATAGGTAAAAATTCAAACATTAATTGTTTTGATTTTACCTCTTCACCTTCACTGCAAACTATTTTAGTAATTTCTCCACTCTCTAAAGCTTTAACAGGTTTGTTTCCTTTTCCTGTTTCAACTTGAGCTAGAATATCACCTTTTTTAACTTTATCTCCTAATTTAGCACTAATTTTACCAACTTTACCGGTTTTTCCACCTACAATAACTGGCATAATAATATCCATTGTTTTCCTCCAAATATTTAATGGGATTACTTTTGTAATCCCATAAAAAAAATTGTTTATTTATTAATCTCTTATTACACCAGATGATACTAGTTTTACACCATTTGCTAGGCAATCTCCAACTGGACATCTCTCTTCGATGAAAGAGGCAAAAGCTTCAGCTTTTTCTTGAGGTTCATCAGTTTTAAAATGCATTTTATAACGAATTTCTTGGAATCCGTTTCTAACATCTGCAAGACCCATAAATCCATCTGGATCTAAATCACCTTCTAATTCAACATGAAATTCTTCAAAACTAAAATCTTGAGATTCAGCAAAGGCTGAAGCTACTATTGTTTGACATGCACCTAGTGCACAAAGAAGAGCTTCAACAGGATTTAATCCAGCATCAGTTCCACCTAGTTCTTCAGGTTCATCGATTAGGATTTTAAATCCTCTTGCATTGGTTTCAACTTGTAAGCCATCTTTTAATTTTTTTGCACTAGCTGTAAAGGTAGTTATCATAAATTTTATCTCCTTAATTGATTTATTTTAAAATAACACAGTCCTACAGTTAGGTCAATACTTAGCTAAGTAAGCATTATTATTTTAAGTTAATGTTCTTTATTTCTTATATATTTCCCATTTTGGCACTTTAATGTGATGAATGGTATATATTTTTATACCTTGTTTTTCCCCATAGCTTATATAGTAAAATTTAAATTTACATTAAGATAATAGCAATATTTAGTATAGGTATTAATCAAATCTTATTATTAGGAGCTTAATTTATGGTTTTTTATTTTTCAGCCTGTGGTAATTCAAAATATGTAGCAGCTCAAATAGCAAAAGAAACTGATGATGAAATTTTTTCAATTGATAATTGTTTAAAAGAAAATAATTTGATCTTTGATTTAAATAAAGTTCAAAGGGTAGGTATTATTTCTCCTGTTTACTTTTTAGGTATTCCAAATATAGTAAGTGATTTTTTAGACAAAGTTGATTTTTTAAATTATTCTACTTCATATTTTTACACTGTAATTACTTTTGGTACTACTACAGGGGCTGCTGCTTCTTTTGTAGAAAAGGCTTTAAAGAAAAAATCTATTAATTTAAATGCTTCATTTAGTGTTAGATATCCTGATACTTTTACTCCTATTTTTAACATAACAAATGATAAAGCTAATTTAAAAAAGATTAATAAAGCAGAGAATACAATTCCAAAAATAATAAACAGTATAATTAAAAAAACTTCTAAAAACTTCATTAAAAATAAACTTCCTTATATTTTAGTTGCAAATTATCATCATTCTTCCTATAAAAAGAAGAATGATACTAAGACTTTCACAGTTGAAGATTCTTGTATCAGTTGTGGCTTGTGTGAAAATAAATGTCCTGTTGATGCAATAGAATTAAAGGATGGAAAACCTGTATGGATTAAAAAGAGTTGTGTAATATGTTTAGGTTGTTTACATAGATGTCCAGTTTCAGCTATCCAGTTTGGGCCAAAAACTAAAGAGCATGGTAGGTATATTAATCCTAATATTAAAATTTAGTGGTATAAAAAGTTATTTATTTTTTTTACTCAATTATATATAATTTACAGAAATTTTAAGGAATAGATATGAAAAATAAACTCTCAAGAGATAAACAAATAATTAAAACAAGTGTTATTGGTATTATAAGTAATATTTTACTTTCTGCTTTTAAATTAATTATCGGATTATTATCCTCTTCTATTGCTATTATGATGGACGCAATAAATAATTTAAGTGATGCACTATCGTCTATAATTACTATAATTGGGATGAAACTTGCATTAAAGCCAGCAGATAATAAACATCCCCTTGGCCATGGAAGAATTGAATATTTAAGTGCATTGATAGTATCTTCACTAGTATTTTTTGCAGGAGCAACTTCTTTAATTGAATCTGTTAAGAAAATATTTAATCCGACTACTTCAAATTACACTTTTTTAATGGTTCTCTTCATAATTATTGCTATTTTTGTAAAATTAATTTTAGGTAAGTATACTAAAAAAGTTGGAGAGAGTGTAAATTCAACAGCTCTTATTGCATCAGGTTCTGATGCAACTTTTGATGCTTTAGTTTCAGCTTCTACTCTTGTATCAGCTTTGATAGCTATTATTTGGGATATAAACATTGATGGATATATTGGTGTTGCCATTTCTTTAGTTATTATTAAAGCTGGTTGGGATATGTTAAGTGATACTCTCGATAGAATTCTAGGCACTAGAATAGATAGCAAACTTTCTAAAGAAATAAAAGCTAAAATCAAAGATGAGGATATGGTTATAGGTGTTTATGACTTGATTCTTCACAATTATGGCCCTGAAACTATGATAGGTTCAGTTCATATTGAATTAGATGAAAAAATTACAACTAAAGAAATCTATGAACTTACTAGAAAACTTAGAATGGATATGTTCGATCAATATGGAATAATTTTAACTTTTGGAATCTATGCTGCAAATAGTGAAGATCCTAAAGTAAAAGAAATAATGGAGATGATAAACACCTATATTTTAAAAATAGATGGTATCATTCAAATGCATGCTTTCTATATCAATTTTGAAGCAAAACAACTTTCTTTCGATATTGTTGTTGATTTCAATATTGAAGATAAATTTGCTCTTCGTGATTCAATCAAAGACCATTTACAACAAATATATCCTACTTTCGATATTTTCATTGCCGTAGATACTTATTTTAGTGATTAAGTAAATACTATTTTTTTATTTTAATACCTAAGGCAGTAGCTAAGTCTGCTGCTTGAAAGGTATCTACAATCATTCCTTTTATTTCTGTCATTTTTGTTGAAAATTGAATATTATCTATTATTGAAGTACTAAAATCTATGTCTTTAAGAGATGTATTAAAAAATTGTGTTTTTGTAAAATCTACTTCATTTATAATAAAATTCTTTATTTTACACTCATCAAAAGAGGCTTCTAAATAAGTTGTTTTATTAATGTTTATATCTAATATATTTGAATCAAAATGGGATGAAAGATTGAAATTTGATTCTATAATTTTCATGTTTGATAATTTTGATTTTGTAAAAGAGCTGCCACTAAATTTACTTGATTTAATTGTAATTTTATCAAGATATGATTTATCAAAGGTGTTAGAGGAAAAATCACAGCCTACAAATTCACAGTTAATAAATGTTGTATCATTAAAATTACAAAAGTTAAAAACACAGTCTTCAAAGTGTATAAATTCAAAGGTTAGATTTGAAAAATCACCATTTGAACATTTAGAAGATGTAATATTCAATAATTCAAAATAATTCTCTTTATTGTATTTTATATAAGAGTTTAAATCATCTATTTTAGTTAAAGAGGCCCCTTCTATGTTAGTAGCTCCTGTAATTTTTCTTTTCTTTTTTTCTTTGTATGGCATTATATTTATCCTTAGTAAATATAATATATCTTTTTCTGCTATTTAGGTACATATGATAAATAATATAAACCAATTGACAAAGGAAAGGTGTTTATGCAACTATATGCTTAAAGCATATAGTTGCTTTAGTACTATAGGAGAATTTTAAAATGGGAACATTTCAAAGAGGTAAACACTCACAAGCCTTTATTCTAGTTTGTTTAACAGATGGACCTTCATATGGATTAGAGTTAAAAAATCGAATTGAAACTTTAACCGACAGTTGTGATGTTGATCTTTCTTTTTTATACAGAACATTAAATAAACTTGAAAAAGAAGGTTATTTAACAAGTTACCTAGATAATTTGAGCAAAGGTCCAGCAAGGAAATATTATAAATTAACAAAATTAGGTTATAAAATGTTGGATGAATTTGAAGTTGATATAAGAGATAGGGTTAAAAATTTGCAATCTTTTTTAACAAAGTATGAAGAATTTAAACAAAATTAGGAAAATCAATGCAAGCTATCATTTTTTATTCAGTAGCTTTTATTCTACTTATATATCTTGCAATTAAAGATATTAAATTAGCTAAAACTGTGATTAAAAAGTCTATTAAAGGCTTTTTAAATTTATTACCACAAATGTCTTTTATTCTAATATTAATGGGAATAAGTTTATCAATTTTAACCGTTGAAACAATCTCTAGTATAATAGGTGAGAATTCAGGTTTTATGGGCTATGTTATTGCAATAGTAGTTGGAGGAGTCTCCTTGATTCCAAGTTTTATTACAATTCCTCTAGGTGCAACTTTAGTTGCAAATGGTGCGGGTTTATCTCAAGCTGCTGGTTTTATTTCTGCTCTAATGGGTATTGGAATTGTTACTTTTCCAATGGAAAAAAAATACTTTGGAACTAAATTCGCACTAACTAGAAATATTGGATGTTTGTTTATGACAATAATTTTTATTGTTGTTATACATTTTACATTGGGGGCGAATTAATGAAAACTTTAAAATCATATATGATGACACTTATTACTATAATTATCTTAATTGTTATGTTTTTTTTCGATAAACCAACAGCTAACGATGCTCTCAATATAACTTTTTCAAGTATTATATCAATGCTTAAAGTTCTTCCACCAATATTAATTATTATGCATTCTCTAGATATTATTATTCCTAAAGAAGTAATAATAAAACATATGGGAGAAGACTCTGGTATTAAAGGATATTTTTGGGCTTTAATTCTTGGAACCTTTGCTGCAGGACCATTGTATGCTGCCTTCCCTATAGCTGCTATGCTAGCTAAAAAGGAAGCAAAAATGGCATATTTAATCTTTTTTTTAGGAATGTGGACTGTAACTAAACTTCCCGTATTTACATTTGAACTTAACTTTTTTGGGGCCTCATTTACTCTTTTACATGTATTAACAGGAATTATTTATTTCTTTATTTTGTCTATAGTTTTAGAAAAATTAGTACTAAAGAAAAATAAAACTGAAATTTATAATAAATTAAATTTAATGTAAAATATATCTATTACTTTAAGTATCCCATCTTTCATTGTTAGATAGATTTGGTGCTTAAAAAGCTGAGTAACTCATAATTTATTAGCTAATGTTGCATTTGCAACATATTTCTAGTCTTAAAAGACGTATTCTTAGTTTAAAGAGAAGCATTAATGCTTGATATAAAGCTATTAAGGAGTTATTCATGATACAACAAAATTTTAAAATAAGTGATAAACTTTGGCAACTTGGCATAATTGATGATAGAGATGTACCATTTCACAGATTAGTTTTAACTAAGGGTACAACTTATAACAGTTATTTTTATACTACTATACGTGGCAATACTAAGAAAATCACTCATTATATCTGTGATAAATAAGTTTAAAGTAAAAGATTTAATATATCTGTGGTTGATGGAGATAAAACTTCGCATTCTAAAATTCTAGAAAGTATAGAAAAAAGTGGCTTGGTTTTGATAGACCGTGCAACTAAATATGAAGATATGATTGGATCTCTTGAAAATCTCTTGAAAGCACTTCCTTCTTTAGAGGGTTAAACAACTGCTAGTTTTGGTCTTTTTGCTTGAAATGAAGAAGCAATTGAAATTATTGGTGATTATTTAAAGAGAAATCATCTACTTACTTAACAACTTCAGCTGCTATTAAAAAGACAGGTTGTTTGGAATATGAATTTCCAATTAGACTTAGATATAATTTAAGTGAATCTAATATGAAAAAACTTGATAGTGTAATCAAATATATAGAAAGTGTAATAAACTAAATTAATTGTTTTATAATAATTAGAGGTTATTAATTAAGTCTGTCTTTTTGACTTAACAATAACCTCTTTTTAATTTTTTTAGTTTGTTTTTAAATTAGTCTTTAAAGAAAATACTCTTTATTGAATTGTAAGAAATTAAGATTCCTGTAATAAAGATAAATATACCAAAGATTAATTGTAAACCTTGTTTTGCAAATACGAAACCTTCAGTTCCAATAGCATTAAAGTTACTAATATTTAGAAGTGTTAAAGCACTAAATGTTACTGCCATCATGATAAGCATTGGAATCCAAACATTTTTACTATCTGTACCTGATTTTTTCAAATATACTGCTACAGCACTAAGAGCTAATGCACTTAACATTTGGTTTGAACTACCGAATAATGCCCAGATATTTAAGTATCCACCCTTAGATAGAGCATAACCTAGAGCTAAAGTGATAATTGTTGCAAAGATTGAATTTTGACAAAGTTTTTGGATAAAGTTTACTTTTGAAGGATCTTGATCTTCATCTGTAAACAATTCTTGGAAAGAAAGTCTAGCAATACGAGCAACGGAGTCAAGAGATGTTAGTGCAAAAGCACTAATTGCAAGGTTAATTAGAGTTAGACTTAAATTATGGTCCATATGAACAATATCTAAGAAGTTAGCAATTGCCATAGCAAAAGTTTGTTGAGCTGTAGCACCTTCTGGCATTCCACCAAGAGAACCTACACAGACTAATGCAATTACAGCTAAAAGAGATTCAACAAGCATAGCACCATAACTAACTTTAATCATATCTTTTTCATTTTTGATTTGTTTACTTGAAGTATTAGAGCTAACTAAAGCATGGAAGCCCGAGACTGCACCACAAGCTATTGTTACAAATAGATAGGGGAACATGCTCTTTCCACCAACTGAGAAAGATGTAACAGCTGGTAGTGACATTTCAGGTCTTGCAATAATAATACCCACTACAGCAGCTGCTATCATAAATATGAGTAAGAAACTGTTTAGATAATCACGTGGTTGTAATAATGCCCAAACAGGCACAACTGATGCTACAAAAATATATACAAATACTATGTATGACCACCCATGAACATCAAGAGAAGTCATTGGAGCTTTTAAACCAATAAACATAGCAATAACTAATAAAGCTATAGCAATTACAGTTTGTAAGATTTGATTTGGTTTAAATTTACGAGCGAAAAAACCAAGACCTACAGCAAATACAATAAATAAACTTGAAGTTGTTGCTGTACTACCATTGCTCATTGTAAGAGTTGGATTGTTACTTACTGAACCGAAAGAAACAGCAACAATATTTGCAAAGGCGGCAATAACTACAATACAGAATAACCAACAGAAAAGTAAAAATAAAGTTTTACCAGTTTTTCCTAGGTATTTTTGAATTATATACCCTAGTGAATGACCTTCATTTTTAACAGAAGCAACCATTGCTCCAAAGTCTTGTACGCCTCCAAAAAATATTCCACCCATTAGACACCAAAGAAGTACAGGAAGCCAGCCATAAGTAGATGCTACAATAGGTCCAATAATTGGAGCTGCCCCTGCAATTGATGCAAATTGGTGTCCAAATAAAACATTTGAATCAGTTGGTACGTAATCAATTCCATCTTCAAATTCATAGGCTGGTGTCTTTTTTGAAGCATCAACCCCCCATTTTTTGGCAAGTCTTTTGCCATAAAAAATATAGCCTGCAAACAATGCAGCTATACTAACTAAAAGAATAGTTATGCCATTCATTATTCTTATCTCCTAAAATATGATGATCAGCCAATATAATAATGCAATTTTGTATGCATTGCTAGTATATATATACATATTTTATGCAAAAGAAATCTTTAGCTGCTTTAAAGTATTACATTGTCGAGAAATAAGTCAAATATTTTTTTTATGTTAATAGAAATATATTTTAATAAAATTTAAGAATATACTAAATATTAATATT
>JAQQAS010000028.1 GCA_028532815.1 Pleomorphochaeta sp.
ACAAAACTCCTTTTGATATAGATCGATTAACTGTTGATTATATAAGGCGACAAACAGAAGCTGTATAGCTTCTAAAAACAATAAAGAAAATGAAAATAGGTTATGGTTTTCTGTTGAAAACTATTGACCTTTTATAGGAGAGTTATTATGAAAAAGAAATTTAGTATTTTATTACTAATGTTTAGTTGCATGTTTATGATTTTTGCGGGTGGTGAAAAAGAAGCTGTTGCTGATGATGGAGTTTTAGATGTTGCTTTATTAATAAATGGTAATTTAGGAGATAAATCATTCCATGATTCAGCAAATAACGGAATGAAACTTATTGAAAGTGAATTAGATGCTAAGACTAAAGTAATTGAAGTTGGATATGATCAATCGAAATGGGAACCAGCATTAAGAGATTTATGTGATGAAGGCCATGATATTGTAATCTGTGGTACTTGGCAAATGCAAGAAATCGTTACAAATATTGCTCCTGAATATCCTGAACAAAAATTTATTGTTTATGATACAAGTATGGATTATGCAAATGATAGTGAAGGTGCTTATGATGGTGTTTATTCTATTGAATATAAACAAAACGATGGTTCTTTCTTAGCTGGTGTTTTAGCAGCAAGTATGAGTGAAACAGGTAGTATTGGTTTTGTAGGTGGTATGGATAATACTGTTATCTTAGACTTCTTAGTCGGTTATATCCAAGGTGCTCAATCTGTGAATCCTGACATTAAAGTTATTCCTTCTTTCGTTGGTAACTTTAGTGATGCTGCAAAAGCTAAAGAGTTAACTTTTGCTCAATACCAAATGGGTGTAGACATTGTATTCGCTTGTGCTTCAAATGCAACAGACGGTGTTTTACAAGCTTCTAAAGAAAGAGGTAACTTATGTATTGGTGTAGATAGTGATATGGCTATGTTATATAAAGATTCAGATCCTGAATTAGCAAATTTAATTATTTCTTCAGTATTAAAGAGAGTTGATAAATCTTTATTAATTTCAGCAGAAGAAGCTGTTGCTGGTACTCTAGCTTACGGTAGTGCCGTTGGATTAGGTATAAATGAGGATTGTGTTGGTTTAGCTGATAACGAAATTTATCAAGCACAAGTTCCTTCTAATGTTCGTGAATTAGTTAATGCATATACTGATCAAATTAAAAATGGTGAAATTGAAGTTGTTACTGCTTTTGGTAAAAGCAAAGCAGAAATTGATGAGTTTATAGAAACAGCTCGTTAAGCTCTTTATTTAAAGGATTTCTCCCTTTGCTTTGGCTCTAGGGAGAATCTTTTATTATTAAAAGGTTTGGAGACTTAATATGAAAGATATCCTGAGAATGGAAAATATAAATAAAATATATCCAAATGGTGTTATAGCAAATAATAATGTTAATTTTTCATTACGTGAGGGTGAAATACATGCTCTAGTTGGTGAAAATGGTGCTGGAAAAAGTACTTTAATGAAGATTTTATTTGGTATTGAAAAACCTACTGATGGGAAAATATTTTATCAAGACGAAGAATTAACAATTGATTCTCCTCTAGATGCTATAAAATATGGATTTGGAATGGTTCATCAACATTTTATGTTAGTAGAATCAATGAGTGTAGCTGAAAATATTGTTTTAGGAAGTGAACCAGGATCCTCCTGGAATTTAGATTCATCAATCCAAGAAGCTCAAGCTAAAGAAATCATAGATAAATACCATTTCCAAATAAATGTTAAAGAAAAAATTTCTGATCTTTCCATTGGACTTAGACAAAAAGTTGAGATATTAAAAGCTTTATTTAAAGGTGCTAAAATTTTAATTTTAGATGAACCTACAGCTGTTTTAACACCTCAGGAAACTGTTGAGCTGTTTGAGCAATTAAGAATCTTAAAAGCTCAAGGGCATACAATTATCTTTATTAGTCATAAATTAACTGAGATTAAAGAAATTTGCGATAGAATTACTATCATGAGAGATGCTACTAATGTTGGAGTATATGATGTTGAATCCGTAACCAAAGAAGAAATCTCCGATTTAATGGTTGGTAAAAGTATGGATTGGAATATTCATAAAACACCTGCTATAAGTGGAGATACCTTGCTTGAAGTTAAGGATTTAACAGTTCTAAATGAAGCAAATATCCCAACATTAAAACACGTTTCATTTAAATTACATAGATCTACTATTTTAGGTGTTGTAGGTATTGAGGGTAATGGTCAAAAGGAATTAGTTGACTCAATAACAGGCTTAACAAAAGCTGATAGTGGCGAAATACTATTTAAAAATGAATTAATAAATTCTATGTCTGTAAATGATATAAGATCTTTAGGGCTTGCTCATATTCCTGGAGACAGAATGGAAAGAGGCATAGCTGCAGATTCTAGTATCGAAGAAAATATGTTTGCAACTTACACAAACGATAATAAATTAGTTAATAAAAACTTTTTAAAAACAAAAGAAATAAATAAATGGTCAAATAATTTAATCTCTGAATTCCATGTAAAGGCTAGTTCTTCAAATGTTCCAATAAAAATGCTAAGTGGTGGGAATATTCAAAAGGTTATTGTCGCAAGAGAATTTACTAGTAATTGTGATTGTATAATTGCAAACCAACCTACTAGAGGAATTGATATTGGGGCTGCAAAATTTATACATAAAAAATTAGTAGAGCTAAGAGATAAAAATGCAGCAGTTTTATTGCTATCTGCAGATCTGAGTGAAATTAAGAGCTTAAGTGATAGTTTGCTTGTAATCTATAATGGACAGTTTGTTGCCTATTTTGAAGATGCAAGTAAAGTGTCAGAAGAAGAGTTGGGTAAATATATGCTTGGTATTGAGAAGCAAACAGAACTCGAAATAAAAAGGTGCGAAAGATGAGAAAACTAAGTTTTGATTCCAAATTTGAGATTATTAGATTTTCTGTTGCAATTCTGATTGCATTGTTACTATCATTTATAATTATTTTATTAGTTAGTGATACTCCATTTCTAGCTTTGCAAAAATTATATTTGGGTCCAATTGAAAATTTAAGACGTTTTGGGAATGTTATAGAATTGGCTATTACATTGAGTTTTGCTGGCTTGTCTATTGCAATAATATTCAGTTCAAATGAATTCAATCTAGCTAGTGAAGGAGCTTTTTATGCTAGTGGTGCTGTTGCAGCAATGTTTGTTCTTTCAAATAGTCTACCAGCCATTATTTCTCCATTCTTATCAATTTTATTAGGCGGTGTTGTTGGGGCTGTTATAGTTACAATTCCTGCAGTATTGAAAAAGAAATGGGGAGCTAGTGAACTTGTTTCATCTTTAATGTTAAATTTTATTGTATTATATTTTGCTAGGTATTTTATAAATAATGTATTTAAAGATCCTTCAGCTGGTTATAATGCTACATATCTACTTCCTGAAACAGCTAAACTTTCTAAGATTGTTTCAGGAACTAGAATTCATTCTGGTTTGATAATTTTAATAGTAACAGTAATTGCTTGTGTTTTGTTTATGGAAAAAACTAAATGGGGCTTTGAATTAACCCAAGTTGGAAGAAATAGACAATTTGCAAAGTATGTTGGAATAAATACTTCAGCTATTGTAATCATGAGCCAAGTTCTTGGTGGGTTTATTGCAGGAGTTGGTGGAGCAGTTGAGACTTTAGGAATGTATACACGTTTCCAATGGCAAAGTTTACCTGGCTATGGATTTGATGGTGTTATTGTTGCTATTTTAGCCAAAAATAAACCAAGATATGTTCCAATTGCAGCTTTCTTTTTAGCATATATAAGAATTGGTGCTGATAAAATGGCAACTTCAACAGATGTTACAAGTGAAATGATTGCTATAATCCAAGGCATAATTATTATGTTAGTTGCAGCAACAGCATTTTTAAGCAATACAAGACAAAAAATGTTAGTTAAGGAGGTTAGAAATAATGGATAATTTTTTAAGCTATTTAATTGACCCGGAATTCTTATATTCAGTATTTAGAGTTACAACTCCTCTTCTGTTTGCAGCCTTAGCTTCTGTTGTTGCAGAAAACGCAGGTGCATCAAATATTGCTCTTGAAGGAATTATGATTTTCTCAGCATTATTTGGGGCAATTGGTTCAGGGATAACACAGTCTTTAACCTTAGGGTTACTTTTTGCTATTTGTGGTGGTTTGATTATTTCCTTATTACTAGCATATTTTGCTTTATACCTAAAGACAGATATAATATTATCGGGAATTGCTTTAAATACTTTAGCTAGTGGTGGTTCTGTATTTTTGCTTTATGTTATTTTAGGGGATAAAGGAAGTACTTCAGCTTTACAATGTTTAACTTTTCCCACAATAAATATTCCAATTATAGAGAATATCCCCTTTGTAGGAGAAATAATATCAGGACAGAATTTATTAACTTATATTGCTTTTATTATGGTTTGGGTAGTTTTCTATCTCCTATATCATACAAAATTAGGTAAGTATCTTAGGGTTGTTGGTGAAAGTCCTCAAGCCGCTGAATCTGTTGGTTTAGATGTAAGAAAATTAAAATTAACTGCACTTCTTATTAGTGGCGTATTAGCGTCATTAGGAGGAGCTTTCTTATCCATGGGGTACATGTCTGGATTCTCAAGAGGAATGGTTTCTGGAAGAGGATTTATTGCTTTAGCTGCAGCTGCAATGGGAATGTTATCTCCTGTTCCAACAATGATAGCAGCAATAATTTTTGGTTTCGCAGATGCAGTATCAAATATTTTAGCAGCTCTTAGAATACCAGATGAATTCGTTAAATTGATTCCATATTTAGTGACTATTATAGGATTAATTGTTTTTTCTCAAATTCGTTCATCATCAGAGAAAAAAAGAAGAAAGAAAGTATTAAGTTCAACATAGAGGAGTATATGAAAAAAATACCAATTATAATGGATTGTGATCCAGGACATGATGATGCAATTGCATTAATAATGGCAAATGCCGCTGATAATTTAAACTTGATTGGAGTGACAACCACTGCAGGAAATCAAACAATTGAAAAAACAACAAATAACGCATTAAGAGTTCTATCTTTTTTAGGTAAAACTATTCCAGTTTCTATGGGATCTACAAAACCTATGGTCAGAGTTCTTGAAATTGCTCCTAATGTACATGGTTCAACAGGTTTAGATGGCCCTGCATTAGGAGAGCCTACCTATAACCCTGTGAATGAGAAGGCATGGGATTTTACTAGAAAGCTTTTACTTGATAGTGATGAAAAAGTTACTCTTGTTGCAACAGGACCTTTAACAAACTTGGGAATACTTATAAGTTTATATCCAGAAGTTAAAGACAAAATTGAACAAATCTCAATTATGGGTGGTGGAATTGATCATGGCAATTGGGTACCTGCATCAGAGTTTAACATTTTAGTTGATCCTGAAGCAGCAGATATTGTTTTTAAGAGTGGTATACCAATTATAATGAGTGGTCTTGATGTGACTGAAAAAGCAATTATTTTAGATGAAGAAGTAGAAAGACTTAGAGGTACTAATAAAAAAGTACCTGTTTTTGTTGCTGAACTTTTAGATTTTTTCTCAATATTTCATAAGGAATTAGGCTTTTTAGGTTCTCCTATGCATGACCCTTGTGCTATAGCATATTTGATTGATCCTACCATTTTTGTTAGTGAAGATTATCATGTTGATATTGAAACACAAGGTAAGTATACAACTGGTATGACTATAGCAGATAAGAGAATTAATAATAGTAAAGAGAAAAATAATGTTAAAGCTCTTATGGATTTAGATAGAGAGAGATTTGTGAGTCTTCTCGAAAGCTTATGTTTAAAGTATAATTAATTGAATAAAAATAAATAATATTATATATCTTTATTGAAATTAGACCCAATTTATTTAACCAAATAAATTGGGTTTTTGTTTGCTTTGTGAAAGTTTAATGCTTATTTTCTAGTGTATAATTATATAATTTCTTTACACATTTGAAGTTATAAAAATCTTTTTTCATATTTTAATATCCAATATCAATATTTTATAGTAAACTTATTACACAAATACATAAAAAATTGCTTAATTTTACATTTGTTCATTGATCCAAAGGGAGGAATAAATATGAAAGGAAGAGAAGAATTAATTAAAAGTTGGTTCAGTTTATGGGTTAATAAAACAGACTTTGATTCTAATAAGATTTTTGATAAAGATGTAATTTATATCGAAAGTTGGGGTGCTAAATATTATAGTCTTGATGAGGTTAAGAATTGGTTTAATACCTGGATTAAAACTGGTGAAGTAATAAACTGGAATATAAAACAATTTTTTCATAAAGACAATCAAACTGTTGTAGAATGGTTTTTTGAATGTAAAATGTATGAAAATAATGAAATAAGTTGTTTTGATGGAATGTCTTTAATTAAGTGGAGTGAAGAGGCTAAAATATATTTTTTGAAAGAATATAAGTGTGAAGTTGAACCCTTTGATGATAAGTAAGTAAAAATCAAAGAAATTAATTAGCTAGTTTTAATAAAGCTAAGCTAATTTTAAGGAAAAATAAATGTTAGAATATCTAGAATTTGAAATTGGTGGATTTCATCAAGGTTATTTAAAGCTTAAATTAGCAAATATTGAAAATCAACTGTTTTATAAATATTGTGCTCCCTTTTCATTTGAAGAATTTAAAAATACTCCTTATGTTTTAGCTTTAGTAAGTAATAATTGGTTAGTTGAATTAGAAGATATTCATATAGATAAATGGAAATCAAATTATACTGAGAATGAAATTCTAGATGGAATTTGTTGGAAATTAGATTATAAAGAGCTCGATAAAAGATGTAAACATATAAATGGAGATAATGAATATCCTAGGAATTGGATAAATTTTATAACACTTTTAGTTGAAGCAATACCGAATACTAATTTAGTAGATTTTATCTATTAGAAACTAAAAGGAGTTATTAAGATGAAAATAGAGAGAATTGTGAAAGAATCTTTTACCGTAATAGGTATAGAGGGATCTACAAAAGAGGGTAAAAATTTTATATCAAAATTATGGGAAAAGGCTAATAATAATTTTGTGCAAATAGCATCGCTTGCAAAAAAAGATGAAAATGGGAATTTAGTAGGAATTTGGGGACTAATGAGTGATTTTTCATTAAGTTTTCAACCTTGGGAAGATAATTTTTCAAAAGGCTTATATTTAGCTGGAGTAGAGGTTGATGATAATGCTATCTCTCCCGCGGGCTGGGTAAAATGGACTCTTCCTGGATTTGAATACTTAGTAGTTGAACATGGATCTGAAGCCACTTTTTTGAGTGTAATTGAATATATGAAAGACCATGCACTTGTTTTAGAAGGTGCTATTCATGATTTTAACTCACCTCTTAATCATAAGGGATATATGTATTTCCCAATCAGACGATTATAAAAGATTTTAAAATTTATTATATAGAAATAAATTATAGTGATTAATTATAGTATTTTCAAAAAGGAGTTTGTTGTTTATGAAAGGAAAGATAATATTAAATTTAGCAATTAGTTTAGATGGATATATAGCTACTGAAAAAGGAGAGTTTGGTTGGATTGTTGGAGATGGAAGAAATAAATTAAATACAGAAGAAGGCCATAATTTCCCTAAATTTTTAGATAGAATTGATATTGTAGTTATGGGGCATCATTGTTTCTTGCAAGGTTTTGCAAACGATTTCCCTGCAAAAAGAATATTTGTAGCAACAAATGAATCTAAAGAAGATGAAAAAAATATTCATTTTATAAAAGGCAATATTGTTAATATTATCAAAGGTGAACAAAGGAAAGGTAATAATATTTATTTGTTTGGTGGCTCCAATGTTATTGACTCCTTTATCAAAGCCAATGTAATAGATGAATATATAATTGGGATAATCCCAACTATATTGGGCAAAGGTATACCTTTATTTTTAGATAATAATCCCAATATTTTATTAGAGTTGGATAAATATGAAATTGAAGATGGAATTCCTTTGCTCCATTATAAAAAGAGAAAACAAGCTGTCCTATAATAGCGAGGTGTAAAAATTGAAAAATGATATTCAAGAATATTTAGATTATGTAAAAAAAACTGGTAGTAGATTATCATTATATAGAGAGATTAGTGATTTTTTTAATGTAAAGTCAGCACTTTATCCAGGTTCTTTTATAGATATAGACCCTTCTCTTGTAATAGAGAATGTAACTTATGTAGACAATTTTAAGGGAGCTGTTAAGTTTTTTAAAAAAAATACATTAGCAATCTATGACTATTTAGATAAAAATAAAGAATATAATTCTAAGTGTAAAATTAATTTTATTAGTGAAGACTATACTAATGATTTAATAGTTGATGAAGTTGATTTAATTATTTCTCAATATGCGGGGTTTGTAGCACAATATACTAAAAAATATTTAAAATCTGGAGGCCTTGTTCTTGCAAATGATAGTCATGGAGATGCTTCATTAACCAATTTTGATAAAGATTTTATGTTAATTGGAGTAATTAATGGTGATAATATAATAGATGAAACAGAATTAGATACTTATTTTAAACTTCCAAAAGGAAAAATTGTTGATTTAGATATTGTTAGAAAAAAAATGAAAGGCTTAAAATATACTAAAAAACCTACTAATTATATTTTTAGAAAAAGATAAATTTTAATAAAATTAGCTTTTCTTCTCATAAAAAAATCCTCCAAAGTGTTTCAAAAATTATTTTGTTTACTTTGGAGGTGCCTTATCAAAGTTGTATTACAAACAAGGATTGAAATTTTTTAAAATTATCTAGGATCTTTTTCATATTCGATAACAAAGCCATAACATCTTCCAGGAAGTTTAGTACCACCATATGTACCAACACTATCCATATAATCACCCCAAGTTGATACAGGAAGGTTCATTTCTCCAAAACCCATGACAGGTTGACCATCTCCAGAATCATTTGGTTGAGTATTGTCTCTTGGATCTAAGTCAATAATTCCATCATCTAAATTTATTGCCCAATTAGTATAATCAAAAGATTCTCCACTTAACCAAGTCCAACCACCAGCTGGCTCTATAGATCCATCAATTTGATATCCCCCTAAAAATGGTCCAATACTAATGCCATAGTGTTCACCGTTTTCTTCAAAATGCCAAAAATATTTATCATCGTTTACAAGAGAAAAAACAAAATCATTTTCTTCCTCAGTATTTAGACATGCTAAGTATCCACCAGCATCTTGAGCTAAATAAGCTGCTTGATACCAATTCAAGTTACCACTTGGAAGATAAATGGTTTCATAGTAATGAGTGGTTCCATCCTCACTAGTAAATTCAGTAATGCCTTCTTTTTCGATATTTACATCACTTGGTAAATCTTCCCAAGTAAAGATTTCATAAGGTATTGTAAAATCAACACCATTTATGTTTATTGTATATGGATCGACCTCTACAGAAGGACCTTCCATAGTGCTTTGCATTAATTCTTCTAATAATAGTGCATCAACATTTAAAATCTCTGCAACCTTTTCAAAATCAGGTTTGCCTTGAGAAGGATCACCTAGAGCACTTGCTAATTCATCTGTTGTAACACCTAATTTAGATGCAACTAAATCTAATCCATCAGAGGTTTGTTCTTGTGTAATAGAATCATTATTCTCTTCTTCTTTTGTACCCATTGCAAATAAATTAATGCTTGTAAGTAGTGCTAAAAATAATATTAAAAGTTTTTTATTCATTTTTATATCTCCAAAAATTTAACTTCTGATTTTAAGATACATATTATTTTTATTTTATTCTTCTTTGCCGGTCGGCAAAACAAAAATAAATTAAAAGAAAACTTTTCAATAATTTTAATTTCTTTGTGAGAAAGAATTAAGATAAATGATTATCTTTAAGTGAAATTTATGACTATATAATTATATTTGATTGACTGTAGCTATAATTAAAGCTTATACTCACTGCTATGTATCAGTTATTTGAGATATTTTTAGCAATGGGGAGCGCTTGGGCAATTATTGGGTTGCTTAGAATAACAATTTTAAAAAGAAAAAAAACTATAAAAGATTTATGTTCAATCATTGTTATTGCCGTTTTTTTATTTACCATTTTTGATAATTTACTCAGACCCACATTTATACCTATGGGCGTATTAAATTTTATATATCCAATAACTAGAATTAGTTATTTTTTAGTTGGCCCGTCTTTGCTTTTCTACGTCTCTTCACTTTTAGAAGAAAATTTTAAACTAGTATATAAACATCTATTGCATCTAATTCCTTTTATAATTTGGTTCATTTATATTTTAATTGACCCTGTTTCAGTAAATCCTAAAATCTCTTTTGCAAGTGAAATAAATGAATTGAATAATCCCAGCCCAATTTTTTCTTTTGCCTTTATTTGGGATTTATCTCTGAACTTATCTCGAGTTATATATAGCTGTATAATTCTAAATATTTTAAGAAAACATAGCAAATCAATTGAAGATGAATTTTCAACAATAAATAAAAATACTACATTGGTTTGGATAAAATACTTATTAGTTTTTTATACAGGAATATATTTGATATTTAGTATTATGCATCTAATTTTAGCTGAAGATAGTGAATTGTTACAAATTTCAGCAGCTGTTGTTAGAACCATTCCAGCTGTATTGTTTGTTTTTTTATTTTCTTTATTTTCCGAAAAACAGCCTATTCTTATACCTGCTAAAGAAGAAGCGGAAAAGCAAAATGTTTCTAAAGAGTCAAAGTATCAAAAATCTGGAATTACTGACGAAGAACTCAAACAAATCTTTAAATCAGTTGTTAAGTATGTAGAAAGTTCAAAGATATATTTGGACTCAGAATTAACTTTAAACAAATTTAGTGAGAAAACAGATATTTCTAGGCATAAAATATCTCAAGCTATAAATCTTCAAGCTAATAAAAGATTTTATTTATTTATAAATGAATATAGATTAGAAGAATTTATTAATTCTATCAAAGAGGATCGCTATCCATCCTATACTCTTATATCTATAGCTTATGAGTGTGGTTTTAAATCCTCTTCCAGCTTTTATACTATAATAAAGAATAAATATAATGTAACTCCTAAGGTTTTAGTTCAAAAAATAAAGGCAAATGAAATATAATAACCTAATTTGAGTTTTAGGTTCTTTAATAATTTAATTCCTTATATTATAATAAATAAAATTATACTTAAGGGAGTCCTATTTTGTTAGAGAAAAAACTTTATGCAAATGGTCAAAAGACTTTTGATATTGAGAAGGATGTTTTAACCTATTATTTTAAAAATGGAAAAATTAAAGCTCAAGGGCATTTAAAAAATCAAAAGATGCAAGGTGAGTGGAGATTTTACAGAGAATCTGGACAACTCTGGCAAGTTGGACATTTTGTAGATAATGAAAAAAATGGATCTTGGATAAGATATGATAAAAACGACAAAGTAGAATATTCTAAAATATTTAAAGACAATAAAGTAATTTAAAAGATTTAGGCATACTAATTGTATGCCTAAAATTTGAAAGAAGATATTTTATTACTCAATTGTTGGAATTCTTTTTATGTTAGGGTTTGTAAATATATCACTTTCATCATTACTGGAAGTTGAAAATTCAGATACCACAGCACCTTCATCTCCTGCTTGAAACCAATGTAATGTATTAGGATAAATTGTGTATTGTTCACCTGGATTTAAAATAATTTCATTAAATACAGTGTAAAATGAATTTGGACATAACCCTTTTATATTTTCAGTTTTTTCTCCATCTACGTATAAATAAACTTTGCCATATCGGCATCTAAAAGTTTCTTCTTTTCCTAGGGTGTTATTAATTGGAGGATGCTTATGTTCAGGACAAGTTTGATTTGGAAATAGCACCATTTCTTTAGAACATACTCTATCTGTATTTATGTAAGTAACAATTTGAAGTCCTTCTATATCCAAATTATTTAACCCAAAATCTGCAATTTCTATATTATTTTGTTCTTCTTTTGTTAATACAATATTAGCTTTAGCGAAAAATTCTAATGTTTTTTTTACAGCAGCTGCGTAAGTTTCTTTTTTCATTTTTTCTCCTCAATTTACACTTATAATTTTAATTTTGTTGTTCTCTAATATGGTTTTTTGTTCTAAAGGGATCTCTTTATCTGTAATTAATGTTATTTTTTTAGAAGTGTTGAAATTACATACTAAAAAAGGTTCTTTTCTAGATAGTTTAGAGCTGTCTGCTAAGATAATAACTTCATTAGCTGATTTGATCATATTTTGTTTAATATGAGCTTCATCTTCTAGCCCTGTATAAAAACCACCTTTTTCTACATCAATTGAACAAACTCCAATAACAGCTTTGTTAACCTTATATTGAGATAAAACAGATTCGGCAATTTCTCCTGTTGTAGCTAAGGAGTTTTGGATTAATTCTCCTCCAGTTAGTATTACACGATTACGTGCTCCTTTTTTTAATAGGCTTCCTATTGTACTTGTATTAGTGATTACCATCAGTCTATTTTTATTTATTAAATTTGTTGCAAAAACAAATGTTGTACTACCACCATCAATCATTAAACTCTCCCCATCTTTGATAAGAGTTGAGGCAAATTTTCCAATTTCTTCTTTTTCTTTGTAAAAGATTGTTTCTCTATAACTCAATTTAAGAGCTGCTTCTTTGGCTTTTAATTCAGGGAAAATAGCACCTTTAGAAGTTCTTTTTATTTTTTTTATTTTTTCTAAGTAAATTAAATCACGATATATAACTTGATCATTAACATTAAAAAAAGAGACTAATTCTTCAATTGATACATGTTTATTTTTTTCAATATATGAGAGTATTTCTTTTCTTCTATTTTTGCAATCTAACATTTTAACCTACTATATTTGACTTAGTTTTGAAACAAAGCCTCCAACAAATGAGTCTCCCAAACCAACTGTCGTTACATCTGTTTCTGAAACTTTGACAGAAGGGACACATACACCTTTATCTTTAACTATGAGATTAAATTTAGTTGAAAATGCTTTTTCAACTTCACCATCTTCTAAATTATTTGTTTCAATATATTGTTCTTTTCTATTAAATAAATCTCCGAACCTAAATCGAGTTGTTGCCATGGTAATTCCACCCTTTAGACAAGGTTTATATAAATCTGTATTTTTCCCATAGGCAATAGCCCAATATTTTGAATGAACAACAATAGTATCTACTTTAAATTTTTCATATAATTCTTCAATAGAATTTAGGACTTCATATTCATCCAATAGATTGATTTTTTTATTACAATAAGTTGATAATTCATCTTCATTAAAGCTAAAGATATCTACATATTTAAAAAGTTTCTGTTTACATAAAGCGTTAGCTTCATCACTCATAAAGCAAGCATCTTCATAAAAAATTTTGATATCTTCTAGGTCTTTAATATTTTCTTCTATAAAATTTAATCTCTCAGTTAGTAAATCTATATCAGTCATAGTATTGAAACCACTAATCATCAATACCTTTGAATATTTTACATATTTATCAAAATAATCTTGAGATAAATTCATTATAGAATTTACATCATTGTTTCCAATAATTATCCTATTTTCTCTCGTGGTTGATATTTTTATATTATTTATACTGAAGTTTATATTTTTTGGATATTGGAATATTAAATGAATATCATATGTTACTTTCTCATTACTACAAATGTATTTCACTGACTCTGGGATTAAGTTTTTCAATTTATCATTCATTACTACAAGATGAAGGTTACTTTCATATCCTATGGTATTCATCGCTATAGCTGCTCTAGGCCCTGTACCTCCAATAGTAATTCTATAACTGAAATGTGAAGCAAAGGTATCAAGAATAGACGATTTAATTACACTACATTCTCCTCCCATGTTGTTTTTTAGAAAATATAGCATTCCTATTAATAAATCTCTTTCATTATCGATTAGGGTTTTTTGTTTTATTTCTTCATTTTTAATATCAAATTGACGAATTAATTCTTTTATTATTTCAGTATCCCAATTTAATTCATAATCTGTGTTATTACCAAAGCCTAATGAAATATTACTCATTTTGTTTTGTACTCCTTTTTATGCAAGCTTTACTATTTTAACTTTTGATTTTAATAATTTTAAACTTTCATCATCTATGTCAGAATTGGTAATAATGACATCAATATTTTCAAATTCATTAAATTTACTTAATGCTGGTATACCTACTTTGGTACTGTCAAAAACCAAAATAGTTTCTTTTGAATATTTTATCATTAATTTTTTTATTTCAGATTCTTGTGGACTTGCTGAAAATAAGCCTTCTTCAGGGATTATACTCGTCGTACTTATGATTGCTTTATCGGCACGAAACAAATTTAGATTATTCTCAGCTATTGGTCCAACTGTATTTTGAGTTCCAAATAAAAGTTCTCCACCAATTGTATATATGCTATTGTTTGAGTCCTCATTATTCACAAATAATGTACCTAGTGGTTGAGAATTAGTAATAATTAGCAAGTTGTTTTTTAGTTTAGCTAATTTTGATGCTATGAACATATTTGTACTACTTCCATCCATCATTATACTTTCGGAATCATCTATATAATCAACAACAGCCTGTGCAATTGATTCTTTTTTTTCTACATTGGATTTCATTCTTTCTTCTAGAGTAGTTGCAAGCCAAGAAACCGTTTGCTCTTTAAGAATTGCACCACCATGTGTCCTATATAATTTTCCTAATGATTCTAAAGCTGTTAAATCCCGTCTTATAGTAGCTTGGGTAACATTAAGAGTTTCAGCTAATTCATATACTTGTAACTGACTATTTTTTAATAATAAATTTAGGATTTCTTTTTGCCTTTGATGTGTGAATTTCTCAGCCATTAAGTATCTCCTTTTTTGATTTATGTTAATATTATAAGTTAACAATTCATGGTCGTCAATAATAAAAACAAACAAAATGAACATAAATTTTTTTCATTTATGTTTATTTTTTGCTTGACAAACAGGAAAAATGGGATAGAATTCACTTAATGTTACATAAAAGGAGTAAGTTATGAAGAAAACATTTACAATTTTAACAATTGTATTATTTAGTTGTGCATCTATCTTTGCACAAGGAAGTTCAGAAAGTGCTAAGGCTGATGAAACTATTACATTGGAATTTATGCAATGGTGGGAACCAGAAATGGCTCCAGGAGTTATGGAAGCAATTTGTAGTGAATATGAGGCTGCTAATCCAGGGATTAAAATCAAAAGAATTTCAAAACCCTATTCAGAAGTTCAAAGCCAAGTAACAATTGGAGCAGCATCAGGAACTTTGAGTGATGTTTTAGGTTGTGATCCAACTTGGATTTATAACTTAGTAAAACAAGATGCAGTACAACCTCTAGATGAATTCATGTCAGCTGATAATTACGATGAATCTCAACTAGCAAGTATTAGTGTTTTAAATGGTAAAAAATATTTAATTAACGTTGAAAACTTTATTTATCCTTTATTCTATAACACTGATATGTTTGAAGAAGCAGGTATTTCTGAAGTACCAAAAACCCATAGTGAATTTATTAGTGCAGCTGAAAAATTAACAGATACAAGTAAAAATCAATATGGTTGGGACATTTCATTATCATTACAAAATCCAACCGGTATTCAAAATGATATTATGTCTTTAGTTTGGGCAAGTGATGGAAGTGGTGTTCCAGAACCTAATAATGAAGATGTAGCTAAAGTATTTAATTTAGTAAAAACAATGAATGATAAAGGTTTATTAGTTCCTGGATTTATGACAGCACAAGAACAAGATAAAGTTGAACATTTTGTAAATAATAGATGTGCAATGATGGTTGATTCTTTAGCTCATATTAATATGATTCGTGAAAGAAATGCTGATCTAAACTTTGATATTGCTTTACCACCAGTTGCTGATGATTATTCTGGCCCACATATTTTGGATATGGCTGCTTGGGGTATTACAATTTCTAAATCAAGTGAACATCCACAAGAAGCTTGGGATTTCGTAAAATATATTATGAGCCCTGAAATCAATGCAAGAATTGCGGATAGTGTTAATGCATTCCCTGGTAATATAAACGGAGATCCAAATTGGGTTAAAGAAGATGCACTAAATCAAAAAGCATTTGCATTATATAAAGACAATGGAGTTAGAAACGAATTCCAAGGTGCTCCTGAAGCAAATAACTTAATGAGATTAATGAGTGAACAACTTCAAGCTATGTTAAACGGAAAACAAACTGTTTCTCAAGCTTTAGAAAATACAAGCGATGCTTGGGCTAAAGTTTACGCTAAATAATCATTTCAAAATAGGGGAGTTAGACTCCCCTTAATAAAATAAATATTAAAAATAAAAATAAAGGACTTAAACTATATGCTCAAGAAAAAAAGTATTTTGAAAAATAAAAAACAAATACTTGATCCCTATTGGTTTATCCTTCCGGCTATGCTTCTACTATCGATATTAATGTTAATTCCCATCATACAAGTCTTTAGATATAGCCTAATGGATAATGTAATTACAAATAAAACACCTACCTTTGTCGGCTTAAGTAATTATATAGATATAATTAAAGATGAAGTATTTAAATCTGCTGTTGGACATACTTTATATTTTACTATATTTAGTGTTATTTTTCATCTAATTTTAGGTATGACTTTTGCCCTTTTGTTAAATTCTAAATATTTAAGTTCAGGCTTTAGAGCTGTTTTGAGAGTGATTTTTATTTTCCCATGGCTTTTTACACCAGCAATTATTGCAATTGTTTGGAGACTTATATTAGATCCATTAGGAATAATGAACTATATATTACAACAAGCTGGGATAATAAATGGAATTGTTGAATGGCTTAGTAACGAGAAGACGGTACTTCAAACATTAACTTTTATTAATATTTGGAATGGATATCCATTTTATATGGTAAGTTTATTAGCTGGATTACAAAGTGTTCCAAAACAACAATATGAAGCTGCTTTAATTGATGGAGCAAATAGTACTAAACAATTTCGTTATATAACTATTCCACATTTAAAACCTATTATCCTTAGTTTAAGTATTTTAGATTTTATATGGACTATGCAAGTATTCCCATTAGTTTGGATGACCACAGGAGGTGGTCCAGGTCATTCAACTGAAGTAATGGCAACTTATACTTACAAATTGACATTTCTCCAATTTGAATTTTCGAAAGCATCAGCTTCAGCGATGATAATTTTATTGATTTCAATGATAATTTCAATATTTTATGTTAGAAGCCAAAAATCAAGGTAGGAGAAAGATATATGAATTCAATTAAAAGTAAAAGAATTGGCTCAAGAGCTTTAGTATATATTTTATTGTTATTAGGAGTTGTTTTCGCTGGTTTCCCAATCCTTTGGTTAATATCAATTTCAATTCGAGCAAATGGAGAAGTGTTTTCATCTCCTCCCTCTTTCCTCCCTAAAGTTGTAACTTTTGCAGCTTACTTTAAAATTTTCCAAAGCCCTGAAAAAATAAGGTTTTTTATAAACAGCTATGTAATTGCAATAATTGTTACCTTAGTTACTTTGTTTATATCTATGTTAACCGCTTATGGTTTTTCAAGGTATGATTTTAAAGGTAAGAAGATTATTAATATGGTTATTATTGGAACACAAACTGTTCCTCCAATAGCTTTGATGATTCCATATTTTGGACTAATGGTTGTTTTTAAATTATATGATACCTACGGGGCTCTAGTATTAACTTATTTAGCATTAACTCTACCATATGGAATATTAATGATGACTGGATTTTTTAATACTATACCTAAATCATTAGACGAAGCTGTATTGATAGATGGTGGTTCTAGATTACTAACCTTATTTAGAGTTATTGTTCCAATTTCCTTACCAGGAATTGTATCAACAGGTTTATATACCTTCCTTTTATCATGGAATGAATTTCTATTTGCTTTAACCCTTACAAAAAGTAATGAAATGGCAACAGTTCCTATTGGAATACAATTATTAATGGGACAACATTCTTATGAATGGAATGAGATGATGGCAATGAGTTTTTTAGGAAGTTTACCAATTATGGTTCTCTTCTTATTCTTCCAAAAATATTTCCTAGCAGGTATGGCTGCAGGATCAGTTAAAGATTAAAAAATATATTCTATATAGGAGAATAATATATGTTAATGAACATGAAAGATCTTCTTACAGTAGCTAAGAAGAATAAATTTGCAGTACCTGCTTTTAATACAAGTAGTAGTATGATTTTAAATGGTGTAATTGAAGCTTGTGAAGAAAAACAGGCCCCAGTAATAATTGCAATTCACCCAGACGAGTTAGAATTTATTAGAGATGGTTTTCTAAAATTTGCAATTGAAGAAGCCCATAAAGCATCTTTCCCAGTTTGTATTCACTTAGATCACGGTGGAAGTTTTAATCAAGTTATGAGAGCTATTAAAGCTGGATTCACATCAGTAATGATAGATTCTTCAGATCTTCCTTTTGAAGAAAATATTGAAGTTACTAAAAAAGTAGTTGAAGCTGCACATGCTGTAAATGTAAGCGTAGAAGCTGAACTTGGTACAATTGGTGGAACAGGTGAATATGGTATTGCAAGTACAGATAATATTATTTATACAAGACCTGAAGATGTAAAAGCCTTTGTTGAAGCAACAGATGTTGATACTTTAGCTATTGCAATTGGTACTGGTCACGGTTTATATCCTAAAGATATGAAACCAAAATTAAGAATCGATTTACTAAAAGAAATAAGGTCAATTACAGACATTCCATTAGTATTACATGGTGGAAGTGATAACCCAGATAAAGAAATAGGTGAAGCCGTTGTAAATGGTGTTCAAAAAATCAATATTTCTAGTGATATTAAAACAGCCTTTTATGTAAAATGTAGAGAAGTGTTAAAAGATGAATCTTTAAGAGAACCTTTAGAAATTTATCCACCTTGTATCGAAGCTATGAAGAAAGTTATGTACCATAAAATTGATTTATTTAGAGCCAACGATAAAGTCAAATGTTATAAGTAAAGCAATATTACTTTTATAAATAATACGGTAAATTTATGTAACAGAAATGTTTATTAAATTTACCGTTTCTTTTAGAAGAATTCTTTAGTCTCAGAAAGTAATTCTTGAAGGTTTGTTTTTTTCATTTCCTCATTCATAGCAAGTTGAACCTTGGTTAAATGCTCATCGAGAATAGAGTGAATATTTTTACCAATTGGACATTGGCAATTCGGATTAGAGTGAAAATTAAAAAAATCATTTCCCACAGCATCTACAGCTGTAAAAATATCAAAAAGTGTAGTATCTTTTAAATCTTTTTTTATATATGCACCTCCAACTCCAGCTTTTACTTCTATAAGTTCAGCTTCTTTTAATTGTCCTAGTATCCTTCTTATAACTACAGGATTTGAATTTGTGCTTTGTGCTATGAATGTGGAAGTAACTTTTATTTTATCTGAAAAATAAGCAATGCATAGCATAGTATGAATTGCGAGTGTGAATCGTTCAGTTATTTGCATTTAATATCTCCTTTAATATTGATTATAAAAATAATATTTTTTGTTGTAACTATTGACATTACAACGAAGGGTGTGTTAGCTTTGCTGTTGTAATGATTGCTGTTACAACAACAATAATACATTAAGAAGGAAAAATCAATTATGAAAGAAAAAATACTTTCACTAGTAGCGATTATAAAAGTTGCAAGTGATCAAAGAGATTTAGTTCTAAATGAGATTATGAAAATAATTCCTAAAACAAGAGAAGAAGTAGGTTGCATTGACTATGAATTTCACCAAGATATAAATGATGAAAATGTTTTCATTTTTTATGAAAACTGGGCAACTCGTTCAGATTGGCAAAATCATGTAAATAGTGAACATATGAAAGCATATTCTCTATTAACTAGTGATTTTATAGTCGAGAAAAAATTGTATCAATTAAATAAGTTAAGTTAATTTTAATAAATATTAAAATATAAATATGTAGGAGATAAAAATGGAAGCTGTAGATTTAATTAAATCAAGAAGAAGTGTACGTAAGTTTAAAGATGAGAAAGTTAGTAAAGAAGTTTTAATTAAAATTATGGAAGCAACTCGCTTCGCGCCTTCTTGGGGTAATTTTCAAGTTGCAAGATATACTTTAGTTAATGATGATAATACAATTAAAAAAATTGCCGAAGATGGTGTAAATGATTTTGTATATAATGTTGGTACCTTAAAGAATGCTAAAGGTGTAGCAGTTTTAAGTTTTGTAAAAGGTAAAAGTGGAAAACTTGGTGAAGAAGAATATGCAACAAACAAAGAGAGTGTTTGGGAAGTTTTTGATGCAGGTATAGCTTGTCAAACTTTTTGTTTAGCAGCTCACGCTTATGGTGTTGGAACTTGTATAATGGGTGTTATTGACGATAAAGAAATTGCTAAAATTGTGAACCTTGATGAAGAAGAAACAGTTGCTGCTATTATTGTTTATGGTTATCCAGAAAGTGAAGTTGCTCCAACAAATAGAAAATCAGTTGAAGAAATAACTCGCTTTGTTTAATAAAGAAAATATTCTTAATATTCTTTAATTAGTAAATATTAAATATTGGGATTTTATTTATATTAAATCCTGATATTTAAATTGTCTTTTAGGTAAGGTATTGAATAAGTTTAAGAATAAATAGATAATTTTCCTAATAAATAACGAATAAAGTAATTATTTAAAATCCATTTTTATTAGGAGGATTATTATGGAATTCTTTGATGTTATTAAACATAGATATTCCTATAGAGGAGATTTTACTTCTAAACAATTAAGTGAAGAAGATATAAATAAAATATTAAAAGCTGCCATTGCAGCTCCAATTAGTATGAATATCCAAACTACATCTTATGTAGCAATTACCGATAAGCATATAATTTCAAAACTAGGTGATATAATTAAAGGAAATGGGATTGCCACAGCTCCTTTTGTAATTGTTCTATTAAGTGAAAACCTAAGTGGCTTCTCATCAATGAATTTTGAAGTTGAAAACTATAGTGCAGCGTGTGCAAATATCTTATTAAGTGTTACAGCTTTAGGTTATTCATCCGTTTGGACTGATGGAATTCTCAGAGCAAAAGAAATTAATGATGCAGTTAGACATTTATTAAAGATTCCAAAAAATAAAACAATAAGAGCTGTTTTACCTATTGGAGAAGCGAAAGATCCTCATAGAGGGGAAGACAAAGATACAATAGATGATTTAGTGGTATTTAATCATTATTAATATTTTTAATTTATATAATTATTCCATGATATTTTGATATTGTGGAATATTTTTTTATTCTTCTGTTTTATCTAAATTACTGATTTCTGTTTATTGTGTTATAATGGTTTAAATTATATTTATACTTATTAAAGGATTACACATTGAATAGACACTATAATAAAATTGGTTTTCAAGGGAAAATGAAATCAGAAAATGATAAATATTTTGAAGGTTGGTACTATAAACAAGTAAAAAATGATGATTCTTTTACAATCAGTTTTATTCCAGGAATTAGTTATAATAAAGAGGACCCACATAGTTTTGTTCAATGTATAATATGTAATGAACAAAAAAAATTAACTTCTCACTATTTTAAATATGAAACTAGTGATTTTGAATTTAGTGAAGAGCCTTTTAAAATTAAAATAGGAAATTCTTATTTCTCAGAGAAATCGATCTATTTGGATTTAATAAACGATGATATAAGAATCAATGGTGAATTAAGTTTTGTTAACTTAGAAGGATTAGAAAAGTCTATTTTTTCTCCTAATATTATGGGATATTTTAGTTATTTCCCAAAAATGGAGTGCAATCATCATATTGTAAGTATGAATCATCAAGTATTTGGAACTATAATTTTAAATGATAAAGAAATTAATCTAAATAATGGGTTTGGTTATATAGAGAAAGACTGGGGAATTTCTTTCCCAAAAGAATACATTTGGTTGCAATGTAACCATTTTGACACTCATAATATAAAAATAGCTTTATCCGTTGCGACAATTCCTTTTTTAGGTTTTTCCTTTAAAGGTTTTTTTTGTGCTTTAATTATTGAAGAAAAAGAATATAGATTTGCAACCTATAATAATTCAAAGTTAAGAATCAATACACTTGAAGAAGGTTATTTAAGTATCACGTTTATAAAAGGTAAAATTGAAGTTGAAATTATTGCTGAAGTTGATAATGTGTTGCCTTTAGCTTCCCCCAAAAATGGAGTTATGAAAAACTTTATAAAAGAAGGTTTAGCTGGGATTATTTCTGTAAAGTTTAAAAACGAGAAGAATGGAGAAATTATTGAAGCTAAAGGGAAAAATGCTGGAATAGAAATAATGATGAAAAAATAATTGAATAAAGCTTAAAATGGATACTTAATTACTAATCTTAGTCTTAGAATTTGATAAAACATTTTTTTAAAGCCTTTCATCTTGCAATAAAGTACTAATAATTTTAGTATTCACCCATAAATTAATAATAAATATTTTATATTGAATAATCAAAAATCTTCATTCAGCAAGAAGCCATAAAAAGCTTTTTAAAATAGATATATTTTTCTATTTATTCTGTTTTTTTAATTGTAAATATTTAAGTATTTATGACAATTGATTTACATTAAATTATTATTAGATACCTACTATATGAATGATATTAAACGTTATTAGATTTAATGAAAATACTTGATTATTTTAATAAATTATTTCAATTTATTAATTTTTTTTGTAGAAACTTAAAATAGTTTTATAGGGAGTTTTAAATGGGTTATGCAGTTTCGTTTGGATTTGTTTTTTTAATTATTGGAATTTCAACTATATTAGAAAACTTAAACGTATTTGAGATAGAGGGAAGTAGAAAATTTATCCATATTGGAGTATCAAACTGGTGGTTTTTGGCCATGTTCTTCTTTTCAGACCCTATTGAAGCTGCAATAATGCCACTTTGTTTTATTTTTATTAACTACATTTCCTATAAGAAAAATTTATTTAGTGCAATGGAAAGAGGCCAAGGAAAAAAAGATTTAGGAACTGTTTATTATTCAATTAGCTTATTAATTTTGGCTCTTTGGACTTTTTATATTGAGAAGCCTGAGGTTGGTTTACTAGGTATATTAATCATGGGATATGGGGATGGTTTTGCAGCTTTAGTTGGAGGTAAGTGGGGTAGAACTTCAATCCCTTTTGACAAAGAAAAAAGCTTGGAAGGAAGTTTAACAGTTTTCTTTTTTTCAATAGTGATTACTTTTTTAATATTAAGTCATAGTTATGCAAATATTAGTATTGTTAGTAGCATATTTATCAGTGTTTTGATTGGAGTTTTGGCAGCAATAATTGAAGCAATTACTCCTAATGGATTTGATAATTTATCATTACCTTTAATTACAAGCCTTGTATTTTTTGCTTTAACAAACTATTTCATTTAGAGGTAATATGAATTTACTAATTGGATTAATATTTAGTTTTATTATAGCTTTTCCAGCTTTAAAAAAACAATCTTTATCAAAAAGTGGCTTTGTAGCAGCACTTATTCTTGGTTCTTTAATTTATTACTCTAGTGGTATTCTAGGCTTTAGTACCATGATTATATTTTTTATTTCATCGTCATTTATCTCTAAGAAAAATAAACAAGAAGAAAAATATAATAAAATTTTAGATAAAGGATCATGTAGAGACTATATCCAAGTATTAGCAAATGGAAGTGTTGCCTTACTTTTTTCATTAGTTTTTAAAATCACTAATAATAATATATTTTTAATGGGAGTTGTTACTTCCTTTGCAGCAGCAAATGCAGATACTTGGGCATCTGAAATAGGTGGTCAGAGTAAAGATATTCCAAGATATATATTTAGTAAAAAACCTGTAAGCAGAGGCCTCTCTGGTGGTGTCACAAAGCTAGGTTTTATTGCATCTTTATTAGGATCTTTACTTATAGCTTGTTGGTTTACAATTCTTTCTTCAATTATAAATGGATTTACTTTAAACTCTGTTTTAAATTTAATAATTATCTCAATATCAGGTTTTATTGGAGCTTTAATAGATAGTATTTTAGGAGAAACAGTCCAAGTTAAATATATATCTTGGAAAGATGAAGATTTAATTACAGAAAGAAGTGAAGAAGATTCAAAGAAAAATAAAATTGTTTCAGGAATTAGTTTTTTTGACAATAATTTAGTCAATTTTGTTAGTGTGCTTATTTCCTCATTAATCGGAATTTGTTTAGCTATATTGAACTAATTTTATTTTTTCTCTTCGCAATAAATCATCTTTAATTTTATTTTGTTTTTAGTTTATTATTTTTCATTATTTGTAATATTTAATTGATTTTAATAGTTATTTTTAAATAATTTGCTTTTTTTATTGACGTCTGTGTCAAAATAAAATATATTTTTATTTAGACGTTAGTGTCAAAATAAAGATTGGGAGCTAGAAATGCCAAAAATCGTTAATCAAGAAGAAGTTAGAGAAAAGATAATATTAGGTGCTTTTAATACCTTTATTGAGAAAGGATATTATAAGACAAATATTGAAGATATATCTAAAAAATGCCAAATGACTAGGACAACAATCTATTATTACTTTAAGAGTAAAGATGATATTTTTGAAAACACGGTATATTACATAATTGATACAATGGAAAATGATTTAAAACAAATCTCATTAGAATTCTCAACAAGTGTTAAAGATAAGATTAAATTTTTAAATGAGAAGTGGGAAAATCAATTTAATAGTGCAAACTTAATTCTGATTTTAACAGAGCTGTGGTTAGCTATAAGACGAGATGAAGGAGAAATGTTTGTAAGAATTAAAGAAAGAATTAAACAGATGAGTCATTTAATTAATAGTTTAGCTTTAGAAAAAGCTAAATATAAAATTGAAGACACAAAAGAAAAATTGAAAATTGACAATTCATTTATTATTCTTTCAATGTTACAGCAAATCCCAACTCAATCAAATCTTGTTCGAGATAATTTGCTATCAATCATAGCTGCAATATAAAGGAGAATATAATTTATAAATAAAGTTTTAAATAAACTGAGGAGGATAAATTGAAAAATAAAAAAAATTGTTAAGCAAAAAAGTTCTTAATGAAGGTTTTAAGTATTTAGAAAAAGATCCCGTGAAAAATTTTCCTAAATTAGTTAAATGGGCCAGCAAAATCCCTATGCAAGAAAGAACGAAGAGACAATTTGATAAAATTGTTGAATATTGGGATGATGAAGATGGTCCTTGGCATAAGTTTATTTATAATTTACTAACAGAGTTAGATTCTAATGTTAGAAAAACACTCCTTATGAATTTGACTATCCATGCAGGTATTGAAGGTGCAAAAGTATTAGACGAGAGCAGAGCTAAATATGATTGTAATGTTCCTTGGGCAATATTGATGGATCCAACTTCAGCATGTAACTTAAAATGTAAAGGTTGCTGGGCTGCTGAATATGAAAAAACGGATTCTCTAAACTATGAAACTTTAGATGATATAATAAATCAAGGTAAAGCCTTAGGCACATATTCTTATATCTACTCAGGTGGAGAACCTCTAATTAGAAAAGATGATATTATAAAATTGGCTAAAGCTCACAATGATTGTGTTTTTTTAGCTTTTACTAATGGAACCTTGATTGATGATGAATTTGCCCACAAAGTACAGCAAGTTGGAAATCTAACCTTTGCCATTAGTATAGAAGGTTTTGAAGAAGAAACCGATATGAGAAGAGGTGCTGGAACTTACAAAAAAGTTATTGCAGCTATGGATATATTAAAAAAACATGGAATAGCCTTTGGTTTTTCCACCTGTTATCATAGTAAAAATGAAGATGTTATTTCATCTGAAAAATATATAGATTACATGATTGAAAAAGGTTGTGTTCTTGGATGGTTCTTTACATATATTCCACTTGGTAAAGATGCTGTAGTTGATTTAATTGCCACAGCTGAACAAAGAAAGCATATGTATGAGAAAGTTAGAGAATATCGTAATACTAAACCAATTTTTACAATGGACTTCTGGAATGATGGTTCATATGTAAATGGTTGTATTGCAGCAGGAAGAAGATATCTTCACATAAATGCAAATGGAGATGTTGAGCCTTGTGCTTTCATTCATTATTCTTCTGCAAATATTCATGATGTGAGTCTCATTGAAGCCTTACAACAACCACTGTTCAAAGAATATAAGAAGAATCAACCATTTAATGACAATATGCTAAGACCTTGTCCTTTGTTAGATAACCCAAATTATCTTAAGAAAATGGTATTAGATTCAAAAGCAAAATCTACCCAGCCTAAAGATCGAGAAAATGTTGTTGATTTAACAAATAAAACACAAAAAATTTCAAAAGAATGGGAAGTTGTTTCAACTAAATTGTGGCAATCTGAACAGAGAAAGAGTGTTAATTAGTGTAACGAGTGCAAATTACTTTAATTGTGTGATAAGACTATTTTAAAATAGCTAATTATCTCTACTTAGTAATGTTGCTGAATTTTATTTAAAATAGGTGGAGATAATATGGAAAATAGAGGGTTATTAGAAGAGAGTTTTTTAGTAGATTCAAAGACAACTTACTATTATTTTAAGAAGTTAAATAAAACTTTGTCTCTAATAGTAGCTATATTCCCAATCTTAAAAGGTGCCATAGAATTTAAATTTACTAGTATGGCAATTTACATCCTATGTGCACTAATATTATATCTGCCATATTGGCTAGAGAAAAAGTGGGAGATAATAGTATTAGAAGAATGTAAGTTTGTTACAATAATTCATATAGCATTACATACAGTTTTAGGTAAAACCTTCCATTTCTATCAAACGTTTCCAATATTTGATAGTATTTTGCATATCCTAGGAGGTGGTTGGTTATTTATCTTAATAACACCTTTTGTCCTATCAATTGAAATGGAGTTTACTTCATTACCTCAACATCAAATAAATATAAAATCTAGTATAATTTCTTTTGCTTTAGTTAATTTAGTAGGTGTTTTTTGGGAAATATTTGAGTTTGTTTCTGATCTAATTTTTGCAAACACTCCAGGTTATTATCTTTCACAAGAAGGAAGTTTGTTCGATACAATGACAGATATTATAGAGAATAATATCGGATTGCTTTTATATTGTTTTATATTCTGGAAACTTATTTCTTTTCAAGATAAAAGGGGACGTAATATTTTAAATATTTTTAGAAAGATTCTTCCATATAACCATAAATTAAATTAAAGTATAATCTCAATAATTAGATAGATAAAAAGTAGGTTATATTTATGGTAAATAATAAATTAACACTAAAATTATTCAAGGAAAAATATGGAGTTTGTAGACTCGAAAAAGATGAGAAATTACCAAATTGGTGTACACTAAATGATTTTGTAAGTATTACCAAAACTGAAGATGAGCTATCAATAGTCTGTAAAGAGGATACTATAGAAGAGGGTGTTGTCTGTGAAAAAGATTGGAGAATGTTAAAAATATTAGGCCCTTTAGACTTTTCTCTAATTGGAATTTTAGCATCAATTAGTTCAATTTTAGCTGCAAATAAAATTAGTATATTTGCAATTTCAACTTATGATACTGATTATATATTGTTAAAAAATGATAAAGTTGATGAAGCTGTAGAAATTTTAAAAGCTAATAATTATGCTATTTTAGCCTAAATAGCTAGTTTTATCTTATGTTTTGTTAAGTAAAGATAATGCTTTTTATAAGTATTATCTTTTTTTGTATAGTTATGATTTGACAATAGTGTGTAATATACACTATAGTGTGACTAGGAGTAATGTTATGGAAAGTATTAAAAATATTTTAGAGAATTTATTTGGTGAGTTAAAAAGAGGTTCATTAGTACTTAGTGTTCTTTTAAAAACAAATAAACCAATATATGGATATTCTTTAGTCCAAACACTACAAGAAAGTGGAATAAAAATAGATAAAAACACTTTGTATCCCTTAATTATAATATTGTAAAAACAAGGTTTATTAACATGTTCTTGGGATAATTGTGAAAATAGAGCTAGAAAATATTATGAGATTAGTGAAATGGGGAGAGAAGTCTTAACCCCTTTAATTAATGAATGGAAAGAAATGAATCACAACATAAGCAATATGTTAGATGAGGAGGAATAGATGAATTTAATAGATAAATATATTTATGCAATTGGCGAACAATTACCCGTTGGTTCAAGAGAAGAAATAAAAAAGGAGTTAAAATCCTTATTATTAGATGAAATAGAAATGTCTTATGGTCTAACTCCAACAGATGAACAAATAGAAAAAGTTATTTATGAGTTCGGATCTCCAACTCAAGTCGCTCAAAGATACAAAAATAATAACCCTTTGATAGATAGTAAGTTTACAGAAATCTATTTAATGATCAGTAAAATTATAATCTTTGCAATGACAGTGGCATTTTTTGTAATCTTTGTAATTAATTTTTTGAAAAACGACTTCTTATCAATAAACACATTAAATGCAGTTTTTAAATTGATTAAAAATATTATTACATCAAGTTTTACAGGCATTGGAGTATTAACAATAATTTTTATGGCAATTTCAAAATACGTTGCTGATAAAAATATAGATTTTAAAGGAGAGTGGAATATCAAAGATTTAGATTGTATTGATAAAGAGGATGTTAAAGTTTCAAAAGTAGGCTTATCTTTTGAAATATTCTTTTCTTTAGTATTTTTAGCATTGATAAATTTCATACCTTCAATTGTTGGCTCTTTAGAAAATTTGTTTGAATTAAGTGGTCTATCTTTAGGGCACCATATTAATCCAACTGTATTTGAGAAATATTTAATTTTTATTGCTTTTATTGTAGTAGTAGAAATTATTGAAAACATTATATTTCTAGTAAACAAGGATGCAAAATATCTTTCACTTCTTACTGTTTTTGTTGCAATTTTGAATATAGGTGTTTTGTTCTCTATGATAGTTGATGAAACTCTATATCTAAATTACATAAATGTTTTAGGAATTAAATTGATTTTCATTATAGTAGCTGTAACAACTTTTGCTGAATTAATATCTAATTCATATAAATTCATTAAAAATAATTTTGTTGTAAAACAAGATGAGATTTAAGATAATTGCAACTTTTATTTTAATTAAAATAGTTTATTAATTTACATTTAAAAAAAATGACTTACCCAACGAAGATATATGTATTAAAACATTAGTATTGGTATTAAGTAATTTTAATTAATATTGTTTATTTGATTTTGACAGTCTAGGATTAACTGGACTGTCTTTTATCTTTAATTGATTATTTTATTGAATAATAGATATATACATTACTAATGTAATCACCTGCAGGCAGATCAGACTTTCCTTCCCAAGTTAATACAAATTTATTTACAAGAAGATTGTCATGTTTTCCTGCTGTAAGCACATCTAATTTTTCTATAGTTTTTGCTTGTGGTTCAATTTTTGAATCATACTCTGTAGTGCCATTTAGTTTAGTTTTAAAAGAATGAGGATGAACTTTAACAACAATTGATTGATCTTCATTTAAATTACTTGTTGCATATAAACTAAAAGCTTCAGTTTCATTTGCTTGAGCTAAAGATTGTGTATATATAGTATATCCTTCAACTCCATTTTCAAGTTCAGATTGACCATAATATAAGGTATATGAGAGAGGAACAATATCAACAGAAGTATTAAGTTGTGTTTGTGCTGTTTTTGCAAAAATAGAAGTTATTGCAAAAGTTATAAATATTAATAATGTTGTAATTCTTTTCATATTTTCCTCACTTGATAATATATTATACATATAAGTTGTAACTTATGTCAACAATAATATATTTTATTAAATAAGTTTAAAAAATATAAAGAATATTTACTTATATTATAAATAATTAACTTATTTCATATTTGAAGTAATTTGTCCAAGTGGGTAACGTAAGTTATATAATTTAATTTTTTTTTTGATTATTGATTAATAAAAAAGCTTAAGCTTACCTAATATGAAATACGTCAACTTTTAACAACTTCTACAAACTTATTACATCTTAATTTTGTAACATAATATGTATTTATTGTGTTATAAATGCTGTTTTTAGCTTATTTTTATTATTTTTATAATTTATTTATTTAAACTTTGCTTGACTTCTACAAACTTATTACATATACTTTAAACATATTAAAGAGATAAGGAGCAAACGAAATGAGAAAAGCATTAACTATTTTAGTTTTATTAACTTCAATGTTTTCACTATCAGCACAAACATTAACAGTTCGTATTGCTGCTTATGTTCCTGAAAAAATAACTTTCGAACAAACTGATGATTCTTTCACAGTTAATAGTAATACCAAAAATGTTGAATATGGCTTTTACAATAATAGTGGTTCTTTAGTTAGTGCTAATAATGCTGATGTTTTAGCTATAAGTGCTCTTTAATATATTTGACATAGATATTATCTAACAAAAGACAATATATAAAAAAACTTGCATGACCCAATTTCTAAAAGGGAAAATTTAGAAATTGGGTTACTTCTTTTTAGACACAAAAAAGGTAGCTATTTAGCTACCCTTTGTCTTTGTTATTATATTTTAGTCTTATTCAACTACATATTTAATAGTAACATCACTTGTATAATCACCAGCAGGAAGTTCTTTGTTGCCAGACCAGCTTAAGTTAAATTTGTTAACTAAAAGTTTTTCTTGTAATCCAGCAGGAACTTTGCTTAAAGAACTAATAGTATTAACAGATGGAGTAATCTTTGAGTCATAGTTTTCAGTACCATTATTTAAAGTAGTTTTAAATGAATCTGCAGCAATTCTTACTACAACACCCATATCACTGTTTTTATTACTAGTAGAGTAAACTGTAAAGTCTTGAGTTTGACCACCTTCAGTTAAGGATCTTGAGATGTTAATGTCAAATTCTTCTATACCATCTTCTAAGAGAGTTCCATCATAAGCTAATTGATAAGAAACTTCAGTTTCTTCAATAGAAGTATTTAATTGAACCTCTGCAGATTTTGCGAACATTGAAGTTGATACGATTGCAGCTAGTGCTAATATTGTTAATAATTTTTTCATAATTTAAATTTTCCT
>JAQQAS010000029.1 GCA_028532815.1 Pleomorphochaeta sp.
GAGTCGAACTCGTGTTGCCGGGATGAAAACCCGGTGTCCTAACCACTAGACGAAGGAGACATTTAATTTGAGCTGCAAAGGATTTGAACCTTTGACCCACGCCTTAAAAGGGCGTTGCTCTACCAACTGAGCTAGCAGCCCAAGCAACGAATTGGACTATAGCAAGAATTTATGCTCTAATCAACTACTTTTTTAAAAAAAAATATTTTTTTTTATTTTTTAATGATTTGTGGGTTATGTATATACTCAAAAAATATAGCATGCTAGAGTATAATTATATTTATAATTAAACGAGAAATCACAGATGGCGAGTACTTTATATTTAAGTGAATCAGAAAAACAAATTGGCTTAAAGCATATGATGAGAGATGAGATGTTTAATGGCATCTCATATAATTTATTAGGTGGCACTTTTGTTTATCTTATAGCAGTATATCTAAATGCTGGAAGTTTTGTTTTGGGATATATTTCTTCTGTTTTATATATCGCAGGTGCTGTTTTACCTGTTATCCCAAGAATTTTTAATAAGAAGAATATTGTAAAAGTGCAATCACATGCTTGGCTCTTAAGGGGGTTGGTTTCATTCTTCTATGTTGGGTTGATTTTTTTAAGAGATGATTTAGCTATTGTTTTTTTATTAGTCATATATACCTTGTTTTCAATTTTTAGAGTAATTGGAATTGCTTTAAATGATTTTACTGTAAAAAGTTTAAGTAATTCTAATAATATTGGAAGAATTGTTGGAAATATAAATATAGCTTATCAGTCATCTGCAATTGTTGTTTGTTGTTTAGCTGCTGTGTATTTAGGAGTTGTCTCTCTCCCAGGTATTTTATCAATTGTTATATTGCAAGTTATTGGTGCTATTTTTAATATTTTTTCTGCTACTGAGATTTCAAAAATTCCTTGTAGAAGAACTATTTCTTATAGAAAAGGTAGAGGGCTATTTATTGTATTAAAAGAGTCTATGAAGAACGAGATAAGACGTAGACGTTTAATTTTAAGATGGATTAGTAGTGCTTTAGTAGTTGGCTTTTCCATGGTAGTTCCTTTCCTTAAAATTTATGTAGGTTTTAATGATAGTAGTATTCTTTTTTATACCGCAGCTTGTGCAGTATCTTCTCTTATTGCTGGTATTGTAAATAAACAATTAACTGATAGATTAGGATCAAAGCCTATTTGTTTAATAAGTAGTATAGTTTTTCTTCTTTTTCTAATTGCTTGGTGTGTTGCACCAATTTCTTTAGGATTTGCCTTCTTCTTTATTTTAGGGGTGCTTTCAAACTTTTTTTTACTAATAGCATATTTTTCTGTATTTAGATTAATTTCTGCTGTTATTCCTGATAAAGATGCTATTTCTTTCAATTCAATGAATAACTTTATTATTGCAATATTAGCTTTATTTACAGGTTTAATTAATGGTTTTCTTGCAAATTTAGATATCACTGTTGTTTTTATTAACTCTAATTTCTTCAACAACTATTCAATAATGTTTTTTGCAATTGGTATTTTGAATCTTGGCTTTATCTTTTATGCGGCTAGACTTAAGGAATTAGGGGCTTATTCAAGCTCTCAGACAGCAAAAATATTATTTAGTAGGCATGGATTACAAGCTCTTTCTAAAATAGAGAGATTGAATAAAACCTTTGAACCTTATAAAAGGCATTTATTATTATTTTCTTTAGGTACAAATACAAATACTTTAGCAACTTCTCAATTGAGGGTAATATTAGCATCTCCTTTTTCTGTAGATAAAAAAGAAATTGTGAGATCCTTGGCAATAAGACCTAGAAAAACATTACTGCCAGATTTGATTAAATTAGCAGAGAATGATGATGAGAGTACTCAAATAGAAGCTATTATAGCTCTTGGATCTTATAAAAATAATGAATTAGCTATAACTTCTTTAACTAAATTACTTGATTCAAGATGGAGTAGTGTTAGATCTGTTGCATCAAAAAGCCTGTCTATGGTAACAAAAGATGAGACTGTTTTAGAGAGGATTATAGAACTTTCTTATAAAGCTGCTCATATTGATGAAGAGGTTGACTATTTAATTGCGAAGAAGCATTTGGACAAAGAAGGACTTTTCTATGAAAACTTTTTTACATCTGTCTCTCAAAAAAGAGGGGTAACTTATAGACAAACTAGATATGCTGTTATTGCATCATTTTTAAAACTCGGCTCTCCTGTTCTCTCTTCTTTGTATAGTAAAATAAATTTAGGTGATTTTAAAAATGCAATAACTGAATTTGTTACTGATGCTCAGGATTATGATGTTGTTTTTGAAAATTTTGAAGATATTATTCATTCATTTATTATTCTAGATAAAGAAAAACTTAGAGAATATAGTTTAATGATGTTGGAAGGGTGTGAGGATATAAAAGATAAAAAACTTAAACATTTAAAAATTGGATTGCTAAAGGTTAAAGATTTTGATTTAGGGCAGTTGGATTTACAAGATTTATTAGCATTATTTTACTTCTCTTACTCCATCGCTAAACAATAAATATAAAAATTACAATTTTTATAGCAAACTTATATTGTTTGGATTGTCTTGCTTTGCTATTCTTATGTTTATGAAATTAGATAAGATTTATCATGCCGCATATACATTAAAAGATGTTATTCATAGAACAGATTTACTTCCAGCTCCATATATATTTCCAAATGAAAAGGTATATTTGAAGACTGAGAATCTACAAGTTACAGGTTCCTTTAAAGTAAGAGGAGCTTATTATAAAATTTCTCAACTTTCTCAAGAAGCAAAAGATAAGGGTGTTATAGCTTGTTCAGCAGGGAATCATGCTCAAGGTGTTGCTTTAGCTGCTAAGAAAAATAATATTGAGTCAATTATTTGTATTCCTGATGGAGCCCCAATTTCTAAGGTTGAGGCAACAAGAGGATTTGGTGCAAAGGTTGAGCTAGTTAAAGGCGTTTATGATGATGCTTATTCAAGAGCTATAGAAATACAAAAAGAAACTGGTATGACGTTTATACATCCTTTTAATGATAAAGAAGTTATTGCTGGCCAAGGTACTATAGGATTAGAGATTCTATCTCAATTAGAAGATGTAGATGTTGTAATTGTTCCTATTGGTGGTGGTGGTTTAATAAGTGGTATTGCTTTTGCTATAAAAACTCTTAAGCCAGAGTGCAAAGTTTATGGTGTACAAGCTTCAGGTGCTGCTAGTATGTTCTCATCTCTTAAAGAAGATCAAATATGTGAACTTCATGATGTTTGTACAATATCTGATGGGATTGCAGTTAAGAAACCTGGTGATGTTACTTTTGATTTATGTAAAAGATATGTTGATGGAGTTGTTACTGTTAGTGATGATGAAGTTTCTTGCGCTATTTTAGCACTGATGGAAAATCAAAAGTTAGTTGCTGAAGGAGCTGGTGCTGTAGCTGTAGCTGCTGCTATGTTTAATAAGATTGATATAAAAAATAAAAAAACTGTTTGTGTTGTAAGTGGTGGAAATATTGATGTTACAATTCTCTCTAGAGTTATTTCTAGAGGTCTACTTAAGGGTGGAAGAAGTGCTAAGTTTACAATTAGTTTGTTAGATAAGCCTGGACAATTAGTTGAAGTTTCTTCAATCATTGCTCATTTAGGGGGTAATGTTATCGCTGTCCATCATGATAGAGGCGGTGAAGGCACTGATTTAAATAGCTGTACTTTATCATTACAGGTTGAAACTAGGGATCACATTCATATCAACGAAATTAGAAAAGCTTTAATAGATAAAGGTTTTAAATTTGTCAGTGAAACTTAAAGTAGATTAAAACTTTTTAATCCGTATAACCAGAAGAATATAGTTATTAAGGATAATACTGTTGTAATTATTACTAATTGAGCTGCTAAATCTGCATCTCCATCCATTTCTTTTGCCATAGTGAAGGAGGATACTGCTACTGGAGATGCAATTGTTGCAACAATACATCCTAAATACATCCCTCTAAGCCCAATTGATATTGCTGCTAAAATTACAATCAATGGTGTTATTATTAACTTCCCAACACTACCTAAAAGAATTAGTTTAATATTATTTTTAATGCTATCAAATTCTAATGTTCCCCCTAATATAATAAAGGCTATAGGGGTTGCTGTTTTAGATAAAGAGTTTAATGGACTTAATATTATTTCTGGTAGCTTTATTTGTAAAAGGAAAAGTATAAAGCCAAGTAGAGCGGCATCTACTAGAGGATTTTTAATTACGCTTACCATCAATTTTGAAGCACTAATGTCGTTGCCTCTGTATCCTTCCAAAACAAATACAGCTAAAATATTAACTAATGGCACTGCTACAAGTATTAAAGAGCTTAATAAAGGAAGCCCTACATCTCCATACATTCCTTGAACTACTGGTATTCCAAAAATCATAATGTTTGATCTAAACCAAGCTTGAACTATTACGGCTTTTTTTGGATTAGGTAATTTAGTTCTATTCATTATTAATGACATTATTATAGTTACTGAAGGAAGTGCTATTAATATAACTGATAACATTTTGACTGAGTTTTGGACATCTATATTTTCCATATTATAGATTCCAAGAAATAATAATATAGGTAGAGGTACTCTAAAAATAAATTTATTTAATTTATTTAATGTTTCTTTATCGACCCAATTGAATCTAACTGAAAGGTTTCCCACAAACAATAAAACAAAAAGTGGGAAAATTACATTAAATGAAAATAGCAGGTTGTCCATATCTCAATACTCCATGAAAACTATTATATATAAATAGAAATAAAATAAAATACCATTTACCTTAATTTTTGTATATTAAGGTAAGTGTGTACTATTTTGAGCTCCCCTAAATTGAATTAAATCATTTTTTTATACATATTCTTTAAAAAATAAGATTTTCTTATAAAGAAAACATATCCTTTAGGTATTCTAAGTAACCTTGTGCTTTTGTTTAGGTTTATTTGTGCATTTTTAATTTCTTACAATATAAGCATTTATAAAAAATATACAAATTTATTATATTTTTTTTATTAAATGTATTGACATAAGTTACAGAATAACTTATAGTACAAACATCTTAAAGGAAATTAAGATAAACAAAAAAAACTATTTATAACAAAGGAAAATTTAAATTATGAAAAAATTATTAACAATATTAGCACTAGCTGCAATCGTATCAACTTCAATGTTCGCAAAATCTGCAGAGGTTCAATTAAATACTTCTATTGAAGAAACTGAAGTTTCTTATCAATTAGCTTAT
>JAQQAS010000030.1 GCA_028532815.1 Pleomorphochaeta sp.
AATATATTTAAATATAATTATTTTCTTTAACTTTTGTTAATATTGTTGTACTTAAAGGGATTAAAATGAATAATTCTGATAAAAAGAGAGAAAGTAAAAAATTAATTGTTAAAGAAATGATTGAAATTTACTGCAAGAAAAAACATAAAACTAAAACTTTATGCCCTTTTTGTAATGATTTACTAAATTATTCACTTCTAAAAATTGATAATTGTCCAGTTATTGAAACTAAAACTTTTTGCAGTAAATGCTCTATTCATTGCTATAATAAAAATCGATCTACTCAGATTAAACAAGTTATGAGATTTTCTGGGCCTAGAATATTTTTTAAACATCCTTTATTAGTTATTAAACACTTTCTTTTATAACTTTTGTTTAAAAAAAATCCATTCTTTATAATGATTTTATTTATATAAAGAATGGAGATGTTATTCTATTTTTTTTATTTATAGCCTTTTTCTTCCCATATTTTTCTAAGGTTTAATAAGTTCTTTCCAGCTTGGTGAAGAGTATCTTCTTTCTTTGCAAAATGGAATCTTATTAAATGGGTTATGTTTTCTTTAAAGAAACTAGATCCTGGAACTGCTGCAACCTTTACTTCTTTTGCTAACCAATTACAAAATTTCGTATCATCAGTTGCATCAAATTCACTTATATCTACTAGAATGAAATATGCTCCTTGCGGGGTTGTATATTTCAAAGAGGCTTCTTTTAGATATGAGATAAAAATATCTCTTTTTTTAACATATAAATCTTCTAAATCTTGGTAATAAGAGTTTGGCATTTTTAATCCAACAATTGCAGCTTCTTGCAGAGGCGCTGCAGCTCCAACTGTTAAAAAGTCATGTACTTTTTTTATAGCATTTAGAGCTCTCTCTGGTCCATATATATAACCTAATCTCCAACCTGTAATTGAATATGTTTTAGATAATGAACTGCAAGTAATTGTTCTTTCCTTCATATTAGGGAGGCTAGCTATTGCTATATGTTTATTGGGTGGATATACAATATGTTCATAAACTTCATCTGTAATTACCCAAGTATCATATTTAATAGCTAAGGAAGATAAATATTCTAATTCTTCAAGAGTAAAAACTTTTCCACTTGGGTTACTTGGATTACAAATTACAATAGCCTTTGGGTTTTGTTTAAAAGCTGCTTCTAATTCTTCTTTATTAAAAGAAAATTCAGGTGGATTTAAATTTACATAAATTGGAGTTGCTCCACTTAAAATAGTATCAGCTGTATAATTTTCATAAAAAGGAGAGAATATAATAACCTTATCATCTTTGTTTATAACAGATAAAAGAGATGCCATCATTGCTTCAGTTGAACCACAAGTTATTACAACATTTTTATTTGGATCTAAATCTAGGTTGGTAAAATTATTAATTTTATCAACTAATGCTTCTCTAAAGTTTTGAGCTCCCCAAGTAACAGAATATTGGTGAGGTCCATTTTTAGCAATTTCTGAAAGTTTATCAGTAATTTCTTTAGGTGGGTCAAAATCTGGAAAGCCTTGAGAGAGGTTTATACTACCATATTTATTAGCAGTTCTAGTCATTGATCTAATTACTGATTCTGTGAAAATTTTTGTTTTGTCGCTTAATCCTGGCATTGTTTTTATTCCTTATCTGTGATATTAAATTGTTCAACTTTTGAGATAGCTTTTTCTAAAATTATTTCATCTACTTTGAAGGGTAAAAGATGAATTGATTCACTTGGTTTTAATGTAGTATTTATTATTAAAGATAGTTCATTTTTATTAGAATAATCTAGGTTTAGATCGGCTAATTTTGTTGGAAGTCCTAATTTTTTAAATTGTTCTATTTGTTCCTTTAATAAAATATCATTATTTAAAAGTGCTGTTTGTACTAAAATCCCATAAGCTACTTTAGTTCCATGTAATATATCTTTAGATCTTTCAATTGAAGAAATTCCATTATGTATTGCATGTGCTGCAGCAACCCTCGTAAATCTTTCTCCAAGCCCACCAATTAATCCACCGCCGGCTATTATTGCATCAATAACATTTATGATCGATTGTTGATATTTTGGATTATCTATATTAGCTATTGCTTCAATTCCTTCACTTAATAATGTTTTATTTATATCTTTTGCAATGTTTACTGCAATATGAGCTGTGTATGGGATTTTATCTAATCCTTGTACTAAAATTTCTGATTCATATTGTTTTGCTATTGTGTCTGCAAAGCCAGCTTTTAAATATTTAATTGGAGCATTAATTATTATTCTAGGTTCAACTAATACTAGAAAATTTGATTGCTTAAATATCTCATATCCTAAGGCTTTGCCTTCTTTTGAATACCAAACAGAGAGGGGAGTCCAAGCTGCACATGTTGCAGCTATTGTAGGTATTGCTATAAAAGGTTTATTTAGTTTAGCTGCAGTAGCTTTTGCTATATCCATTATTGTTCCACCACCTATTCCAATTACAGCTGGTGGATTATTTGATTTCCTCTTTAAATAATCTACTATTTCATAGCTACAGTGTCCTTTTATACAAAAGCTATTAATATTATTATCTGACAAATCAATTGGTAAGTATTTACTTGCAGCTTTTGCAGCTTTTTCTCCATAAATCCAAATTGAATTATTAATTTCTTCTTTTGTGAAAAAATCATTTATATTTTCTATAGCATTTATGTGATTGAAATAATTACTTGGTCCACTTTGTACTTTTATTGATAAATTATACATATGCTTTTCTCCTATTGATGATCAATTGCTCTAGAAATTTTATCTCCTAGATACTGAATGAACTGAACTATAACAACGAGCATTACTACTGTGATTATCATTATGCCTGTTTCATAACGGTAATAACCAAACTGTATTGCTAAATCACCAATACCACCGCCACCTACAATACCAGCCATTGCTGAATATCCAATCAAACTAATAAAGGTGACTGTTATAGCTCTTATAATTGAAGGGAGAGCTTCAACAAATAATACTTTTCGAATTATAAGGAGGAGAGATGCCCCTGTTGCAATTGATGATTCAATTGTTTCTATTTTAATTTCAGAAAAGGCTCCTTCAATTAATCTAGCATTAAAAGCTGTTGCTGATAGAGAGAGTGGTACAGTTGCAGCTAGTGGTCCAATTGTTGTTCCAACTATTATTTTTGTTAATGGTATTACAACTACTAATAAAATTATAAAGGGAATAGATCTAAGTATATTTACAAGGGTAGATGAAATGATATTAATTACTTTATTTTCTAATAACAGAGGATTACTAGTTATGTAGAGTAATAAGCCGATTATTATTCCTAAAATTGTTGCAACTACTAAAGATATTGATACCATTTGAAAGGTTTCATATGTTGCTTTTCCTAAATATTGTTGGATTATATTAAGTGTTTCATTCATTAGTTGCTCCTTGAATAAGAGTAAAGTTAGAAGTGTATTCTTTGAGATAATTAATTGCTTCTTTTTCTCTATCTCCCGAAATAGTTATAATTAATATTCCAAATGGTTTATCATTAATATATTCAATTTTTCCATGAATAATTGAAATATCAACATCAAATGTTTTGATTGTATTAGAAATTATTGGAAGATAAGCTTTTTCTCCAACATAAGTTATTTGATAGAAGGCTTTATTATTATTTTTCAAAACAGTTTTAGGAATTTTAAGTGAAGTAACTTTATCAATCAAGAGTTTAGTTTCTTCCTTTTCTTGGTTTGCAAAGATTGAATAACTATCGTTTACTTCAATTAATTTACCATTATCCATTACAGCTATTCTGTCAAATAAATCTTTTGCAACTTCCATTTGGTGCGTTATAAAAACTACTGTTAATTTTAATTTACTGTTAATATCTTTTATAAGTTTTACTATTTCTTGAGCAGTTTCAGGATCTAGTGCACTAGTTGCTTCATCACAAATAAGTACTTCAGGATTATTTGAAAGAGATCTTGCTATAGCAACTCTTTGTTTTTGACCACCTGAAAGTTGAGAAGGGTAACTGTTTTTTTTATTTTTTAACCCTACTAAGTCTAATAATTGATCAACTCGTAAATCGATTTTATCTTTTTCATAGTTTGATGCTAAAAGATTAAAAGCTATATTATCTCTTACTGTAGCACGATTTATAAGATTGAAATGCTGATAAATCATCCCCATTTTTTGTCTAATTTGTCTAAGATTTTTCCCTTTGTAGTTGGTAATTTTTTCCCCTTTGAAATATACATCTCCTTGAGAAGGTTTCTCAAGAAGATTTATATTTCTAGCTATGGTGCTTTTACCCGCTCCACTAGAACCAATGATTCCAAGGATTTCACCTTTTTTTATTTTAAGGGAAAAATTAGATACTGCATTAACTTCTATGCCTTGCTTGCTTTTGAAGGTTACAGATATATCTTTTAATTCAATAAAGGACTGATTATCTAAATCTCTGTTATTTAAAGTGTCCATATTTTAATTTTCACTCCCATATTTATCAATCCACCATTGAGGTTTGTCAAAGGAAGTAAAAATATCATCTTTTGATGTTATGGCAAGATAAAAATCTTGGGATTCAACCGCATCTTTTAAATCTTTTCCTAGTTGTGAGTTAACGTCTTCACTTCTAACTGTAATTACGTTTTTATATCCTTCATCTAATTTTTCAATTGCCAATGCTTTTGTATAATCTAATTTAGCAGCGATTGCATAGTTCCCAGGTACTATAGCTACTTCAACACTATCTAAACTCCTTGAGATTTGAGCACCATCAAGTGTTACAAATTCTAAGTTTTTAGGATTTGATGCAATATCTAGTAATGATGCCTTTGTAGGATCAATGTTTTCTTTTAGAGTTATGATGCCATGTTGGCTTAAGATTCTTAAGCTTCTAGCTAAATTAGTAGCATCAGAGGCGAAGGCAATTTGATCTCCATCTTCAAGTTGGTCTAGTGAAGTATATTTATTACTAAATACACCAGCTCCAGCTGTTGGTACTGCAATAATTTTATCTAGGTTTAAGTTATTAGCTTTTGAGAATGCTTCTAGATAAACTGTATGCTGCATTAGATTAGCTTCAATTTCTCCATTAGCTAGTGCTACATCAGGTTGTACCCAGTCAGAGAAGGTAATTACTTCAACACTGTAACCTAATTTTTCTAGGTATGGTTTTAATGCTTTTTCAACCATTGAACCATAAGGCCCTGGGCTAACTCCAACTCTGAGTTGAGTTGAATCAGATTGCTGTTTTTCTCCATTTCCTTGAGCAAAAACGTTAATGCTTGAAAGTAATACTAGGCTTAAAATTAATATATTTTTTAAAATGTTTTTCTTCATGATTTTTCCTTTTCATTAATAATTTTTTTTATCAAATAATGACAATTAATTTGTCAAAATGTGTGTATAAGTATATAGAAATGTGGTGGAGGTAAATAATGTATGTATATGCGCTGACTAGCGCATCATCATGAAGAAGCACATAGAAAAAGAAAGAGTGTTAATTGTGTTTAATGAAATAGTTTTAATTGAAGTATTCATATATTTCTCTTTCTCCTTGTGCGATATTTTTAGTTGATACTGAGTGAAAAAATAGATTTTGTCAATTAATTTTAGAAAAAAAATTATATTAAAAATCAACTTTTTTCTAAATTTTATGTTTAACAAGTTCAATAGTTTTTTATAAAAATTAAATATTATTAGAATATATTTTCTGTTTAAGTACAAAAAAACCCCTAATAATTTTTTATAAAATAGAGTTGAAATATCTATTCTCTTATTAATTTATTAAGGATCGATTTAATACTTATTCTTTTGAAAATTATCACTATTTATTAAGATAATTATTTAAGAATAATATTTGGTAATTGCTTTTATTGTAAGTAAATATATACTTGGTATATATAATGTCTACCCGTTTTACAAACAATTTATTCTTGTAAGCGAATTATAATTTTTTTACCACTTTCAAAGCTAAAATGTACAGGTTTATGATTTAAAACTTTTACTTCTATCCAACCTCCGGGTATAGATTTTGAGATAACAGTAAAAGTACTTCCTGGAAGTAAATTATTTTCAATTAAATAATTTCTAAATTCACTATCTTCATTATTGATAATTTTTTCAACGGTATATGTATAGTTTTGCTCTGCAGTGTCTAATGTGTTGAAACTTTGCTTATAATAGTTCTTAAATTCTACAATATTTCTAAATATTGGTTGATTATGAGGATCTTCTTTTGGGTAATCTAAGAATTTATCTAAGTATTCTAATACCTTATCAGAGAGTTCATGTTCTAAATGTTCTGCTTCTTTATGTACTTCTTTCCAATCCATCTTTAACGTAGTTTCTAAAAAGTATTCAAGAAGTCTATGTTTATAAAGAAGTTTTACTGCTTCTAAATTTCCTTTTTCACTTAAACAACAACCAACTCTTGGTTTATATTCAATCCACCCATCTTTGGTGAATCTTTTTATCATTGTAGTAACTGTTCCTGCAGTTAAGTCCATCTTTTGAGCTAATTTACCCATTGAAACGTATCCTGATTGGGTAAATTGAGCTTCTATTAAAATTATTTTTAAATAATCTTGTAGTGTTTTTGAAATTGTATTAGACATTTTCTACCTCAACATAGACTCTTGAGCCATGTTTATTCCAGTTTTGCTTAATATTAATATACCTTCACGGTCTGTGACAAGTTCATCTTTCTTAGCTTTTTGAACTACTTGTTTAGCAAATCGAGGTTCCCAATTTATATGCTCTAATAAGTGTTGTTCTCTACATTCTTCTAGTTCGCTTTTTGTGTTTGAGTGGTGAAGTAAATGAACTACTAGCATTTTAATAGCAAATTCTATTTTTTGATTCTTTCTTCTCTTTTTAAGTACTATTATACCTCTAGAAGGGGAGAATAAGAATGTGAAAAAGAATATTATTCCAACCATTACTGCCATACCACCTGCAGCAGATGCATCAATTATCCAAGAAAAAGCTATTCCAAGTAATGATGCAACAATTCCAATTATTATTGAGAGGATAACCATAGTTTTTAAATTATCTGTTAAAAGATAAGCTGTCGCAGCTGGTACTATCATTAGTGCTACAACAAGGATTGAACCTACTGCATCAAAGGCTCCAACCGTTGTTATACTTACATCAATCATAAGGATATATTGAATTAAAATAGGAGAAAATCCTAATGAGGCTGATAGTCCTTCATCAAATGTTGCAAGTTTAAGTTCTTTAAAGAAAAGAAATAAAACTGCAAGATTAATGATTAGTATTATTGACATCACCCAAATCATTCTAGGACCTAAATCCCTTCCCATAAATGTTAATCTATCTAGTGGTGTGAAAATTAATTCTCCTAAAAGAACAGCATCAGTGTCTAGGTGCACATTCCCTGTATATCTACTAACCAATATTACTCCAATACTAAATAGAGCTGGGAAAACTAACCCTATAGCAGCATCTTCTTTTACAAGTCTAGATTTTACTAAAACTTCTGATAGAAATACTGTTAGTAAACCTGTAATTACCGCACCAATAAATAATAGTGGAGAGGAGAGTGAATGTGTTAACATAAAACCAACAACAATTCCTAATAAAACTGAATGACTTATTGCATCACTAATGAGTGACATTTTTTTTAGTACCAAAAAGACGCCAGGTATAGCACAGGCTACTGCAACCAAAACAGCAATTATTAATAATTCTACTATCATAAAGTCTCTCCTTTTTCTATATTTATAGCTTTGATTCGTCCTTCTTCACTTAGTAGCCAATTACCTTTTGGATCTTTTTTAACCCAGCCTTTTTGCTCTAAAGCTAATAATGCAGTGTTAACATTTTTTATACCAGGTTGGGTAAAACTAATTGTAAGGCTGTCGTGAGCCCGTTTTTCTCCACCGTGTTTTTTCTCAAGATTCCATAGTGTTAATAATAATTTTTGTAGAGAGAAGTCAAACCTATTATTATATCGTTTTATCATTGAGGATATTACACCTCTATCTGGTGCAAATAATAATGATAAAATTACAATAGCGGTAAGGCTTAATACAATACTTGGACCTGTTGGTAAATTTGGTATTATACAAGATATTACCGCTCCAAAAATACCAGCAATTGCTCCAAAAATTGAGGATAAAATTACCATTGATCCTAATTTATTTGTCCATTGTCTTGCTGCTGCCGCAGGAGCTATTAACATAGAGCTCATTAAAATAACACCAACTGTTTGTAGACCTGTTACAATTGCGATTACAATTAATGCAGTGATTAAATAATCTATCAATTTGGAACTAAATCCTAAAGACTGTCCAAAATCTGGATCGAATGTTAATAATTTTAATTCTTTCCAAATAATGATCATTATAATAATTGATAGACCGCCTAAGATAGCTGAAGATTTAATATCTTCTGGTAAAAGGGCAGCTGCTTGTCCAAATAAATATTTATCAAGACCTGCCTGTGCTGCATTTGGTTTTGATTGAACATAGGTGAGTAGTAACAAACCTAAACCAAAGAATACACTTAATATAGTTCCTTGTGCACCATCACTTGTTATTCTAGTATTCCTTATTATAGAAAGGATGAAGGTTGTTGCAATCCACCCCGCTATAGCCGCTCCAATCAATAAAATAAAAGAATTTTTGCTTCCCGTTATCATAAAGGCTAATACTATTCCAGGCAGCGCTGCATGAGAAATTGAATCACCTAAAAGGCTTTGTTTTCTAAGAACAGCAAAAGAGCCTAACGCTCCTGAGGTAATACCAAGAAGGGCTGCTCCTAAGGAGACTATTCTTAGAGTATAATCTGAAAAAATTCCGTCAAACATATTTAACTCCTTTATTCACTCTTATCTTCTAAGAAAGATATACGACCACCGTAAGCTTTTCTAAGATTTTCTTTTGTAAAGACTTCTTTGACAGGTCCACCAGCAATCCTTCTAACATTTAATAAAGTTACCCAATCAAAATAATCAGGGACAGTTTGTAAATCGTGATGAACAGCAATAACTGTTTTTCCTGAATTTTTTAATTCTTTTAAAATTGAAATTATAGCTCTTTCTGTTGTCGCATCAACACCTTGAAAAGGTTCGTCCATTAAATATATTTCTGCATTTTGTGTTAAAGCTCTAGCTAAAAAGACCCTCTGTTGTTGGCCTCCAGATAATTGACTAATTTGACGATTTGCAAATTCACTCATTCCTACTTTTTCAATTGCTTCATGAGCTAAAATAATCTCTTCTTTTCTAGGCCTTTTTACCCAACCAAGACGTCCATACGTTCCCATTAAAACTACATCTAGTACAGTTGTTGGAAAATCCCAATCGACAGCTGTTCTTTGAGGAACATAACCAACTTTTTTTCTAACCTTTTTATATGATTCCCCAAATACTTTTACATCTCCAGCTGTTAGAGGAATTAGACCTAATAATCCTTTAATTAGAGTTGATTTACCAGCTCCATTAGGTCCAATTATTGCCATCATTACACCTTTTGGAACTTGCATGTCTACATCCCAAATAACAGGTTTGTCGTGGTAAGCAATAGTAATATCTTCTGCATCTATAGCCCAATTTTTGTCCATTTTTTTCTCCTAATATTTTTATTCTTCCTCTCCGAGTAACCCAGAAACAATTGTATCAATATTATGTGTTACCATACCTATATAAGTTCCTTCAAAAGTGTTTGCATCCCCCATAGCATCACTATAAAGTTCGCCACCAATTATTATATTCCATCCTCTACTTTCAACAGCAGCTTGAAGGGCTTGTATACTTTTAGGGGAAACCGAAGATTCAACAAATAATGCTTTAATCTTATTATCTGTAATAAATTGTGCTAAGTTTCTTACATCTAAAGTTCCAGCTTCATCAACTGTGCTTATTCCTTGTAGTCCTTTAACTTCAAAATCATAGGCTCTACCAAAATAGTTAAAGGCATCGTGTGCTGTAATTAAAATTCTTTGCTCTTTTGGTACTTTTTGTGCTTGGCTTTTAACATAAGAATCTAGTTCTTCAAGTTTAGCTATATATGATTCATAATTTGCTTGATAGATTTCTTTTCCATCAGGATCTGTTGAAGTTAGTGCATCTCTAATTATTTTGCTAGCAGTAATCCAATTTTGTACATCAAACCAAATATGTGGATCATGAGCTTGTTCAATTGTTATTAAATTATTTTCATCTAAACCTTCTTCAATTGAATGAATGTTTTTAGTACTTGAGAGTTTTTCTAAAACATCAGCCATTTTAGCCTCTAAATGAATACCATTGTAAATAATTAAATCAGAACTCGTTAATCTCTCTAGATCACTTGTTTTTGCTTTGTATAGGTGTGGATCTACTCCAGGTCCCATCATTGAATAGACTTCTACTCTTTCTTTACCGATTTCTGAAGCTACATCTCCTATCATAGCTGTAGTTGTAACTACAGTCATTTTATTTTCTGAGCTAAAAGAAGCGTTTTCTTTATTCTCTGTTTTTGTACAGCCTATCAATAAAAATAATGGTAGTATTGATAAGACTATAGTTTTTAATATTTTCTTTTTCATTTATAAAACTCCTAACTTTGAACGTTCAAAATATTTATAACATATTATTCAAACTATCGTCAAGAAAAAGTAATGATACTTAAAGAAATTGTGTATAAAATAACTATATTTTGATAATTTATGAATTTTTTAGTGGTGTTAATTATTTCGAAAAAAATATGATTAAAAGAAAAATAGATAAAAAAACCGTGATATTCTCAATTTAAATATTAAGAAATTATCACGGATTTGTAGTTAAAATAACTTATACGTCATTTACTATAATACAAGAGAAGGTGCTGTATATGTTCTAGATCCAAGTTCTTGATCTAGCATATATAAACCTTTACCACCCTTACCAATCAATTGTGCTTTGTTAATTAAATCATTAGCATTTGTTTCTTCTTCACCTTGTTCTTTAATGAACCAGTCTAAGAATTGGGTTGTTCTAAAATCTTTAACTTCAAGAGCTGTAGCATAAATTGTATTGATTGAATCTGTAATAAATTTTTCATGTTCCAATCCAGCTTTAAGAACTGTAAGCTCATCATCCCAAGTATTTTCAGGTTTTTCAATTGCTTCTAAAATAACTTTAACTTCATTGTTTTGTAAGTATTTAACTATTAACATAGCATGGTCTCTTTCTTCTTGAGCTTGAACTACATACCAATTTGCAAAACCGCTTAAACCCTCGTTTTCAAAGTAATTTGCGAAACTTAGATATAAGTAAGCTGAAAAAAATTCTTTATTAATTTGTTCATTTAATAATGTTGCAACTTTTTTATCCATTTTTTTGAGTCTCCTTGATAATAAAATTAGTATCCGTTAGGCTACTTAACTAATATTAACACTATTAAAATAAAAATCAAACTAAAACCGTAAAAAAACATAAAAAATATATTATGGTATAAGGAAATAAGCTAATAATTGAAAATTAAATGATGACTTATTTTATTTTATAAAAATATAAGGAATAATAGAGTTATGGATAGTACTAAAAGATTTTCGTCTCGAGCTGATTTGTATTCTAAATATAGACCAAGTTACCCAAAAAGTGCTGTTAATTTTTTATTTTCTAATGGTATTAATAAAAACAGTATTGTTGGAGATGTTGGATCTGGAACAGGTATTTTAAGTTCTTTGCTAATTGACAAGGTTAAACGCCTTTATTGTGTTGAACCAAATGATGAGATGAGAAATTATGCTAATAAGAGTTTATCTGATTTTGATAATTTTATTTCAATTAATGCAAAAAGCGAAAGTACAACTTTAGATGATAATTCTTTAGATGCAATAACAGTTGCTCAAGCCTTTCATTGGTTTGATATTGAAAAGACAAAAATAGAATTTAATAGGGTTTTAAAGCCTAATTCCAATATCTTTTTGTTATGGAATAATAGAATTAGTAATACCCCTTTTTTAAGGGAATATGATCAGATATTAAAATCCTTATCTATTGATTATAAGAGTGTTAATCACCAAAATTTAGGAAGGGTAGAATTTGATTTCTTTTTTGATAAGAAGTGGTGTAAAACATCTTTTTCTAATTTTCAAAAATTAGATTTTGAATCTTTCATTGGCAGAGTTTTTTCTTCTTCTTATACTCCAGAAGAGGGCAATAAAAATTATAATGAATTTTATAATGAATTAAAGAAATTATTTGATAGGGAAAATCAAAATGGATTTATTAATTTTAATTATAATACAGAAATAATTTCAAAAAGGCTATAAGCTATTATTTATTAAAATCACCCTCTAGTAATTAAACTAAAGGGTGTTGTAGTTTATATCTCTTGTGCAGGAAATCCTAAATCATCTAAAATTTCTAATACTTTGTTTTTATTTTCATCTTCGATTTTAACTGTTTTATTTTCAAGAGAAATTTCTGCTTTAATATTTTCATTTTTTAAAGCTTTTTCTATTCGTCCAGTACAATGGCTACATTGTATATCATTTGCTTGTAATGTAATCATAATTTTACCTCATTAATTTTCTTAATGTGACTAGTAATTCATCAATTACTTCATCTTCATTGTCATTTTTTATTCCATCAACCACACAAGTTTTTATATGATTGCTTAATAATTCTTTATTAAATGCATTGAGTGCAGATTGTATAGCTGAGACTTGAGTTAATATATCTGTGCAATATATTTCATTTTCAACCATTTTTTTTACACCTCTAACTTGACCTTCAATACGACTTAGTCTATTTAGAAGAGATTTTAATTCTGCTTCATCTCTGTGTTTGTGTTTTGTACAATGGCACTCATTCATAATATTTTCTCCTAATCTAATTTCTTATATTTTAGTCTTAAAGCATTTGAAACTACAAAAATAGAGCTTAGAGACATTGCAAAGCTTCCAACCATTGGATTTAGTAAGAAACCACCTAAGGCGAATAATACACCAGCTGCTATTGGTATTCCAAGGCTATTGTAAAAGAATGCCCAAAATAAATTTTGTTTAATATTGTTTATAGTTAATTTGCTTAATTTATATGTTTTAGAAACATCTAATAAGGTGTTTTTCATTAGTACAACATCAGCAGATTCAATTGCAATATCGCTTCCATTTCCAATAGCAAACCCAATATGGGCTTTTACTAGGGCAGGGGCATCATTAATTCCATCTCCTACCATAATTACAATATCTCCATTTTGTTGATATTTTTCTACAACTTGAGCTTTCTCTGTAGGTAGTACTTCAGCCTCTACATAGTCAATATTTACTTCCTTGGCGATAGTTTGTGCTGTTTTTATATTGTCGCCTGTTAACATGACAACTTTTAATCCTTGATCCTTTAATTTTTTAATTGCTTCTACACTGCTTTCTTTAATTGTATCAGCCACACTTATAATAGCTTCTAGTTTACCATTTATAGCTAAGCACATTGGTGTTTGTCCTTTTAGTGCAAACTCGGAAAGCTTTTCATTAAATTCATCATATTTTATATTATTATCTTTTAGTAACTTTATATTCCCTATAATTATCTCATCTTTATTGCTTAAATTTGCAATAATTCCTTTTCCAGATATATTTTCAAAGTTATCAACTACCAATTTGCTTGAGATATTTGATTCTTCCATTTTAGAAACGATTGCTTTACTTAAAGGATGTTGTGAAACCTTTTCAACAACCCCAGCTATTTCAAGGATTTTCTTCTCTTCTAAGGTTTTAGAATAGATTTGAGTAACTTTAGCAAGACCTTCTGTGATTGTACCTGTTTTATCTAATATTACAACTTTGGCATTATGGATTTCTTCTAAGGCTTCTCCACTTCTAATTAATATTCCATTATTAGCGGCAAGACCGGTGGAAACCATTATTGCAGTAGGGGTTGCAAGTCCTAAAGCACAAGGGCATGCTATAACTAAAACGGATGTAAAAATATTTAGAGCAAAGCTAATATCTTTTCCAAATAATAACCAAATTATTGCAGAAATAAAGGCAATGGCAATAACAATTGGTACAAAGACTCCAGCAACTTTATCTGCAATTTTGGAAATAGGAGCTTTTTTGCCTTGTGCATCTTCTACAAATTTTATGATTTTTGATAATGTAGTTTCTTCACCAACTCTTGTTACTTGTATGTATAGAATACCTTCTTTATTGAGGCTTCCTCCTACAACTTCATCATTTATTGTTTTTTCTACAGGTAGACTTTCTCCTGTTAGCATTGATTGATCAACGGAACTGTTACCTTTTATTACAATACCATCAACGGGTATTTTACTGCCAGGTTTAACTAGAACAATATTTGATGGTATAATTGTATCAATATCTACTTCTCTGTAGTTATTTGTATCTATATCCTCAATTAATAAAGCTGTATCTCCCTTTAGTTCAATTAATTTTTTTATAGCATCTTTAGTTTTTCTTTTACTCTTGTTTTCAAAATATTTGCCTAGGGATATAAAAGTTAAAACCATAGCTGCTGCATCAAAATAGAGGGTGTTTAAAACAGATGGATAATCTTGAAGTAAAAAGGCCATTACTATGCTATATGAAAATGAAGCACTTACGCTTATTGCAACTAGAGAATCCATGTTGGGGTTTCTATGAAATAATGCCTTAAATCCATGTGTAATATAGCCTCTTCCAATAACTAATATTGGAATTGTAATTAATATTTGTAACAATACCCAATTTTGTGGGTGTGTCATTTTGCTAAAAATATTAAATACGGGAAGGTTTATCATATGCCCCATAGATACATACATTAAAATAATTGATAGAATTATTGAGGTTATTAATCCATGTTTTGTTTTTCTTTCTGCTTGTTCTTCTTTGTCTTCTATTGTTTTATTTGATATCTTTTCTTCTTTTATTTCTCTTTTTATTCCAAAGCCAGCCTTTTCGACTTTTTCAATAATTAAACTTGGATCTACTTTATTTTCATCGTAAGTAATTGTCATTTTATTTGTAGTAAGGTTTACGTCACTTCTTTCAACGCCTTCAAGTTTTCTTGTTACTCTTTCTACTGCACTGCTGCAAGCGGCACAAGACATGCCTTCTATGTCATATACTTCTTTCATATATTTCTCCAAAATACCTATATAGGGTATATTGGAAATATATACCCTATGTGGGTATTGGTCAAGACAATAAACTCTCTAATTTTATTGTTTTAAAATTATTTTAATTATTATTAAGAACCTTAATCTAAGATTAATAATCCTTGAAGGGATGAAACTTCTTTTTCAAAAGAGATACTTTCAATATAATTTCCTTCGATATCAAAATGGATTAATTGCCTCCCTTTAGATCCATTATTTGGTCCATGACCTTCCCAATTTGCTACTAGGAGTGTATTATCTTTTGTTAGTCTAAAACTAGCATAGAAAAATGGTTCTACTTCTTTAGGTAGTTTATCTTTTTCTCCAAAAGTTTTTTCTAATTTTCCATCTTGATCGAATATGGCCATATATGCACCATATCCTGACGAAATAATGGTTTTGCCATTTTTAAGCTGAAGACTTTGCCAACAGTGTAGAAATCCTTTTGCTTTATAAGTTTTTATTAAATTTAGATCTTGGTCAGTTTCACTTACACAATTATTAGTTGATAAAAGGTATGTGCCTTTGTTGCTTAATGACATTAGTCTAACATAGTCTCCAGGTTTTGAAACTTTTTTAATTAATTTGTCATCTTTGTCTAAAGTTATAACACAGATACCTTTATCACCTTCAAGATCTAGTCCTGTTAATAAAGTATCTCCATTTTTAGTTCTAATTGCACTTGTAATATTTCGTCTTTCATTTGATATATGAATTATTTGACCATCTTCAATATTTATTTCAAAATAACCTCTATCAAATCCAACTAATACTCTATTGTTATTTAATTTTTGAAGAGCTCTAGCTGTTGGAAAGTCTTTAAGACTTTTTTTCCATTTTATTTCTTTAGATTCTGTGTCAAATCTTAATATTGTTTGACAACCTTCATCAATTGCTATGCAATCAAACTTTTTCATACTATCTCCTTTGGCGGATATTGTTCACTACATAAAGCAAGTCCTTCAATATGTGCAACTAATATAGCTTCTTCATTTGAATTATTTAGTGCAATCATTGCTTTTCCATTTGAACATTCAATTTTCTTTGAACCAGTGGAGGTTCCCATGTTAATTACTAATGGAGAAATACCTGCTGCATTAAAATATACTATCCCTTTAAAATCTAAGCAACGTCTATTTTTTGAATCAACAACTTCAATTTGCCAAAGTAGGGTATTATCTTTATTTTTTATATATTTTGATTTTATAGATTTGGGAGATCCCCATTTTTCATCTTGATATTCAAAATTATAACTATCTTCAATGACCCCTTTTTTGTGATATGCTCTTGCTAATATTGAATGTTTTCCTTTAGAAAGAGGTGTTTTCCATCTGAGTCCTGCTGATGGAAAATTTTGTTGATTTCTTTTTTTTGTTCCCAAACTTTTACCATCAATAAACAACTCAACTTTAGGACAATTAGAATAAACTCTAAATTCTTTTTCTTCTAATTTTTTTCCCCATCTTATATCCCAGTTATGTCCAAATATTCTAATCATTGGTTTGTCACTCCAATAAGATTGAACTACATAATAGGTTTCTTTTTTTATAAGATCTCTCTGTACGACTCCCTTTTGATTTACATAAGCAATTGGGTTGTCCTTTCTCAATGGGGTAGAAAAGTCTTTAAATGGCCAAAATGCACTTCCTGTCAGGATTTTTATGGTAAATTGTTCTTTAAGTGTCCAATCGAATAAATCACAGGCATAATTTTCAGACCAATCTCCATCTTTTGATACCCTTTCTATCCCCCCATATAATGATGAGTCATTATTTCTTTCATCAGTACCTATTCCCGTTTTTAAATTGTTAATTGAAAGGTAAGGGTTTTCACTAAATCTATTTGGATGGCTATCAGCTCCCCATTCGGCATGAAGAAAATAATCATTTTCTCTTATATGTTTTAAGGTTGCTTCTTTATATTCTCTATAATGGCCTCTATACCAACCAGCCCAAATTGATGGTGAGTATATATCGACAAGATCCTTACAAAAGTCACATCTTCTTATAGCTGTCTTCCTACTTGGATCTAATCTATGAGCTATTGAATTAAGTTCATTCATGTATTCTCTTATATTTTCTTTATTAAAAGTTGAGAAATCTCCTGGCCAATCATTTTCATTTCCTAACCCCCAAATGATAATGGATGGATGATTAAAATGTTGGTTAATCATATTGTTTAATAATCTTTTACCCATCTCTTTGTAGTTCTTGTTTCCTAAACCTCCTCTGCACCAAGGTATTTCTTCCCACACTAGAAAACCTAATTCATCACACAGGTCTAAGACTTCTTTGCTTTGTTGATAATGAGCTAATCTGATAAAATTGGCTCCCATTTCTTTTATTAGGTTCATTTCTTTTTTTAAGTCGGTAATCTCCTGGGCACAACCTCTTCCAGCTTGCTCTTCGTGTCTATGTGTCCCTTTTAATAAAAGACGCTCTCCGTTTAAATAAAATGGGCCATGTTTCTCAAATTTAAAACTGCGAAATCCAAACTTTTCAGTAAGTTTGTTTTTATCATGATTTATTTCGTATTCTATTTCTAAACTATATAGATTCGCAGTTTTGGGTGACCAAGGGTGAATTGACTCAAATTTTATAGTCTCTTCAAATTCATCTTTTATTTGGATAATCTGAGTTTTAAATATTTCCTTCTTTGAAGGATCTAAAATTTTAATATATAGGATTAGGTTTTTAGAGGGGGTGTTTAATTTACCTTTAATTAATATGTTCCCATTGTTTTTTTCATAAAAATATGTAGGAATAATTTGAATGTTTTTAATAAATATGTTGGGTTGATATATAATTTTAACTTCTCTATAAAGTCCACCATATATATTAAAATCAGATAAATCTGAAGGAATTGTTTCTATATTCCGTGAGTTATCACATTTTATCGTTAAGGTATATTTTGTTTTGTTTTTTATTAAATATGGAGTTAAATCCACTTCCCATTGATCATAACCTCCTATGTGCTTATGTAAATGTTTTGTATTTAAATATACGTCGGTTATAACCCCTGATCCTTCAAAAAAAAGAATAGTCTTCCCATCTAAAAAAGGGTTGGCAATCTCAATTTCTGTTGTATACCAACCTTCTCCTTGATAATAATTAATGTCTGGATCTACTGCGTCATAATTATTGAAACAATGGGGAGTTGAAATTTGTTCCCAAATTAATGCATCTTGAGCAGAGCCTTTTGGGCAATCTCTAATAACTTCCCAGATATCTGCTAAGTTTCCTTTGTGAAATTTCCATGATTTTATTTCTCTTCTAATCCCGCTGTCCATACAAAATCCTTTTTTCCTAATGCTCTAAGAACTGCTTCATAATAATAATAATCTCCATAAATAAGCATTGCTTGTGTCCAATAGCCTCCTTTATTTACATGACTAGCCCCTTGATTTAAAAGCCCTTGAGATCCTTCTATTTGGGTTATATCACAATATTTTCTAAGGCCTCTTAAAATATCAGTTCCCGCTTTATAATATTTTTTATAGCGGTTATCCTGTAATTCTTCTAAGATTGATGAAATTGTTAATATTCCTGCACTAATTATAGCTCCTGCTGAACTGTCTTTGATTTGAGGACTTGTTTTAGGGGCTTTAAAATCCCAAATTGGGACCATGTCGTCACTGATATTGTCTATGACAAAGTCAGCTAAAAAAATTGCACTTTCTAAAAATGATTTATTTTTTGAGTTAAGATATGCTTGTGCAAAGCCATGAATCGCCCATCCTTGACCTCTGCTCCAGCAAGATTCATTACTATAACCTTGGTGAGTGGACCCTCCTAATGGATTTCCTGTAATTGGATCAAAATTAAAACAATGATAAGTACTCCCATCTTCTCTTATTATATTTTTTTGCATATTTAGAGCATGTTCATTTGCTATCTCTTGATAAGCTGTTTCTCCTGTAACTCTACTAGCCCAATAAAGTAAATGAATATTTTCCATTGAATCAATTATCATTTTGCCCACAGCTATTTTATTCCATTCATCATTGTTGGGTTTTGTGTTCCAAGCTTGTATATATCTTCCGTTCCATTGAAACCTGCTTCTTAGAATATCAGCAGCTCTTAGTGCTCTTTTTTTAGCTTCTAAATCACCTGTAGTTTTATAATCACTAACTGAGCTCATTAAAAATAGAAATCCAACGTCATGGTGTAACCATTTAGGAGTTTCTAACATTTTCATAAAAGCTGGAATGTGTACTCTTGCTGCATCTAAGAATATTTTATCTTTTGTATCATCATATGCAAGCCAAAGTTGTCCCGGCCAAAAGGCTTCTGTCCAATAATGTTCTTTTGTGTAATTCCAACTGTAATTTTTTCCACCTTTTCCAATCTCAGGTCGCTTTGTTCCATGAATAGGGATTGTGTATTTATAAATTTTTATAATATCGTTTTTTATGGTTGTCCATTCTTTTAGATCGTTGAAATCCATTTTTAATTCCTTTCTAGTTTCATACTATAAGTAAATGTTTAGTTGAATAAAGTTGCTATTTAGTAGTATTTAAATATTCCCGGCGCAGGGTTAGTACGTCGGGAATAAAATAAAGTAAAAATTTATTTATTATATTTCCTATCGTAAGCTGCTTGATAAACGGCTTGAACTTCTTTTAATCCCATTGTATTTAATTTACTAAATACTTGATCATATTGTGAAGGTTTGATTCCACCAACTAAAGCTTTCGCTGTCATTTCTGCAGTGTATAGTTTGATTTGACTGAATTTGTCATCAATAATCATTCTTTCATCTTCAGTAAAGCTAAGGGTTGGGAATTCTTCAACAATATAATTGTCCATATAATCAATTCTAGCTTCAGTAGCAATTTCGTTAGCAAATTGTTTTTCATATTCAATATCTTGTTGTAATCCAATCTTCCACTGTAAGCCATTAGTTACAAGCGATTCATGGAAACCTCTTTCTGGATTATTTGTAATTTTAGATGTATATACTGGTTGTCCATTTTCCATAGTGTATGTATCACCTTCAACACCAAAGTTTACTAATCTACTACCTTCAGGACTGAATAAGAAGTCCATCATCTTAATTGTTGCTACAGGATCTGGGTTGCTATAACTAATTGACCAACCTCCATCACCTCTAACTTTACTCATTTGAATTCTAGTAAATGGTTTTGAAGCTGTTGCTAGAGGAGGAGCCATATGGCGAAGGTTAAATCCGGGTATTTCGCTATTTAATGTATCGTTTAAACTTGCTGTTGAAGCAAACCAATCGTGAATACAACCTGCAACGTTTTTACCGAATAAGTCGCTTCTAGGGTTACCAGCTCTTGTTAATACTTCTTGGTCAATTAATTTTTCACTATATAATTTTGCAATATATGCTAGGTAATCTTTGTATTGTTCTTCTGCTGGGCCATATTCAACTTTACCATCACGAACAACCCAACTTGGATCTGCATCAAAAGCATAGGCTAAAGCTCCTAAATTATAAAAAGCATCATCACCTCTACGTCTAAATACCATTGGAATTTCATCTTTAATTCCATTTTTATTTGGGTCTTTATCTCTAAATGCTACCAATACATCATATAACTCATCAGTTGTGGTTGGAACATCCATGCCTACAGCATCTAACCAATCATAGCGTATAAACCAACCTCTAGCTGCATTTAAAGCACTTAACATTGGAATGTAGTATATATGACCATCTGCTGCAACTAAAGCTTCTTTAACTTTTGGATCATCGAGAATAACTTTTTTTAAATTTGGTGCGTTTTCTTCAATTAAATCTTCTAGAGGTAAAAAGGCTCCTTGACTTCCAAATTTGTTTACAGATGAGAATCCTTTTTTACCTTCATAAAAAGCCATTACATCTGGAAGATTACCAGAGGTCATAATTAAATTGAATTGTTCATCCTTAACTTGTGTGCTTATTAATTGCCAATTTAGTTTGACGTTAGTTAAATCTTCAACTTTTTTCCAGTTCGCAAGAGACTCTGTTTCAATTGGAACTTCTGCGGCTTTTACAGCCCAAACATCTAAGTTGACCTTTTCTGAGCTTTCTTGCTCATTTGCTCCATTTGCAAATAGAGTTGTAGCAAGGAAGCATAAAGTAATTGTTAATAAAAATTTTTTCATAAAAATCTCCTTTTTTTGTAAAAAATATCTAAATTTTAATATTCTAAGTAAAAATGTTTAGTTAAATATCAGTGAGAGAAACAGATATTTTACTTTTAAAATATAATCAACCTTTAACTGATCCTAATGTTGCTCCCTTTACAAAGTACTTTTGTATAAAGGGATAAATTATAGCTATTGGTAGGGTTGCTAATACAATCGCTCCATATTTTATAGCTTCTGCATTAGTGGCACTTCTGCTTAAATTAGCATCCATTTCTTCACCCATTGAAGCTAAAACAATTAGTTCTCTTAAAACTACTTGAAGTGGATGTTTAGCCTCATCACGTAAGAATATCATTGCCCAGAAATAACCATTCCATCTGTTGATTCCATAATATAAGCCAATTGTTGCTAGAGCTGCTCCAGAAAGGGGAAGAACAATTTTAACAAGAATTGTAAATTCACTAGCACCATCTAGGCGAGCTGCTTCAAACATTTGTTCGGGAAGTCCTTGGAAAAAAGACCTAAGAAGTATTATGTAATATGGGAATGCAGCAAAAACTATTAGTATTGCAAATCTTGTATCTAATAGATGTAATGATTTTACAACTAAAAATAGTGGAATCATCATTCCTGTTGCAGAAATAAACATTGTGATTGAAACAAATATGTTAATAAATTTATAACCATTGAATCTTTGTCTAGACATTGGATAAGCTGCTAAAATTGTAATAATTAAATTTATTAATGTTCCAAATACTGTATAAAATATAGTGTTTGCATAACCACTCCAAATTCTATTATTTTTAAATAAAATTTTATAGGCTTCTAAATTTACAGGACCTTTAGGGAAAAATGTTACTTGATTTCTTACTACAGCATCAGGATTAGAAATCGAAGCTGAAATAGTAAAAAGAAAAGGGTAGAGCATTATACCACAAATTAATGTAATAAAAAATCCGATGAGAATTGTATATATTGTATCAATTTTATATCCTGTTTTTTTACCAGAGGGATGAGTCATTTTTAATTCTCCTTACTATTGCATTTGATGAAAGTACTAGGACTAATGCTACAAATGTCTCAAATAGCCCAACAGCTGTAGCATAACTATAATCTGCGTTTACTAATCCTCTTCTGTAAACTAATGTGCTGATAACTTCTGAAGTGGACAATATAACATCATTTTGTAACAATAATATCTGTTCAAAACTTATTGAGATGATTTTACCTATCTTGATGATGAACATAATTACAATTGTTGGAATTAAAGCTGGAAATGTCACATATTTTAATTGTTGTGCTCTATTAGCTCCATCACAAATAGCAGCTTCATATAATGTTGGATCTATTGTGGTTAGTGCTGCTAAATATATAATTGCTGTGAATCCACTTTCTTTTATGATTTTTATTACCGTAAATATCCCCCAAAAATATTTAGGTTCTTGTAAGAAATAAATTGAATCTAACCCTAATTTTAGTCGTAAAGCGTTGATTACACCGGTACTTGGAGATAACATATTGATTGCAATTCCAGCTACAACAACAAAAGAAACAAAATGAGGGAGCAATGTTATTGTTTGTGTTAATTTTTTAAAGTGTCTATTGGATAGTCCATTTAATAAAAGAGCAAGAATAATTGGGAAAGGGAATCCAAATAATAAATCAAATAATCCAATCATCAAGGTGTTTCTCAGTACTCTAGTAAAATAAATAGAAGAAAAGAATTGTCTAAAGTATTCTAAGCCGACCCAATCACTAGCTAATACCCCTTTGAAAGGACTGTACCGTTGAAATGCAATTACAACACCAGCCATAGGAAGGTATTTAAATAGTATAAAGTAAATCAATACTGGGATTAGCATAATCCACAATGCCTTATGATCTACTAGTTCATATTTTTTCTTATTTCTCTTAATCATATGGCAATTATACTATATTGTATTGATTTGTCAATAAATTGTTTTAAAAATGTATGATACAATTTTTTTTATCTAAAAATGATGTTCCTATATGTTTTATGATTATAAAATAATGATTAAATTTATTTGATATAAAATTCTAGAAGGTAAAAACATTATAAAATGGATTGAATTTAGTGTTTTACTGAATTCAATCCGTTCATTTAAAATTTTTAAAATAGTACTATTTTATAAAATAGGGGAAATTAGTTCATTGATTTCCAACAAGATCTTCTTAAAATTAATTCTGTTTTTGTTTCTTTTATGGGGTATGATGATTGCTTTGTTGCAATTAATTCTTTTAATAAATCCATTGAATCATTTAAAAGTTGTGTTCTATCTATTTTAACAGTTGTAAGAGGTGGTGCTGCTATTTCGGCCATAAATAAATCGTCAAATCCTGTAACAGACATTTCTTCTGGGATTCTAATTTGTAGTTGATGCAATAAATCATATGCTCTAAGTGCAGTAATATCATTGTAACAAAGCATTGCATTGTATCCATTATTATGTAACTCTTTTAGTTTTTCTCCATCTTTATAATCATCTTTTGAGAAGTTAAATTTATATAGAGTAAAATTGTTATTAGTGAATGTCTTTTGCAAGCTATTTTCTATAATACTAAGACGCCTTTGATAAACTTCAGTTAATTCAAATTCGTTTGAAAATGCATAAATTATTTTATTATGGCCTAAACTAGCTAGATATGTACATAATTGTTCAAGTCCATAGTAGTCCATGAAAACAGATCCAATTCTACCTTCATTAGCTTTTTGAACTGTTTTGTTAATAACTACAGTTGGTATATCGTTTTTTCTAATAAAGTCTAAATAGCAACTTGGAAGCGTTCCTTGTATTAGTAGACCTTCAACATTTTCAAATAATGAGGTATCTTTAATACTTTTATCATTTTTGTCATAAATAATAAGTTTTGCAGATTCATCTACTTGTTCCATAGCATGAAGGTATGCTAAATATATTTCTTTAGCATGGTAGCCCATCGCTGAATTGATTCCGTGTATATATGAAGAGCGAGCTTTATCTATTAGCATTGCAATATAGGTATTATCTTTGTGAAAATCTTGTTTTTTGATAATTGAACCAGAGCCTTGTCTTGAAGATAAAATTCCTAACCCAACTAAATGAGCTGTTGCTTTGTTTGCAGTTTGAGGACTGACATTATATAACTTCGCAAGTTCTCTTACTGTAGGAATAATATCTCCTTCTTTCCATTCTTTATTTTCTATTTTCTCAATAATGTGTTGTGCTATAATTTCATACTTTTTTGCGCTTTTATCATTCATAATTTTAAGATTAAGCAATAGAATAAATTGTGTCAAGTATTGTGTTGTACAATTACTGTAATACTAAGTAAAAATCAATACAATTTTTGTATTATTGCGAAAGTGATATAAAAATTAAATAAAAATATGGATAAAATCTGCATTATAAGGGGTTTTTTATCAAGTTAATTTTTTGTGATATTAAATAATACTAAATTTGTCTTATTTTGTTATGTCTTTTTTTACTTATTGACTGATAAGTTTTTATAATTTTTTGAAATTTGTTATATGATTGAATTTTCATTTTTACTATAATGTGGGAAAAAATATATTTTTTTTATTGATATATGGCAAAAAGCATTTTAACATATGTTTGAAACTAAGTGCTAATTCAATTAAATTTTGGTATTAAAAATTTTGTTTTTAAGAACAAAAGTATTGATATTTATCAATTTAGATTTAGCACAAATATATTTATTTTAAAGATTTTCATTTGTAAACAGGAGGAGAAAATGAAAAAGAGTCTATTGTTAATATCTATCGTATTGTTAGCAAGTTTACCAATTGTTGCTGCTGGACAAACAGAAGGGGATACTGCGGGTGCTACAAAACCTATTGTTATGAAAATTGGACATAGTTTTAGTGAAGATACTGCTCGTCATACTGCATTAAAATTATTTGAAAAAAATGTTGAAGAAAAATCTGGTGGAAGAATTGATGTTGAACTTTATCCATCAAGTGAATTAGGAACTGAAATGCAGATGCTTGAAGCTGTTAAGATGAATTCTTTAGAAGGTTTGCAATGTGGTCCTTTTGAAGATGCTTCACCTAAATTGTTAGTATTTACAATGCCTTTCTTATTTAGTGATATGGATCAAGTTCATAAAGTAACTCGTAGTGCTTGGGCAGCTGATTTAGTTAAATGCACTGAAGAAAATGGTATAAAAGTATTAGCTATAGGTGACAGTGGAGAATTCCGTCAATTTACTAATAATGTTAGACCTATTGAAGAACCTGCTGATTTAGAAGGTTTAAAGATCAGAACTCCTCCAATGGATAGTATTATTAAAATTGTAAGTACTTTAGGTGGTAACCCTGTTTCTATTCCTTTTAGTGAATTATATATGGCTTTAAAAACTGGTGTAGCAGATGGTGAAGAAAATCCTTTTACAAACATTGAATCTAAAAAACTTTATGAAGTTCAAAAATATCTATCTGTTTTAAATTATCAATATCATGCTGAAATGTTATATGTACCTCTAGATTGGTTTAATAGTTTAGATGCTGATTTACAAGATATTTTATTAGAAAGTGCTCAAGAATCAATGTTGTTAAACGATGAATTATTACATGAAGATTCAAAAACGGCTTATGATGTTCTTGCCTCAAAGATGATGGTTAATACTATTACTGATGCACAAAGAGAAGTATTTATTGAAGCTTGTAAACCTGTTTATGATTATTACATTAAAGAAGGTGTAATAACTCAAGCAGAATTAGATGAAATAAGAAGCATAGCAAATAATTAAATTATTGTTAATTGATTTATAAAATCCCTTGATATTTTATATATCTTGGGATTATTAAAAGGATTACTTATGTCAAAATTTTTATCCCGTCTCTATTTTATCTATGATAATTTATGTAGATGCTTAATATTTTTAATGACGATTTTAGTTATAGTTTCAGTATTTTTACGCTACGTTTTAGGTATTACTTTTATCTGGGCTGAAGAAGCTATTACAATGTTATTTATTGCATCAAGTTTTTATGGAGCTGTACTTTGTGTTCATGAAAATGAACATATTAGAATTGAAGTCCTATATGAAAAGTTTACACCTAAATTTCGTAAAATTATGGATATAGTTATCGATATTGTTATTGCTTTTGTTCAATTTTATATGACTAAACTAAGTTTTTTCTGGATCTCTAAAGTAGGTAATGTTCTCACAAATGGAATGAGAATACCAATTAAGTATTTTTACTCGATGATACCTATCTCTTGTTCTATTATATTCGTTTATTGTGTTATAAGAATAATTATTCAACTATATTCTATATTTACAGATAAACAAATTGTGAAGGGGGTATAGTATGGGTGTTTCTATATTATTAATCAGCCTTATTGTATTGGTTATAATTGGGGTTCCTCTTTGCTTCTCAATGGGTGCTTCTGGTTTAATTTATTTTCTAATTATGAAACCAACGTTAATAAGTATTTTACCACAGAGAGTTTGGGCTGGTTGTTATAGTTTTGTACTAACTGCTCTTCCTATGTTTATATTAGCAGGGGAATTGATGAACCACGGTGGAATTACTAAAAGAATTATTAATTTCTGTCTTTATATTGTTAAACCTTTTCATGGTGGCTTAGCTGAAGTTAATGTTGTAGCTAGTATGGTATTTGGAGGAATTCCTGGTTCTTCTGTTGCTGATACTTCTGCTTTAGGCTCTATTTTAATTCCACAAATGGAAGAAAACGGTTATGAGAAAGGATTCTCGGCAGGGGTTACTGTTGCCTCTTCTACTATGGGGATGATTATTCCACCAAGTATACCGATGCTCATGTATGCCATGATATCAAATGATTCTATTGGTGCCTTATTTTTAGCTGGTGCTATTCCTGGAATATTGATTGGCTTAACCCAAGTTGTTGTTGTTCATTTCTTAGCTAAGAAAAAAGGCTATGTAAATAAAAAGGAGAAAATTTTTAAATGGAATACTTTCCTTAGAGAATTTAGTGATGGTTTATTAGCAATAGCAATGCCTTTGATAATTGTTTTATCCGTATCTTTTGGCATTGCAACTGCTACCGAATCTGCAGGTATCGCTGTTCTTTATGCTTTTATTCTTGGTAAATTCGTATATAAAGAATTAGAATTTAAAGATGTTTGGAAAGCTATTAAAAATACAGTAAGATTTTCAAGTTCTGTTTTATATATTGTTGGTTTTTCAACAATTTATACTTGGATCTTGTCAGTTGAACATGTTCCACAAAATATTGCTGCATTCCTAGTTAATCTAGATGTACCTATTTTTGTAATATTTATTATAGTTGATATTATAATTTTATTAGTTGGTGCTTTTGTTGATGTAGCTCCTGCAATCTATTTATTAGGTCCGGTCCTTATTCCTGTAATGAGTCAACTTGGTATGAGTTCCTTACAACTTGGTGCTTTATTAATAGTTGGTTTAGCAATAGGTCTTGTAACACCTCCAGTAGGTATGTGTCTAAACGCAGCAAATAAAATTTGTAATATGCAAATTATGGAAATATCGAAAAAGGCTATGCCTTTTATTACTTGTAATCTTTTTGTAATGGTTTTAATTACTTTTGTTCCTGCTGTTTCAACTTGGTTACCAAGTTTGGCTTTCTGATTTTGATAGGGGATGTTGTTGCTTAGATAATATTAAGCAACAACTCTTAAAAGAATTTGTTTATTTTATAAAACTTTAATGAGAAAAATTTTTCTTTACAAGAAATTGAAATTTATTAATGTGGAGAAAAATAATAGGTTTATATATTCAAATTCGCGATATTTTTCCATAATGTGAAATAAATTTTTAAATAATATTGACATATGGGAAAAAAATAATATACTACTAATGTATTACAGTGTGAGGTTAATATGAAAAGAAATGTATTAGTTACCGGTGGAACCGGTGGAATTGGTTTTGCTATTGCAAAAGAATTTGGAAAACTTGGTGATAATGTTATAATTAGTGACATTGATGAAATAAAAGGCCAAGCTAAATTAAAAGAGTTAAAAGATTTAGGTTATAGTGCTGACTTTTATAAAGTTGATTCAACTAATGAAGATGAAGTTAATAAAGCTATGGCACTAATTGAAGAAAAATATAAAACTCTTGATATTCTTATTAACTGTGCAGGGGGTTTAGGTGGTAGATCTAGGTTTGAAAGTATGGAAACATCCTTTTATAGATTTGTAATGGCTCTAAATCTAGATAGTGCTTTCTTTACTACAAGAGCAGCAATTCCTATGTTAAAAAGAAGTAAAAATGCAAGTATTATTAACTTTGCATCTAATGCTGCATGGAATGCAGGTGGACCTGGTGCTGGAATATATGGAACTTCTAAGGCTGCTGTTGTTACATTAACTAGAGCCCTAGCTAAAGACTTAGCTGAATATGGTATTAGAGTTAATGCAGTAAGTCCTGGAACAATTGATACACCTTTCCATGAAAATATTAAGAGAACTAATCCTCAAGTATTCGAATCTTGGAAAAATAATATTTTATTAAAGAGATTTGGAAAACCTGAAGAGGTTGCATCTGTAATTAAATTCTTAACTAGCGATGATGCATCTTTCTTAACAGGTGAAATTGTTCAAATTAATGGTGGTCAAGATTTTATCTAAAAAATAGTATAAATATTTTTCTGATTAACGATGAGAACTAGATACAATATGTATTGCTGAATAAAATTCTCAGCAATACAATTTGTATTATAATCCTAGTTTTAGTATATTATAATTATATGAATATATTGTTATATTTTTAATAGATTCATATTATTCTCTAAATTTTAGTGTTAAGGCTAGATGTTGAAGTATTAATTAATATTTTGATAGCATTGTGCAATACTAGAAAAATTTATTAAACTTTGATAATTTATCATAAGCATTAGCTTAAAATAGTAATTGACAAGGAAGGAAATAAATTGGCAAAAGAACAAAAAGTGCAATCTGTTGATCGTGTATTTGATATTCTTGAAGTGCTTTCCGCATCTAAAGATGGAATGACTCTTACAGAATTAAGTAAAAAATTATCTTTGTCATCTAGTACAACTCATAGGCTTTTAAACGTTTTACAACAAAGAAATTATGTTACAAGATTAGACAATTCCAAAGTATATGTAGTTGGACTGGGGTTTTTATCCTTAATTAGTTCTAGATTAAGTAGCTTGGAACTCAAGACGGAGGCAGATCCTATTCTTACAGCTTTAGCTCAGGATTTAAGCCAAGTCGTTTTTTTAGGTGTAAAAAAAGATTTTGATGTTATGTATCTCGATAAGAAAGATAGTAAAAAGCTTGAAGCTTATTGTGGGATTGGTTATAAACTCCCATTACATTGTACCGGTTTAGGTAAAGCTTTATTGATGCAATATACTCCATCTCAAATCAGAGATTTGTATCAAGATCAAGAATTAATTTCATTAACTCCTTATTCAATTACTTCTGTTGATAAATTAATTGAAGAAGTTGAAGAAAATAAAAAGCGTGGTTATTCTATTGATGATGAGGAAAATAAAGAAAATGTTATTTGTGTAGCCGCTCCAATTTATGATTATCGCAATAAAATAATTGCCTCAATTAGCACTTCTTGGAATAAAAAAGATAAAAGTTTAATGACAATAAATGCATTAGGTGTTATGCAAGCTGCGAGTAAAATTTCTAAACGAATGGGATATTTAGAAAGATAATTTAAATATTAATTTGAAATTTAGTTGTAATGATATTATCCCAGATTCCTTCTTAAATATAAAAAAAGCAGTCTAATTGACTGCTCTTTTTTTAGGAGGTTGTATTATTTTATATATGTTTTTTATTATTTGATTGTGTATTCGATTTTTACGTTACTTACATAATCCCCTGCAGGAAGTTCTTCATTACCACTCCAGCTCATGTTAAATTCATTAACTAAAAGGTTTGAATGTAAACCAGCTGCGATTGTTTCTAGCGAAGTGTAAGTATTAACAGAAGGAATAATCTTTGAATCAAAAGCTTCTGTACCGTTATTTAAAGTTGTTTGAAAGCTTTCTGGGCTAACTTTAAC
>JAQQAS010000031.1 GCA_028532815.1 Pleomorphochaeta sp.
ATTATATTATAATTATATAAATATTAAATTATTATTATAAATATAAATGTTATTTTAATATTAATATAATAAATTTTGATGTAATTTTGTTATAAGTAATTTAGTCCTTCAAGCTCTACCGCCCACTTTATATTAACCATTACTAGAATATATGATAGGATTATAAAAAATAGAATTAAGGGATTTTGTGATGGAAGAATTTTTATTTAACGATCTTAGTGATGAAACACTCTCTTTAAAAGATAAAGTTATAATTGGGCTCGATGAAGCAGGGAGAGGCCCTTTAGCCGGCCCTGTGTGTGCCGGTGCTTGTATTTTAGGCAAAGACTTCCCTATAGAAATCTTAAATGATTCAAAAAAACTAAGTAGAAAGAACTTACTTGAAGCATATAATATAATTACAAAAGAAGCCATTTGCTATAGTATTGCATGGTGTACTCCCAAAGAAATTGATGAATTAAATATTTTATGGGCCAGCATGAAAGCTATGGAAAAAGCATATAATCATGTAAGAAAAATTTATAATAAAAAAATTGATATTGCTTTAGTAGATGGAAATAAAACACCTTCTCTTGATATTGAAACTAAAGCAGTTATTAAGGGAGACTCTATTCACCCTCAAATAATGGCAGCTTCAATCTTAGCTAAAGTTTCTAGAGATAATTTTATGATGTTTTGTGATAAAAAATGGCCAGTATATGGCTTTAAAAAACATATGGGATACCCAACTAAGTATCATCGTGAGATGATTGAAAAGTTTGGAGTATCCCCTATTCATAGAAAATCTTTCACTTTTAAAAAAGTTGAAAGTAAACAATTGGATTTGTTTTAATTTTTCTTATTTGAGTATTTTTTAATAAAATCAAGAGATTTTTGAAATTCTCTTACGAATTCACCCATATCTTCTTGGTAGACTAAAATTGATTGTCTAATATATCTATTAGATTCAGCATCGCCTTTACTTTCTACGATATTTAAATATAAATCGCCATATACATTTTCTTTTACATTAAAAAAATAAGTTCTGTCATTTTTTTTGATACTTGTTGAAAAAACTTCTCCACGCTGTCCCATATTATTCCTCGCTTAATTATTAATTTTATTATTAATAATTTTTAATTAATTTATAACTTATATAAACACTATATTATACTATAGTGTCAATGGTGTGACTCTAAATTAGATAAAAATGGGTGATTACTTAATTTATTAACAAAATAACAAACTTTTAAAAATTTTTTATAAAAACTACTTGACCTATCTAGCAAGTTTTTATAATATCTCAATCGTTGATTAGACAAAAAGATTTATCAATCAATAATAAATATGCGCCATTCGTATAATGGTATTACTCCAGCCTTCCAAGCTGATAACGTGGGTTCGATTCCCATATGGCGCTCAAAAATATAGATACTACTTTTTGTAGTATCTTTTTTTTGTCTAAGCGAAATTAAATTTTATTAATCCTTCAAATAAACCAAACCTATTTTTTTTAAATTTTAATTTTTATATTATGTTCATTTGCAACACGTTCAACATTTAAAAGAGAGCCTAGTCTATCTAAAGAAGATAAAATCATCATTTGCTCCCAATCTTCTAATTTATTAAAATTGGCATAAAAATCTTCATGAATCAAATCGACATCATTCTCTAAAATTTCCTCAGACTTTTCTGTTAAAACAATATTAACTTTTCTTTTATCTACAATACTTCTTTGCCTCTTTGCATAGCCCTGTAATTCTAATCGATCTAAAATACTTGTAACAGTAGCTTGTGAGAGACTAATATCTTTTGCAATTGCTGAAATTTGCATATTTGAATTATTCTTAATAGCTTTTAAAACCATTAATTGAGGGCCCGTTAAGCCAAATTGTTTTTTTAGTTTTTTCGAATGCAAATCTATAGCACGATCTATTTTTCTTAATGCAATAAATACGTCTTCTGCGATACTATAACGATCCATTTTTACCACCTATATTTTAAATAAAAACCACATATTCTAAATCATATCTAGTTTTCTAATTATCTTTAAACTCTTTCTTTTTTATATAATTTAAATCCAATAATATATTTTTAAGTTTTAAAACCTGGTAAATAAAAACAAAATTATTTATTTTTGAATACAATCAAGTAATAATAACTCTAAACTTATTTAATAAACTATTAAACCATATTTTGCAAAAAAATCCATCCACAAATTCAAATTCTTTTACAAAAATTCTAATAACTCTCAATTTAGGTAATACTACTATTAATTTTTATCGTTATCACACATTTAATCAAATTGGCTTCAAAATAGATTCTTAATATATATAGTTTTCATGCGTTTTTATTAATTTAGTTTAATATTTTAACCATCCATTTTTGTATTTTTTTCCTTTATTTTTAGTACGAATAAAATGTTTTGAAAGTATTAATTTTGTAAATTTTTGATAAATTACTTAGTATAATAAACATTATATTTATATCATATTTTTGATAAAAAAGCCTTTTAAAGCCCCTAATTACTGATTTAATACTTACATATCTAAGCAATTTTATCAAGTGTGTTGACAGTATTATTAATTATTGTTTAGTATTATAAACATTAGATTACAAAATTTATTACATGGAGTATAGAATGAAAAAATTTAAAAACTTAAAAAGTACAATTATATTCACTTTAATTGTATTATTTATCTCTACATCGTTATTTTCGAACGGACAAGAAGAAGAAACAACCCAAACCATCATATTTGGAGATGTCTCTTGGGACAGTGTTCAAGTTCACAATAGAATAGCTGGGTTTATTATTGAAAATGGTTTTGAAGGATACAAAGCTGACTATGTTCCTGGAGATACAATGCCAATTATTAATGGAATTATCCAAGGCGATATTGATGTTGATATGGAATCTTGGCACCAAAACGTTATTGAAATTTATAACAAAGGTATTAAATCCGGAAATTTAATTGACTTAGGACAAAATATGCCAGATGCTCCACAAGGTTGGTGGATTCCAAGATATCTTGTAGAAGGAGATGATGCTTTAGCACCAGATTTAAAAAGCGTTTCAGACTTACCTAAATATGCTCATTTATTTCAAGATCCAGAAGATTCATCAAAAGGTATAGTTTATGGTGGTGTTGCCGGATGGGGGCAAATGAAAATCTCAGAAGAAATATTTAATGAATATAGTCTTGGAGAGACATTTAACCTAGGAATTACCGGTTCTGGCTCTGCTTTAGCTGGCTCAATGGTAGGTGCCTATAAAAAAGGTGAACCATGGGTTGGTTATTATTGGGCACCAACTGCTGTTTTAGGTAAGCTAGATATGATTAGACTTAAAGGTAGTGAATATGAACCTGCAGATGTAAATATTTTAGTTAATAAATCTATGCTAGAAAAAGCACCTGATGTTGTTGAAATGTTAAAAAAATATTCAACCACAGTTGATGAAAATAATGAATTCTTAGCAAAAATGGATGACGAGGGTTGGTCAACTGAAGAAACTGCTCATTGGTTTTTAAAAAACAAAGAAAATGTTTGGACCAAATGGGTTTCTCAAGAAGTAGCAACAAAAGTCAAAGCAGCACTATAGGAGTATTATGGAATCGATTGAAAATAACTCACAAGTTATAATAAAAGACGTATGGAAACTTTACGGCAAAGACGCCAAAAAGGTCTTTAGTAAAAAGTTAATGCAAGAAACTAAAGCAGTTATCCAAGAGAAGACTGGATGTATTGTTGGCATGAAAAATATTAACCTAGAGATTAAAAAAGGAGAGTTCTATATATTAATGGGACTTTCTGGTAGTGGTAAATCTACTTTAATTAGATCACTTATTCGATTGGTAAACACAACTAAAGGTAATATAATTATCAATGGTAAAAATATTACCAAAATGAATAATGAACAACTTTTACATTTTAGACGTGATACTTTTGGAATGGTATTTCAACATTATGGACTGCTACCCCATCTAACTGTTTTAGACAATGCAGCATATGGTTTAAAAGTTAAAGGTATCCCCAAAGGGGAAAGATATGCAAAAGCAATGCAAACTCTAGAAACTGTCGGACTAAAAGGCTGGGAAGATTATTACCCTGGCTCTTTAAGCGGTGGTATGCAGCAAAGAGTTGGTCTTGCTAGAGCTCTAGCAAATGATCCAGAAATTCTATTAATGGACGAACCTTTTAGTGGATTAGACCCATTAATAAGAAGACAAATGCAAGATGAATTAGTTGAATTACAAGAAAAACTTAAAAAAACTATTATATTTGTGACTCACGATTTGCATGAAGCTCTCAAACTTGGAGATCAAATTGCAATTTTACGTGATGGTGAAGTTGTCCAAGTAGGAACACCTGAAGATATTGTAACAAGCCCTGCTGATGAATATGTGCAACAATTTGTTCAAGATGCCTCGCCGGCCAAAGTATTAACCGCTGGTAGTATAATGGAAGAACCATCTATATTAACCTATGCATGGGAAGGTCCTAAAACTGCTTTAACTCTTATTAGGGCAAATAAACGTAGAGCGGCATTTATTGTTAACAAATCTAGAGAACTTCTAGGTGTAATTAGAGAGAAAGAATTAGTTTCATTACTTGAACAAGAGACAAAATCAAAAACTATCCCAATGGATTCTATTAAAAAAGTTTCAACAGTTACTGAAGATACTTTAATTGAAGATTTATTTTCAATCATTACAGAAAACCCTTGGCCGATACCAGTTGTTGATGAAAAGAATAGATTTAAAGGAATTGTAACAACAGACCATATCTTTGAATCACTTTCTCCCTTAGGAGGTGAATAATATGTTTGAATTTCCAGAAACGATTAACTTACCATTAGCTAGTGTAATTGACTCTATAATGGACTGGCTTCTATTACACTTAGATGGATTGTTCGACTTTATCGGTGCAATTATCTTACATGTTGTATTAGCACTAGAGAGTTTATTATTATTTGTTCCTTGGTTTATTATTATTTTATTAATTGGATTAGCTGGATGGAAACTTCTTGGAAAAATAAGTACAGCAATTGTATTTATGACAATGATGTTTATAATCGGAGCTTTTGACTATTGGGATTTAGCAATGAGAACGCTCAGCTTAGTTATTGCCTCTGTAGTATTCTCATTACTTATAGGGCTTCCAACCGGTATAAAAATGGCTAGAAGTGATAGAGCTCAAAGAATACTTAAGCCATTGCTAGATGCGATGCAAACTATGCCAAGTTTCGTTTATCTAATTCCCGCTTTGATGTTCTTTGGTATGGGAAAAGTACCAGCAATGTTTGCAACAATTATTTACGCTGTGCCACCGGTTATTCGTTTAACTAATGTAGGTATAAGAACTGTAGATATTGAAGCACTTGAAGCTGCAAAGGCATTTGGAGCAACACCAAAACAAATATTATTTGATGTTCAACTCCCACTAGCTAAACCTTCGATAATGGTAGGTATTAACCAAACTACAATGATGGCACTCGCTATGGTTGTTATTGGATCTATGATTGGAGCTAAAGGTTTGGGAATGGAAGTTCTCTTAGCTATTAGTAGAATTGAAGTTGGTAGAGGCTTTGAAGCCGGTATATCGATTGTATTCTTAGCAATCATAATTGATAGAATCACATATTCATTCTCTAAAAAAGATAAATAAACTTACAAAACCCCATTTAAAATTTGGGGTTTTATTTTGCCCAAATCTATGTTTAATTTTCTTTATATCAACAAGAAAAATCACTCCACTATTATTTAATAATGGAGTGAGATATATTTTCTGATAATAATAATCTATATAGATTATTTTTTAATAGGAGTGCCATAGAATGCTGATTCGTAAATCATTTTTACATCATCAACAGTAGGTGTTCCAGGATTAGTTAATGTACAAGGGTCAGCAAATGCATTCTTGCTCATTCTCTCTAATACTTCTTTGAACTTTTCTTCTTTAAATTCAACTTCTGTGCAATCTTTGAATGAAGCAGGTATATCTAATTTAACATTTAAATCTCTAACTAATTGTGCTACATCTTTTACATTTAATAGTTTTTCAATGTAATCATATCTGTCAGTAAATTGTCTGTTAAAATCAATGATATAAGGTAATAAAATTGCATTAGCTAATCCATGAGTTACACCAAATTCACCACCAATTTTATGTGCTAATGAGTGAACTAAACCTAAAGAAGCGTTTGTAAATGCCATACCAGCTAACGCTGAAGCTTCATGCATATTTTCTCTTGCTTCTAAGTTTTCACCATCACTATAAGCAATTGGTAAATATTTTGATACTAATTCAATAGCTCTTACTGCATAAGGTTCAGTAAAGTTAGTTGATGCAATTGAAGCTAAAGCTTCTAGAGCATGACACATAACATCCATACCTGTATTAGCTGTAATGTGAGCTGGCATCTTCTTAGGAAGAGCTGGATCTAAAATAGCAATATCTGGAACCATGTCTCCAGCTACAATTGGGTATTTAATATGATTATCAGGGTCTGTAATAACTGAGAATGCTGTAATTTCACTTGCTGTACCACTTGTTGAGGGAATAGCAATGAAACGAGCTTTATTTCTTAAAGCAGGCATTGAACCAACTTCAATAATATCTTCAAATTTTAATTCAGGATGTTCATAGAAACACCACATTACTTTTGCAGCGTCTAATGCAGAGCCACCACCAATAGCAACAACCCAATCAGGTTCAAACTCTTGCATTGCTTTTGCACCACGTAAAACAGTTTTAACAGATGGATTTGGTTCTACACCATCAATGATAATTGATTCTATGCCACCATCTTTTAAGATTTTTGCAGCTTGATCTAAAAAGCCAAATCTTTTCATTGATGTTCCGCCAGTAACTAAAGCAGCTTTTGTACCTTTTAAGTCAGCTAGCTTCTGTAAAGAATTCTCACCGTAGTAAATTTCTCTTGGAATTGAAAAACTCATAACACCCATAATTTTATCTCCTCTGATTTTCAAAAATTTATAAATTATTAAAATTGAAAATCGATATAAATAAGTTACAAATCATATAAATAATATTCTACATTTCACATTAACTAAGCATTTTTCATATAATTACTTAAATAATTATCTAAAACATCTAGTTAATTGATATGTTCAATATCATTCATAGCCACACAATATCACTCAAGTAAAATTTTATCAAGAGCTTTTTAATATTTTTTTATCTATAAATTGAAAAATTTATTTTGACTTATTTAATAGATAACATCTGCACTAAATTATACTTTTTTGTTATAGTACAAGCATGACAAATTTCGATTTACAATTTTCAAAGTTAATTTGCTTTAGCCAATTAAATTTAACCTTAGGAGACTCTTTATCTATTAACACAGAAGAGTCAACTTACCCTTTCACATTAGACTTAGCTAAGTTTGCAACAACTATAACCAACCTACCTGTAAATATTGTTGTAACAGAAGAAGGGAAAGTAACACAAACGGTTCCAGTGGACCCTGATTTATTAGATATTCAAAGACCTAGTGTTAAATCACAAGTAATGTGTAGAATACTAGATTTGAATAATTTTTTATTTGAAAGCAACAAAGATCCAAATGAGATAATAAAAAGTGTTATAGAAATTAGCAAATTTGGAATTCTTAGTGAACCTATTGATTTAAAGAGAAGAATCGCTCTTCCTTGGACTATTGTAGCTTATCCTTCAAAAACTTTTGTTCAAAAAGCTTTTACTGATTTAAATGACAATGAAGTATATGCTTATTTTGCTAAACTATTAAGACTAGATAATGAGAATATGATTCAATATTGGATTAATCAATCTGGTTTGCTTGATTATAGAACAAGAGAATTAAATAAATTAAATGAATCTTCAATTAAAATCAAAAATCGCAAATCAAAAATTGAAGCTACCTTAGTTGATAATTCTGTTTGGGCTTCAAATTATATTACATTGAAAAACAACAGAAGTTTTTATAATTTTCTACCCTCTCAAAATATTCATAACAATGTAAAGAATAATAGAACAAATGCACATATTGAAGCATCAAGAGATTTCTACCTATTTGGTCAACTTGTAAAAAATGCAACTTTTAATGTCAAAGATGGTAGAGTTGTTTCATTTAATTCAGAAAGCGGGAAAGAAGCTCTTACAGCATTTTTTAAATCAGATAAAAATGCTTCAGTAGTTTCTGGAATTTCTCTTTGTGATGAGGAATCATTAGAAGCAAAATATATAAATAAAAGTGCTCACCCTTTGTATTCTTTAGAACACACAACTACTATAGTATTTGGTGGAGCAATGCAAGATTCTTTAATTAATATTGATGAAGATTCTTCCTTAGAAGACTTACTGATTAATGAATCCCTTGTTAAACTTGCTATTCCAATTGGAGATGAATTTACAAATATTCAACTTGGTGAACAAACCATTGTAAAAGAAGGGAACTTCACCCTCTAAGAGTAAATAAACATTTTCTTATAAAAAAACTACTTAAACAATATATAAGTAGTTTTTTTTATATCAAAATAATATCGTAATTTAGTTATTATTATATCTTAATAATAATTTATTATATAATAACAATATGATAGATTACTATTATTATACTAATTTAATGATGCTATATATACTAAACCATCTAAAGTATGATTTTTTCTAACTTCATCAATTCTATTGATTAAAGGAGAAATTGTTGAAGAAAGTCCCCCTGTAGCAATTACTTGCAATTTTGTATTTAACTCATTTTCTGTTCTAGCAATCATAGATTCAACTAAACCTGAATATCCATACATAATTCCAGCTCTTATAGAACAATCAGAAGATCTTCCCATCGCTTTTATTGGTGCTTTAAGCTGAACTTGTGGTAGTTGCGCAGTGCTGCCAAATAACGCATTTACAGCTGTTATTAAACCTGGAGTAATTGCGACGCCTTCAACTTCACCTTTTTTATTAACACAACTCATTGTTAAAGCAGTCCCAAAGTCGATTACCATAACATCTTTATTTGGATAAAGGTTATGTGCTTGTGCTAAATTGCATAATAGATCAGAGCCTAATTCAACTGGTATGCTTTCTCTAACTAAACCCGTATTTAAATCGTGATTTATCATAATTGGCTCAATACCAAATAGTCTAATAACATTCTTCTGTAGTGCTCTATTTAAATTGGGCACAACAGAAGAAATTACAGCTTTAGTTATATTATATTCATTTGAATCAGAGTTATTTAAAAGAGACTCTAACAATACAAAATATTCATCACTTGTTTTATGTATATCAGTGTGGATTCTCCAAATATTAATCCAAGATTCTCCATCATGAACAGCTAATACAATATTTGTATTTCCAATATCCACAGCAAATAACATATCTTTATACTCCTTCATTTATATAGAAAGATTGTGGTGATTTTGACCTTCATATAATTTATCTCTTAATTCATTTACACCTTCGTCTGCTAAGTATTCATCAAATGGCATCATTCTATCGATTATTCCAGAAGGAGTAAATTCGATTATCCTATTAGCAATTGTGTTAACAAATTGATGGTCATGTGAATTAAATAAGATTACACCAGAAAAATCAATTAAGCCATTATTTAATGCAGTGATTGATTCAAGGTCTAAGTGAGATGTTGGTTCATCAAACATCAAACAGTTAGCTTGTTCTAGCATCATTTTTGATAATACACAACGAACTTTTTCGCCCCCAGATAAAACAGTACAATCTTTTAATGCTTCATCACCGCTGAATAACATTCTTCCTAAGAAAGATCTTATATAAGTATCATCTTTTAAATCAGGAGAATATTGTCTTAACCAATCAGTTATACTTACGTGTTCTGCAAAATATTTAGTATTATCTTTTGGGAAATAAGATTGAGATGTTGTAACACCCCATCTATAAGAACCTTCATCTGGCTCTAAATTTCCACTTAATATTTCAAATAAAAGAGTTTTAGCTAAGTGGTTAGGACCAACAAATGCAATTTTATCCCCACTATTAACAACTAAGTTTAGATTATCAATTACTTTAACGCCATCAACAATTTTAGTTAAACCATCAATTTCTACAATATTATTCCCTAATTCTCTAAAGGGTTTAAATGCAATATATGGAAATCTTCTTGAAGAAGGTTTAATATCATCAATTGTTAATTTATCAATTAATTTTTTTCTACTTGTTGCTTGTTTAGCTTTTGAAGCATTAGAACTAAATCGTTGAATGAAATCTTTTAACTCAGCAATTTTATCTTCCCTTCTTTTCTTATCATCTTTCATTTGTTTGTTAATCAATTGACTTGATTGATACCAGAAGTCATAGTTACCAACAAATAATTGAATTTTAGAGTAGTCAATATCTGCAATATGAGTACAAACACTATTTAAAAAGTGTCTATCGTGACTTACAACAATAACTGTGTTATCAAAATTTTCTAAAAAGTTTTCAAGCCAATTAATTGATTCTAGGTCTAAGTGGTTTGTAGGTTCGTCGAGTAAAAGAATGTCAGGAGACCCAAATAAAGCCTGAGCTAATAGAACTCTAACTTTCATTCCATCTTCAATGTCTGCCATTTTTTTATCATGATAATCAGTAGAAATACCTAAACCATCTAACATTTGACCTACTTCGGCTTCAGCTTCCCATCCACCCATTTCAGCAAATTCATTCTCTAGATCAGCGGCACGTATACCATCTTCTTCACTAAAGTCTTCTTTTTCGTAGATAGCCTCCCTCTCTTTCATAATTTGATAGAGTTTATCATAGCCACGAATAACAGTTTCCATAACAGTAAAATCTTGGAAAGCATAGTGGTCCTGTTTTAGCATAGTCATTCTTTCACCAGGAGTAATAATGACCTCACCAGTGTCTTGTTCAATCTCCCCAGCTAAAATCTTTAAGAAGGTTGATTTACCGGCACCGTTTGCACCTATAATTCCGTAACAATTACCTGGGGTAAACTTAATATTAACATCTTTAAATAATACTTGTGTACCATAAGATAATGAAATGTTTGAAGCTGTTATCATTTATATATTCCTTGTAAATATAGTCTATCAAAAAAAAAGCAACCTGTCTTTAGGCTGCCTAAAAGTAATTAGTCCCTAGGGGAATCGAACCCCTATTTAAAGACTGAGAATCTTTCGTCCTAACCGTTAGACGAAGGGACCAGACAACTGGGATAGAGGGATTTGAACCCCCAAAAGCAGAACCAGAATCTGCTGTGTTACCATTACACTATATCCCAAAACACACTAGTGAAAAATATACAAATTAAGACAAACATTGTCAATTAGTAAATATAATGGAATATAATTAATAGCTGAGAGTTTTTATTCTCTGCCCCAATTTCTTAGACGTTTATTCGCCTTCATATGTTAATAAAACATCAACTTTGTGATCTTTTAATAATTCTTGGTATCCTAAAAATGGCAAACCTATAACACCACCTATAGCTTCTACTTTTGCACCATTTTCTTCAATTATAGATCTAGCTGCCTCAAGTGTACCACCAGTAGCTACTAAATCATCAATTAATAAAACCTTATCACCTTTTTTAACATCAACATGCTGGATACAAATTGTATCAACACCATATTCTAAAGAAAACTCTTGTTCATAGGTTTTTCCAGGTAGTTTCCCTTTTTTTCTAGCTAGAATTAAAGGAACACCCATTTTTATAGCTAAGGGACTTGCGAAAATAAATCCACGTGCTTCTAAACAAGCAATGCTATCAATATCTCTATCTTTGTACAATTCGTAAAATGCATCAATGCAATAATTAAAAGCTTTTGGGTCTGCTAAAATTCCAGTTATATCGTAAAATAGAATTCCTTCTTTAGGGAAGTCTTTTACCTTTCTTATTGCTGAATCTAAATCAAATTTCTCCATTAATCACTCCTATTGCTTTTTTTTAAATGCACTAACTCTTGCACTAGCACTTATATTATACTCATCTCTATAGCCATCTTTTAAATAGCTATATGCTAAACCTGCTATCATAGCCCCATTATCTGTACATAATTTTAATGATGGGAAGGTGACACTGTAACCACCTTTCTCTAAATTCTTTAATTCAGCACGTAATAAACTATTTGCTGCTACACCACCGCCGGCAGAAACTCTCTTTAACCCAGTTTCTTTTAATGCAAGTTTAATTCTTTTCATTAAAATCCCAACAGCTGCTCTTTGAAAACTTGCAGCAATATTTTCATTTATAATTTCACTTTTTTTATCATGAAATTTTTCAAGTTGGTTGATTACAGCGGTTTTTAAACCTGAATAGGATACATCAAACTCATGTCCTTGAGACAAAGAAGGGCCTGGAAATAAAAATGCTTTAGAATCCCCACTCTTACTTAATCTATCAATTACAACACCACCTGGATACCCTAACCCATAATGTTTTGCCACTTTATCAAAAGCCTCTCCGATTGCATCATCAATAGTAGTACCCAATACTTCAACATCACTATAACTATTAACTTTACAGATAACTGTATGCCCTCCAGAAACTAACACCCCTAAATAAGGGTATTCTTGAGGGTTTTCTATTTGAGAAGCATATAAATGAGCTCTGATATGATCTATTGTTATAAAAGGAATATCTAAGGTTGCAGCTAAACCCTTTGCAAAATTAACTCCAACTAATAGAGATCCTAAAAGCCCAGGTCTATTGGTCACAGCAATGGCATCAATATCATTAACAGTCAAATCAGCCTGTTTCAAAGCTGTCTGAACTACTTGATCAATCCATTCTGTGTGCAATCTGCTAGCTAATTCTGGCACAACGCCTTCATAGGGTTTGTGCAATTCAATTTGTGTTGCAACCACATTACTTAATACTTTTGACCCATCTTGTACTACAGCAGCACTGCATTCATCACAAGAGGTTTCTATTCCTAAGATTTTCATAAATAAATTTATAATTCCTTAATCTTTTTTTACTTTTAATTTTGATACTATCTGAAGAAAATCATCAATACTATTTATAGATGTACTTTTTGATAAAGCTTCGAAACTAGCTCTTTGGTGTAAATCAGAAATTGTGTTTCCTTCATTCAAGAGCGTAGGATAAAGTTCCATAAAAAATTGAGCTACTTCAGGATCCCAAGTTTCAGCAATCACTGGCCTTTGGTCAATTTCTTTTGAATATTGAAATGCATAAGTATCATTTCTTAAAGGTAGTTTTACTGTTTTTAATGTTTTATTTTGCTTGTTTACCATACCGGCTTAGCTTACAGTTTTTATAAGGGTCGGTCAAGATTGTATAAAGATATTGAAGGGAAATTAAATAGATTAAAATATCTTAAAGCAGTTGAAATTATTATAGGTTATATTGTATCTTTTTCATATTGCCGGAGTAGCTCAGGGGTAGAGCAACGCTCTCGTAAAGCGTGGGTCAAGGGTTCAATTCCCTCCTCCGGCTGTTTTTTATTTTTCTAATAATAAAATTAAAAAATAAAAAAAATTGAACAAATTCATTACAAAAATAGGCTGGTTATTTCCATATAACCAACCTATTTTTCAATTTGAAATAATTTATTTATTTCTATTTATTCATGATAACAGCTTGAGCTGCAGCTAATCTTGCAATTGGAACTCTGAAAGGAGAACAAGATACATAGTTTAATCCAATTTGTTGACAGAAATTAATTGTCTTTGGATCACCACCGTGTTCGCCACAAATACCTAATTTAATTGTAGGTCTAACAGATCTTCCTAATTTAGCAGCCATATCAACCAATTTACCAACACCATCAATATCGATTGTTGCAAATGGGTCATAGTCATAGAACTGTTTATCAGTATCATTTACATAATGATTTAAGAATGATGCAGCATCATCTCTTGAGAAACCACAAGTCATTTGAGTTAAGTCGTTAGTACCAAAACTAAAGAATTCAGCTTCTTTTGCAATTTCATCAGCAGTAATTGCAGCTCTAGGAACTTCAATCATTGTTCCAAGCTTATATTCAATTCTAACATTTCTTTCTGCAAATAATTTTTCAATCTCATCCGTAGCATGTTTTTTACAGAAATTATATTCCTTGTAATTACCTACTAGTGGAATCATGATTTCAGGATGCACCTCGAGATTCTTTTCACTTACATTAATAGCAGCTTCCATTATTGCTCTAACTTGCATTCTTAAAATTTCTGGATAAACAATAGCTAATCTACATCCTCTAAAACCTAACATAGGGTTAAATTCATGTAACTCAGTTATTTTTTGTGCAATTTTTTCTACAGAAACACCTAAATCTAATGCTAATTCGTGTCTTGAAGTATGGTCATTAGGTAAGAATTCATGAAGAGGTGGGTCCAATAACCTAATTGTTGCAGGACGGCCTTCTAAAGCTGTAAAGATTTCTTCAAAATCACCTCGTTGCATTGGAAGTAATTCATTTAATGCAGACTCTCTTTCCATTAGGTTGTCAGCAAGAATCATTTTTCTTATAGATTCAATTCTCTTACCACCGAAGAACATATGTTCTGTTCTACATAGTCCAATACCTTCCGCACCTAAAGATACGGCTCTTTGAACGTCTTGAGGGGTATCTGCATTAGTTCTAACGCCTAATTCCTTAATCTCATTTACATAACTCATAAATGTCTTATAGTTTTCAAATAGTAAAGAATCTTCTTCTTTCATACTACCATCTAATACTTGTACAATCTCACTTGGTTTAACAGCAATTTTAACACCATAAACTGCACCAGTAAATCCATCAATTGAAAGATAGTCGCCTTCGTTAAATTGTAAATCACCAACACTCATAATTTTCTTTTTTTCATTAACAGTAATTGCACTTACACCAGAAACACATGGACAGCCCATACCTCTAGCTACAACTGCTGCGTGGCTAGTCATACCACCTCTGCTAGTTACAACACCTTTTGAAACAGCCATTCCTTGGATATCTTCAGGAGAAGTTTCAGTTCTAACTAATATTACATTTTTACCTGTCTTAGCAATCTCAACTGCTTTATCAGCAGTAAAATAAATATGACCACAAGCTCCACCTGGAGATGCATTTAAACCATGAGCAATTTCTTCTATCTTGTTATTTTGTATATCTTTATTATCTAATACAGGAGCAAATAATTTATTAAATTCACCGGAAGGTACTCTTGATACAGCAGTTTCTTTATCAATTAATCCTTCTTTTACCATTTCAACTTGAGTTCTCAACCAACTAAATACAGTTCTTTTACCATTTCTGGTTTGAAGCATATAGAGTTTTCCTTCTTGAATAGTAAACTCTAAATCTTGCATGTCATGGTAATGATTTTCTAAAATTGTTCTAATTTCTACTAATTGATCATAAACTTTAGGATTAACATCTTTCAAAGTATCAATTGGTTGAGGAGTTCTAATACCCGCAACAACATCTTCACCTTGTGCATTCATTAAGTATTCACCGTAGAATTTATTTTCTCCGGTTGATGGGTCTCTAGTAAAAGCAACTCCAGTCCCAGAGGTATCACCCATATTACCAAATACCATAGATTGAACATTAACAGCTGTACCTAATAAACCTCTAATATCATTCATTTGACGATATTTGATTGCTCTATCATTGTTCCATGAATTAAAAACAGCTATTATTGCTTTAAATAGTTGTTCTTTAGGATCAGTTGGAAATTCTTCATTAGTATATCTTTTGTAAACTACTAAATATCTATTAATAACTTCTTTTAAATCATCAACATTCAACTCAGTGTCAAACTCTTTGTTTGTATCATCTTTAACACTTTGAAGAGCAGCTTCAAATTCATGATGAGGAACATCCATTACAACATCACCAAACATTTGAATAAATCTTCTATAACTATCCCAAGCAAATCTTTCATTACCAGATTTCTTAATTAAAGCTTCTACAGAATTTAGATTTAAACCTAAATTTAATACTGTATCCATCATTCCAGGCATTGATTGAGCTGCTCCAGAACGTACTGATACTAATAAAGGATTTGTGGTATCTCCGAGCTTTGCCCCCATTGTTTTTTCAAGTTTTTTAAGTGTTTCTAAAACTTCATCTTCTAGATGTTTTGGTAATTGCCCACCGTGAGTATTAAAATATTCACAAGCTTCAGTACTAATTGTGAAGCCAGGAGGTACTGGCAATCCTATCGAAGTCATCTCCGCAAGGTTTGCACCCTTACCACCAAGTAATTCTTTCATTGAAGCAGTACCTTCTGCTGTCCCGTCACCAAAGAAATATACATATTTCTCATTGTTAGGTTTCATAATTTCCTCCCAAAAAAAATTATACAAATAACATAGTGAATTAAGAGTAGGTCATTCACAATTATCTGTCAATCTACTTTAGATATTTATGATAATAAACAGAAAAAAATTCTTGGTATAAATCTTGGTTTTTTATATATATTTCAACTAGATATTTTATTATCAATTTAGGGTGTATTTTTAACTATACAAATATAAAGCAATTTAATTTATTCCTAAATATTATTCAAAATAAAATACTACAAATTCATTATACTCAAATAGTACAATTTAGCATATTTCCTATTCCTTATTCTATAAAAATAACAAGAGCAACTACAAAAGTAATTGCTCCCATTATGTTAGTAAATTAATATATTATTTAGGCACTATAGCTTTCTAAGCTTCTGTGTATTTCCGTGTTATGTAATTTTTGAATGGCTCTCTTTTCAATTTGTCTAATTCTTTCTTTTGTCAAATTGTAGATTTCACCAATCTCTTTTAAACTCATTTGGCTTTTATTGTTTAATCCAAATCTATGTTCAATTATATCTTTTTCTTTGTCACTTAATTGATCTAAAGCTTCATTAATATCTTCTCTCATTAATGTCTCCATTACTTGTTGATCAGGAGATGCTAAATCTGATTCTATATAGTCACCAATATTACTAGTTTCATTATCTTTAAATACAGGAGCATCTAGACTAACCATATCTTTAGAGACAGAAACTAATGTTTTTACAATTGTAGGTTCTAAGTTAGTAGCTTGTGCTAACATATCAACTGAGGGTTCTTCACCAAATTTGTGCATTAAGTTTTTTTGAGCTTTTTGAATTTGAAGTAATTCATTAGATCTATTTAAAGGTAATCTTACTGCTCTACTTTTTTCATTGATAGCCTTCATAATTGATTGTCTAATCCACCATACTGCATATGAAATGAAATGATATCCTTTATCAACATCATATTTATCTAGAGCGGTCATCAATCCTATATTTCCTTCATCAATCAAATCTGCTAAAGGTAAGCCTTGGTTTTGATATTTCTTAGCTATTTTCACTACAAAGCGGAGGTTTGATTCAATCATCTTATTTCTAGCTCTTAAATCACCTTTCTTGATTTTATTAAATAATTCAACTTCTTCTTCATGAGTGATTAAAGGTAATTTATTCAACTCCTTCATATACATTGAAAGTACTGTTGCATCCTCATTAGAATTTTCTTCATTATTAAGCATATTTTTATTTTTATTCATAAACCATGTCCTCCAGGTTGATAACTTATATGCAAAAAGCGTGCCAACTTGGAAAAATAGCTAAATAGGAGCTAAAATCACGGTATTAGATTTATTTCATGGTAAATAAACAAAAAAAACAGGTCAAAATGACCCGTTTAAAAAAATATCAGTTTAAAGTGTGTCTATATGACACAATTACAAAATACAACTATCTCTTGAGTAGCTTTTTGCTACAATTTGATACTTTTTTTAAGCAAAGATAGAGTCTTCAAACAACATCCAAGGGAAATCTATCTCTACACTTTTATAAAATGAACGTCTATTTTTATCTAATATAGCAAAAGGACTTGATTCAATTTCTTCTTTTAATTGTCTAAAAGAATCTTCGATTAAATCATAAACCATATCACCTTCGCTTAAAGCAACTTTAATTTTCTTTTTACCTAAAAGATATATAATAAATTGAATTTTAAAAAATTCTAAAAAATCATCATTTAAAGATTCTAATTCGGTATTTCTTAGTAAAAAGGTATCACAATAACAATCTAATCCCTTTACTAAATCTTTTTTATCTAAAAAAGATTTAGCTAATTTGTAAAAAGTTTCAGCTAATGAAAGTTGCGACGAATATGAATTAAAATAAAAATTAGCAGTTCTGTTTTTTTCAACTAATTTTGTACAATCTTTCATTTTTTTACTCCTACATTGATTTCATATAAAAGGTAATTAAAAAGTATAAAAAAGGCAAATATTTTTAATATCATTTTTTTCATATTTTTATATTGCCACTTGCATTTTATATTGTTATATTTAGTAACGTGCAAAGCTTATTCACCTTTGCATTACTAATTAAGTACAGTTCAAGGAGATTATAAAATGACAGTAAAACCTTTAGGTGACAGAATTTTAGTAAAAATGGACGAAGTTAAAGCACAAACAGCAAGTGGTCTATTTATTCCACAGTCTGCTCAAGAAAAGACACAAATTGCTTCAGTTATTGCAGTTGGAGATGATAAAGAAGCCATCACTGTAAAAGTTGGAGATAAAATTTTGCATGATAAATATGCAGGTACTCAAATTAAAATTGATGGTGAAGAATTATTAATCATTAATATGGGCGATGTCCTAGCTGTAGTAGAATAATAATTATTAGCTAAAATTATTATGGATAAGCTATTTAGTTCACACTAAATAGCTTTTTTTTGTTCTCTTTATTTACTTGAATATAGAAAATCTTCTATCTTTTCACAAACTCCAGAACTAGTGGTCTCTGGATGGTAGCAAGAAGGAAGAGCTCTAAGCATATATTTGCCATAGCTTTTCTGACTTATCCTACTATCTAACAATAAAACAACTCCATAATCAGCAGTAGATCTCATTAATCGTCCAAATCCCTGTTTTAATTTCATAGTTGCTAATGGTAAGGATAGGTTAAAAAACCCACTCTCCCCTCTTTTTTCAAAATCCATTGTTCTTGCTTTTACAACAGGATGGGAAGGAACTTGAAATGGTAATTTGACAATTATTACTAATCTCAGTGTATTTCCTGGAGCATCTACTCCTTCCCAAAAGGAAGATAATGCAAAAAGGGTTGAATTATCATCACTTTTAAAATTATTTATTAGTTTATGTTTAGAAGAGTTTCCTTGCATTAATAAAGTTAAAGAGACTTCTTTGAATTTGTCTTCAACTTTATTATAAACTCTTTGCATTATATCTCTAGATGTAAATAATACTAGAGCACCTCCTGTTGAAGAATAAACACTATCAAATATCATATCACTTATATAATTAACATATAATTCATTTTCCGCTTCTTTCTTTTTTAAAGCTGCTTTACTTGTATCTGAAGAGTATGAAGGTGGTGGAAGTGCATCTTGTGGCGTCAATAGTAACAACTTATTTTCATAATCAAAGGGGGAATTAAAAGAGGCTTTAATAAAATTTCTCTTATCATCATAAGGAAGGCCAACTCTAGATGTCCAAAATTTAAAGTCATCACTTAAATTTAATGTTGCACTTGTTAATACTACTGTATTTAATTCTTTAAATATAATATCTACTAAAGATGGGGATACATCTAATGGTGTGATAAGTGTATTGATATCTACAACATTAGTTCTTCTTCTTTCAGCTTCAAACCAATGTATTTCATCATCACTCCAGTCTTCAAAGTGAATAAAAAGGTTCAATACATTAGTATTAGCAATAATTCTACTGTGATTTGTTTCGACTTCTTTTTTAATAGCTAGAGAAAAATCATCAACATCTACTTGATTAATAAAAGTGCTCATAAGTTTATCACACTCAAGGGCCGTATTAACCACAATTTTTGCCCCCTCTATAAAATTTGTTAATCTGTTTTGTTGTGATTTTACAACATAAACACTTTTATAATTTTGTTTTTCAAAAGTTTTTAGTAAATATTGACTCAAAGTTGAAACACTATTTTTTAAATCTTTATATTTTTTTATTAATACTTGATGATCAAAACCTTGTGTTGAAAATTTTCCAAGTTTTTCAATTAAATTTTTGCCTTCCCCTTTTTTCATCGAGGTTAAAAGATTATCTAATCTTTTCATTACAAAATAATTACTATATTGAAGAGAGAAAAACTCAGAGGCTGTATCTTCAATATTATGTGCTTCATCTAATATTAGTCTATTAAAAGAGGGTAATACATTATCTTCATCATAGCTTAACTGCGAATCTCTTCTGCTTTTTGCATCTGTGAATAATAAATGGTGATTACTTACTATAATCTTAGACTTTTGGAGTTTTAATTTACTCTTTTGATAAAAACAGTCCTTATGATATGGGCATTTAAAATTAAGACATAGTTCCCCATCACTGTTTATTTTACTTCTTTCAAAAGGAATAGAGCGTGAATATTCAGTTAAAAGACCTGTTTCTGTTGTCGCACACCATTTTTTAAATAAAGATTCTTTTGATTCAGGGTCAACTAAAAATGCCGGCGATTTTGCTATTTCATCACTAAATCTCCTAAGACATAAATAATTACCCCGCCCAATGGCTAATCCTACTTTGATATCTAAATTTAACATCTCTAAAATAGTGGGTATATCTTTTTTAAATAATTGATCTTGTAAATTTATAGTTGCTGTAGAGATTACTGTCCTTTCATCACCATTTTCTATTGAATTATATATTGCTGGAACTAAATAAGCATAGCTTTTTCCAATTCCAGTTCCAGCTTCAATTATAGCAATTGAATCATTCTCATAAGCTTTTGAAACAAGTTTAACCATTTCTATTTGGCCTTCACGCACTTCATAAGTGCTTAGTGCCTTTGATAAGGTACCACCTTGTTCAAAAATGTCTTCTATCTCTGTTTTTGTCATTCTTCTTCTTTATATTCTTCTAATTTTCTATGAAGAGTTTTTCTACCTATCTTCAATATTTCTGATGTTTTACTTTTATTATTATTACAGCTACTTAAGGTAGATAAAATAACTTGTTTTTCTGCTTCAGCAAGACTCATCCCAACTTGAAGATTAATAGTTTGTTCTTCATTATTTTGTCTAATCTGTGGTGGTAGATCTGTTAATTCTACAAATTCTCCCCTACAAAGTACTACAGCAGCTTCAACACAGTTTCTAAGTTCTCTTATATTTCCTGGCCAATCATATTTATATAATGCAGATTTAGCCTCACTAGTAAAGCCTTTTACTTGAGTATTATTATCTTTATTAATTTGCTCCAAAAATGCTGTTAATAATAGAGGAATATCTTCTTTTCTTTCTTTAAGTGGTGGCACTTCAACATGAACTACATTCAATCTATAATATAAATCTTCTCTAAAAGTTCCTTTTTCAATTTCCTTCAGCAAGTCTCTGTTGGTTGCAGTAACAATTCGAACATCAACTGTTATTGTTTTTTCACCACCTACTCTCTCAAATTGACGCTCTTGAAGAACTCTCAAAATTTTAATTTGAGTTGCTAAATTAATTTCACCAATTTCATCTAAAAATATTGTTCCACCGTTTGCTAATTCAAATCGACCTTTTTTAGTTGAAATGGCACCTGTGAAAGCCCCTTTCTCATGTCCAAATAATTCACTCTCTAACAAACTTTCACTCAATGCAGCACAGTGAACTTTGATAAAGGGGCCTTCTCTTCTATTTGAAATTTGATGAATAGCATCAGCAACTAATTCTTTACCAACTCCACTTTCCCCTGTAACTAATACACTAGCTTTTGTTGGAGCTACTTGGTTAATTGTTTCTAAAAGTTTTTTAATTTTAGAACTATTACCTATCATCTTGCCATAATTTTGAGATGCTTTTAATTGAGCTAGCTCTTCTTTTATTTTAATATTTTCATCTAATAAATCTTTATGTTTTAGAGATTTCTTAACTAATAGTAGTAATCTATCTAAATCTACAGGTTTAGTAAAAAAATCTACAGCACCATCTCTCATAGCATTAACTGCAGTTTCAATTGTGCCATGTCCTGTCAAAATAACAACTGGAATATTTGGATAGGAAGCAACAATTTTCTTCAGTAGTTCTTCACCACTCATTTGTTCCATTCTCAAATCAGTAATTACTAAATCAACATCATTTTTATTTATTAATTTCCAAGCCGATTTTCCACTATCTGCAAGTAATACATTATAATCTTCTAACTCTAAAGCTAAGGCTAAGCCTTCTCTAATATTTTTTTCATCATCACAAACTAATATTGTCTTATTCATCCATAACACCTCTAGAATCATCTAACGCAAGTCTTTCACTATGAGGAACAGGTAAACTGATAATAAATTCACTACCCTTTTTAGGTTCGCTTATTACTCTAATATCACCTTTGTGTTCCTTGATAACTTTATATACAACAGTTAATCCTAATCCTGTACCACTGGCTTTTGTAGTAAAGTATGGTTCAAATATCTTATTCACAGTAATTTGATCCATTCCTTTACCTGTATCTTTTATGCTTATAACAACTTCATCACCTAACAATTTAACACTAACTTTTATTGTACCTTTCTTCTCTATAGCATTCATTGCATTTTTAATAATATTTAAGATGGCTTGTCTAAAAAGATTTGTATCTAGCTCTATTTTTGGAGCACTTTTTATTTCTCTAACTAAATTAACATGATTTTCTTTTAATTCAGGTTCAATAAAATCACAAATCTCATTTATAGCTCTAGATACACTAGTTAATTTTAATTTAGTATCCATTGGCCTAACTGCAAATAAAAAATCAACAACAATTGAGTTTAGTCTATCAATTTCCTCAGATAAAACATTTATATACCTTGATGCATCATCAATACTTAGTGTATGTTTTTTTTCAAAGTTTTTAGTAAGCAATTGTAGGTGAATACTCATAGCAGCAAGAGGATTTTTTATCTCATGTGCAACGCCCGCTGCCATGGTTGTCATGCTAGCTAAGTTTTCACTCCTTCTAAGTCTAGTTTCATTTCTTTTTCTAATTGTTATATCATCAAAAACTAAAAGAAAACCATTATCTTCGATTTCTTCGATCTCAGATAATTTAATAACATTTAACACAATAGTTCTGATATCATCACCCCATTGGTAATCAAACTCATTATCTTCTTCATTATAGCCTAGTTTATTTATTTCTGAGTTTAAAAAAGAAATAACTTTAGAATCTTGAACGATATTAAATATACTTAATCCTTCATAATTATTTTTTCTAATAATTGGTGGTAAAGAAATCGCTTCTTTATTAATATAAACAACATTTTTCTTACTATTAAGTAAGATAATCCCTTGAGATAAATTATCTAATACTTGTTCAAGGGTGGATATATAGGAATCTTCTCTTTTAATTAATTGAACTATTTGGTGAATATCTAATTGTTCAATCTTTTCGAGAGCTCTTTTTACAAAATTATGCATTAATATTCTCCATCATTTTACGATATACATTTTCGTACATATTTTTTTTAGGAAGGTTAAATATTCTTTGATTATTATATAATAAACTAACATCTTTAATTATATTTTTACAAACTGAGTTCTCAATTTCATTGTCTAAAAACTTTTGTTTTATCTTACTAAGCAATTGGTGAAGTATAAATTCGTCTTGATTCGATGAATCTAAAGCTTTTATCACAAAAGCTAATTGCTCACTACTAAGTTGTCTTTTCTTTATTACTGATTCCACAATTATATCTAAAGAAGATTCAACCTCTTTTGATTTATAACCACTAGCTGTTAAAAAAAACTTTTCAAAGGTATTTATAGTTTCATCTTCAATTTTAAAAGGGTTTAATAATTGTTTTTGAATTTGCTCATCTATTGGTAAAAAATTATATTTACGGACTCTAGATAGGATAGTTTTAATTATTCTTGATGGATTATTACTTAATAAAATAAAATATACATTTTCATTAGGTTCTTCAAGAATTTTTAACAAGCTATTTCTAACACTGTCATTACTTTTTTCAATTGCTTCAATAACAACAATCCTAGCTTTTTCATTAACTAGTGTATTAGAAACCCAAGTCTGTAATGATCTTACTCCATCAACACTTAAGGCTGTAAGGTTTTTATTACTAACACTAATTAATGGTTTTAGTTTTTGTTTTAATTCTTTTGCAAATCGTTGAGCTTCTCTAATTTTAAAATTTTCACCTATTTTACTAAAATCGTTTATAAGTTCACTCACTTCATAAGCAGATTCAAATAATTTTTTGTTTTTATCTGTATATACTCCATTATGATAAGACAATAAAAATATTCTAATGGTTTTAATTAAATAATCTTTAGAAAATGAATCTCTATTTTTAACAAATGATTGAATAGATACATCAATTCTATTTTCAAAATCTCTATTAGAAATTACAACTAAATTTTGCATAAGGTAGTTATCATAGGCTTTACATGATTGGCAATCACAGCCTTCACCTTTTTTATCTGTAAAACAAGATAAGGCTTTAGCCACTTCTATAGCTGCAGTCATCTTCGAAGAATAAGAAGGACCACAAAATAGAGATGAATTACTAAAAGTATCTGTTTCAATAGATGACTTTAATATCTCAGTTAACTCAGGTTGCGTTACACTTAATTTACTGAACATTCTTTATAAAATCCTCTGCTACTGGTATTATAGGCTCAAAAATGTTTTGAAACATGAATGATTCATTAATTAAATCTGTTATATCGAATAAATGTTGATAACTTAATAACATTAAGGCTACTGCACAAAGTGCTAAAATAAAGACAATTGCCCAAATAAAACCTAGCAAGGAGTTTAATGGAGAAAGTCCAACTCCTTCAAACACTGTCGATAGCATATTTCCGAGAAGAAGCATGACAACATACCCAATAATAAAACAAAACATATAACTAAATAATGATAATAGAATTATGGGTAGATTAAATCTAGAGAAAATATTTGCCATAGCCAATTCACTAAACATCAGTCCTACAATAAGGCCTACTAAAACAGCTGCTTTTGAAGCAAAACTTTTAGCAAAGCCTTCAAAGGCTCCTGCTACTCCACCAATTAAGGCTATTGCTAATATAATAATATCTAAGATATTTAAAACTGCAGATCCAATATTAATTGTAAAGTCCATATTTTCCTCTCTATTTCATTAATTCTTTTATTTTAAGATATATTGTCTCATTTGCATCAATATAATTAAAGCTGTTAAATGCTTTGTTTCTTTGTTCTATAACATTATTATTTAACAAATTTTTTACGGTGTCTATAAGATTCATGTTTTTTTCATAAACTTCAAGCATATTTAGTTTTTTAAAATATTTGGCATTTAAAACTTGCTCCCCTCTACTTGCATTATTTTTTAAGGGTATGGCTAAGATGTTTTTTCTAAAAAAGATTTCTTCATTGAGGGTATTTGCACCACATCTACTAATTATTAAATCTGCTTTTTTATAAAGATAGCCGAGTTCCTCTCCAATTTGCTTAACACCAATATAACAATCTTTTTCAATTTTCTTATATGTTTGATTCCCCATTTGATGATATATATTATATTTCTCAACTAGTTTATCTAAGTGTTTAAAAATTAGTTCATTTATTTCTAAAGAACCCAGAGATCCTCCAACCACAAGAATAAATGGTTTATCTTTTTTAAAAGTTTCATCAATTTTTCTTTTAACCTTTAATACACAATCCCCATATTGAATATCAGCCTCTTCTACTAACCTCTTTTCATAAAAGCTTAAGTCAATATCTTTAAAATATATCATGCTAGATCTTAGTGGATTTCCACTATAAACAAATCTTATATCTTGTTGTTCAGTTTCACTTAATTTAAAGCCTTTAAATATTACATTAGCAACTCTTAAATTTAGTTTAGTTGCTAATCCTAATGATATATCTGATTCATGAGTAACTATCTTTATATTCAACCTCTTAGCAGCATATACAACTGCAACTGAGACATATCCACCTTTAGAAAAAAGTAAATCCGGCTTTATTTTTTTTATAATTCTTTTTGCTTGGAAATAACCAATAATTACCTTAAATACATCAACAAGGTTTTTAAATGAAAAATAACGCCTAAGTTTTCCACTACTGATTGAAAAAAATCTTATTCCATTTTTTTCTACAACTATTCTTTCATTCTCTCTATTAGTCCCAATCCAATAAAAATCAATAGTTTTATCTCGTTCCTTTATATAATCATATAAAGCTAAGGCCGGATAAATATGACCAAGGGTACCCCCTCCTGTAAAAACTATCTTCATGTAGTAAAAATACCATATGGGACTAAAATAAGCAATAAAAGAGTCAAATTGACACAAAATATTATATCCTAAAAGTAATAAATACCTCCATAAGGGTTTAGCTTAGGAGGTATTTTAATAATACTATAATTTATTTTAAATTTTATTCTCTTTCTTTCTGTGGTACAAAGAACAAATCAGTCAAATCATATCCTTGTTCTAGTGCTATATCCTTCATCATCTCTAAAGTTTCATCTGAAATTTCAGGAGTTCTAGATAAGAACCAAATGAAACTTCTGTTATTATTTCCAACTAAAGCCCATTCATAATTTTCTTCATCAATTCCAAATACTAAATAATCTGATTTAAATAATGAAAAGAATTTAACTTTTAAAGCACCTGGAATATTATCATCTTCTCTCCATGCTACGGCTTTAACTTGAGTATATTTCCCATCTAAACTATTTTTAAAACCACTGTTAATTACTTGAATTCTTCCATCTTTTCTAAGAGAATATTCTGCTGTTGCTCCATATATATTTTTTTCAAATCCACTTTGGAAACGTGCTATTTCATACCATCTTCCTAAATACCTCTCTAAATCTAAACTTTCAACTGTTTCAAGAGGATCTCCATCAAACTGATTTGTTGCACAACTAGTAATAAATAATGTACTCATTAATAGAAGCATTGTTAATAATATGCTATTTTTTTTCATTCATTAGTCTCCTAATATTTTTATTGGTATAATACCAATATATTTAATTTCGAATTATCACCTATTTAAAGATGATATCTAATTATACCTAATGTATAATTGTGGGACAGAGGACCTAACTATTTCTAAGCCTTGTAGCTTCCAATAGAATCTGTCCTCGGTTCCAGTTTTCCCTATTGGTTGTTTAAGCCTTGTAGCTTCATTCACTCGGGAGATTGGAAAATGGAACTACTTATTTTTAACCTAAAGGAGGTTAACTACTATGAGTATCGTTAGTATTGATATTGCTAGTAAATCGGCTACATTTTGTGTTCTAGGGAACACTGGTGTTGTATCTTAAGAAGACCATTTTGACATGAGCGTTGAAGGATTTAAATTCTTATTATCATCTCCCCATATTAACAAAGATAGTACCTTCGTCATGGAATCAACGGCTTCTTACCATCTTCCTCTTTATAATTTCTTATTGAATCAAAACAGGAGGCCTATATAATTAATCCAAGTTTAATTAGTAAATATAAATCTACTAATACACTACGGAAAACTAAAACAGATCCTTTGGATGCTGTGCTTATTGCCTCCTATGCCAATTGGCTTGAAGTACAACTTGAAGGAAGGAGTTCTGCATTGGAAACAGAAAGCAAAATACTCTCTAGAAGTCGCCTTACAAATAGTGAAGATCTTGCTAAAGCAAAAACTAGATTGAAAGGTAATCTTTCTGTATCCTTCCCAGAAATGCTTAAATTTAACGTTTACACCGATTCTATGCTTAACTTTCTCTCTGTTTATGGTTGTGCTAAAGATGTTCTTAATGCAACTGACAAACAAATTGAAAAAGCTATTAAGGGTGATAGAAAACAAGCAACACCTAGAGATAAAGAACTTGCTAAAACTATTAAAAAGGTTTCTAAAGAATCCATTGGTGTAGCTTTGCATGCTTCTATGACTATTCACAGTGCTAAAACTGTTAAACATCTTAGTGAAGAAGATACATTCTTTACTGAAGCTCTTATAAATATTGAAAAAGAAATTCATCCTAAAGAACTTGAAATCATTACTTCCATTCCTGGTATCAGTGATATTTCTGCAGCTCACTTTATGGCTGAAGTTGAAGATATCACTAGATTTGCTACCTATCAAAAACTTATTGCTTTCATCGGAACAGATCCAACTATTTATCAGTCTGGAAAAGTAACTAAGAATGGTAAAATCTCTAAAAAGGGGAATAAAATCCTTAGAAAGTATTGTTATATTATGGCCACTAGTTGTGTACATTGGAATCCTGTCCTTGGGGAATATTACCAAAAGAAAAGGGATGAAGGTTTTCCTCATCGTAAAGCTATGGTGGCTACTGTAAATAAACTTATTAGGACGATTTACGCCCTTTTGATTAGGGGCGAAAAACTTAAAATGTATTAATTTATATTTTTCTTTCTTAATCATAATTCTTTATAGTTGACTCCTTAGATTAATTATCGCATAAAAAGATAACTCGTTCAATAAATTTATCCTAAAACAACTTTTTCTAAATAGAATCAAATATTTTTATTATTCATCAATTTATTAGTTCTTTATATATAAATCAATCTTTTTTTTTGTTTATAAAAGTTTTTTTTATTTATTACTTTAACCATTATTATTTACAATAGTGCAAATAATTATTATTTTTTATAAGAATATTAGCTTTGTATGTTAAAAGGTGATGGTAAATTACCGCTTTTCTTTAATCGCTTTTCAATGTATAATAACGGATATAGCCAAAACAGACATTTGGAGAAATAAATGGCCAGATCAATTTTTAGAGCCCTTTTCGGGTCAAAACAGGACCGAGATGTAAAAGCTCTTATGCCTATTGTAAAAAAAGTTAATGAACAAGAAAGTTGGGCAAAATCTTTGTCAAAAGAAGATTTCTTAGCTCAAACCATTAAATTTAAAGAGCAAATTCAGTCAAAAGAAAAAACTTTAGAGGATTTATTGCCACAAGCTTTTGCACTTGCAAGAGAGGCCGCATATAGAGTTTTAGGTCAAAGACATTATGATGTACAAATAATGGGAGCTACAGTTCTTCATAAAGGTAAAATTCTTGAAATGAAAACTGGTGAAGGTAAAACTTTAACTTGTGTACCAGCAGCATACTTAAATGCTCTTGAAGGTAAAGGGGTTCACGTTGTCACTGTAAATGATTATCTTGCAGAACGTGACTCAAAATGGATGGAACCTGTATTTAATTACTTAGGTCTTTCTGTTGGTGTAATTATTTCCTCTTTAGATAACGAATCTAGAAGAAGTAACTACAGCAAAGATATTACTTATGGTACTAATAATGAATTTGGATTTGATTATCTTAGAGACAATATGAAATGGTCTATTGAAGATAAAATCCAACCTAAACACCACTATTGTATCATTGACGAAATTGACTCAATCTTAATTGATGAAGCTAGAACTCCTTTAATTATTAGTGGTCAAGCAGAAGATGATTCACTTCAAGTAGTTGGAGCTCAAAAAATTGTATCATCTTTAATTGAATGTGAAAAAGATCCTAAAACTAATGATTACTATGAAATGGATCCTTTAGCTCGATTTGATAAGAATGCTGAACCTTTTGATGAAAGAGGTGATTTTAAACTTGATGAAAAGAAAAAATCTGTTTCTTTTACTTCTCAAGGTATGAATCATATTGAAGAGCTTCTACAAAAGCATCATATTATCTCAGGAAGTTTATATGAAGGTTCAAACTTCGAATTTGTTCACTATGTAACTCAAGCTGTTAAAGCTGAAAAGTTATTTAATAAAGAAGTAGATTATGTTGTTCAAGATGGTCAAATACAGATTGTTGATGAATTTACTGGTCGTATTCTTCACGGTAGACGTTATAGTGATGGTCTTCATCAAGCTATTGAAGCTAAAGAAAAAATTAAAGTTTTAGGTCAAAATAAGACTTTAGCAACCATTACTTTCCAAAACTTCTTTAGAATGTACGATAAACTATCTGGTATGACAGGTACTGCTGAGACAGAAAGTACTGAGTTTATGAAAATTTATAATCTTGATGTTGTAGTTATTCCAACTAACAAACCTATCGCTAGAATCGATAGTCAAGATTTAATTTATTACAATGAAAAATTTAAATTAGATGCAATCGTAAAAGAAATTAAAAATGTTCACGAAACAGGTCAACCTATTCTTGTTGGTACAGTTTCAATTGAAATGAGTGAAATTATTTCCACCCTATTGAGAAAAGTTGGAATTAAACACGAAGTACTTAATGCTAAAAACCATGCTCGTGAAGCTTTAATCGTTGAAGAAGCTGGAGCTGTAGGTGCTGTCACTGTAGCTACTAATATGGCAGGTCGTGGTACTGATATTAAACTTGGTGGTAGTATTGAAAATATGGCAAGAAAAATTTGCGGAACTGAAGCTACCCCAGAAGAATTTGCTACTGCTATAGAAAAAGTTAAACCTCAATGGCAAAAACAATATGAAAAAGTTAAAAGTCTAGGTGGACTTTATATTTTAGGTACAGAACGTCATGAATCTAGACGTATTGACAATCAGTTAAGAGGTAGAGCTGGTCGTCAAGGAGATCCAGGTAGTTCTAAATTCTTTGTTTCCTTAGATGATACTCTTATGAGATTATTTGCTAATGACAATCTTAAAAATATGCTCGGTAAAATCGGTATGAAAGATGGCGAACCTTTAGAACATAAAATGCTAACAGGTTCTATTGAACGTGCACAAAAAAAGGTTGAAGAAAGAAACTTTGAAATAAGAAAACATTTATTAGAATATGATGATGTTCTAAACGAACAAAGAAATTATATCTATGATAGACGTGATGAAATTCTTAGTAATGAACATATTTTATACAAAGTTCTAGATATCAGCCATGATCTTATAGATGAAATTGTTGAAGATGCTTTTAGAAAAAAAGATGGTAAGGAAGTTGTTCAAATCATTGAAGACATGAAAAAAGAACTATTCTATGAAGTTATTCCTGTTGAAACTAATCAAACAAAGGAGCAATGGAAAGAATATCTTAAAAAATGTATCGATGATGAAGTTAATGCAAAAGTTGAATTAGCTACAGAAAAACCTTTCAATGATTTCTTAAGATTCCATTACTTAAGACAAATTGACTTAAGATGGCAAGACCACTTATCTATGCTAGAAGAATTAAGAGAAGCTGTAGGTCTTAGAACTTATGCTCAAAAGAATCCTTTAGTAGAATATAAATTAGAAGGTTTTGATATTTTTAATGATATGCTATTCAATATTGATAAATTTATGGCTCAAACATTAGTTAGAGTTCAAATTAAAGATAATAAAGAAAGTTATCAAAAAAGAAGACCTACTAAAACTATTGAAAAACACTCTAGAGCTGCAGCTTTCCAAGAACAAGCAAGTAATGCCGCATCTCAAACTAGAGCTAATAGAAACTCTAATAACAATGAGGCTCCTGTTACAGTTAAAAGAACCACCCCAAAGGTTGGTAGAAACGATCCTTGTCCTTGTGGCTCTGGTAAGAAATATAAAAACTGTCATGGTAGACATGTTTAATAACTATTTCTATTCAAAAAAAGATGAGTATTATACTCATCTTTTTTTATATCTATTTTAAATTAATTTATTTATTCTTTAAAAGAATGATTCAGGATCTAAAGGTATTCCACTTTGAATAATTTCAAAATATATCTTTTTATCAGAATCATCTAATTGACCTAAAGTGTCTGATCCATTAACTTCATCACCTATTGTCAACTCAGTTGTTTTTAAATTTCCATAAACCGTTTCATATCCACCTTCATGAGATAATTTAATTTTCTTCTTCCCCTTGATGTTTTGAATATCAACAACAGCACCATCTGCTGAGGCTAATACATCTTTTGTATTAGATTTTATTAATACACCATTTAAACTAATATCATCATTATATGGATTATTTTCCATAAATTGACCATATTTTGCAATTACACTTCCAGATACGGTTGGTATAATAAATTGGTTAACAGAAGTTCTTATTGTAGGATTTACATTTACTTCACTCATATCTGGAATAAATATCTTATCTCCAATATCAAGTTTTGTATCTGTTAAACCATTAATCTCTTGTAAAGTTTTCCAACCTAAATTAGGACAATAGGTATTTGCTATTGTAGATAACATATCACCTGATTTTACAATATAATAACTACCATTTCTATCTGGAATTGATAATACAACACCTTCAGTAATTCCACTTATATTTTTAATTTCATTGACACTGATTATTGTTTGAAGTTTTAGACCATATAAATTTGCTATAGAATTCAAATCCTCTCCTTCTACAACCATATGCTCTCTAAATTTAACAGCTCCTTCTTGAGCCTTAACGCTTTTAACTTTAGAAATATCTAGGGCAAGGGTTGAATCCTCATCGCTGGTATCACTAACAACAGGATTAACATTTGTTTTAGATATCGTAGCACTATCACTTGTAATATCTATAGAAGAGTCACTTTTGGGTTCAATCGTTTCTATAGTACTTTTCTCAGTTAAACTAGTTTCATCTCTTTGACTAGAATTTGATATATCTTTAGCACTTACAATATAATAATATCCTGCAATAATGCACAAGATAACCAAAATAATGAAAACAAATATCATTAAACGATTGCTGTTCTTTTTTTTATTTCTTTTTCTATCGTTTGACCCTTCTGGTGGAAGGGTGCCATCCATATCAAAATTTTCTCTATTCATGTCGACATTACCTTATTCATACTGTACTATAAATCTATCATGGATTCCACAAAAAAAGATAAAATTTTTATTTTTGCAGAGCTAGTTATTATATTTTTATTCCTTATTATCCTCTTTAGGGTATCTTACCTTATGATAAATGGAAAAAATAAAAGAGTAAACTACAATGACCCAAATGTTGCCTCTTATATTATCAGAGGCAATATATATGATAGAAACTCTAAACTATTGGCCATCGAAGTTCCTTATTACAGTTGCAGTTTCAGAGTTGATAAAATCCAAGATTTAACATCCGTAGCTACAATGTGTGCACCATACTTAGATATGGATATCCAAGATATAATTACGATTTCAAATAACTACACCTACCAAGCTTTAATTAAATCAAGAATTGATGATGATAAGGTAGAAGAGTTCAAAACTTTTGTAGATGACAACAATCTAACAAATCTAGTAAAAATTGAAAAACAATACGGAAGAGATTATCCTTACTCTTTTCATAGCTCACAAACTATTGGTTTTGTAGGATATGATAATAACGGACTAGAAGGATTAGAACATACTTTAAACAATATATTATATCCAGGTCCTGGTTTGAATGAAACTATAACTTATGGAGAAGATGTTTATCTCACTATAGATATGAATATTCAATATCTTTGTGATTTAGAAGTACAAAGGGTTAATAGTGAATACAGTCCTGAAAGTATTGTTGCAATTGTTATGGATGCAAAAAATGGTGAAATACTAGCTATGTCTAGCTACCCTTGGTATGATTTGAATAATTTTAAAGAGAGTTCAATTGAGAGTAGAAAAAATAATACAATCTCAATGTTGTATGAACCTGGATCTGTTTTTAAAATATTTTCCTTTGCTGCCCTACTAGATTTAGATCAGGCTGATTTTGATGAACCTTTTTATTGCGATGGCTCTTACACTTTTGAATTAAATAATCAGTCCTTTACTATCAATTGTTCACATGCACATGGAGAAGTTACAAAAGATACTATGTTAAAATATTCATGTAATGGTGCTATTAGTAAATGGGCTTTAGAAACTGATTCACAAGATTTTTATGATAAATTAATTGAATTTGGTTTCGATAGTAGGGTTGATTTACCTTTGAATGGAATAGCTAGATCTAGAATCCAAAATACTGAACTTTGGTCCTTGAGATCAAAACCAACTATAGCTTTTGGTCAAGAACTTTTAACAACCGCCATAAATATAAGTAGAGCAGCAACTGCTATATCAAACAAAGGAGTTCTTGTAGAACCTAAACTCATTAAACAAATTGGAGATACTCCAACACAAGACTCTAATTCTAAAAGAATCATCAAAGAAGAAACAGCTAAAATGGTATTAGAAGATATGGTATTAGCAACAGAAGAAGGAGGAACCGCTACAAAAGCGAGTGTTGATGGAGTTAAAGTTGCTGCAAAAACAGGTACTGCACAACTTTTAAATGAAGAGACTAAAAGTTATGAAGATGGTACTTCATTAGCATCTACTATCGCAATTGTTGATGCTGACGATCCCAAATATATTATCTATTTCGCTGCTAAATCACCAAGTAAAAATTCAATTTGGGGAAGTAACGTAGCGTCCCCTGCGGTTAAAAATATAATTGAAGGATTAAAATCTCAAAATAAATTAAATTAAATAATCTTTATTTGCTGAATCCCACATAGATTTAAAATCTATTGAAAACCCATGAAATAAACTCATTATATAAGAACTATTAGCCGGGTATATTCCACTTTCAATGTGCTTCCCATTACTAAAGAATAATAAGGGAATACCTTCTTCATTACAAAAGGATAATACATTCCCAATAGATTGTGCTTCATCACACATTGTTACTATAGCACTTCTAATTGTGTAATCTTTTCTTATTTGTTCATAAGTATATTTAAGCTCGCTTAATTTATATCTTGCATTTACACATAAATAATGTCCAACTTGCTGGTTAGATATAGTATTTAACATTGTAGCCTTTAAGTCTCTATCAATTTCTCCTGCATCAACAAATATTAAATCATATTTTGTTGATTCAGAATCAATAAATCGTCTAAGAGCTTGAGGATCACCTACATGAAAAACATCTAATTCGTAAAGCTCACAAATTGAATTAAGCTTAGAGGAGCCTCCTAAAGATAGGATTGCTACCTTCCTTCTAGAAGACTCTTCAATATTCGTTGAATAGAGCAGAGAAAGTTTTAGTAGAGAAACTGTTTTACCAACCGCAGCAGATCCATGTAATACGAAAAATCTTGGCGGATTTAACATGTTCTCTCTATCTATCTCTGCACTATCTATTAAACTATTTACTAAGCTAAGTTCCATTTCAGTTAAGTCTTTTGCATCTTCCCAGACAAGATCCCCTATTACTTTATCAATTAGAGTTTTAGAAAAGTCATTGGATTCTAAAATATTTCTCATCTTTGCTACAACTTCACTTGGAGCCTCAATACTTTTAGGTTTTTCAACTTGAGAATTCTCACTTTTTCCACTAGCTTTTTGATCAACCAAATAACAAGTAATTACACAAGAGCTTTTCTTTGCAAATGAGGATGGATTATTTGAAAGGGTTTGAATCCTTACAGTACTGCCATACCTCTGCCTTGCAATTTTAATTGCCTCATCATAATCCTTAGCTTCAATTGTGAGAAATTCCATTAGCCTATCCCCTTATAAAATAAATCTTGATAGATCTTGATCTTGAACTACATCAGAAAGTCTTTCATCTACATATTTTTCAGTAATAGTGATAGTTTGTCCAGCACATTCGTCGGCACTAAAGCTTAATTCTTCTAATAATTTTTCCATTACAGTATATAATCTTCTAGCACCAATATTTTCATTAGTTGCGTTAACTTCATATGCAATTTCACTAATCTTTCTAATAGCTTGCTTATCAAATTCAATTTCAACACCTTCTGTTTTTAATAGTTCATGGTATTGCATTGTAATAGCATTTTTGGGTTCAACTAAAATTCTCTCAAAATCATCTGCTGTCAATTCATCAAGTTCAACTCTTAATGGGAATCTCCCTTGTAATTCAGGGATTAAATCACTTGGTTTTGAAACATGGAATGCACCACTTGCAATGAAGAGAATATGAGTTGTATCTATAATTCCCCATTTTGTGCTAACTTTTGTCCCTTCAACTATTGGTAAGATATCTCTTTGAACACCTTCTCTTGATACATCCTGACCATTTTTTTGACCTTCTGCAGATGCTATCTTATCTACTTCGTCGATAAAAATAATACCCATTTGTTCAACTCTTTCTTTTGCTTCATCTTTAGCTTTTTCTGGATCTACCATTTTTTGAGTTTCTTCTTCTCTTAATATTTCTCGAGCTCTTTTAATTGAACAAGTTCTTTTCTTAGGTTGTTGAAATATTGAACCGAGAGAGTTCATTGCATTTTGCAAGTCATCCATTGAAGTTGCACCGACCATTTCAATACCAACGTTGGCTTTATTTGTTACACTAATTTCAACTTCTCTATCTTCTAATTTTCCATCTCTTAGCATTTCTCTAAATTTTTCTCTAGTTGCTTTTGATCCTTCAGAAATAGAGGTTGATGATATTTCAGTTGTTGATGCATTATTTAAAGGAATTAATAAATCTAGTAATCTATCTTCAACTTTTGCTTCAACTTCTTCTTTGTAGCCTTCACTCATTTCTCTTGTAACCATTTGCATAGAAATGCCCATAAGATCTCTAACCATAGACTCTACATCTCTACCAACATATCCAACTTCAGTAAATTTGGTAGCTTCAACTTTAATAAATGGAGCATTAGCTAATTTACTAATTCTCCTTGCAAGTTCTGTTTTACCTGAACCTGTTGGTCCAATTAAAATCATATTCTTTGGAGAAACTTCATCCCTAATTTCATCAGGTAATCTTTTTCTTCTTGTCCTATTTCTTATTGCAACAGCAATAGTTCTTTTTGCTTGATTTTGACCAATAATATATTTATCTAGCTCTTCAACGATTTGTGAAGGCTTCATTTGATCTAATAGTGGAATATTTTTCATACATTTTTTCCTTTCTTTATTTTGATAATTCTTCAACGATAATTGAGTTATTTGTATATATACATAATGAAGCTGCAATTTCTACACTTTTCACAGCTATTTCTTTTGCTTCTAAATCTACGTTAGAATCTAAATAAGCTAGAGCTGCAGATAAGGCATAATTTCCACCAGAACCAATTCCAATAACATCATTTTCAGGTTCTACTACATCCCCTGCACCATTGATTAAGAAGATTTTATCTCCATCAGTTACAATTAGCATTGCTTCTAATTGTCTCAAGGATTTATCAGTTCGCCATTGTTTTGCTAAATCAACTGCTGCTCTTGTTAAGTCTCCGTTGAACTGCTTTAATTTCTTTTCAAATAATTCAAATAATGTAAATGCATCTGCAGTAGTTCCTGCAAAACCGGTAACAACTTTGCCACCAAATAAATGTCGTATTTTATGTGCATTTCCTTTTAATACAGTATTTCCTTGTGTAACTTGTCCATCACCAGCGATAGCAACTTTGCCACCTTTTCTTACTGCAACAATTGTTGTTCCTTTAAATGATCCCATTTTTATTTCCTTCCATGTGGATGCGATTTTAAATACACATCCCTCATTTTTTTTTGTGATACGTGAGTATATATCTGTGTTGTAGAAAGACTAGAGTGGCCTAACAGCTGTTGAACCATTCTAATTGAAGCTCCATTGTTTAAAAGATGAGTTGCATAACTGTGTCTTAAAACATGTGGAGTAAAACTTTTCTGCCAACCGAGTTTAACACGTTGTTTATCAAAAATACTCTCAACAGATGAAATCGACAAGGGTTTTCCTAAATTTGTTACAAATAATTTGTCTCTGAGCTCTTTTTCAACTATTTTTTTGCTAATTTGTAATTCATTTTTTTCTTTAATGTAAGTTTTGATTAATGATTTAGTTCTATCAGTATAGAATACAACCCTATCTTTATTTCCCTTTCCTAAGATAATAAAACTATTTTTATTCAAATCAACATCTCTAACACTTAGGTTCAAGGCTTCACTTATTCTAAGACCTGTATCATATAACAAGCTATATAATACTTGATTTCTTAAAGTATCAAAATCATATATCTCTTGGCTTAATAGTTGAACAACTTCTTCCACACTTAAAACTGATGGAAGTTTCCTCTCCCCTTTTCTCTGAGATATATTTGAAAAAATATCTTTATTTAAATAATTATGTTTTCTACAATATTTAATAAATCCTCTTTGACTACTTATTTTCCTAGAAATAGTACTTTTACTAAGTTTTCTATCTTTTAAAGATTTTATATATTGTAAAGCCGTATTATTTTCCATTTGATCAAAGTCAATTTCATTTTGTTTTAAAAAGGAATTGAATTCTAAAATATCTTGCACATAACTTAGGATTGTTCTCTCACTCATATTTCTTATATTTTTCAAATAAGATATATAGTTTTGTAAAATTTTATCAAACTCCATAACTATTCCTTTTTATATAATATAACATGGTTAATAGTGAATATTCAAATATAGTAATTTAAAAAGTTAACATCAATTGTAATAAATATCTTTTATACTATTGATTGATTTGCAACCTTCTTCAACTACACTATAACTTACTTCATTTTTTTCATTCTTAATAGTTGCACTTTTATGTACAAATATATTTGTTCCACAATCTAAGGCTCTGTTTATTGCTTTAGTGCAATCATCATTTTTACCTAATTGGAATAATATTAAATGATCTAAAAGAGAACCATAAATTTCATATGTTTGTAAAAAAGATTCTCTAGATGGCTTTAAATCAACTTCAAAGGGGGATAAATATACTGTTTGCTTTGGATGAAAAGGATACGAATCAAGAATTGAAAAACCACTTGCAAGCAGACAATAGTTTTCTCTTTTTATTTTTAGATATCCTTTTTGGATAATTTTAGATATTCCACTAAAATTCAAAATTATTAAATTTAAATTATTTTTTGCAATCTCAATTCCAAACTTGTAATATTCTTCTAAAAAAGAAAAACTAGGATTAGACGATCCTAAAATGCCAAGATGTGAATCAAAGGTTGAAGGAAAGGATTTTGTCGAGGCAATTCTAAATGGAGGGATTGCAACTTTAATTAAATCTATTGGATAAAAAAAATCATCAACAAATGCACAATTATAATCTTTAAAACGTAGATACTTCTCATATAATCTACTAGTAGAATGATTTTTATGTAATTGCAAAATTTCCTTAAGGTTTAAATTAGCTTTAAGATATTTAATTTTTTCAAGTTCACTTATTTCACCAACTAAAGATAACAATAATTTATTTTCATAAGTCATATAATTTAATAAACAATTAATTAGATAAATGCCTTAAATTTTACTTTTGTTCTTTATTAGGTTCAATTTCTTGATGATATTTTTTATATGTATCTTCTAAGTCTTTGTTATTTAAATGCGTATAAATTTGAGTTGTTTGTATATCAGAGTGACCTAAGAGTTCTTGCACAACTCTTAAATCTGCTCCACCACGCAATAAATGCGTTGCAAAACAATGTCTAAGAGTGTGAACATGAATGTGTACATTACACTTATAACAATACATCTCAAGGCGTTTATTAATCGCTTGTCTACTTAATTTATTACCACGTCTTCCGAGGAAAATATATTGAGTTTTGTTTTTTACCAAATGAGGTCTTGCATTATTTAAATAATAATTTAATTTATCTTTTGCTACATCCCCAATAGGAACGTATCGCATTTTATCTCTTTTACCTTGTACTATTAGAAATTCTTTTTGATAGTTTGATAATTCTAAATTAATTACTTCACTAACTCTCAATCCACAACTATAAATTAACTCAAATAACGCATAATCTCTAATTGCTAAATCATCTGTTAATTCAATAGAATTTAATAAGATATTAATCTCTTCTTCATTCACAACAGTTGGTAAACTTTTATTTATCTTAATTGAATCAATTAAATCGAAAGGATTATCATCTCGATATTTGTTTAGAATTAGAAATTTAACAAAGTTTTTTAATGCACTATAATTTTTAGCTTGAGATCTTGATGAGAGAAATCTCTCCTCACGACTTATAGAAAAATATTGTTCAAGATCCTCTATTGTAAATTTATCAATTTCTACTCGATTTTTATTTAAGTAATTTAAAAAATAAGAAGCTTGAGATTTATAAACATCGACGGTCGCATCTTGCAACCGTCTTTGATATAATAAATAATCTATGTATTCTTTAATTATTAAAGAATGTTCTATCATTTTTTATTTGATTCCCTTCTTTTTTGATATCTCAATACTGCTGGGATATTGTAATCATCAGGTTCTCCACCATTAGCTTGAGTGCCAATTCTCTGTTGTAAATCTTGCCATCTATTAACAGTAATTGTTGCAATATTAGATTTATCTTCATCTTTGGCACTTTCACCTTCTCTTTGAATTTCAGATTCTACTTTTTTAGCCTTTTCAGGTTGGGCTGTGAAAAGGTGTTCACCGACATTATCACTTGCTTTTTCAAAACCTGTTGCTACAACTGTTACCTTAACTCGATCACCAAGATCCAAATTAAAGGATTGTCCTGCAATAATAAGAGCATCATCTGCACAATTTTCAGTAATCAATTCAACTACATCTTGATACTCTTGAATTGTTAGAGAATCAGATCCCGCTAGATTTACCAAAACACTTTTTGCACCATTAATAGAAGCATTAGCTAATAAAGGATTACTAATTGCTTGTCTTGCTGCATCTACAGCTCGATTAGCTCCTTCTCCAAACCCGATACCCATCAATGCATCGCCCTTGCCTTTCATGACGGTTCTAACATCAGCAAAGTCAATATTAATTTCACCAGGTTCTGTAATCAACTCTGAAATACCTTGAACTCCCATGTATAAAACTTCATCAGCCATCAAGAAAGCCTGCTTTATAGGAGTATTATTCTCTACAACATTTAATAAATATTGATTTGGAATAATAATTAAAGTATCAACTTGTTCCCTAAGCTTATCAATTCCTTGTTGAGCTAAGGCTAATTTCTTCTTCCCTTCAAATGAGAAAGGTGTTGTTACAACAGCAACTGTTAGTGCATTTGCGGCTTTTGCAACTTCAGCAACTATAGGAGCTGCCCCTGTGCCTGTTCCACCGCCCATTCCAGCGGTAACAAAAACCATATCACAGTCTTCTACTTCACTCTTAATATCTTCTTTACTCTCTAAAGCAGCTTTTTCACCAATTTCAGGAATACCACCGGCACCTAAACCTTCTGTTAAGGCTTTTCCTAAAGTAATTCGTGTTTGTGCATTAGATCTCTGTAAAGCTTGCATATCAGTATTCATTGCTACAAATGATACTTTTTTCAAACCACTTGCAATCATACGATTTATAGCATTACCACCGGCTCCACCAACACCAACAACTTTAATGTTAGTCTCTACTGCCTGGTCTCCTGAAATCATATCTTGCACTTCGAACATTCCAACATCCATAAACTCTATCCTTTAATTTCTACAATAAAGATTTGAAAAATCCCAAAACTTTATGTCCAAATCTACCATCTTTTTTATTATTTTTTCTTCTGCTAGAAGAAGATTCTATGTGTTTTTTTGCATTACTTTTTAATAAACCTAATACTGTAGTATATTGAGGATTAATATAATTTCTATCTAATCCACCTAAGGCTTCAGGAAATCCAACTCGACAAGGTAATCTAAAGATCTCACTTGCTAAGTCAGTAACTCCAGATAAGAGAGCTCCACCACCAACTAAAAAAACACCACCTCCGATATTTCCAAGATCTGGTATTGTTAACAATTCATTTTGAAGTCTTGAAAATATTTCAGCCATTCTAGCTTCAATAACTTTTGCAAGTTCCTTTCTTGGCATTTGAATAGATGGAAGAGATCCAACACTTGGGATTGTAAACAATTCATCACTCGAGACTGAAGGAACAAAAGAATGACCATAATCAATTTTCAATTGTTCTGCAACTGCCTTAGGTTTACTAAAAATTAAAGCAATATCATCAGTAACTGAATTTCCACCTAAATTAACACCACCGGTGTAAATAGGTGTTCCATTTCCATAAACTATTAAATCTGTTGTTCCGGCTCCTATATTAATTAATATAGTGCCCATTTCTTTTTCTTCTGCGGATAATGTTACATCCGCATCAGCTAAACTTTGCAGTGTGGTTCTTCTTACATTTAGACCTAAACGTTGAACACATTTTCTATGAGTTTGACATAAAATTGAACTTGCTGTAACTACTAAAACTTTAGTTTCTAACCGCCTGCCTAACATATCGATAGGATCTTTAATTCCTGATCGACCGTCAATTTTAAAGTCTTGTACAAGTAAATGTACAACTTCTCTATCTGATGGAAGTTCAAATGCTTTTGCAACTTCCATACTTCTAATTACATCATCTTTCTTTATTTCTTGATCGGGATCGCTTATTCCAACAACACCTTGGCTGATAGTACCTTTTATTGATTCTCCACCAACGCCAATTACTACATCATTTATTTCAGTGCCAGCTAATAACTGAGCTTCATTTATTACACTATTTATGGCTCTAACTGCTTGTTCAATATTTATTATTGAACCATGCAAAACCCCTTCACTGGCTCTCTCACAAATACTGTCGACCATGAATTGTTCGTCTCGGCCTATAGATCCTATTACACATCGAATAGTACCTGAGCCAATATCTAACCCCATCAACACTTTTTCTCCAGCCAATTACTCACCCTCCCAAAGGCAAATTTCTCTCGATAATTGCCCCATGGTATACATCCAATACAGTTTGACTTTCTTTATTGAAGTCATTTTTTTGTGCAAATTCTATTGCCTTTATAAGTAAATGAGAATCAACTTGCTCACGAACTCTAATAACTGTATTAGTATTCTCTAATTCTAGCTTAAAAAAACCAAAACTATTATTAACATTATTATCGTATTTTACACGACTTATCAAGTAAGAAAAATCATTTAATATGTCAAGATTGGCAACAAGATTGTTAAATTTATTAAAGTCTTTCTGTTTTAATAAAGCATTTAATACGTTTTGTTGCATCTCAATAATAACTAAATGATTATCAATCAAAGATTTATCTTCATTATCTACACTAAAGATTCCTTCATCACTCAATATTGCATAAGATTTGTTTTCTATTTCATATATTATAGCATTAACTTTAACTTTTTTTAAGCTAATTCTTAAATTTTTTGATAGTGTTATTTTCACTTTGGCACTATCAACAAATGGATTTTCTTCTATAGTATTTCTTATCTCTTCTAAGTTTATTTTAAAAATATTAATATTTTCGTATTTTTTAGCATAAGATATAACACTCGGTGGAACTTCACCTTCATCAATGGATATTTCAATTTTTTCAAGATTAAGATTTGAAGAATTAAAGAGAATTATAAATATAGAAAAAATCCCCATCATTATAATCAAGGAGGTCATGATAACTTTATTTTTTTTAGTCAAAATTAAACTCCTCGTAGTCAGTTACATATTTTACTTTATTTTCATCTGATTCAATATCTTTGGGAATATTCTCTTCATAAATTGAAGTTTCAAATATTATTTTATGAACTATTGAGACTAAAATTATTGTAAAAAATAAATTTGTACCTCCTTGAGAGAAAAAAGGAAGTGGGATGCCTGTTGGAGGAAGAAGTGCTGTAACAACCATCATATTAATTATTGCTTGAAGGACAATTTGAGTAGTTATTCCAAAAGAAATATATGAAAATAATTTATTTTTATCATAATTTTCTCTAGCTACTTTATATCCTATATGTGTAAAAACTAAGAAAAACAAAATTAATATAAATATTCCAATAAATCCTGTTTCTTCCCCTAAATGAGCAAATATAAAGTCATTTTGAACTTCTGGCAAAATTCCCATTTTATAATATCCATTACCAATTGATTTACCAAATAAGCCACCACTAGCAATGGCATCTATTGAATTATTAATTTGATAATTTAGTCCTGTTGGATCTAAGGAAGGGAAAACAAAAGAAATAATTCTTTTAATTCTATAGCCTTGAGAAAATAAAGCTAATCCTGCTGGAAGAAATAAAAACAAGGCAATTAGTGATATTATTTTTAACTCACAACCACAAATTAACAATAGAGCAAAAGATGTAATCAAATAAACAATAGTTGTTGAATAATCTTTTTGAAGTAAAATTAAAGCTGCATTTACTAGTACTAATAAAATTGGGATGATATCTCTTTTATTTTCATTTTTATAATATTTAGCTAAAAATAATACAGTAGATACCTTGACGAATTCAGAGGGCTGAAAACTTGGTATAGGCCCTATTTCAAGCCACCTTCTAGCTCCTAATATTGTAACACCAAAAGATGTAAATAGAGTTAGTAGCATTAGGATAATTGATAAAATTACTAAAGGATACGTTACAGTTTCAATTAATTTAAAATCTATAAAATGAATTACAATAGAGACAGCTAGAGCTAGAACAACAAAAATCACTTGTCGCTTTAAAAAATAATAATGATCTAAATTATGTATAAGTGCTTCGTAATAAGAAGCACTATACATTATAACCAATCCATACAATACGATTGATAAAATTAAAATAAAATATACAAAAGGAGATAAAAAAAAGTTCTTATCTGTTATGCTAGCTTTTTTCTTCATTTTCCACTCTCCTAAGGTAAGTATATTTACTCCTTTTTTATCTATCTAAATATAAAAATAACAAAATACCAAGAAAGCTATAATTGAAAACAGAGCAGAAATTCTTGTAAACTGATTAACAATTGTAATCTCACTTTCACCTTTTTGTTCAAATAAATGATGAATTGGTGCAATAGAAAAAACTTTCTTTTTAAATATTCTAATTGCAACAATCTGTATTAGAGATGTAAATAATTCTACACTTAACATTAACGAAGCAATTAAAAAGATAATTGCAATATTTAGTGAATAAGCGATTAAAAGCAAAGTTGCACCAAGTGCCATAGACCCACAATCACCCATAAAGTATTTTGCAGGATATCGATTAAATTTTAAAAAAGCTAGAACCGAGGCAAATATACTTGCTGATAAAATAAGTGTAAGCTTATTACTTGGAACCATTATTGCAATCATTATTAAAAGTACACATAGAGGTAAACTAACATAACCGGCTAAACCATCTAGTCCATCTGTTATATTAAATGCATTTACAAAATATACTAATAAGAAAATTAGACATGCATTTTCTAATACTCTTAATATAACTTTATCACTATCAAAAAAAGCTATTCCACTAGATATATAATTATTTTGTGTACCATAAATAACAAAAACAACAGATATAATTATCTGCCAAATTAATTTTGTTGTACTCTTTAACCCATCACCATTTGAACTATCTTTTTTATAAAAATCATCAACAAATCCTAATAGAGCAAAACTAAAAATGGTAGATATAAAATATAATAGTTGTTTATCTATTTGAGCAAATATAGAAGTTGTTACCATTGTTGAAAGAACAAAAGATATCCCCCCTATATTTGGTACATCCGCTTTATCTGGATGAAAATCTTCAAGTTCAGGTTTAGGTTTACTTACTAAAATTTTGGCCTTACTTATCAACAAAAGTGAGGTTAGATAAGTTAAAACATAACTTAAAATAAAAGGAAATAAAAACCTATATAAAAAATTTGTCACTAAACTACTCCTTGTAAAGTTGGGAGTAATCTTTCAATTGCCATAGCTCTTGATCCTTTTAACAAGAATAAATCTCCTTGTTTTTTATTTTTGTCAACAGCATAGGACAAATCCTCAAAATTATCACTATAAAATAAATCCCCTTGAAAGTTTTCTTTTTTTAGATATTGGTAAGCATTTTCCATCTCACTTCCAAATAAAAAAGCACTTTCAATTTTATTATTGTATACACTCTTAGCAATTTCAACGTGAGCCTTTTTAGTATTTCTACCAAGTTCTTTCATAGATCCTAGAACAACTTTTTTATTGCCTGACCAAGAAATTCTCTTTAAATAATTAAGAATAAAATTTGTTGAAATTGGAGATGCATTATAACAGTCTTCAATTACTGTTATATCCCCATCAACAATAGAACCTCTACCTGGCATTGGTTTAAAATTTGATAAACCTTCAAGTATTTGCTCATTATCTAAGCCCATTTTCTTAGCTAAAGTAATAGCAGCAACTATATCTTCAAGTAAATGCTCTCCAAGAATAGGTAACCTTACATGCTCTTTACCAATTTGTATTTCAACACCTAATAAACCTTGATCAAAAAAGTGAACATCACTGTAGCTATATTCAAAAGGATTCTTTTTTAAATTTTTACATAATAAACTTTTATATGAACAATTTTTTGAAATTAATGCGATATCTAAATCTTTATGAAATATTTTACCTTTTTCTTTTGCAATTTTCCTTTTTGAGCCAAGTTTTTCAATATGGGATGTTCCAATATTAGTAATGATTGCTTGATTAGGAGTTAACATAGACAAGTGTTTATCCATCTCTCCCCTATGATCAATACCCATTTCAAAAACACCATAATCAGTAGTTTCATCAATTTGCAATAGAGATAGAGGTAATCCAATTTCACTATTATAATTATTTGGAGTATAAACAGTATTCCCATGCGTAGACAAAAGAGCAGCTAAAGCTTGTTTAGTTGTACTTTTACCTACAGATCCTGTTATTGCAGTATAATTAACCTTAGGAAATTGAGATATATAGTTTTTAGCTAGTTTTTGTAATCCATCTAATGGAGAATCAACAGCTAAAATACCAATATCTTTGTTTTTAGTTCTATCTTGAACTTCACGAATTTTATTTTTTTTAATTAAAAGAGCACACGCACCTTTACAAATCGCATCTTCAATGAAATCATGTCCATCGAAATTTTGACCATCAAGGCACACGAACAAACAGTTTTCAGTAACTTTTCTCGAGTCTATTGCAACATCTAATATTTTTTTAGAAGTCTGCTTAACTACATTAGCTTGAGAAAATCTTGCAACACTGAAGATTCCGTATTTATACGTTGAAAAAGCCATATTAACCTTCTTTTATTCATTATTTACCAACTGTAAATCTAAATCTTGTAAAAGTGCCATTTTATAAACACTTTCAGGTGTTTTTAAAGAACTAATAATACTTAGTTCCTTATTCCTTCTTTCAACTAATAACTCTCTTTCTTGCATCAACTTAGAATGTTCTATAGTCAGACTTTCGTTGATACCATTTAAATAAGCAGGAGTAAAAAGGCTAGTAAAGGTTGCAGCAATAGTAAAAACAGTCAATGCATGAGGAACATTACCCCTTTGACCTGATTTTAAGTTCTTTTCTTTTGCAACCATACAACACCACCTTTTTAGTGCTTAATTAAATATTAATTAACACACACTTCTTAAATTCTCTCAATCACTCTTAGCTTTGCACTTCTACTAGGAGGATTAACCTTATTCTCTTCTTCAGTTGCTACAATTGGCTTTTTTGTCAATATTTTAACTAAAGGCTTTGTATCACAAGTACAATAGATGGCTTCAGGTGGACAAGTACAGGTTTTTGCTAGTTCCTTAAATGTCCATTTAACTATTCTATCTTCAAGTGAATGAAAGGATATTACAGCCATTCTTCCACCAACTTTTAATGCTTTAGTTGCATTGATAATTGTACTTTCAATTCTGTCTAATTCATTGTTCACCTCAATTCTTAAAGCTTGGAAGGTCCTTGTTGCAGGATGAAGCCTTCCATGCTTATAGTTTTGAGGGACACAATTGAAAATGATAGTTTCAAGTTCGTTTGAACTTTCAATTTTTTTAAGCCCCCTAGCTTCACAAATGGCCTTTGCAATCCTTCTAGAATATCTCTCTTCACCATACTTATAAATCAAGTTGGCTAGATCTTCTTGTGAATAAGAATTTACTACCATTTGTGCAGTAAGATCACTTTTTTCATTTAATCTCATATCTAGTTTTTCATCTTTTTTAAAAGAAAAACCACGATTTGACTCTTCATAGTGGTAAATACTAATTCCTAAATCAATAAGAACTAGATCTAGTTCTGGCCCACTATAATCCTTAAAATAATCATCAAACCAAGTATGTACTGGTATAAAACGGTCTCCAAAGTTTTTCATACGATACTTAGCTTTTTCTTGTATATGTTCATCGCAATCCAATCCATAAACTGTAAGATTTGGATAGCTATTCAACATCATGTGTGTATGACCACCTTCACCTGTGGTACAATCCACCATTACTGGATTTTCTTCAGTTGGAGGGATTAGATATTCTTTAACTTCTTTAGCCAATACTGGCATGTGGACATATTCCATAATCACTCCTAAATTTGGTTCATTTTATTAAACAATTGGGCACTGGCCTCTTCTATATCAAGACAATCATTTATAGCTTGATAGTTTGATAAACTCCAAATTTCAATAAATGGGCCAGCATTTAACAAAATACCTTCGCTCTTACTTACTAAATCAACATCTTCTCTTAAAGCTCTGGGTAAACTAATTCTACCAGTCTTATCTAAAGATATTTCTGATGCAGGTGCTACAAATCTTCTAAGTAACATCCTACTATTTCTGTCAAACATGGAAGCAGAATTTTTATTTATGGTATCTTTAATTAGATTAAAATCTCTAACACTAATTATTTGCAAGCACTTTTCAACACCATAGGTAAGCACAAAGGTTTCATCTCCAAAAATATCTCTCATTTTTGAGGGAACTTGAAAACGACCTTTATCATCTATAGTTATTTTAAAGATGCCTGTGTCCATTAAATAAACTCCATATATTTATTTATTACTCATTTTTTACCACGTTTCAACCCTTATGTTACACTAAATACCACTTTTATACAACATTTTATTTTTATATTATTATTTTTGGCAATATTTTTGTAACAAATAGTTACTTTTTGTATAGTAATAATAAAAATTAAACAATTTAATAAACAAAAACAAACCTAGAGTTGAACCTCTAGGTCTTAGATAAAATATATTTTAATTAACAATTATTAAAGATTATTACAATTATAAATCTCAAAAATGTTATAGTCTATTCGAGGGAAAATTGCATCTCTTGATTCACTTTTTACAAGCCATTCAGTGTTAACTGCATTTTTACACATATTAGAATAAACAACATTAAAGTTTGCAAGATGAGATATTAACTGATTTTTAGCAAATTGAGAGTTAGTATCATTATAAATCATATAAGGCCAATCACAGGCCATAGCTAAGAGGACTTCTCTTGCAGCTTGATCTAAAAATCTCTTTTTTAAACTTTGCTGATTGGGAAACCTCTCAGATAACTCAACCATTCTCTCAATAGCTTTATGAGTATGTCGATAAATCCAATTGTTTGAACCATCTAGCCAAATTTTTGCAAAACCACCATTACTCCAAGAAGATAAGCAAGGTTTAATTGGTTGGAAATTTTTATATTCATTGTTTATAAAATCTTTAGGACTAATAAATGAAATAGAGGCACATTCACTATTTTGTTCTGTTAATAGAGTTTCTAACCACTGTAGGCCTTCATACCACCAGTGACCAAAAAGTTCTGCATCAAAACATAATGTAAACAAAGGATCTTGTCCATTTAAATTAGGTCTTACAGCTCTACCCTTTTGTGAGATATTATAAACAAAGTTTAAAGCATGTTGGCTTGCAACCTTCATTGCTTTATCTCTATCATAATAGTCTTTGTTTGGACCTTTTTCAGTAATTGCCCAATATTTAAAACCAGTAAAAACTCTAACTTCAGGTTCATGAATATATGGGCCTATATAATCAATTGGTAAATCATATCCAATATCTCTGTAGAATTCTCTATATTCTTTAGAAGCCGGATATCCATCTTGAGACCAAACTAATGATGTTGTTTGATAATCTCTTGGGAATACTGTAACACCATTTTCTGTTCTAACTGGACGATATACTCCTGTATCACAACGAGTTTCACTAAATAAAACAGATTGAGAAGAGGCTGGAAAATATGAAATATTATGTTTTGCCAATATTTTCTCAACACCTGGATAATATCCCAATTCAGGAAGCCAGAATCCATCAGGTTCATACCCAAAGGCTTCTATAAAGGTTTGAATACCTACTTCAACTTGAGCATTAACTGCTATTGGGAATTCACTATATACAGGAAAAAAAGAATTTGTAGCTGCGCTAGCGAGCAATTCTAAATATCCTTGTTCTTTAAGTTCTTTAAATCCTTTTAAAATATTTTTTTCATAAAGAGAAACATACTCTTTTAAATTAAGCTCTAATGATGCTAAATAAGTTTTGGCCATTTCTAAAGCTTCAACTTGTTCCCTAGAACATCTTTTAACTTCCTTTCTACCAAGTTCAATATGTAATTTTAAATAGCTTATGTATCTCTTTTGTAATAAAGGATCTAAAAGCATAGTAATAAGAGTTGGGGAAAAACAAATACTCATCTTATAATTAATATTATTATCTCTGAGTTTTTTAAGCATTCTAAGCAGCGGTAAATAAGATTCGTTAATAGATTCGAATAACCAATCTTCTTCTAAAAATCTTTCATGCTCTGGATGTCTTACAAAAGGCATATGAGCGTGAAGAACAAAATTTACATTAGTATTTGCCATTATTATCTCCATGAGCTAATTTTGTCATTACAGATTTAACTACTAAAGTATCTTTATAATCACCTTGTCTTGTAATTATTGAAGAGAAAGAAGAATTAAATAAAACTGGATTACTTTCTAATTCTTCTGAATGTTTAAACCAATAAGGAAGCGGAACTGTTAAAGCAATTGATTGAGCTAGTGCTATTATAATGTTTGCGTCATTTTTAACACATAAAGAAACTTGATATGTACAACCAAGATCTGAAAGATTTATGCTCCAACATGTATCATCTTTATCTACATTAATATCATAAAAAGATGTTTCATTTGTATCATTATTAGTTAAAGTGACTCTTAAAAACACATTTTGTAAATAAGTTTCATCTTCTTCTAATAATTTAGCTTTAGTAAGCGGGGAAATTGACCAATATGCAAAACCCCAACTTAGATCCGAAAGCATAAAATGTATAGATGTTTCCATATATAATTCAGTCAAACTTTCTACACCAGGTAAGTCTTTAACTTCTTTTTGTGTTGCTGAATCACTCAAGGAATTAACATATCTCTGTCCACTTGTACTCAAAAGTCTGTTGTTTAGTTGAATAGATCCATCAACTATATCAAAAATGTCACTTAATTCATCAATTAAGTCATCTTTACTCAAATTTTCATAATCTTCAACGCCTTCTTGTTTGGCAAGATATTTCAACTCTTGAAAAGATAGATTCCCAATATCGACAAGTATCATAAATAGATAACCCCTTTTATACTCAACGTTAAGTTATGGTAAATAAATCTTCAGTTTTGGTCAACCGTATGCGAATGTAAAAAGCATATATAGATAGGCTTCTACACAAAAAATATTTATTATGGTATATTCCCACTATGAGCAACACAAATAAAAAAAAACTAATTTTACATGGGCACTTTTATCAGCCTCCTAGAGAAAATCCCTTTACTGGTATTATTCCAAAACAGCACTCTGCTTCCCCATTTATAAATTGGAATGAGAGAATACTTCATGAATGCTATGAATCTAATACAAGAAGTAGATATTTAGACTCAAAGGGCAAAATTGTTTCTTTACTGAATAACTTTGAATATATATCATTTAACTTTGGACCAACTCTTTTATCGTGGATTGAAAGCCATCATAAAGATGTTCATGATAAGATAATTGAAGCAGATAAAAAAAGTATAGAAAGACTTGGTCATGGGAATGCAATTGCCCAAGGCTTTAATCATTCAATTTTACCCCTAGATAGCCAAGATGATGCAAGACTTCAAATCCATTGGGGAATTGAAGATTTTAAATCACGTTTTGATAGAATGCCTGAGGGTATGTGGCTACCAGAGACTGCGGTCAATGAGAGTGTAATTGATATTCTTGTCGAAGAAGGCATTAAGTTTATTATTTTATCCCCATGGCAATGCCAAGCAATAGAAGATGAAAATCAAAAAATTGTTCAATTAAAAGATCAACCAGCTCCTTATGATACACCTTTTTACATCTATGGTGAAAATGGAAATAAAATAAGTGCTTTTTTTTATAATCCACAATTGGCTGAAGGAATTAGTTTTGGTCATCTTTTACAAGATGCTGATAACCTATATTCTGTTATCAAAGGAATCAGCGAAAAAGATAATACAAAATTAATACATACAGCAACTGATGGTGAAATTTATGGACATCATGAACCTTTTGGGGATATGGCATTAGCAGCTTTAATAAAAAAGGTTTATCAAAGAGATGAATTTGAACTTACAAATTATGCAACATTCTTGGAGAAAAACCCTCCAAAGAGGAGAGCCTATTTGAAGCCAGGGGAAGATAACAAGGGAACTAGTTGGTCTTGTTTTCATGGTGTTAGCAGATGGTATAAAGACTGTGGCTGTCACACTGGAGGAGAACCTAGCTGGAATCAAAAATGGAGATTACCTCTTAGAATAGCTTTTGTTAATAACGCAAACCGTTTAAAAGAAATTTACAATACTAGAATTTTAGAAATCTTTAATTCTAAAGTCGATCCATATCAACTATTATTAGACTACTCAAAAGCTGTTTGTGGTTCACTAGATATGGTAAATTTTATTGATAATATTGTATCTTCACACAGTGAAGCAAAAGGATATGAAACTGAAATTGCTTCCCTACTTGTTGGTATAAAAAACACTCATTTTTCTTTTACATCTTGTGGTTGGTTTTTTAACGATCTAGCGGGTGTTGAACCTGTTCAAAATATTAACTACGCGCTCTACTCCATAAATCTATTTCAAAAATATAGCAAAAAAAGTTTGCTAACACCTTTCTTAAAAGATTTGAAAGTAGCTAAGTGTAATAATAAAAGCGATGGTGATGGTATGAGCTTAGCTCAAAAATCTCTAAATTTATTACCCGGAGAAGTCGAAGCATCTCTATATTTTATACTGAATCGGTTAATAGCTAAAATTGAATTGTTTGATAGTAAATATGGTAGATTTAATTTAACTAAATACATGATTGTAGAGGAAAACATTAAATTTGAAATATATGATTCCGTATCTCTTAGAAAATTTAAAGGAGATGCAGTCCTTGACGAACACTCAGGTGAAACCGGCTTTGAATTATATCTAACTCTAACTGACAAAAACTCTAAAACTTCAAACCACTACACCATTAATAATAATGATGTAAATGAAAGAATTGTTGATTTAACATACAAATGGATTGAAAGATCACTAAGTGTTGTTGACGATTTGGAGTTAAAACAGATTGCAAGAGATATTGATAATTACTCTATGATTTCTAAAGGTACAAAATATATTCCAACTGATACAATATTTATAGAAAATATTGGAACATGTCTTAGAGCTTTAAGATCTTTATTTATAACACCAAATACTTTAACTTGGGAATCAAAGAAACAAAGTATTTCTCACCTAATTGATTTTATTATGATTCAAGGGAGCAAAAAAGTTAAAGATACTGTAAAAAGTATTTTTAACGAAGAAGCAAAATCTATTGCAATGAGAATACAAGAAGAGGGCCTACACAATAATCTAATTGAATATACTATAAACTTTTTATCAATGGCACATGAAGAAAAATTGAATTTAGAAATGAAAGCTCTCCAAAATATTATTTATACTTATATGAATAAAGACTTTGAGGCGCTTAATATTGATAAAGACTTATTTAATGATATGAAAATATTATTAAACTTTGCTTAATTCTTATTAATAAATATTAATTATTATTTAAAAATTATATAGCTATATCCTATAATTAATTTTATTTGATATAGCTATTATATTTATAACATATAATAATCATATATTTTTATACGATAACAGTATAACTTTGATATCAATCTAACAAAGCCTTAGCATGCTCTATAGATACTTTAGAGTTACTATCCCCAGATAGCATTCTAGCAATTTCAGAAACTCTTTCTTCATTATTTAGTTCAACAATTGATGTAAAACTTAAATCATGTTCAACATACTTTTTAACCATCAAATGAGAGTGAGCTTTACTTGCAATAGAAGCTAAGTGAGTAATTGCAATAACTTGAGAAGTTGCTGCCAAATCTAATAAAGCTTGAGCAACATTAGTTGCAACTTCACCGCCTATTCCAGCATCTACTTCATCGAAGACTAATATAGAAACTTTATCTTTTTCACTTAAAGTTGTTTTGATTGCCAACATTACCCTTGAAAGTTCCCCACCACTTGCTATTTCTTTAATACTTCTCTTTTCTATACCAGGGTTAGCACTCATTAAAAAATCAACACTATCTATTCCATCAAGATGAAAATCTTTTGTTTTTAAATCAACAGCAAAAGAAGCATGTTTCATTCCTAATTTTTTCAAAGTCTTTTCTATTGATGTGGCTAACTTTAATGAACTTTTTTTTCGTCTAGCACTTAGAGCATAAGCCCTATCTTTTAACTCAGCTTTAGCTTTATTTAATTTTTTTTCTATGAAAATAATATCATCTTCTCCATTAGTTAGGGCACTTAATTTAGAATCTATATTATTTTTAAACTCAATAACACTACTAAGGGATGGTCCATATTTTTTCTTGATTTTTTGAAGTTGTGCTAATCTACTTTGCATTTGATCAAGCTCAACTTGACTGTATTGCATATTATCTAAATAATCTTTTAAAGTTTCATATATATCTTCAATCTCTAATGTACAACTTTTTATTCTTGAAGCTAAAGGGCGTAAAGTATCATCTTTTCTTCCAACTTTATCTAAAAGTTCATTACAATTTTCAAGATTATTTATAGTACTCGCTCCTTCATAAGAATTCCCTAATATATTAATTATATAGCTAATATTGTCATGAATTTGTTCAAATTGGCTTATTCTTCTAATTTTATCACTTAACTCTTCATCTTCATTCTCTTTAGGATCTACACTATTTATTTCTTCAAATGCATATTTTAAATAATCTTCTTGTTGTTTGGAAGAATTAATAATATTTTCAATTTCACTCTTTTGATTCTCTAAATCTTTAACTCTCTGATAAGCTTCTTTATACTCATCTAAAAATTCAAAATTCTCTCCATAGCTATCAAGTAAAAAAAGTTGTTTAGAACTTTTCATAATTGATTGGTGCGCATGTTGAGCTGAAATATCAATCAAATATGTTGATAACTGCATTAATAAATTTCTGTTTATAGCTTCATTATTGATATAACTTAAAGTTCTACCATTAGTTTTAATAATTCTTTTTACTATAAGAGTATCATCACAATAGTCTATATTATTTTCCTCAAGAAAACTTACTAATTCCTTATCATTGCTATTTATATAAAATTGACCTGTTACAGTCGCACTATCAAAACCATTGCGAATAGAAGCAGCTTCTCCTTTAGCTCCAGAGAGAAGTGAAAGAGCTGAAAGCATAATAGATTTACCTGCTCCAGTTTCACCTGTAATTACACTAAACCCATCTTTAAAATCAATATGTATATCTTCAATTAATTTAAATGCGTGTATATCTAAGCATTCAAGCATTACCTCTACCTCCTGACCAGTTCAATTTATCACGTAAAATATCAAAATTAGTTCTATTATTTGTAACTAATAAAATTGCTTTTGTCCTTGATTTTCTAATTTCAACAATATCATTCTCGTAGACTTGAGTATTTACTTGTCCATCTAAATTCACCATTACATCGGTTCTTTGATTTTCTAAAACTTTCAAAGAGATACGTCTTTCACTTGAAACTACTAAGGGCCTATTTGATAAAGTAAAAGGGCAAATTGGAGTACAAACTAATGCTGATAATTCATTATCTACAATGGGTCCTCCAGCTGCTAAGGAATAGCCTGTACTACCTGTTGGTGTTGCAACTATCATCCCATCTGCTCTAAAGTTACCCAACAAAGTATTATCTACACTCATATCAAGCGTTATTACCTTACTAAGTCCATTAGAGGTAACCACCACTTCATTTAGAGCTGTTCCACCAAAAACAACATTACCTTTTCTAATTATAGAAACTTTAATAGTTGATCTTTTATGCAGTAGATGATTGCTTCCACCTTCAATATAAGAATTAAGAGTTGCTTTCCACTCATTTAGAGAAACTTCAGTAATATAACCAAAAGTTCCCATATTAACGGGCAAGATAGGAATACCTAAGTCTTGTAAATGTCTAACACAATATAAAACTGTTCCATCTCCACCTAAGGATATAACTAAATCAATATCTCCATCAAATTGAATTGAGGTTTCATCAGAATTAGTTTTAAACAAAGTAGATTTAATTTGAATTTTATCCAAATATTTAATTATTTTTGCAGACACCTCTTTAACGTAAGTTTTTTGCCAATTGGCTACAATTAATATATGTTTCAATTTGTTGGTCATATTCTCTCCTATTAGTTATTCTTTATGGTAAGTGTGAAATAACTTTTACTAAAATATCAATTTCGCTAGCCTTTAAGAATGGATAAATTGGAAAAGCCACTGCTCTTAATAAAGAAGCACTCGCATTTTTATAAAGTGTATATTGATTTTTATAGTCGTTTCCAACACTATTTGTGAACATTTTCATGCATGTTACATTATATTTCTTTGCAAATTTTATCACATCTTCTGGATTGGAGTCCAATATTACAGGGAAGGACCAACCATTAGATATAAAATTAATATCTTTTTGTCCAAAAAGCTGATGATCTGTTTTCATAAGGGCATTTTTAAACATATTAAAAATCTCATTTCTTTTTTGAAGATGCGATTCTACTTCTTTTAATTGAATAATCCCTAAAGAGGCATTTAAATCTGGCATTTGTTCATATTTTGATTTAATTTGATATTCTTTTTTAATAAGATCCTTATATTTCTTTTCATCATTATATAAAATAGCAGCTCCCCCACCACAAGAGACTATGTGTTCTTGTTCAAAAGCGCATATAACTAAATCTCCATATCCACCAGCATAATAATCATCAAAGGTTGATCCAAAACTTTGCGATATATCTTCGATGATTGGTATGTTTAAAATACTAAAATCTTCATTATATGGAATTTGGCAAAAAGGTTCACTTAAAATTAAAGCATCAGCACTTTTATCACTTATATAATTTAAAACTGTTTGTGAATCTAAACAACCTGTCTCAGGATTAATATCAATTAATATCGCTTTTGCTTTCAAACTTGAAATAGCTAATTTATATAATTTTGGAGCTAATATTGAAATAATAACCGTAGAGCCTTCACTAACACCAGCAATTTTTAAAGATGAAACTATAGCATCATAGTAACTACGAAGAGCTATTCCACCTTTCTTTTTGATTTTTTCACATAATAATGAAATAAATTCTTGCTTTTTTGCACCCGGTCCTATTTTCTCATCTACCATAGTCTGTAGTACAGACTGCATATCTTTGCGTCTTAATGTAGGTTTATAAAATTCTATATAATCTGCCACAATATCCTCAATTTAAAGTTTATACATATATAATATATACGATAATTAAAGTTTTTTCTTCATTTATTTTATTTTTTTATTAATCTAAGATTTAATAAATATATCACTCTTATTTTAATATAAAAAGAACTATAAAGCTATTATAATCCATGATATTATTATATATATGGAATTATCTAAAACAGATGCTATGGAAATAGTTGTAGAAATATCAAATTTATTAAACAAAAAACTTAATTTGATGAATGATAAAGGAATTATAATCGCAAGTTCTGATAAAAGTAGAATAAATACTTTCCATGAAGGTGCTTATAAGATTATAAGTGAAAAACTTCCTGAATTAGAAGTGCAAGAAAAGAATCTTAATTTGAAGGGAACAGATATAGGATTAAACTTCCCTATTGAAATAAACAATGTAATTGTCGGAGTTGTTGGCATTACTGGCAATAGTGAAGAAACTAGGGCTTTTGGTAAAATTGTTAAGAAAATGACTGAGATTTTACTTGAAGGCAAAGCTAGGGAAGAAGAAAAGAGAACAAAAGTAACAGTTAGAAACTATTTCCTAGTTGATTGGATTCTATCAAATAATACTATTTTTAATGACCAATTTATTCAAAGAGGGTTAGAATTAAATATTGATATTCAACAAAAGAGAAGAATAATTTGTTTAGATCTATCCCTTTCTAATAAAATTAAACTATTAGATTTAGAAAAGCATGTGATCAACAAACTTACTTCATTATATCCTAAGAATATAGTTTTAAAAGATTCAAATTCTATAATTTTAGCTACACTTTTATTAGATAAAGATAAGCTAAATAAACAATTAATATCACTTGTAGATTTTGTATCAGCATATAATGCAAAAATCTTTATTGGCGTAAGTGATGCAATTGAACTTTTTTATAATATAAACAGTTATTATATTAATGCAAAACATGCATTAACTATTCAAAAAAGTAAAAACAAAAATGGCATTTCTTATTACACTGATTTAAACATTGAACTTATTTATGAAAATGTCCCTATCAATACAAAAAACCAAGTATTAACTAAAGTATTTAATAAATATAAAAATGAAGATCTACACAAAATAATTAATATTTTAAAAATCTATTATGATTCAAATGGGTCTATTCAAAAAGCTTCAACTTTACTAAATATGCATTCAAACACGGTTCAATACCATTTAAATAAAATAAAAGAAAATACAAATTTAGATCCAAGAAATATTAAAGATTCTATGATATTCCAAATAGCGATCGATTTTTTCTATGAACTAAATTATTAAATATTATAGTCATATACACCAAATAACCACCTTATTATTTAGTTTATAAACCAGTATTTTATTATATACTTCCGTGTTAAAATAACAATACGTAGGAGGAATAAATATGAAAGTCGTTATAGCTTCAGATTCATTTAAAGGAAGTGCTTCATCTTTAGAAGTTGCTAGTGCAATTGAGAGAGGTATCAAAAAGGCTGATAAATCTATAGAAGTAAAAAAATTTCCAATTTCAGATGGTGGAGAAGGACTTATTGAAGTAGTAGAGAGTTTACAGGGTTATAATAAAGAGACAATAACTGTTAAAGATCCTTTATTTAGAGATATTCAAGCAAGTTATATAAGAAATGAAAAAACAGCATTTATTGAAATGGCTGCTGCAAGTGGACTACCTTTAGTAGAAGAGACTAATCGAAACCCACTAAACACTACAACATTTGGTACTGGGCAATTAATCAAAGATGCCCTAGATAAGGGAATTTTGAATCTTGTAATCGGTATTGGGGGAAGTGCCACAAACGATGGTGGTATTGGAATGTTAAATGCCTTAGGGGCAAAATTCTTTGATAAAGATAAAAATGAAGTATCCCCTATTGGAAAAAATCTAGCAATAATTGAAAGTTTTGATTTTTCAGCTTTACATAAGTCTATCCCAAAAGCAACTATATCTGTAGCTTGTGATGTTGATAATCCTTTATGTGGAATCAACGGTGCTAGTTATATTTATGGACCTCAAAAAGGTGCTGATAAAAAAAGTGTAGAATTTTTAGATCAAAGTTTACTTAGATTTTCTAAATTAGTTAATAAAGAAAAAGAAGCTTTAGAAGCAGGAAGTGGTGCAGCAGGTGGATTAGGTTTTGCACTTCTCTCTTTTTTAAATGCTGAATTAAAAAGCGGTATAGAACTTGTTCTAACTGCCATAGGTTTTGAAAAAGCTCTATTGGATGCTGATTTAGTCATCACAGGTGAAGGTAAAATTGATGGTCAAAGTAAAAGAGGTAAAGTTCCAGTAGGAGTTGCTAAAATTGCTAAAAAATTCAATGTGCCAGTTATCGCTTTAGCGGGTGATATTGGAAAAGGAACTGAAAGTTTATATGATTTAGGCATTGATGGAATTGTTTCAACTACAAGTAGAGCAATGCCATTAGAAGAAGCTATGAAAAACTCCTTAATTTTAACTGAAGAAGAATCTTTTAGATTATGGAAAATTCTTCAAATCCAATTAAAAAATATTTAATTAAATAATAATAAAGTCAAAGTAGACAATCATTAAGGTTGTCTACTTTTTATTTTAATCTTAATTCTCTATAAATATAAAATTTATTTTTTGTAAATTTTTATAACAAGCTAGCCTACAAATATTTAATCCAATATAGTTGTCATATCTTTTATAAAGTAAAATATTCCATCTTGAAAATTAGATTTTGTAGTGTATTTAGCCACTTCTTCGATGTTATTTTTTGCGTTTCCCATAGCTACTGTATTAGTAAAGTTACTTAACATCTCTATATCATTATGGTTATCACCAAAAATTAAAGCCTGCTCTTCATCGATAGATTCCAGTTTAAGAACTTTCTTTATACCAAAATATTTATTAGATTTTTTATTTAGAATTTCTAAATAATTTGGATGAGCTGAGGTTATATATAAATCCTCACTTATATTCTTACTATGATCTATTACTAGTTTTCTCAAAGATTCATTATAACCTTGGTCTTTACCGAAAAATTCACATTTTAGAGCAATATCATCATTAAAATTATACAGCTTTTGATCAATTAAATTTTCTCTTGCGTCCCCTGAATCTTTAATATAATCATCTATTTTTTCTTCTTCCATATAAATACAATGAGGAGTATATATATTTAAACTAATTTTTATCTCAGCAGATAAGTTTAAAAGATAATTTATAGTATCTCTGCTTATTGGATTAGAAGATATAATAGATTTATCAATAGGATTATAAATTAGAGCACCGTTAGCTAATACCATAGGAGAATTTATCTCTAATATTTTAGTCATTTTAACTGCAGTTTGTGGTGTTCTGCCAGAGGCAATTATTATTTTAACACCATTGTTTTTGGCTTTTAATAATATATTTTTTGTATTTTCTAAAATTTTTAAATCTGGAGTAAGAAGTGTTCCATCTAAATCTAAAACTATTGCTTTAATACTATCTATTTTATTCATAATCTTTAGTTAAGATTATATATTATTAAATATAAAATCAATTAAAAATTATTAATTTTATTGGAAATAAAAGAGCAAAAAAAAACACCCAAAGGTGTAAAAATAAAAAAAGGCCCGGCAGCTACCTACTCTCCCACATAATTGTAGTACCATCGGCGTGAGAGCGCTTAACTGCCGTGTTCGGGATGGGAACGGGTGTATCCAC
>JAQQAS010000032.1 GCA_028532815.1 Pleomorphochaeta sp.
TTCTCTAGAAACAATCGCAGCTGGTTTACATTCAAACCTTTTAGTTAATGAATTTAACATGAGCTGGAGTGGTAATGAAGAACTTCCTGCAGGGGACTATGTAAGTAACGTAAAAATCGAATACACAATTAAATAATAAAACATACATAAAATTAAGAGAAACTGAGGTAGCTATAAAATGCTACCTTTGTTTATTTGTAGAGGATCAATTAAAAATAAAATAAAAATATTTTCATTGACAAAACTATTATTAATTGATATCTTTTACTTATTAATAACAAGTATTAATAATATTGAGGAGATATATTATGAATTTATACGATTACACTGTAAAAGACATGAAAGGCAATGATGTTTCATTAGCAGATTATAAAAATAAAGTTGTTTTAGTTATCAATACAGCTACAGAATGTGGATTTACTCCACAATATGCACCACTAGAAAGCTTATACAAAAAATATAAGGAAAAAGGTCTTGAAATTTTAGATTTCCCTTGTAACCAATTTGGAGAACAAGCTCCAGGTACTGCTGATGAGATCCATGAATTTTGTTCAGGCAGATTTGGCATTACATTCCCTCAATTTGCAAAAGTAGACGTAAATGGTGATTTAGCAATTCCGTTATTTTCTGATTTAGTTAAAAACACAAAATTTGAAGGATTTGATAAAGAACATGAAATTACTCCTATTTTAGAAGATCTTTTACCAAAGTTTGATAAGGATTATGCTAAGAAGAGTACTATTAAATGGAACTTTACAAAATTTTTGTTTGATAAAGATGGTAATTTAATCAAAAGATTTGAGCCAACTTGTAGCTTGGACAAGTTAGAAGATGAAATAACCAAATTATTATAGATTTTTCCTAACTATTAGTTGTGATTGAAATTTAAATATCTACAGTTTTTATGCTGTAGATATTTTTTTATTTGGTATTTTTTATTATACTATGTTAAAGTACAAAAAATATAATGAGGAGTTAAAAATGAATAAGAAACAATATGTATGTCCTAAATGTGGCTGCACACATTACCAAAGTGATGTTTTTCAAGCAACAGGTGGAAATTTTGCCAAAATTTTTGATGTGCAAAATAAGAAGTTCGTAACTATTAGTTGCGATAATTGTGGCTACACTGAATTATATAAGAAAAATAGTTCTAGTGGTATGAACGTATTAGATTTCTTATTAAATTAATTAAATATGATAGGATTTTTTATAAAAAAAGCATTTTTTGATGCATGGGATAATTTAATTGGATTAGTAGTATCAAATTTAGGGTTTTTGCTAGTTCTTATGGCATTCTCTCTTGGTATGCAATATGGAGGAGCTTCTTCATTATTGACGATTATGATCCTTATTGCTTCAGTAGTACTATTTTCGTTCCATAGTGTAGGTGTTGCAAACATTACTCTAAATTATAGTGATTATAAAAGGGTAGGTTTTGCAGGTTATAAAGAGGGAATAAAAACCTTTACAACTCATGCTATATTCTTATCTGCACTAAATATTGCAATAATTATTTTAGCAACTATTGTATTACCTTTTTATTTAAATTTAGGTAATTATTTTGGTTTAATCTTAGGTGTTATTACTTTCTGGATTTTATTAACTGTTTTGTTATCTATTCAATATTATTTACCATTAATGAGTAGATTTACAGGTGATAAACCTCTAAAAACCTTTAAAAAGACTTTTATAATGGCAATTGGGAACTTAGGGACAACTGTTTTTTTAGCAATTTATAATATTATTCAATTAGCATTAACTATATTAACAGCTGGACTATTATTTAGTTTTACTGGAGTAACTTTAGCAAATCAAATTGCCTTTAAATTACTTTTATTAAAATTAGATTGGTTAGAAGAAAACCCAGAAGAAGATATTAAACATGTTAATTGGGAAGACATTTTGTATGAAGAGAGGGAAAATGTCGGAACTCGTACAATTAAAAATATGATTTTCCCATGGAAAGATTAAAAAATGCCAAAAGAAATTGAATTGAAAGCCCATGTAAAAGATTGGCAAGCTTTATTAAACCAGCTTCGCCAATCGAATTTTATAAGTAATGAAAAATATGAAGAAAAAAAAGATATTTATTTTTTTAATCCATTAATTAATCAATCATTTAGAGTTCGAAAAGAAACCTTCACTGATTCAAATAAGAAAATTTTAAAAAATACTATATTTACTGTTAAAGAAAAGATCTTGGAAAATGGTATTGAAACAAATAGAGAAGTAGAATTAGATCTTGATTTTAATAAATTTGATTCATCAATAGAATTTTTTGAATCTATGGGATTTAGGCAAACTATAAATAAAGATAAAAAAGGGTATTCTTTTGATTTTTCATATTTTGAAACACCATTACATATTGAATTATTAAAAGTTAATAGTTTAGGTTGGTTCTTTGAAATTGAATTTATAGTTGATGAGCAAACCGATAAGAAAGAATGTGATTTATTGGTACAATACTTATACAAAACATTAGATTATTTTAATATTTCTCATGATGATATTGAAATGAAATATTATTCACAATTGATTGAAGAAAGTTAAAAAGTGGCAATTGTGCCACTTTTTTTAGTATTATATTAATGAAAAAATTCCTAATACAAACAAGCTTAAACCTAATAGTGTAAATATTGAATTTGTTTTTGCTTCTTTCCCGTCCATTACAATGTAAATAAATGAAGATATACACAGCATTGTCGCACTTGAAATTATAGCTAAAGTGGTGGTGCTAACTAGCATAAAAAATGGAAGAAGGGAGGTTAATAACATTTCAATTTTAAAGGCACCTTTAGTCCCAATACCCATACACAAAAGAGCTAATGAACAAACTATAAAGGATAAAAAAACTACTAATGTAATATTGTCAATTTTATATATTATTGATACTAAAGTATTCAAATTTAAAATTAAAATTATTTTAAATCCTTCAGATACTCTAAATAGTGGATTTCTAACAGAACTTGTTGCATGAAATAGGTGATAAACGGCTCGTAAAACGAAAAAACCAATGGAAGCTATAAGTAAAGTTATTACAAACAAATTAGTTATAGAATTTTCATTTTGGATTTTAAAATAATTTGAAATATATAACACTAAAAAAGCAATAGAAACTAGTGCACTTAAAATATCTACTACAGCATTAAAAGTAGTTGCAGGCTTATATTTCACTGTTTCTTTATTGTATTTGTTTATATCGTAGTTAAACTTAAACCCTGTGCCGTTTAATAAACTACATGAAAAATCTAGTTTTTTAACCTTATCACTATGTTTAGATATTTCAATTACTTGATTTTTAAAATCTTCAAATAAAATGTTTAAATCATCTTTTTCCATGTTTAACTCCAAAACTTATTTGTTTTTACGTCGTTTATTAAAAAAGAAATCTTGACTCTTAATTTATCCAAAATTAATTTTTCTGCTAATTTAGGATCATTTTTCGCAATCTCTTCTTCCTCTTTAAAAAGTAAAGCTTTTCCAATATTTGCATAATAGTTTTTATTAACCACTGTTACTTTTCGTCTAGCCGCTTGACTATGTTTGTCTCTTACTCTTCTTTTCGGTGCAATTAATCCAATTGGAATTATAGGAACGGGATATTCTAAATATATTCTAGCTATACCAGCTCTAAAGATATCCAATTCTTCTTGGGTGTTTAATCTTCCTTCAGGAAAAATATAAACATTATCACCTTCTTTCAAATATTTTACAGCATTCTTTACTACATTATTCTTGTCATCTCTTGTTAGAGCTGGAATTTGTTCACTCCAATGTAGAAAGTTTTTGATAAATTTAATTGAAAAAGCTGGCCCAATAACCATATGAAGAGGTTCTTTTGATAAAGTAGTTACAAAATGTACATCAGAGGAGGAAAAGTGATTTGAACAAAAGATTTTTGGTCCTGGTGGGAAGTCTTCTTCTTTCCATACACAAAAATCGTAGTTAAAATTTAAAATCATTTTTACTACTGTTTTGTAAATATTATGTAATATTTTAGCTCTTTTTTTCACAGTAGTAATTATTTAATTTAACAAGACAAAGGTCAAGTAATAATAAAGATAAAAATAATTAGTTATAAAATAATTATTTATGTTATAATTAACTTGCAATGTGTATAGTATCAGAAAAATCGTTAAAAAATGTTTAAAAAAAATTAATAAATATTTTTTTTGTGTTTTGTGTAATATAATAGGCGGATAGATATATATGTTACAAAAAATATTTGAAAAATTGAGTTATAATTAAAAAATATATAAAAAATATATTTTTTTATGTTTGACATTATTGGCGATAATGATATTATATAAAAATCCACTATTTAAATTAAAGAGGAGATTAGTAATGAAAAAATTTGCTACTTTACTTTGTGCTATGTTAGCACTAGGTTCATTTGTTTTTGCAAATGGTCAATCTGAATCAGCTGCATCTAGCGAAACAACTCTTAGAGTTGGTATGGTTACAGATGCTGGAACAATTGATGATAAATCATTCAACCAAGGAACTTGGGAAGGTATTGTAAGAGCTGGTGAAGATTTTGGGTTCACTCCAAAATATATTAAACCTTCTGGAACAACTGAAGCTGATTACCTAGCAGGTGTATCAGATTTGGCTGACAGTGGTTATAATATGATTATCACTCCTGGTTTTAAGTTTGAAACAACAATTTATAAAGCACAAGATCAATATCCAGATGTAAAATTTGTTTTACTTGATGGTGTCCCACATCCTGGCGATTATAATGTTGTTATTAGAGATAATACTGTTGCTGTTTCTTGGGCTGAACAAGAATCAGGTTTCGTTGCAGCTGTTGCTGCTGCTTTGAAAATGCCAAATAGTAAATTTGGATTTGTTGGTGGTATGGAAATTCCTGCTGTTCAAAAATTCAACTGGGGTTGGCAACAAGGTATTAAATATGCAAACGAAAACTTAGGTACTAATGTTTCAATTGCACAAGAAGATTGTTTATATTCAGGTTCTTTCAGCGATGTAGCTTTAGGTCAACAAATGGCTGCTACAATGTTTGATAGAGGTGTTGATGTAATATTCGCAGCAGCAGGTGGTGTTGGTGTTGGTGTTATCAACGAAGGTAAATCTCAAAGAACTTCAGGCAAAGATAAATGGGTTGTTGGTGTAGATATTGACCAATATGCTGATGGTTTAATGCCTAATGGTGAATCTTGTATCTTAACTTCTGCTATGAAATATTTAGACAGAGCTTCTTATGATATGATTAATGATGAACTAAATGATGCTTTCCCTGGTGGAACTTCAATTGTATTAACAGCTAAAGAAAATGGCGTTGGTATTCCTACTGAAAATCCTAACTTAAGCGCTGAAATTCAAGCTAAATGTGATGATGTTTATAAAATGATGCAATCAGGTGAAATCGTTGTTGCAGCTGAACAACTTCCTGGTTTATGGAAGTAGTAATTTAACTGCTTATTAAAAGGCCGCCATTCATTTGGTGGCCTTATTGTGTTAATTACTAAACAAAATTTTAGGAGACTAATATATGGATTATTCAATTGAAATGCTTCACATCCGTAAGGAATTTCCAGGAATTGTTGCAAATGATGATATTTCTTTGCAAGTAAAAAAAGGTGAAATTCATGCTATTCTTGGTGAAAATGGAGCAGGTAAGTCCACATTGATGAGCATTCTTTTTGGTTTGTATAACGCCGATAAAGGCGAGATAAAAATCAATGGTAAAAAAGTTGAGATAAATAACCCTAATGATGCTACTGCACATAAAATAGGTATGGTTCACCAACATTTTCAGTTGATAGACACTTATACTGTTACAGAGAATATCATATTAGGAAAAGAAGGAAGCTTTATACTGAACAAGAAGGATGCTTCTCAAAAAATTAAAGATCTTTCTGATAAATATGGATTAAATATTGATCCTGATAGTATCATTGAAGATATTACTGTTGGTATGCAACAACGCGTTGAAATTTTAAAAATGCTTTATGTTGATGCTGATATTTTAATATTTGATGAACCTACTGCTGTACTAACTCCTCAAGAAATTGATGATTTATTAGATATTATGAAAGGTCTTAAAAAAGAGGGCAAGTCCATTATTCTAATTACTCATAAATTAAATGAGATTAAAGCCGTTGCTGATAGATGTACTGTAATTAGAAGAGGTAAAATGATTGATGTTGTAGATGTTGCCTCAACAACCCAATCACAAATGGCTTCTTTAATGGTAGGCCGACCTGTTAATTTTAAAGTAGATAAATCTGAGGCTCATCCTGGTGAATCTATCTTAGAAATCAAAAATCTAAATGTTTTAAATGCTAAAAAGATTTTAGGGGTTAAAGATTTTTCATTAACAGTTAGAGCTGGTGAGATTGTTGGTATAGCTGGTGTTGATGGAAATGGTCAATCTGAATTAATTGAAGCAGTAACTGGTTTAAGAAAAATTGAAAGTGGACAAGTATTAATTTCTTCAAAAGATATTACTCATGTACCAATTAGGGAGAGAAATGAAGCTGGTCTTGGTCATGTACCTGAAGATAGGCAAAAAAGAGGATTAGTCCTTGAATATAATTTAAAAGATAATTTTGTTATTAAAGATTATTATCATTCTCCTTTTAGTAAAAATGGCATTTTACAGCAACCTGTCATGAAAGAATATGGTCAAAAAATTATTGACACCTTCGATGTTAGATCTGGTGAAGGTTTAGATTCTTTAGCTGGTAAATTATCTGGAGGGAATCAACAAAAAGCTATTGTTGGTAGAGAGATTATTGGTAATCCTAAACTTTTGATTGTAGTTCAACCTACTAGAGGGTTAGATGTTGGAGCTATTGAATTTATTCATAAACAAATCGTTAATCACCGTGATGCTGGAAATGCAGTTCTATTAATTTCATTTGAATTAGACGAAATCTTTAATCTTTCAGATAGAATTGCTGTTATTAGTGATGGTAAATTAATGGATGTAGTCAATACTAGTGATACTGATGAAAGATCTGTTGGTCTAATGATGGCTGGTGTTTCCTCAAAAGGAGATAAATAATAAATGAGTGCTAAAAAAAATAAAGAATTAAAAAGTAATAATTTTATTATAGCTATTAGTGCGGTTGTATTAGGTTTAATAGCGGGGGCTATACTAATATTGATAATTGGTGAAAATCCTTTTGCATCTTTTAGATACCTTGTAAGAGGTGCTCTAATGAGTGTAAGAAGAACCGGAACAACACTTGCAATAACAACAACACTCATGTTAGTTGGTTTATCTATTGCTTTCGCTTTTAAAACTGGATTATTTAACATCGGTGCTTCTGGACAAATACTTGCAGGTGGACTTGCAGCAACTACAGTCGCATTCGCTGTCGATATTCCTCATGTTCCTCTAATTTTTTTAATTCTACTAACAGGTTTTATTGCTGGAGCTATTTGGGGGTTAATTCCTGGTCTTTTAAAAGCTTTCTTTAATGTTCATGAAGTTGTATCAACTATTATGATGAACTGGATTGCATATTGGGTAGTTTTTTATTTTGTTCCTGCTTTCTTAAAAGGTCCATCCTTAGAAACTGAAAGTGCTGGTTTACCTTTTGAAAAGACCTTAAGAGTAAGCTGGTTAACAGAATTATTTGATGGATCAAACTATATAAATGTTGGACTAATTGTTGCTATTATTGCAGTAATTGTAATCAAGTTTATTATGGATAAAACAACTTTAGGCTTTGAATTAAAAGCTGTTGGATATAATAGATATGGAGCAGAATATGCAGGAATTAGAGTAAATAGATCAGTTGTATTATCTATGATGATAGCTGGTGGTTTAGCCGGGCTTGCAGGAGTTGCCTACTATTGTGGATATTCTGGTAAAATTCAAATTGGTATATTACCAACTCAAGGCTTTGATGGTATTGCTGTTGCACTATTAGGAGCAAGCTCACCAGTTGGGGTTGTATTCTCTTCATTCTTCTTTGGTATATTACAAGCTGGAAAAGGCTTTATGAGTGGTAATACTTTAGTACCACCAGAAATTGCTGATACAATTATTGCAGTAATAATCTACTTTACTGCTACTAGTGTAATGTTTAAAAACTTCTGGGATAAGAGATTCAAAAAAATTAATGAAAAAAGAAATATCGTTCAAAAAGATTCGAATTCTATAGAGGAGGATAATTAATATGTGGGAAACTATTACTCAAATTGCACCTTATGCTGTAGCTTATACTATTCCTCTATTGATGGGAGCTCTTAGCGGTCTAGTTAGTGAAAGAAGTGGTGTTATTAACCTTTGTGTTGAAGGCTATATGTTAGTGGGATATTTTATCAGTGCTTTAACTATTTCTATATTACAACCTATTATGGGCAATTCAGCGTTGTTAATTGGTTTAATTGTAGCTATGATTGGCGGTGCAATATTCTCTTTATTACATGGTTTTGCTTCAATTAGTTTAAAAGCTGACCAAGTTATTAGTGGTACTGCTGTAAACCTGATTGCTACAGCTTTAACTGTTTATATTGCAAGAAATGTTACAGGATCTGGTAATATTTCAATCATGTTAGGTATTGTAAGAAGTGATGTACCTGTATTGCATAGCATTCCAATATTAGGCAAATTATTATTTACAAACACATATTGGAGTACTTGGTTGTGTATTGCAATCTGGGCTTTCTTCTGGTGGTTGTTATATAAAACTAGTTTTGGCTTAAGACTTAGAGGTTGTGGAGAACATCCTTCAGCTGTTGCATCAGCAGGTATTAATGTTCATAAAATGAGATACATTGCTGTTATGTTATCAGGTGCTCTAGGAGCTCTAGCTGGTGGCGTTATGATAGTAACTTATAGTGGAGAATTTAATGGTTCTGTTGCAGGTCTTGGATTCTTAGCTGTTGCAGCTATGATCTTTGGTCAATGGAAGCCTTTAGGAATTTTAGGTGCTACATTCTTCTTTGGAATAGCTACTACAATTGGTAATGTTTCACAATTATTTGCATCATTATCATCATTCCCTCCAGTTATATTTAAAGTATTCCCTTATGCAATTACATTAGTTGCTCTAGTACTATTTAGTAAAAGTAGTGCAGCACCTAAAGCAGATGGTGAACCATTCTAAAAACTATTGTTAAATATGAAATTTTAGTTTATTATTGTAGGGACTTTTTTAAGTCCCTATTTTTATTTTTTGGAGATAATAAATGCAATTTAGAGCATCACATATTTTAGTTAAAGATAAAGCACTAGCCCAAAAAATAGCTATTGAAGCCAAACAAGGTGGAAATTTTGCTATGCTTGCTAGAAAATATTCAACTTGCCCTTCAAAGAGCAAGGGAGGAGATTTAGGTTGGTTTTCCCCTGGACAGATGGTACCACCTTTTGAAAATGCTGTAAAAAAATTGTCCCATAATAGAATTAGTGATCCTGTAAAAACTCAATTTGGTTATCACATAATCAAAAAAACTGGAATTAAAGAATAAAGGATTACAAATGGATGAAATAATAATATATACAGATGGCGGTTGCAAAGGCAATCCAGGAGTAGGGGCATGGGCTTTTGTAATGTATAGTAATGATCAGTTAATTACAGAGCAAAGTTCAGGTGTTGTTTATACAACAAACAATCAAATGGAATTAACTGCCGTAATAGTAGCTTTAAGATCTTGTTTAAAAGTTAATCCTAAAAAAATTATTGTTAATACAGATAGCCAATATGTTAAGAATGGTATAACTACTTGGGTACACAACTGGAAGAAAAACGGCTGGAAAACAGCTAATAAAAAACCTGTAAAGAATAAAGAACTATGGGTTGAGCTCGATCAGTTAAATTCAAAATTAAACGTAACTTATCAATGGGTAAAAGGCCACGCTGGTATAGATTTAAATGAGAGATGTGATACTTTGGTCAATATTGAGATGGATAAATTAAGTTAAAATGAATAATAATAAAGTTTCTTTGGTATCTTTATTTACGTCTTTTGCTTCTATCGGTGCAATAACTTTCGGAGGTGGGTATGCTATGTTACCTTTCTTAGAAAGAGAAGTTTGCGATAAAAGAGCCTGGATAAAAAATGAAGAATTGTTAGATTTTTATGCTTTAGGACAATGTACTCCTGGTATAATAGCAATTAATGTTGCAACTTATATTGGATATAAAAAAAGAGGATTCTTAGGTGCTTTATTTTCATCTATTGGTATTATTTTCCCTTCAATTTTTATCATCACAATAATAAGTGCACTATTTATAAACTTTCAAGATAATCAGTATGTTATTAGTGCAGTTGCTGGAATAAAAGTTGTAGTTTGTGCCCTTATTGCAAATTCAATCTACAGATTAGTAAAAAAAAGTATAATTGACAAAACTACATTTTCTTTATTTATCATAGCATTAATTTGTTTGTTTATATTCAAAATTAACATTTATTTACTAATATTACTTTCTATTATAGCTGGTTTAGTTATAAAAAAAGTTAAAAAGGAATTATCTCATGCTAAGTAATTTATTCCTTTTATTTATAGAATTTTTTAAAATAGGTTTGTTCACAATAGGTGGTGGACTTGCAACTATTCCATTTTTAAATGAATTAGCAATAAATAGACCAACTTGGATAACTCAAGTTGATATTTCTAACATGATAGCAATCTCACAATCAACACCAGGGCCTCTTGGCGTGAATATGGCAACATTTACAGGTTATAAGGTTGCAGGCATTTTAGGAGGGGTTGTTGCAAGTTTAGGCTTAGCAATGCCTGCCTTCATAATTATTCTTATTATTTCAAAGTACTTAAGTGGCTTTAATAAAAAGTGGTATGTAAAAGATTCTCTGTACGGTCTTAGAAGCGTTGTCTTAGCCTTAATTATTTATGCAGTTTCAAAAATTTTCTTAATTTCATTATTTAATGATGATTTTTCTATTAAATACACTGAAGTAATCATTTTTTTAATAATTATATTAATTTATAGAAAATTAAAAATACACCCACTTTTTTATATTGGAGCAGGTGCAATTATTGGAATAGTATTAAAGTTACCTTCTTAATTCTTACTTTTTTCCATATTTTCTTTAGCAATAGATAACATTAACTTAATTCTGTTTTCTTGGTTAACCTTTGTTGCAGAAGGATCATAGTCTATTGGAACAATATTAGTATCTTTAGCTCTTTCACTTACACTTCTAATCATTCCTTTTCCAGCAATATGATTAGGAAGACAACCAAAAGGTTGGGCACAAATAATGTTTTTATAACCCAATTCACTAAGCTCTAGCATTTCACTTGTTAGTAGCCAACCTTCACCCATCTTTACGCCATGATCAATTATTCCATCACATAGGTTTTTCATATGAGCAAAACCTTTAGGGAGCACAAACTTATCAGTAACTTTATTAACATTTTTGTAAATCATAGATTCAAAAGATTCAACAATTCTTAAACCAAGATTTCTTAAAGGTAGATTAATAACTCTCTTTAAACCACCATAATATTTCTTATCATATTTAGCATTTTCCATACCATATAAGAAAAATCCTAATAAGGATGGGACCATAACTTCACAGTCTTGTTCTTCTAAAAAGTCTTGAAGGTGATTATTACCAAGTGGAGCAAATTTAATAAATATTTCTCCTACAATTCCAACTTTAATTTTTTTTGTTCCATCAAGTTCGATATTTGCAAAATCTTTAGCAATTTTGATCAAATTATTTCTCATTGCATAGCCAATATAACCACTATTGTTTGAAAATTTTGTAGATAATATGTGAATCCATTTGTTAACAATTTTTTCAGTTTCACCCTTATTGACCTCATAAGGTCTAGTTTGATTACTTAAAAGAGATAGTAAATCGCCATAAACTATTCCAGCAAAACCTTGTAAAATAATTCTAGGTGTTAGTTTAAATCCTGGATTTTTTTCCAAACCAAAGGATAAAGAAATTACTGGAATATAACTCATTTCTGCTCTTTCTAATGCTTTTCTAAGTAGGTAAATGTAATTGCTTGCTCTACATCCTCCGCCTGTTTGAGTTATTACTAAAGCTATTTTATGCTTATCATATTTACCACTATTTATGGCATCAAGCATTTGACCAATAACCAATTGAGCTGGATAGCACATATCGTTGTGAACATATTTTAAACCCTCTTGAATAACTGAAGGCCCTTCGTTTGTTAACAATTCAGCTTTAAAACCGTTGTTTGTAAAAACTTCTTTAATAATTTCAAAATGAATAGGTAACATTTGAGGGAGTAAAAGAGTATAGTCTTTTTTCATCTGTTTAGTAAATATTACTCTATCGGATTTATCTTTCATCTTGATCTTCCTTCAATGCAGCTAGAAGACTACGAAGTCTAATTTTAACTGAACCTAAGTTTGCAATTTCATCTATTTTTAATTGAGTATATATCTTATTTTTACTCTTTAAAATATCTTTTACTTCATCAGCTGTTACTGCATCCAAACCACAGCCAAAAGATACTAATTGAATTATATTCATATCTTTAGTATCTCCTACATAATGGGCTGCTAGATACATTCTATTGTGGTAAGTCCACTGATTTAATACTTTATGCTTTTTCTTATCAACAAATGAAGAAAGTGAATCTTCACTTATTATGGCACATTTTAATTGAAGAATTAAGTCATCTATACCATGGTTAACTTCTGGATCAATATGATATGGTCTTCCACAAAGTACCATTATTGGCATATTTTTTTCTCTTGCTAATTCAACAATTTCTTTTCCTTTATTTATAACAGAATTTGTATAAGTTTCTTGTGCTTTATAAGCTAAATTTGTTGCATTATTAATTTCACTGTTAGAAAAAGTTCCTAATTTTGAGAGAATTTCTTTTAATCTCTTCTTAAACATTCTCTTATTAGCAACTGAAATATAATCATTAATATAATTAATATTATTTTCTTCTAGTTGAGGTGTATTTTTAGAAATAACTTCACCATAGTAGGCAACAACAGGACAGTTATAGTTATTATCTGCCTTCTTTTCATCAATATTAAAAGAAGAGTTTGGAATAAATATATTCTCGATACCTTGCTCAATTAATTCTATAACGTGTCCATGAACAAGTTTTGCAGGGTAGCAAATTGTATCACTTGGAACTTGGCTCTGTCCTTTTAAATAAGTATCTCTTTTAGAGAATGGTGTAATATGAACTTCATATCCAAGTTCAGTAAATAAAGTATAATAGAAAGGTGCTAATTCAATTAAACCTAAGGCTAATGGTAAACCCATTCTACCTCTATTGCCTTTTTTCACAGGTTTTAAATTTTTAATATAATTTTGTTTATATCTAAATATATTTAATATTTCACTATCTTCAATAAAATTAGTTGGATTAGTAAATCTTTCACATTTATTACCACTTATTAAAGTTCTATTGCCTTCGAATTTATTAATTGTTAATTGACAGTGGTTTGTACAACCTTTACAAACTCTAGTAGAAGTTGAGTGTGAGAAATTTGCTAATTGTTCTAAATTGAGTAGAGTAGTTTCTTTATTATCTTTTTTATGTTGTTCTTTAGCATATAGTGCACAACCAAAAGCACCCATTAAACCAGCTTGTTTACAACGAGTTACCTCTAAATTTAATTCCATTTCAAAAGATCTGAGAACAGCATCATTTAAAAAAGTACCACCTTGAACAACTATATGTTTACCTAATCCCGTATTTGTTCTAATAACTTTATATAAAGCATTTTTAACAACTGATATGGCTAGGCCCGCAAAAATATCCTCAATTTTAGCACCATCTTTTTGAGCTTGTTTAACACTAGAGTTCATAAATACTGTGCATCTAGATCCCAAATCTACAGGATGGGTTGATTTTAATGCTAAAGAGGAAGCCTCTTCAGTGCTATAACCTAAAGCTTGGAAAAAGGTTTGTAAAAATGATCCACAACCTGATGAACATGCTTCATTTAAGAAAATATCATCAATAACGCCATCTACAATTTTAAAGCATTTAATGTCTTGACCACCAATATCAATAATAAAGTCAGTTTCTTTATCAAAGTATTTAGCAGCTTTGTAATGGGCCATAGTTTCAACTAACGAATACTCTAAATTAAAAGCTTTTTGAATTAATAATTCGCCATAACCAGTTGAACAACCTTTTTTAATGTTAATATCGGGGTATTGAGTTATAAAACTATTTAAGAATTCTCTAACAGCTTCAACAGGATTACCTTTATTAGATTGATATCGTGTGTGAAGTAGATTATTTGATTCATCAATTATACACATTTTTATTGTAGTAGATCCTGAATCAATACCAAGGTAAGCATCACCTTTATAAGTACTTGGATCAACTGTTTTTAAAGATGCTTTTTGATGCCTTTTTCTAAAAGTTAATAAATCATCTTCTGTTTCAAATAATGGTGGTAAGCTATTGTATGAACCCACAATATTTGAAGTTTTCAAAATAGTGATTAAATTCTTTATTGAAAATTCTTCATTTGCACCTAATGCTGTTCCAATTGCTACATAATATAGTGAGTTTTCTGGGCAAAGACCTTGAGTATTTAAAGTTTTATCAAAACAATCTCTTAATACACTCATAAATGTCAAAGGTCCACCAAGATAAATAACATTACCTTTAATTGGTCTACCCTGAGCTAAACCTGAAATAGTCTGGTTAACAACAGCCTGGAAAATAGAGAGAACGATATCACTTTTTTTAGCACCTTGGTTAATTAAAGGTTGTATATCACCTTTAGCAAAAACACCACACCTAGATGCGATAGGATAACTTAAGTTAGCTCTTTTAGCAATTTCGTTTAAGTCTTCAGTTTCTAAATCTAATAATGTAGCCATTTGGTCTATAAAACTTCCTGTACCACCGGCACAAGTTCCATTCATTCTAACTTCGAGATTACCATCTAAAAATAATATTTTAGCATCTTCTCCACCAAGTTCAATAACAACATCAGTTCCTTTGTTATATTCTAAAATTGAAGTTCTTGTCGCATAAACTTCTTGGATAAATGGGACATTTAAACGATTAGCCATTCCCATTCCAGCAGAACCGGTAAGAGATAGTTTAATACTATCTGTATCAATAAGATTTTTTACAGTTTCTAGTAACGTTATTGTAGTTTCTTGTATCTTAGAGAAGTGACGTTTGTATGTTTTAAAAATAATTTTATTCTCATCATCTGTGAGTACACATTTAATGGTAGTGGAACCTATATCTAATCCTAATTTCATAAAATTCCCTTGTTTTCTGTTTTGTAGAAAATTATAATTGATATAATAGTTGTATTATAATGACAAAATATACTAAAAATGACAGAATAATAATAGCATTTTTGTGAAAAAAATAGAATTAAAGTGAAATCTTTAATAAAAAAGGTAAAAAATAATATGAAAAAAATTAAATTATTAATATTGATATCAATAGTTGCAAGCACTCAATTATTTTGTTCAGTATTTAATAATAATAAAAATATTAATGTTTTAGAAACAAAAAGTTTCGATATCATTTTTGATGATGAATCAGTTGATGAAGCTTTTTTGCTATATAACAATTGTGAAAAAATATATCAAGATATCCTTAATCTTTTTGATCTTGAACGGACTCAAAGAATAAATGTAGTAATTACTAGCGATATTCAAAAACTAAATGCATATTTTAGTATTTTTCCATCTCCTCATATTGTTTTATACAACACAGTAGCTATTAATAACAATTTAAATGTTTTTTCCACTGATTATATTTTACAAGTCTTTAAACATGAATTAACTCATGCTTTAACTATAATGGGAAAAAATAACACAATTAGAAAAGTGTTTTCTCAAGTACTCACACCAACTTTATTAAACTTTACAGATTTTAGCTCTGAAGGTTTTGCAGTAGTTAGTGAAAGCGAGAATGGAGAAGGTAGATTAAATAATGCTTCTTATAAAGCTAGAATATTAGAATCTATAGTTGAAAATAAATTCCCTAAATATTATGAGGTTCAAGGGAACAGAGATATATATCCATCTGATGTATTTTATTTGTACGGAGCATTTTTTAATCAATACTTAATTGATGAGTATGGAATAGATAAATTTAGAGAATATATTAGAGAATTAGAAAAATTACAATTATTATTTTTTGATGCAAATTATACTTTTAATAAAGTGTATAACAAATCAATTTTTGATGTTTATTGTGATTTTGAAAAGTCTTTTGAACTAGTGAATATTCATAATCTAAAATATGATACTTTAGACTATAATCCTACCTTAATCACCAAAGCTGGCAACAATATTTTAGTTTATGAAGATATTTCAAGTAGCATAAAAGATATTAAAACAAATTTATCGATGGACAAATTTGTTTCTTCTTCCACTTATGATTTTTCCTTTAATAATGATAAGTTAGTTTTAAGTGAGTATGTTTATAACCCTCTTGCTTCAACACAAACAGTTGTTATAAAAAATAATGAAAAAAAATATATACAAATCGAAAACTTTAAAAATGCCATAGCTTATAAAGACGATATTGTAGGTGTTTATAACGATGGTATGAAAGAATACCTAGCTTTTAGTCATGATGGAAAAATATATAAGAAAATAAGTTTAAAAAAACATGAATATGTTCAAGAAATTGGAGTCTATAATGATAAAATAGTTATTCTATCTCGTTTTGAAGGAAAAGATTATATTAGCATTCTTGAAAATGATGAAAAGAGACTATTTATAGATTTAAAAACAAATATTGAGATTTTAGATTTTTCTATTTATAAAGATAAAATTATATTAAGTAGTGTTAGAGATAATGAACTTTCAAGACTTTCATATATAAATTTAGAGACAAATGAATTATTTGTATCTTCTTTTGATGTTATGGGAGGAGTTAATTCTCCAATAATTCTAAACGATAAAGTTTATTATATTGCTAAATTATTTGAAGAAAATGAATTAAGAGTATCCTCTCTTTCAGACTTTGATTTTGATAGATATCAAATTGAAACAAAAATTATAGAAATTAAAGATTATAAAGATAATATATATGATTATTCACTAATTAAAGATTATAAATTGTATAAATATTTACTTAAAGGATCTTTTTTCCCCTTTGTTTTTTATGATGGAAGTGGGATATCTACTTCAATGTATTATTTAAGCATAGATCCGAGTGAAAAAGTTAATCTTCAATTATTTACTACATCTAATTTTTATGATGAATTTCCATTTTATTTAAATTTAAATCTTTCAAACTCTTCAACATATAAAGAAAACAGTTTAAATATAACAGTTGATACTGATTTAACCGATGTAACAAATACAACAACATATGATATTGATCTATATAATGGTAGAATTTTTGATTTGTATAATAATACTTATTCTCTACTTGCGTTAGATACAAATACTGATATAGTAAATTCAATATCAATAAATCCAAAAATAGGGTATGGTTTTTCAACTATAGTTGGCCCCACCTCCTATAATATATTTTCCTATTATTTTGAATTTGAAAATAGTGAAACCTTTAATTTTAATTCAAACACTATTAATACTGGAAACTCATTGTCTACTACAATAAAAATACCTTCATTATTGTTTTTTATTGACTATGATAAAGCTACAATTAACTTACCACTAAAATTAACACTAGAATTAGATTTAAATAATTATGAGATGTATTATGATATCAGTCTATTATTATTTAATTTCAATATTCAAAAATCATTTAAAAAAATACCAATATTTTTTAACGATATCCAAGCTTATTTAAACTACAATAAAAGTTTAATTAAAAAGGAAATATCAGCAACGCTAATATTTCCTTCATCATTTGCTCAAACAATGATATTTTCATCACAAATATCTCCTGGAATTAGATATACCTATGATTTAGAGAATCAAACAAATGCATTAGAATTAAATCTATTTGCATCTTTTTAATCCTTAATTGATTCTTTCCCTGAAGAATAAAAATCATATGTTTCTGTTTCTTCAACAGCTTTTACAAGTAAATCATCGATTTGCATTTCTTCATAGTGTTGAGTTTCTACTTCAATAATTGGTCTAGTTAAAGGGTGTTTTGGGCTAAAAATAACACAACAATCTTCATAAGGTAGAATAGAAGTTTTGTAAGTATCAATTTCTTCTGCAGTTTTCATTATTTCTTCTTTATTCATACCCACTAGTGGTCTTATGATTAACATATCAGTAGTACTGTCTGTAAATGCCATAGAATCTAAAGTTTGACTTGCAACTTGCGATAAAGCTTCTCCTGTAACAAGACAGGTTGCATTATTTTTTTTTGCAAGCATTGTTGCAACTTTCATCATACAAGCTCTAAACATTAAAGTAGTTTCATCTATGTTTGAATGGGATTTAATCCAAAGTTGTTGCTCCGTAAAAGGGACAACATGTAATCTAGTACCTTGAAGAAATGGTGCGATTTTAGATGCTAAAACTTTTACCTTTTCTAAAGCCTTATCTGAAGTATAAGGGTAAGCATGGAAATAAATACATTCCATTTTTAATCCTCTTGCAGCCATTTTATATCCTGCAACTGGGCTATCAATTCCACCAGATAGTAATAACATCCCTTTTCCAGCAGTTGTTACAGGTAGGCCATTAGGCCCTTTCTTCTCACTAGTATAAATATATGCTTTATTTCTAATTTCAATATGTAAAACATTGTCAGGATTTTTAAGATCAACTGTTAGATTTGGATATTCTTCATGAATTATCTTAGCAAGTTCACAAGATAAATCATAAGAACTCATTTCAAAATTTTTATCACTTCTTTTAGCTTGAACTTTAAATGTTCCAGTTTCACTAAATTTATAATCTCTTATTAATTGACGAGTTGTTTCTTTAATTAATTCAACATCTTTTTTACATTTTACACACTTCGCATAACCTACAATACCGAAGGTGGTAGAGAAAGCTAATTCACACTGCTCATCACTGCAAGCTGAATCAATTTCAAAATATAAACGACCTTTCTGTTTTGTTACCACATTATGAAAAGGTCTTAATTTTAATTTAATATTATTCTTTAATTTTTTTTCAAAAAAAGGTCTGTTTAAGCCTTTTAATGATATTTCACCAAGTCTTACTAAATATAATTTCGTTTCCACAAATTCCTACCTTATGAGCGTATCATATAGAGAGTTAATTTTTTTAACAAGAGAAATTGCATCATTTATATCAGTATTTTTATTAAAAGAAATCCTTACACTTGATTTAGCTACATTTGGTTTAATATTCATAGCTATTAATACATTTTCACCTTTATTTTTAACATTATTGCTACAAGCTGAACCAGAGGATACAATAAAACCCTCATCGTTTAACATTCTTGTAAAAACTTCTGATGGGAAAGGCGAAACACTAAAATTAATAATAAATGGAGAGACATTTGAGTTAGGAGAAATTATTTGGGGTTTTAAATTCTCTCTAACATATTTATTAATTTCTATAACATTATCATTTTTAATAAATAAATATTCTTCTAAAGCAACTCTCATCGCTACAATAGCAGCTAAATTTTCTGTACCAGCTCTTAAACCTCTTTCTTGTCCACCACCTCTTGAAAGGGGTTGAACGTTAGGATTTTTGGAATACAAAAAACCAATACCTCTAGGCCCATGAAATTTGTGGGCAGAAAAAGAAGCACTATCAATATCAAATTTATTCAAATCTAAATCAATTTTAGTTAAGGCTTGTACAGCATCGGTGTGAAAATATATTTTTCTACCAATTTCTTTCTCTTTATCTCTAACCACTTTAACTAAATTTTCTATATCGTTTATTGAGCCTGTAACATTATTTACAGTTTGAATTACAACCATTCTAGTTTTATTAGTCAATTTCTTTTTCAATAATTCTTTACTAATAAAGCCATTTGGAGCATTTAAAGTAATTACCTTATATCCTTTCTCACTTAATATTCTTTCAAAATTTAAAATACTAGAATGTTCTGTTTTACCAATAATTATCTCACCAGGACTTTTACTCCACAAAAGAGATGATAAAATAATACTATTTGATTCAGTTCCACCAGAAGTGAAATAAATAGTATTTGGAGTCACTTTTAATAGATTTGCAATAATTAATCTATTCTCTTCAAGCACACTTTTACATTCTTGTCCTAAGGAGTGATTAGCGGAAGGATTAGCAAAATAATTTAAAGAAATATTATTATATGCTTCTAATGCTTTTTTAGAAATTATAGTTGTTGCTGCGTTATCAAAATATTTAGCCATGATTTATATTTTTTACTAAAAAGTGAAAACTTTCAAGTGTTTAATTTATAAAAAATATAGTCATAATAAGTTAATCTATGCTATATTAATTATCATGAATGAAAGTATGAATGTAAAATTAGCTTGTGGAAATCAAACTAAAGTTAGTTATTTAAGTGATCTAAGTGATCTTTCAACTATGTTGGGAAATTTTGGAAATAGAGCTTTGTGGGTTGCTGATTCTAATACTGCAAATCTTTTTAAAAGATTACCTCCAACTAATATTATTATTAGTGCTGGCGAAAAATCAAAAACATTATAAACTGTAGAAAAAATCTTACGAGTGTGTGTCCAAGAAGGCATTTCAAGAGATGATTACATAATTGCTTTTGGTGGTGGGGTAGTCTGTGATTTAGCAGCCTTTGCTGCTTCTATTTATATGAGAGGTTGCAAAGTAATTTTAGTGCCTACATCTCTTTTATGTATGGTTGATGCAACTCTTGGCGGAAAAACTGGTTGTGACTTTGTAGGTGGTAAAAATCTTATAGGTTCATTTTACCCCGCAGAACAAGTTTTAATATGCCCCCCATTACTAAAAAGCTTATCAGAGAGAGAATATTTAAATGGTCTAGCTGAAGTTCTTAAGCATGCACTTCTTTCAAAAAATGAGATACTTCATAAATTTTTAATCTCAAGAAAAAGTCAAATATTACTTAGAGATGAAAATACTCTTTTATCTCTTTTAGAAATGAGTTTAGAAGTTAAAAAATCTTATATAGAAAAAGACCCTGAAGAAAAACTGGGAATTAGACAAGCTTTAAATTTAGGACATACTTTTGGCCATGCTCTTGAATCTTGTGGTAGATTTTCTAGATTCTCTCATGGAGAATCTGTAGCATGGGGTTGTGTTAGAGCTCTTGAAGCTAGCCTTTTATTAAAAATTGTAAATGAAAATTTTGCTAATCAAGCAATTAAATTATTTAGACTCTATAATTTCGATATTGATTATAAAATTGGTAGGGGAGAATGGTTAGAGTTTTTTAATACTATTCAAAAAGACAAAAAGAAACGTGATGGCGTTGTACAATTTGTGCTAATGAAAGATCAAGGAGAATATGTACTAACCGGTTTGACCAAACAGATGATTATGAATTTAGTTATTAGTAATCCAGGATATGTTAATGATTAAGATTATGTTTATTTGTCACGGTAATATTTGTAGAAGTACTATGGCTCAAAGTGTTTTTTCACATATTGTTAATACAAAAGGTATGTCCTCTAAATTTCACATAGACTCTAGTGCAACAAGTAGGGAAGAAATTAATAATCCGCCTCATATAGGAACTAAAAGAATATTAGAAAAAAACAACATTCCTTTAGTTGATCATAGAGCTAAACAAATTACTAATTCAGATGCTTCTAATTTTGATTATTTAATTTGTATGGATCAAAACAATGTCCACAACCTAAAAAGATTAATAAATAGAGACTATCACCATAAAATTTCTCTTTTATTGGACTATGCTTCATTGAATAGAGATATAAGAGATCCTTGGTATACCAATAACTTTCATCAAACGTATTATGATGTACATACTGGATGTACTCATTTATATGATTATCTAATAAATAATCACTTTTAATTATAATAGCTCTTGTTTTTACACAAGAGTTTTTTTATTTTTTTTTATATCAATAGTTGAAAAATTGATAAATAATTTATGAAATGTTTCAATATATAAAATAATATTTATTTGAAAAACTGAAATATTTCAAATATTTTTCAAAATTAATTACTTATTCAGAAAGTAATTAAATCAAACTGTTTATATAATTTATGAAACGTTTCACAAATTAAAGCTGAAACAAGTATAAAAAAATTTGACAAAATTATTATACTATTACTAATATTAAATTATGGAAAAGAGAAAAACAGTTAGACAATTATCAAAAGAAATTGGTACTAGTGCTAGTACAATATCAAGAGTAATTAACCATCCTGAACTTGTTAATCAAAAGACAAGGGAGAGAGTATTAAACAAACTTGAAGATATTGGTTTTTCTATAGCTGAGAATAGACGTAAGAAAGCAAATATGATTATAGGATTGACCATTTCAAATCCTAGAAGCGTGTTTGCATCAACTCTAATTGGGTGTATTAGTGATTTATTATCAGATACTAATTATCAATTATTAGTATTTGACATAAAAAAAAGACAATATATTCAAAGCTACTTTGCCAAACATCCTGAGTATTTAATGAAAATTGATGGGCTAATTATTAGTACAGCACTTGTTGATGAAAAGGCTAAAGAGTTTTTTGATATGAATCAAATCCCTTTAGTATTACTACAAACAAGATGCGAAGGTGAATTTAGTATCCACAACAATAATTTCTTAGGATGCAATGATGCTGCATTATATATGTTATCAAGAGGATATAAAAAAATAGCTTTTGTAAGTTGGCTTCCTTTTGACGAACATATTAGAGATAGATATATGGGATTTAAGAGTGCCTTAGATAGAAAAGGTTATCCATTAAGTGATAAATATCATAAAAATTGTGAGTTATCATCTGATGGCGGATATCAGGCTACTAAAGAATTAATGGAACAGACAAATCCCCCTGAAGCAATTTTCTTTGGATGTGACGATATGGCAGCTGGAGGCTATAGGTATTTAATGGAACATAATTATTCAATCCCTAATGATATAGGTATTATGGGATTTGATAATATGCCAATAGCTTCTTTATTAGCGCTAACTACATTAGATCAATCAATTGAATTGAAATGTCAAATTGCTGTAAATCATTTGCTTAATAGATTGAACCCAACAAAGCACGAATTTCTATTCGATATGAAAGATGAAGTAAGCATAACACCAAAGATTGTTATCAGAAAAACTTTAAAATAAGGTTTAACTGAAGTTAAATCTTAAGAAAAATAAATTGTACCCAAAAATTATTAGATTTTAATTACTTTTTTAAAGTAGTTAATATATTCATGTTTTTTTATAAAAATTAGGAGGAATTTTATGAAATTTGTAAAATTTGGAATTTGTACTGCTCTATTGCTTTTTAGCACTACATTTATTTTTGCAAGCGGTCAAAACGAAATGGTTGAAGAAAGTAAATCTATGGATATGATGGAACCTGTAACCATTGAATATTGGACTTCACAAACTCAGACTGATAGACAGTCTACGATACAATTATTAATCGACACTTTTGAAGCAACTAACCCAAATATAAAGGTTAAGCTAATAGCTGTTGATGAAAATGATGTTACATCTCAAATGGCAACTGCTGCTAATTCAAACACTCTACCTACTCTTGTTGAAGGTGCTGCAACTACTATGGTATCTTTCGGTGCAGACGGATTGGTTGATGTTGATGCAAATGCTGATGTAATTAATTCAATAGGTAGAGATAAGTTCTTTGATGGAGCTTTAAAAATCAATGAATCTTCAAATGGTGAAGCTTATGGTATTCCTTTCCATGGTTGGTTACAAGGATTATGGTACAGAACTGACTGGTTTGAAGAAGCTGGCTTAGAACCACCAACAACTTGGGAAAACATTGAAAAAGCTGCTAAATATTTCTACAACCCTAGTGAAAATACTTATGGTATTCTTGTTGGAACAAAAAGTGAAAACTTCACTGAACAATGTTTTACTCCTATAGCTCAATCAAATGGTGCTTCATTGTATGATAAAAATGGTAATTTAACATTTGATACACCAGAGATGAAAGAAGCACTTGAATTCTATGGTAGATTAGCTATGTACAATCCACCAGGACCACAAACTTGGAGAGCTAGAGATTATTACTTACAAGGGAAAATGGCAATGTTCTTCTACTCAACTTACATTATGGACGATTTAGCTATTCAAGATGCTGCTGCTTCTTCTCTAACTAGTGAAAACTTCTCTGATCTAAAAGGGTCACAATTTGATCCTGAACTTGCAAGTCATACTGCTATGGTTCCAACAATTACAAACACAGAATCAGCTTCTTATGGAACAATTGTATCTCTAAGTATCATTGACCAAGGTGATAGTAAAAAAACAGAAGCTGCTAAGAAATTTATTGAATACTTATATCAACCTAATTCTTATATAACTTTCTTACATATGGCTCCAGGTGGTATGAATCCTGTAATTAAAGGAATTGCTGACACTGATGAATTTTTAGATAATCCAGTATTATCAAATTATGGTAAAGAGGCATTAGCTGAAATAGTTGCAGGAATGCAAGATATTAAATCCTTTGGTATTGTTGATGGAATGAAAATAGAAAAAGCTGACCAAGTAACAGCTCAACAAATTATTCCACAAATGATTTACAAATATACTCAAGAAGGTCTTGATATTGATAGCTCAATGGATTGGGCAATTAATGAAATTAATAAATTAAACTAATTTTGTTATTCAGGAGAAGTTTAAGCTTCTCCTGAATTTTAATAAGGAGATAGTCTCATGGCAGTGAGAAAACTTACACTACAAGAAAAAGATTCTAGACTTGGTATAAAATTGGTCCTACCTTCTGTAATTATCATCGCACTTTTGATTATTTATCCTATCTTTTACAATATCTATTTAAGCTTTTTCGATGTAAAAATGAATGGTGATGCTTTTTTTATAGGACTAAAAAATTATGCTAATGTTTTAACTGATTCTACTTTTTGGTCTTCAGTTGGTATTACTTTCTTTTTTGTAATATCTACGACATTTTTAACTACAGTTATGGGACTAGTTGTAGCTTTAGTTATGAACAAAAAATTTCCATTGAGAGGGTTAGTTAGATCTTTAGTATTACTACCTTATGTAGCGCCTGTAATATCTACAGTATACTCATGGCAATTTTTCTTCGACCCTGTAAACGGAATATTTATGCACGTACTAGTGGATGTACTCCATATATCTCAAAGTAGGTTCAATTTAATATCTGATCCTAAATATGCACTTTGGGTTGCAGTTGTATTTAGTATGTGGAAAGCCTTTCCATTTACATATCTTATGATTTTATCAAGATTACAAACAATAGATACAACTCTTTATGAAGCTGCAGAAATCGATGGTGCTGGAGCCATTAGAAAATTTTGGTCAATCACACTTCCTGAATTATTCTTTGTATTGGGATCTATTGTCTTATTAAGATTTATATGGAATTTTAATAAATTTGAAGAAGTGTATCTGCTTACCGACAATGTTAAAGTTTTATCCGTTTATACATACTTTAAAGCATTTACAGGTAGTTTAGATTTAGGTCAAGGTTCTGCGTTGGTTGTAATTCAATTCTCATTATTGGTTGGATTGATATTAATTTATGTAAAGAAGGTGTTAAAATGGTAAATAATAATCACAGAGTAATAAAAAAGATTGGATTTACAATTTTAGTGTTGTTAATAGTTCTATTTAGTATATTTCCATTTATTCAAATGTTATCTACTTCCTTAAAATTTTCATGGGACTGGGGTAATCCTTCACTTGTCCCTACAGAAATTAATACTACAGCCTACTCTGAAATTTTAGGTTTAGGTGAAGAAGTTGAAATAGAAATACCAGCATCAGTTCAAAAGTTATTAGATAATACTCCAAACTTAACTGATGAACAAAAAAATGCTATATTAGCAAAATATACTGATACATCTGATGTATTCCCATTCTTTGATTATTTTAAAAATTCCTTACAGTTTTCTCTAACAGCATCTTTATGTTCACTGTTAATTGCAATTTTTGGTGCTTATTCTATTGCAAGAATGAAATATAGAGGACAAAAAATAATACAAAGGGGAGTTCTTTTTGTATACATGGTAGGTGGAATTCTTTTATTAATTCCTTTATTTAAAATTTCAACAACATTAGGATTAACTTCTTCAGAAGGCGGAACTACTTTTGCACTAGTTATAATTTATATAGTTCAAACACTTCCAGTTTGTTTATATATGCTGGGAAATTCATTTAGATCAATTCCATTCTCGATTGAAGAAGCTGCTTTTATTGAAGGTTATTCAAGGTTTCAAACTATTGTTAGAATAATTATTCCATTGAGTTTCAGTGCAATAGCAACAGTTTGGGTGTATTCCTTTATGATAGCTTGGAATGAATACCTATTTGCATCTGTATTTTTAAAATCCTATACAAATATGTATACGCTTCCTATTGCTCTTAAAGCATTATTTGTTTCAAAGAATGCTATTTGGGATAGAGTTAGTGCTGCGTCCTTATTAACTGCAGTACCAGTTGTAATATTATTTATGTTAATACAAAAATTCTTAGCAGGGAATAAAACTGAAGGTGGAGTAAAAGAATAAAATGATACTTGATAATGAAACTAAAATATTTGAAATACTAAAAACATTATATGGTGAAAAAAAAGCTGATAAGTATTTTTTGCAAGTAATGAACAAAATAGAATATTTAAAAACTTTTAAAAAGAATTCAAGAGGTAATAATTTAAATGAAAAAGATACCATATTAATAACTTATGGAGATAGTTTATACAATAAAGAGAAAGAAGAAAAAACCTTAGTCACGCTGCATAAGTTTCTTTCTAAATATCTATCTTCTTACATTAATACTGTGCATATTCTCCCTTTCTTTCCATATACTTCAGATGATGGTTTTTCCATTGTTGATTATAAAAAAGTAAATGAGAAACTAGGTAGTTGGAAAGATATTGAAGCCCTTAATAAAGATTTTAATCTAATGTTTGATCTTGTTGCTAACCATGTTTCAAAGAGTAGTAAATGGTTTGAATTCTTTTTAGAAGGCAAAGAACCATATAACAATTATTTTATAACATGTGATAAAGATAAAGACTATACAAAAGTATTTAGACCAAGAGCCTTACCTTTATTAACAAAGGTGGAAGCTAAAGATGGGGGAAAATATGTTTGGTCAACATTTTCATCCGATCAAATTGATTTAAATTATCAAAGTCCAGATTTATTGATGGAAATTCTTGATGTATTTAGTTTTTATGTTGAAAAGGGTGCATCTTTTATAAGACTTGATGCTATTGCCTTTATTTGGAAAGAAATAGGTACTACTTGTATACACAATAAACAAACTCATTTAATTATTCAGCTTATTAGATTAATGATTGAATGTGCTAAAATTGATGTAAAAATTATAACAGAAACTAATGTCCCACATAAAGAAAATATATCATACTTTGGAAATGGATATAATGAAGCATCCATGGTATATAATTTTCCACTACCTCCATTAACTCTTTACACATTTTTAAAGAGTGATGCAACTGTTATAAAAAAATGGGCAGCTTCTTTAGAACTTCCATCAGATAAAGTAACATTTTTTAATTTTTTAGCAAGTCATGATGGGATTGGACTTTTGCCAGCTAAAGGCTTAGTAGATGACAGTGATGTAAAGTTAATGGCACAAAAAGTTCAAGAATTAGGTGGATTTGTTTCTTATAAAATGGAAGAAGATGGAAACAAAAGTCCTTATGAGATGAATATTAACTTTTTTGATGCACTAAAAATTAGTGGTGAAGTAAATCAAGATTTAGAAGTTAAAAGATTTTTAGCAAGTCAATCTATTTTATTAAGTTTAAAAGGAGTTCCAGGTATTTATATACACAGCTTAATAGGCTCTAGAAATTGGATTGAAGGAGTAAAGCTACAAAATTCTAATAGAGCAATTAATAGAGAAAAAATAGAACTAAATCATTTAGAAGAGAAAATAAATGATCCAACTTCTCTAAGAAATCATATATTAAATGGCTATAAAGAATTATTAAACCTTAGGATAAATAATAAATGTTTTTCACCAAAGGCTAATCAAAAAATAATTGAAAATATTGATAAGAGAGTTTTTGCATTAGAAAGATATCATGAAAATGAAAGTGTTCTATGCTTAACTAATGTAAGTTGTGATAAAGTTGAAACAAGATTTAAAGATTATGAAACATTAAATGGAACACCTTTTAATGGCACTCTAGATCCATACCAAGTAGCTTGGTTAAAAAAATAGGTAAAGATCAATGAATATAATGATGATTCATTATAAAACTGGAGGAACGGATGGGGTTTCTCTAGAAATGGATAAATGGAAGAAGACATTTGAAAAGATGGGACACAGAGTGTATTATCTATCTGGTGAATGCAATAACAAAATTCTTCATCCATCTTTATATCACATTACAGATATTGCAAAGAGATTTTATTCTTATTCTTTTGAAGGAGAACATAGTTTTACTAATGAAAAAGAATATAAAAAAAATGTTCAAATTGAAGTAAATAAAATTAAACCAATTATCAATAGCTTCATAAATGATCATAATATTGATTTAATAGTTGTTCAAAATATTTGGTCTGTAGCAATGAATGTCGCTCTTGCTATAGCTTTAGAAGAAGTTATTGAAAATAATAATGTTAAAGTATTAGCACAACATCATGATTTTTTCTGGGAAAGAAAAAAAGGTGTTCACTATGGTTGTGATTTTTCAAAAGAAATTGCAAACAAATATATACCTCCAACAAATCCTAGATATAAACATGTTGTTATTAATCAACAAGGGCATGATACTTTATTAAAGAAAAAAAATATTGAAAGTACTATTGTGCCAAATGTATTTGATTTTGAGGCACCTCTTTGGAAGAAAGATTTATATAATTCAGATTTTAAATCATCTTTAGGTATTAATGAAAATGATATTATCATTTTACAAGCAACAAGAATAGTAAACAGAAAAGCAATTGAACTTGCTATTGATGTAGTAAATAAAATGAACTTATTAAAGGATCAATTAATTGGTAAACAGTTATATAATAATCATAAATTTAATAATAAAAGTAATTTTGTCTTAGTCTTAGCTGGCTATGATTTTGATGATTCTACTCAAACTTATCTTAGTAGATTAAAAGCCCATGCACTTTCTTTAGATGTAGATTTAAGAGTTATAAGCGATAGAGTATCACATGAAAGAGAGATTGTTAATAATCAAAAAATATACAGTCTTTGGGATTGTTATGTTTATAGCGATTTAATTACATATCCTTCCTATTGGGAAGGTTGGGGTAACCAATTTTTAGAAGGCCTTTTTGCAAAAGTACCAATGATTGTTTATGAATATCCTGTATTTCTAACTGATATAAAAAATAAAGGATTTGATTATATAAGCTTGGGAAATAAATATAAAGTAAATCCTACTACGGATTTAGTATATATAGAAGATTATATTTTAACAAAAGCTGCTAAAAGTGCTATAGAATATTTATTTAATAAAGAAAAAAGGGAAATAAGTACTAATAAGAATTTTGAAATAGGGAAAAAGTATTTTTCGTTTGATAGTTTATATAAGCAGTTAAGTAAAATACTAATATCTTAATTTAATCACCAAAATTTTTACTTAATATTGATTATATTATCTAGTTTCTATAATTTAAAACTAGAGGAAGGAATAATGAAAAAAACTATATTTATTATTTTAAGTGTTTTTACACTTATGTTTACAAGTTGTATGACAAGTGAAGATCAAGTAAGTTTCAGAAGTGAAATAACAGAACAAAGTATTTTAATCGATGGTGGAAATGTTATGATTCCAGCTATTTTGACACTTCCAAAAGGTGATTTTAAAGCTCCAGTAGTAATAATGGAACATGGAACAGGAAGCGAAAAAAATGAAGCAGGAGATGGATATAAAATGCTTGCACCTTCTTTAGCTAAAAGGGGAATTGCTTCTTTAAGATTTGATTTTCCTGGTAGTGGAGATAGTGAAGAAAGTTACCTTTTATACACTAATGCAGAAGCTGTAAGAGAAACACAAGTTGTTGCAGATTATTTATCAACTTTAAATGATATCGATTCAAGTAGAATCGGATTGCTTGGTTGGAGTCAAGGTGGCACTGATGTATTGCTTGCTGCAAGTAATAATGAGACTTACAAAAGTGTTGCAACATGGGCAGGTGCTCTTGAGTTAGTTGATATGGTTAGTGCTCAAATGAGAGAAGAGGCTATGGCAACAGGCCAAACTAAGATGGAATTTGGTTGGAGAGACTCTTTAGATTTATCAAAAGAATGGATTGAACAAGCTGAGAGTATGGATGTTTTAGCTGCGGTTGAAAATATCAAAGCTCCAATTGGATCATTTCATGGCACTTTAGATAATACCGTTCCTTTTTCAGATAGCGAAATGGTACAAGAGAAAAGTTCTAATAGCATGAGTGAATTAATACCAATTGAAAATGCAGATCATACTTTTTTAATATTTACAGGAGACTTAACTGTATATAATGAATTAAAAATGAAAACTGTAGAATGGTTTGTAAAAACCTTATAAAAAGTTTATCATTTTAATCACAAAAAAGAGTTTATTAAGGCTTGTTTTCTTTTAAAAAGAGAAAATAAGCCTTTTACTTTATTTAATGATATTAATGAAAAAAATATCCCCTAAATTAAAGTTAAGTAAAATAGGGGATTAATTTAGTTAATTAAACTATTTTATTCATCTAATAATCTAAGAAGTTTATAATAATATTTTTGAACCTTTGAATATTGATCTCTTTTTTCTAATTGTTTTAAATCTTCCATAAGTTCTAATAAAGCAAATAAAGAATCATTTAAAGCTTTACTATAATCCTTACAAGGTTCATAGAAGTAAGTGCTATTTTTTGAAGCATGAAGTTTAATAAAATAGTAATCATTTTTACCTTGAGGTGTAAGTTTTAAAAGTTTATCAAAATTATTAATCAATTCTTGGCAATCTTCTGCTCTATAATTAGATTTTGGAAGGAAAGTAATCGAAGTTTTGGGATTATTATATTTATCCACTAAACCTAATAATGAATAGAAAGAGCCATTTTTTTGAATAATTCTTCCTTGATAAACAACTTCAGCCTTAATATTTTGTATTGGTTTTTTAGTGTGATAATGTTTTCTTGATAGATATTCAATATCTTCATAAGGAATTCTAGCAATATTAAGTTCTCTTTTACCATTTTTAAGTTTAAATATTTTGTAGTTACGAGAATATATAGTGATAGATCCACCTTTAATATTAGTCTCTTTAACCTTATCTCTAACACGTCTTTTATTTTTCTTAGAGTTTTTATTAGAGTCTATTGAAGATAATTTCTCTTCTAAATCATATTTTAAACCTTTTTGAATATCATCAAGCCATTCTTCTTTAATTGGAGAAACACTTCTTGCAAATAATCGAGAAGTTTGAACTAATTCACCAGCAACAATATATTTAGGTAAATTTCTAAAATCTGCAGATCCAGGATGAATAAAAACCTGATTTGCAAAAAGAGTATTGTACATATAACCATATTCTTTAATACAAATGAATTGTTTTAATCCACTAGCAATACAACAAATGTAATCATGCATAGAACCATTTCCAGTCAAAGGTATATCATTTTCACTAATAATTTCCCCAAGTTGTTCTACAATATGAACAATTTCTTGCATAGATTGATAATCTAAGTAATTCTTTTTACAAAATTCCATACGATCATTTTTAACTTCAATAGAAACATAGGTTTTAAAAAGTGTTAAATAACTTGCAAAGTCACCATATCTATCATTGTTAAAAGCTTTATGAGCTGATCTCGCTTCTTCTATCTTATCGGGAGGTAGAATAAAAGGAGTCTTTGAAGAAAGAAATGCAATTGCAATAATAACTTCATTAATAACCGAAGGATAATTATAAATTGCCTCAACTACAACTCTCGCATGGCGGGGTAGTAGAGGGAATTTAACCATAAATTCACCAATTTTAGTTAATCTTCTATTTTCATCAATTGCATCAATAATTTTTAGAGTATGTTCAGCACTTTTTATTGCATCTTTATTTGGTCTAGTGATAAATGGGAAGTGTTCATAATCATAAAGGCCCAAATCACTCATTCTCAAAACTACTTCACTTAAATCTGTTCTTAGAATTTCTTCTAAAGTGTACATATCTCTTGAAGTATATGATTTTTTAGAGTACAGGCGATAACACCTACCACTTCGAGTTCTTCCAGCTCTTCCTCTTCTTTGCATAGCGCTAGATTTAGAAATAGGAAGGGTAACTAGAGAACTTGTGAAGTTCTTTTGGTTATAAAAGTTAATTTTAGCAAGCCCTGAATCAATAACAATTGCAATATTATCAATAGTAATAGAAGTTTCAGCAATATTTGTTGATACAACGACTTTTGTTTTTCCTTCTGGCGTTTTAGTAAAGACTTCTTCTTGCTCCTCTTTACTAAGTCTGCCATATAAGGGATATATCACCAATTGATTTTCTGGATCACTCTTTATTAAAGCTTTTATACAATTTTTTATATCAAATTCACCTGGCAAAAATATTAAAATATCGCCATTTTTCTCTTTAGCATTTTCTTTTACAATACTTACAATGCGATTGTGTAGAATATCATCATTGCTAAAATTTTCATTAATATAAATCTCTTCTATAGGATAGATTTTTGATTTAATAGATATTACTGGGCAATCATCAAAAAAAGCAGAAAACTTTTTAGTATTAATTGTAGCTGAAGAAATAATTACTTTAAATTCAGGTCTTTGAGCCATAACTTGTTTCAACATACCTAAAATAAAGTCAATATTTAAAGATCTTTCATGGGCTTCATCTACTAATATAACTGAATAGTTTTTTAATAATGGATCTGTTTTAAGCTCCATTAATAAAATACCATCGGTCATGACTTTTATCTTAGTTGAAGTAGTAGTTGTATCATTAAATCTCATTTTATACGCTACAAAACTATCTGTATCTTCAACTTGTTTTTTTATGAAATCACAAACAGATAAAGTTGCGATTCTTCTAGGTTGTGTAATGCCTACACATAGATTGTTATCAAAACCTGCTTCGTGTAAAATTATTGGCAGTTGAGTTGTTTTACCTGAACCGGTTGGACTTTCAACTACCAATACTTGATTTTCATTTAAACAATCAATTATTTCTTGCCTATGTTGATAAACAGGCAAATGACTCATGTCTTTCATTAATTTCCTTTAATAATCTCTACTGCCTTTTCAAGGCTAATATGATCAAATGTTTCTCTAGTTTCTAAATTCTTCAATGTGAAAGTATTTTCAGAAATAGTTTCATTATTTAACATTATACCATAAGGAATAGAATTTTTCTCTGCATATTTAAACTGTTGTGGAAGTTTCTTATTTAAAAGATAAGAATCAACTCTCAATCCTTTCTCTCTTAACTGAGCACTAAGCATTGTTCCAATTGGATAGAGCTCACTTCCTTTGTTAAAAATAATAACATCACTTGAACTTGATTGTTTTAAAAGGGGACTATCTAGTTCTACAAGAGCACTTAACAATCTATCTAGTCCAATAGAAGATCCTACACCTGGAAGTTCATTTTTTGTATAAAGGGAAGCTAAATTATTATAACGGCCACCGCTACAAACTGATCCAAAGTTTGGTAAATCTTCTAAGAAAGTCTCATAAACAATACCAGTATAATAATCAAGTCCTCTGGTAATAGATGGATCTAATATAAAATGTTCACTTAAATCAGCTTTATCTAGATAATTGTAAATCTCAGTCATTCTAGTTGTATGCTCGACTTCACCACCACTAAGAGCAGATAATCTAGATAGAGTTTGTAAAAAAGTTTCATTTTCATCATATTTAATATAATCTAAAATTAATTGTGCTTTCTTTTCATCACCACTAATTTCAATTAAAATCTCTTTTACCTTATCTTCTCCAATTTTTCTAAGCTTATCCACAGCTCTTAAAATTTCTACGCTATTATCTAATAAATCTAAATGAGTTAAAAAAGCATTGAATAATCCTCTGTGAGCTACATGGAATTTAAAGTTTTTAATTCCAAGTTTACTAAAAGAGTGATTCATCATAGATAGAATTTCAAAATCTGCTTCACTAGAATCTACACCAACAATATCAAAATCACATTGGTAAAATTCTCTAAATCTACCTTTTTGTGGTTTTTCCCCTCTCCATACTTTATTTATATGATATCTTTTAAAAGGGAAGGCTAATTCATTAAAGTTTGCAGCTAAAAATCTAGCAAAAGGAACTGTTAAATCAAATCTAAGTGCAACTTCTCTACCACCATTGTCTTCAAAGTGAAAGATTTGTTTATCAGTTTCTCCACCACCTTTTCCCAACAATACTTGAGTATATTCAAGCGCCGGTGTATCAATTGGCACAAAACCATAAGATGAAAATAGTTGTTCAAGTTTATTAATAATTCTTCTTTTTTGTATTTCAATTTTAGGTAAAGAATCAGAAAACCCCTTTAAAACTTTTGGCTCAATAATCTTATTTTTTTGTGACATATATACTCCGTATTATTATTTTGAATTTAGAAAACTTATTAATTAAGTTATATTTTAATTTACTAATTATTTATACTCCAATATATTTTTTTTTTCAATCAGATATGTAAATCATTACCTTTAAATTAAAATTAATATTCAAGTATGACTAATAAGTTATCATTACTTTACAAAAGTACATTAATCATAGTATTCTCAATAAGTAATTCAAAAAAATAAATATGGACTACAATTTTAAAATTAAAATAGTAATGAGAAAAAATTAATGCTTATTCGATATAAAAAAGATTCTAAAGGAAATAGTATTCCATTCGCAAAAATATATACTAAAGATGAACATAAGATTAATTTATCTTTAATAGATAAAGACGCACTACGTGCAGTAAAAAAACTTCAATCTACTGGTGCTGAAGCATATCTTGTTGGCGGAGCTGTAAGAGATTTATTATTAAATAAAGTTCCAAAAGATTTCGATATAACAACTAGCGCTTCCCCTAGACAAATCCACAAATTGTTTTGGAATTCTAGAATTATAGGGAAAAGGTTCAAACTTGTTCACTTAGAATATGGTGAAAAGATTTTAGAAGTTTCAACTTTTAGAAGTGATGAAGAAAATTTTGGTATTAACAACAATGTTTTTGGAACTGTTGAACAAGATGCTAAAAGAAGAGACTTTTCTATAAATTCACTTTATTATGATCCAAGTACACAACAAGTATTAGATTTTAATAATGCAATGGAAGATTTTAAGAAGAAAAAAATATCTTCAATTATTGATTTAAAGGAAAGCTTTAAAGAAGATCCAGTTAGAATGCTTAGAGCTGTAAAATATAGTCTAACTACAGGATTTAAATTAAAATATAATGTTCACAGATCAATAAAAAAATATCATGCAGAGTTAGCTAAAGTATCTACTAGTAGATTAACTGAAGAAGTTAATAAAATATTATCATCAGGGTATAGTAGAGATATTTTTATAAAACTTCAAAAATATAAACTACTTGTATATTTACTCCCTTGTTTTAGTGTTTATGCAAAATTAAATAACGTACAAAACAGCTTACTTGAATTAGATTATAAAGTTAGAGAATATAAAAATGGAGAGAGAGAAGAAGTTCAACGTTCTAAAATGCTACTTCACCTAGTAAAAGAATTAATAATATTTAGCGACGAAACTTTAACAGCTAGAGAAAGATTTAAAGAAACTTTTAGACAAGTTAAAGTATTAATCTCTCCAATGACACCAAGTAACTATGAAGTTGAGCTATGCTGTGCACAGTTGTTAGAAATGAAGGGGTATAAAGTTCCTAGAGGATGTGTTAGACATCCTAGAGTTAGCAACAAATATGTTGATAGAAAACGTAAAACAACTAAAAAAAGAGTTCCAAAAAAACACGATCCAGTCAAACGGAAGAAGAAAGCTCCACAGCAAAAAACGGTACAAGTTTAATTCCACTCTTCCATATCAATAAATACTTGAGCTATGAATATTGAGCCATACTTTTCAAGGGACTCAGAAATATATTCTTGAAGCTCACCAATAGAGGTTCTCATCATATGTTTTGATGGGATCCTCAATTTTATCGATAAAGAATATCCATTTTCTTGTATTTTAGCCTTTAATTTTAAAACTTTAATTGCTGGATCAAATTCATCTAAACAGTGAATTACCATTTGTGTTAGGGCAGCTTCACTAATAATAGTTTTGTCAAAATGAGTAAATTGAGGTCTAACAACCGTTTTTTCAAAAACTTTTGTCCTTTTCCAAGGTCTAAAAATCTTCCTAGTAAATAAAACCTTCATTGAATCTATAACAATTTTAGGAGAAGTTCTGGTAATTTCAATAGAAGGAACAGGAATTACATGTTTTCCTTCAGTAAATCTGATTCTCATTGCTGTATCTATTTCATCTTTTGTTGCAATATCACTTATATTAAAAATTTTATCAGGCTGGGGTAGTGAAAGTCGAGTTGCAATTTTTCGAATCATTTTTTCACTAGTTCCAATTATCAGAATTTTTCTAAACCTTTCTTTTTTTAGAGCTTCAAAAACACTTCTATAATGTTCTGGATCATCAAAAACAGCCGTACGAACTGCAGCTAAAAAAGTCTCATCTTGTTTTGCACTTTTTCCAGCTATTAACTTATTTCCTTTTATTAACAATCCATCATCAATTATTAAATCAATATTATATTCTTCAGCAATCATTTTAGATCGAAAGCTTTTACCTGTTCCGCTTTTACCAACTAGTGCATATACTTTAATTCCACCAATTTTCCAAAATGCATATTTAAATATTCGGTTCATATATACAGTATAACTATAGTTTAAATAATATGGAACTAATTAATAAATAAAATAATTAAAATTGATGAATGTAGGCTTTTTTTTTATAGTAAAATTTTATCTATAAGATATACTATATTACAAATTTGTATTATACCTCTTGGTATAATAAATTAAATGCTATAAAGATTAAAATTATACTTTATTTTTTGACTCTAAAATAGGGAAATTACTTAAAACAATACTTGAAAATAGAATCTATAAGTTTTATTATTACCGAAGTGTTGTTTTTAATTGTCCACTTTTCACAAAAAAATGCACAATTAATCTTTTAATACACAAATTTATCGATTAATAATCAAATTGGAAAAAATAAGGAGCCTAAAATGCCTAAAGACGTTCTAACGTTTAAGCGAGGTGGAGTGCATCCTAAAGATCAAAAGCATTTTTCAAATACTAAAAAATTAGAAAAATTGCCCATGCCTTCTTTAGTAGTTGTAAGTTTATCTCAACATTTAGGAGCCCCAGCTAAACCTTTGAAAAAGGTAGGAGATGTAGTTAAAAGAGGGGAGAAAATTGGTACTGCTGCAAGTTTTATTAGTGCTGAAGTTCACTCTCCAGTCTCTGGGGTTATTAAGAAAATCATCAAGCAACCTTTAGCAAATAGTGTTGTAGCTGATGCTTTCTTAATTGAAGTTGATAAAGATGCTGAAGAAGTCATCTTTGAAAAAGTTGATTATAGTGCTAAAAGTGATGAAGAACTTTTAAATACTATAAAAGATTTAGGCGTTGTTGGTCTTGGAGGGGCTACTTTTCCCTCTCATGTTAAATTTATGATTCCTAAGGGTAAATTTGCCCAATACTTAGTAATTAATGGCGTTGAGTGTGAGCCATATTTGACAAGTGATCATAGAACTATGCTTGAAAGAAGCGAAGAAGTTCTTGAAGGAATAATGATTGCAAAAAGAGTAACTCAAGCTAAAGAAGTTATTATTGGTATTGAAGAGAACAAGATGGATGCTGTTGAAAAGCTAAGAAGTGTTATAGCTGAAAAAAACTATCCTATCAAAGTTCAACCTTTAAAACTAAAATATCCTCAAGGCGATGAAAAACAATTACTAAAAGCTACAATAAATAAAGAAATCCCTAGTGGAAAACTTCCTTTAGATATTGGAGCAGTAGTTGCAAATATTGGAACTTGTTTTGCAATATATGAAGCCTGTGCTTTAAACAAACCTTTAATAGAAAGAGTTGTTTGTGTTAGTGGTGAATGTATTAATGAACCTAAAAACTTAATTGTACCTATTGGAACACCTATTTCTAATCTCATTGATTATTGCGGAGGCTTTAAAACTGAGCCAGATAAAATAATTAGTGGTGGTGCTATGATGGGATTTGCATTCCACTCATTAGATATACCTGTAGTAAAAGGTACAAGTGGCGTTATTAGTATTCTTGAAGAAAACAAAGAGCGAGAAACAGCATGTATTTCATGCGGTAAATGTGTTGATGCTTGTCCAATAGGTTTAATGCCTACAATGTTATATAGAAATATCAAAAATGGTAATTATCAAGTAGCCCTTGATAAATATTCATTAATGGATTGTAAAGAGTGTGGTTGTTGTGCTTATGTTTGTCCTGCACATATCCCCCTAGTTCATTCCTTCAAAACTGGTAAAAAACTTGCGAGGAAAAAGAAATGAGAGTAAAAATAACATCATCTCCACATTTTCATAGTAAAAATTCTACTAAGTCAATAATGTGGAATGTAAGTCTAGCTTTAGCTCCAGCAGCACTTTGGGGTGTTTATGTTTTTGGAATAAGAGCTTTATTTGTTTTATTAGTTTCAATTGTATCTAGTTGTTTCTTTGAATATATTCTAGGTTATTTTGATGGTAATAAAGACATTAAAGAAAGTACTCTTTATGATGGATCAGCTTTTTTAACAGGATTACTATTAGGAATGAATTTAACTCCTACTATTCCTTTTGTACTTGTAATATTAGCTAATGCTTTCGCTATAGTTGTTGTAAAATGGACATTTGGTGGTCTCGGTGCAAACTGGATGAATCCAGCTTTAGCAGGTAGAGTTTTTGTATTCTTTAGTTTTACTTCTATGATGAGTAATTATACAGTACCAAAAACTTTAGAAGTGGTAGATAGTGTAGGTGGAGCAACTCCTTTATCATTTGTGAAAACAAGTATTAGTGGTGGTCTTTCAAATTTAAGTCCTTCACAAATTCTAGCTACATCATCATATCCAACCTCATCAATTGCTACTTCAATTTCCTCTTCAACTGGAATTTCCCCTTATGCTATAGATGCATTTATTGGTAATATTGGCGGTTGTATTGGTGAAGTTAGTGCCTTGTTATTAATAATTGGTGGTATTTATTTAATTGCTAAAAAAATAATTAGTTATCATATCCCTGTGTATTATATTTTATCTTTCTCTCTTCTAACTTGGATGTTTGCAGGAGTTAGAGATGGTCTTGGCCTATTTAGTGGTGAAGTATTAACACAAGTATTTTCAGGTGGGTTAATTTTAGGTGCTTTATTTATGGCAACTGACATGGTTACTTCCCCAATTACTAAGAAAGGAAAAATAATTTATGCCCTTGGTTGTGGTTTTTTCACATTTCTAATTAGATATTTTGGATCTCTACCAGAAGCAGTATCCTTAGCTATAATTTTGATGAATATTGTAACACCAACAATTGATAGATACATTGTACCTAAAAAATTTGGCTATGTTAAAAAAATTAAAGCAAAGGAGGCTAAGTAATGAGAGAATATTTTAAAACATCAATTGTATTAGCTCTTATTTGTGCAGCAGCTGCAATTGTATTAGCTTTCTTAAACGGAGTTACAAAACCTGTTATCATAGAATATGAACATCAAAAAACTCTCAATGCTTTAGAGGCAGTTAGTAATGGCTTTACTATAAGTGAAGAGAATACATTAGTTGATGATAATTCCTTTATAAATTATTATTACACTTTAACTAAAGATGATGAATTACAAGGCTATTTGTTAAATTTATCGGCTGTAGGTTATGGTGGAACAATTTCTTTAGTTGCTTCATATGATGAAGAAGGTAAAGTATTACAATCAAAGGTTGTAAGTGATAGTGAAACACCGGGTTTAGGTAAGAAAAGTGAAGAAGATTGGTATATGACTAAATATTTAAATGTTGATCCTGTACCAAATAGTAAAACTCAATTAAGTAGCGAGGATGCCGATGCAATAAGTGGTGCTTCAATAACCTTTACAGCAATTGGTAACGCTTTACTTAATGGTAGTGAATTTGTTAAAGAATTGGGGGCTAAATAATGAAGAAAAGTCATAAAAAAGAATTAACAAAAGGTATCTTCAAAGAAAACCCAACTTTTGTATTATTATTAGGCCTATGTCCCACACTAGGTGTTACTACAATGGTTTCAAATGCTATTGGTATGGGATTTAGTGTATTATTTGTTTTAACTTGTAGTAATATTATGATCAGTTTACTTAGAAAAGTTATCCCAGATTCTGTTAGAATACCAAGTTATATTGTAATCATTGCATCATTCGTAACAATCATTGAAATGGTTTTACATGCTTTTGTTCCTGATGTATATACAGCTTTAGGTGTATTTTTACCACTTATCGTTGTTAACTGTATTATTTTAGGTAGAGCAGAAGCTTTTGCAAGTAAAAATACAGTATTTGATTCAATACTTGATGGTATTGGAATGGGTATTGGATTTACTCTAGCATTAATATTAATTGCAGCAATTAGAGAAATCTTTGGATCAGGTACAATTACATTATTCCCAATGGGATCCTTTAATGGTGTTATAAAAATTCCATTCTTAAATGTTTGGCCAATTAGAGTAATGACTTTAGCTCCTGGAGCTTTATTATTAATGGGATATTTAAAAGCCTATTTTGAATTCCATTCAAGAAGACAGGCTAAGAAGGAGAAACTTGCATGACCTATATAGCAATATTAATTACATATATATTTATTAGCAACTTTATTTTAGTCCAATTTCTAGGCATGTGCCCATTTATTGGGGTTTCAAAAAGTAGTGAAAGTGCACTTGGAATGGGAATGGCAGTAACTTTTGTTACTTCTATTGCTTCAGTTGTATGTTGGAGTGTATATCAATTTTTATTACTTCCTTTCGAATTAGAATATTTAAGAACAGTAGCATTTATCCTTGTTATTGCTTCTTTAGTTCAATTAGTTGAGTTAGTAATAAGAAAAATCAGTCCTCCATTATATAAAGCATTAGGTATCTTTTTACCTCTAATTACAACCAACTGTGCAGTTTTAGGTATTGCAATCATTAATATTGACGAAAACTATGGTTGTTTAGAATCTTTCTTTGGTGGATTAGCTGCTGGTTTAGGATTTACCTTAGCAATCGTATTAATGAGTAATATTAGAGAAAAACTAGATTTAGCCCCAGTTAGAAGAAGTTTTAAAGGTGTACCAATAGCCTTTGTTTCAGCCGGATTAATGGCTTTAGCATTTATGGCATTTGATAAATCTTTATTAATGAACTTACATTTAGTATAAGAGAGTAGATAATGAATATATTTTTAGCATTTATAATAATAACTGTAATGGGACTATTATTAGGAGTTGGCTTAGCCTTTGCTGCAAAAAAACTTGCAGTTGCAAAAGACCAAAAACAAATTGATATCGAAAATGTTCTCCCAGGTGCAAACTGTGGTGGTTGTGGATATCCTGGATGTTCAGGTTATGCAGAAGCTTGTGCAAATGGTGAGTGTGCTCTAAATCTTTGTGCTCCTGGCGGAAGCGAAGTTGCAAAGAAAGTTGGTGAAATCATGGGCCAAAGTGTTGATGTTAGTGAAAAAAGAAAAGTAGCTTATGTTTTCTGTGATGGTGATTGTGATAAAACTCAAAAAGATTTTGATTACGAAGGTATTACAGACTGTAATGCAGCAGCACTTATGTTTGGTGGAGACTTTGCTTGTAAAGAAGGTTGTTTACAATTGGGTTCATGTATTAATGTATGTCCAGTTGATGCAATATCTAAAAAAGAGAATGGTCATATCGAAGTTGATCCTAAATTATGTATATCTTGCGGCAAATGTGTAGATATTTGTCCACATAATGTTATAAAACTTATTGATGAGGATAGCGAATACGTTGTAAAGTGTAATAACCACGATTCAGGTGCAAAGGTTAGAAAAGTTTGTGAAGTGGGTTGTATAGGTTGCGGTATTTGTGTTAGAAAGTTCCCTGAGTCTGGGTGCTCAATGGATGGCTTTTTATCAGTATACGATAATTCTAAACCACATTCTCAAATTGAGGAAGCTGCTAATGCGTGCCCAAAAAAGTGTATTGTTAAACGTATTTAAGGAGACAGACTGTAAAAATGTCATATATAGTTGGAGCATATTCTCAATTAGCAGGAGGGACATCTTCTGATTCTTATAAGCATATATTAAATAATGCTATAAAACCTCTTTTAACAGAGGTATATAAACGAGAAGATGTTTTTCTTCAACTATATTTAGGTGGAGCTTTACTACAGTGGCTTGATACATCGCATGCTGAAGTAAACATGTTATTAAAAAATTTGTCGAAATCAAATAAAATTGACATGATGACTGGAAGTTTTCATCAAGCAATACTTCCACTAGTTCCACCCTCCGATCGCATACTACAAATCGAAACTACTACCAATTTCATTGCTAAAAAATATAAAAAATTACCTAAAACATTTTGGTGTTATGGTGAAATTTGGGATCCATCTTTAATTAGTTGTTTGAGTTTAAGTAAGATTGAAAAGGTTATTATTTCTTTAGATAATAAAAACACCTTTGAGGATTTACCACCAAAACCTTTTAAGATGCAAGAAATTGGTAGAAGCGTAGATATTATTCCAATTGATACTAGAGTAAGTAAATTAGTTCATGACTTTGGACTTGGAAAAATAACTTTCACTAATATGTTTTCAAAAATAAAAAGTTTAAATGATTCTACGGTACAAGTTGCTATGATCAATTTAAACCAATTATGCCAAGGTGAAATAACAAATGAGCAAGTTATAGAATTATTTACTTACTTTTTCGATAATTGCGAATTATCCTTTGACAAACTATATAAAAAAGATAGTTCCTTAGATTTAGATTATTTAGAAAAAGGCTGGTACGGCTTTGATGCCTTAGTCCCTAAAAAATCTATTCACGGGGTATTGTATAAAGATACCAGTCTAAATTTCTTGTATAACAGAATTATTTCATTAATTGAAGTTGCAAAACTATATAAAAAAAATAGAGATATTAAGAGAAGAATATCCAAAATAATTCCTAAATTATTATGTGGAGCTCCATATCTTTATGATTCTAATGCATCTATTATTAAAGGTTCCATTAGATCAAATGTATATAAGTATCTTATAGAATTAGAAAAAATTTTAATCTCTTTAGAAGACTTTTCTTATCCATATATTCAAGATGTTGATAAAGATGGAACCAATGAAGTTATTTCTGGTGGAAAAAACTTTAATACAATTATAGATACTAAAGGTGGTAGTATATTAGAATTAAAATACTTTCCAGCTCGTTACAATTTTATTAATGGATTATTACCTTTTAATTATGATAAATATAAGGACAACCTAGCAAAAGCAGGTGTTAAACAAAAGTTATTCTCAGATGTATTATTAGATAGTAATTTTCACTTAAAGACATATAGAATGCCAAAAAATAAACTAAATGAATTAAAATACAATTTAGAAATATTAGATAATAAATATACTGAATTTGAATTGAAGTCGGATGAAAAACAATCATTAGGGATTAATATTATTAAACACTATAAGTTTACATCTAATGAAATATCATTAAATGTTAAAATTAAAAATAGTTCATTAAAGCAAAAAGAATTTAAATTTGGACTAGAAATGCCTTTTAGTTTTTATCCATTTGAAAACAATGTAAATGTAAAAATTAATGATGAAGATATTTATTCAACTAATGAAAAAGAATATTCAGCAATAAATTCGTTTAGATTAAATGATAAAAAACATAAAACTAAAATTGGGGTTAATTTTATTGAGAAGTGTAATCTGTTTTATGCAAATTCTTATATTACAACAAGAACTGTTGTAGGCAGTGAGAATCTTTACCAATTTTCATTATTTCTTCCAACTTGGGATTTTAAATTAGAAAGTAAAGAATCAAAAGATATTAATTTAGTATTAAGAATTGGAAGAAACATTTAATTATTAGGAGAGTAAAATATGTTTATTGAAAAAAAAGCAATATTAAACGATATAAAAACAGAAGCCTTAAAAGTTTGGAGGCGTCTTTGACAACAATAAAGTTAAAGACAAAATTGAAGAATTAGAAAAATTAAGCTCAAGTGCAACTTTTTGGAATGATAATGAGAATCCTGAAAAGGTCTTCAAACAATTAACCTTATTAAAGGAAAGTTATTATCCATGGGAAAAACTTTTAAAATCAATAGATGAAATAAATGACATTATTGAACTTTACGCTGATGAAAAAAATGAAGAAATCCAAAAAGAAATTAACGAACAAATAGATGAAGTTGAGTCACTATATAACCCCTTAAGGATTAAAACCTTATTAAATCAAAAATATGATCAAAATGATTGCTATTTAACTATTCATTCTGGATCTGGTGGTACAGATGCAAGTGATTGGGCTCAAATGCTTATGAGATTATATCTTAGGTGGTGCGAAAAGAAAGGCTTTAAAACTTCCATAATTGATATTTTAGAAGATCAAGGTGGCATAAAAAGTACTACAATAGAAATTAAAGGTGATTATGCGTTTGGGTACCTAAAGAGTGAAGCTGGAGTACACAGATTAGTTAGAATCTCTCCTTTTGACTCACAAAAAAGACGTCATACATCTTTTGGTTCAGTTTACGCTACTCCTGTTATAGAAGACGACATAGAAATTGAAATAAATAGTGCTGATTACAGATTAGATACATATAGAGCAGGGGGAGCTGGCGGTCAACACGTTAATAAAACAGATAGCGCAGTTAGAATTACCCACTTTGAATCTGGTATTGTAGTTCAATGTCAAAACGAAAGATCTCAGTTAATGAACAAAGAAGTAGCCTTCAAAATGTTAAGATCTAAACTTTATGCATATTATGAAGAGAAAAGAAAAAAAGAACATGAAGAGAATGCAATAAAAAAGAAAGAAATATCTTGGGGCTCACAGATAAGAAGTTATGTTTTTCAACCATACACTATGGTTAAAGATCATAGAACGAATGCTCAATCCACAAATGTAAATGCTGTAATGGATGGTGAAATTGACGTATTCATTGAGGCCTATTTACAATGGATTCAAGAGGATTAACCTATGAAAAGAGGCTTTATCATTTTGATATTAGTATTTAGTAGTTCTCCTTTGCTTATTGCTAGTAATTTTTCACTATCAATTGCTCTTGCACTAGATAGTGAAAATTATCAAGCGTACTTAGATAGCGATAAAGCATCTTCCCTAGTAAGAAACATCAATGATTATCAATTTTCAGAGTTTGAAAAAAATAATTTAGAATTTATTTCATCTTTATGTAAATATTATCTGCCACAACTAGAGATGAAAAACTATTTTATTGATGAATTAAAATCGAATAAAGCTAAAGCTTATAAAAAGAATTTAAACACAAATTTTACTACCTCAATTCAGCGTTATTCAAACTCTCCATCTGATAGTGCATTAAACACAATTAATACCTCTAAATCTAAATTATTAGATATAAATGAAGATGAAACTTCACTAGAAATAAATGAAACATACCAGTTTGAAGTAACTCAAATAGAAAACAATGCCATTGTAGGACTTATTTTAGAAAATCAAAATAGTTTGCTCGTAACAAATTTATTGAATAAATACAATACAAATGCTTTTTTATTAGTTTCCAATCCTGAAATCAACGGAATACAAAGATTAAGAATTGAATATTTAGATCAAAATATTAGACAGACAATATATGATAGAATACTTGAAACTAAAAATGTTAGCGATTATGAAAAAGATATATTAGCTAGCCTAGTTACCTATTTTAATAATGAATACTCAATTCTTTCAATTAATAATAAAAGTCAATCAACGAAAATAGAAGATATAATTAGTATATCGAAAGAAAAATTAGAAGAAACTGAAAAAGAAAATTATCCAAATATTTATATAAGAGAAAAAGATAAGAAAACCTTAAATATAAATAACAATTTTGTAGTTTTAAAAAAAGGCATCCATTATTTTAAGGTTTACGATTCATACAATTCCTATATTGAAAAAATCAATTTAATAAATGATTATAATGAACTTGATTTAGAACTAAAAGAAGCTACTGTTGCTTCAATAAATATTTTTTCTAATGTTGGATCTTTAAATTTTACCTTAAATGGAATGTATTTAAATGATTCAGTGGCTTTAAATCTGGTAGATGAAAAGATACCATTCTATTTAGAAGCTACTAAAGAAGGTTTTTCTACTTATACAATTCAAAACTTAAGTCAATTTGACAGTTTAGATATTATATTAAAACCAGAATGGACTATAAATACTACTGCTATTGCTAAATCTCAAGAAGATTTTTATTCATCTTTATTAACTTATGTATTGATTAGGTTGACAACTTTGTCTATAAATAATGTAAACGATGCATTTGGTAATAGTGATATTGAACCAACATTAGATATTTTATCTACTGCAGTTCAGTCCCTTAGTACTATAAATGTTATAAATAAGTTAATATCATATATAAAATTAGCTACAACATAAAATAAATAAATTGGAGAAATTATGTTTGAAAAATTTGGGGCTAAATTAAAAGCCTTATTTGGTACAAAAAAATTAGATGAAAGTTTTTATGAAGATTTAGAAGATCTATTAGTAGAAGGTGATTTAGGTGCCTCTATGGCAATGGATATCTCAGATAAATTAAGAGCTAGAGCAAAAGAAGAAAAGTGCGACACGCAAGAAGATTTACAAAGGATATTAAAAGAAATTTTAAAAGATAAAGTTAAACCCTACAATTTACCAGTAAAAAAAGATGAACTTACAATTGTTTTAGTATTAGGTGTAAATGGAGTAGGTAAAACAACATCAATTGCTAAAATTGCTAATAAATATAAAAAAGAGGGCAATAATGTATTACTAGCTGCCGCTGACACTTTCAGAGCCGCTGCAATTGATCAATTAGAATTGCATGCTAATCGTTTAGGGGTTAGAATAGTAAAGCAGAATAATGGAAGTGATCCAGGTGCTGTGATTTTTGATGCAATAACTAGTGCTAAAGCTAAAAATGATAATTTAATTCTAGCTGACACTGCAGGGAGAATGCATAACAAGGATAACTTATTAAGAGAGTTAAAAAAAATTGATAAAGTTATTCGTGCAAAAGGTATAGACGATGCCCATTATAAAAAAGTATTAGTAATAGATAGCACTACAGGACAAAATGGATTTTCACAAGCCCAACTATTTAATGATGCTATAAAGTTAGATGCTTTAATATTATCTAAATATGATAGTGCAGCTAAAGGTGGTTCATTAGTTCAAATTGGAGAAAAGCTAAATTTACCAGTTGCCTTTGTTGGGGTTGGAGAATCTTATTCAGATATTAAAGAATTTGATGAAGAAGAATTCTTAAATTCCTTAGTAGGGTTAAACTAAGAAGAGAATAAATGAAAAAAACCTTTTTGATTTGTATATATTTTATAATAATTTCTAATATATATTGCACAACTTATAAGTCCAATTCAATAGGACAGAAACTTTCAATATATAATGGAGAGGGTAAATATTACCTAATCGAAAAGGTTAATAATTCTAAAATAGTTGAAGAACTTTATAAAGATGATATCTTAATCCAAACTAAAACTATACAAGATGATGGATATGTTAAAATTGAAACAATTGATGATCTAAATTCTAAAACAATTTTAACTTATGAAGAAAATAAATTAATAAGTGAAATAAATGATGAAGAAAAAATTACTTATTATTACGATGATAATCTTTTAGAATCTAAATTTATTTACAATTCAGATGGTAATAAAACTATATATCTTTACTTTTACGATGTGAACAATCTCTTAAGTGCTATAAAGAAAATAACACCTAATAAAAATACTTTTTCTACATATCAAACAAGTGAAGATTATCAAAGCCTAACCATTAGTGATAACAAATTTTTTAAACAGTCAAAAGTCCACAATGGAATAATCAATTCTTCTGAATATGAAGCAGATGATTTAATTAACAACATAGAAATTCAAACAATAAATGAAGATGATATTTTATTAATTGAAAAAAAAGATAATTTTACCAATAAAGAATATTATAAAGACGGGATATTAAAAAAACAGGAAATATATAATGAAAATGATTTCCTTATAAAAAGCCAAGAATATATCTATGATGAAAACTATATCAAAATAAAAGAAATAATTACTGAAAAAATATTTAACAAACTAAGTGAAAGCTATGATAAAGTTAAAACTCAAGAAATAATATATAAAAAGGGTAATGTTTATAGTGTTCTCACAAAAGAGAATGAAAAGTTAACCAGCTATTATTATTTTAATGATAATAATCAAAAAATAGAAAATTTGTATTCAAATAATAAAGTGTATTGTACTATAACATATGAAAATGATAAAATAATTGATATTCAATACAGAGAGGATGATGATGATTTATAAAATAGCGAGAAGATATGCTTTTTCATCTAAAAATCGTCATAAATTAACATCCATTAGAATAACAATAGGATTATTATTTGCAACCTTAGCACTAAATGTTATCTTAGCCTTTATGGTAGGCTTACAAGATAAGAAATTTTCACTAATTAGAGAATATGATAGTTATGATGCAATTATTGATTTAAATGAAACAACCGATGTTTCTCAATTATTAAATAAACTAAATACGAATAATAATATAGATTTTGCTTTTGAATTTATCGAAGTTCCTACAATAATTCGAGATTATAACAATGGTGAGTTCTTTGGTAAAATAAGAGGCTTTAAACAATCAGATTTTAATAAACTATCTTATTCCTTAATAAAAGGTGATTATGATAAAAATGGAATAATGATTGGTTATTCAAAAACTCTGACATCTTCATTTTCTTATATGGATAATGTAAAAGTCACAATTTTAAAGAAGGGTAAAACAGTAACTGTAGTTCCCTTAGAACTAGAAAAAATTATTAGTGGTGTTTATTATACCCCAGTGGGTGACTTTAATAATTATTATGCCTTTATGGATTATGACAGTCTAAAACAATATGCACCATATACATTAAGTAAAGTTGGAGTATATGGGGATATTGAGACAATAAGAGAAGTAGCTAGTGATTATGGAGTAGTAAACTCCTGGATAGATCAAAATGAAAGTCTATATGCAGCAATGAAATTAGAGCAATACTTAATGTATTTAACATTATCACTATTAAGCTTTATTGTATTATTTCAATTACATAATAGCACGATAAACTTAATTAAAACCAAAGAAGGGGAAATAGCTATGCTTAGGGCTTTAGGTATAACTAAAAACCAAACAAAAAGAATTTTTGCTCTATCTTCCTTAATTGTAAGTGGTTTAGGGATAATAATAGGCTCATCTTTATCATTCTTAATTTTGACAAACTATACTCAAATTACCTCAATTTTAAATAGAATAACAAATTATAGTATACCATTATTATCAATAAACGTTGAACTAGATTTTTCACTTAGCAATTGTATAATGATTGCATTACCCCTTATAATAATCACATATATAATGAGTCAAATTGCAATAAAAAAACTATTAAACAAAAATAACTTGGAGATTCTTTTAAATGAGTAATATTATTGAATTAAAAAATATATTGAAAACTTATCCGCTTCCAGATAGTAAGGATAAGTTGACAATTATTAATGATTTATCCTTACAAATACAAAAAGGAATCTCTGTATCTATTATAGGAAGGAGTGGTTGTGGTAAAAGCACATTGCTTCAAATAGCTGCATCTTTACTAAAACCTACTAGTGGAGAAGTAATATTTAACAACAAACAAATAAACAAGCTATCAGATAAGCAACTTTGTAAAATTCGCAACTCTCAAATGGGTTTTATATTCCAAAACAGTCTATTATTAGAAGATTTTACGGCATTTGAAAATGTATTGATGCCACTTTTAATAAATGGACTAAATAAAAAAGATGCGACTGTAAGAGCAAATTATTTACTAAAAAAAGTTTCTCTCTTTGATAGAGCAATACATAAACCTTCTCAACTATCTGGTGGTGAAAAACAAAGAATTGCTTTAGCTAGAGCATTAAGTACTAATCCAAAAGTTATCTTTGCTGATGAACCAACAGGATCTCTAGATGAAGATAATGCTACCTTTGTTGAAGATTTACTTATAAACTTGGTCAAAGAAGAACATTCAACCTTGATACTAGTAACTCATAATAAGAACTTTGCATCTAAATGTAATAGAACCTTAAAATTAACACATGGACAAATAACTGAGGATATAAGTGAATAACTATTTAAATAAACTATTAATTAATAAAATACTATTTTCTACAAGTTCAAAGAATAAAATCATTAGATCATTTATTCTTATTGTATTAATAGTTTCATTATTAATAGTCTCTACAATATTTATTAATTCAATGTCCAAAGGTATAGCTTCAAAGTTTTCTTTACTAGTTAATGGTGATATTGAAGTATATACAGAACAAAATATTAAAGATAATTATGAGTTTATTGAATCTAGTGATACAGTAACCTCAGTAACTGGATTGATTTATGGAAAAGAAAGTACTCAAATTTCAAATTTAAAAGCTGTTGAAACATCTTATTTCAATGAGAAGAGACTAAATTCACTGCATCTTGAGACTATAGAAAACACAACAAATTTACCTTCAATTATTATATCAAGAGAACTATCTGAAAATCTTAATATAGAAATGGGTGAGAAAGCTGCATTAATTTTAGCGAAAGATGAAAATAAACTAAGACCAAAATTAGTATTTATCCAAGGAATATATGACTCTGGATATAAAGAAATTGATCTTAATATTTCTTATATGTATCTTTCAGATTTGAAAACGATTTATGATTACGATTTAACAACACGCCAAGAACTCTTATTAAAAGAAGGCTTTGAAATAAAAGATGCATTGCTGAAATTAAACTTAGACGGATATATTTCTAGAGCTTGGTATGAAATTCAAATCTCTGCTTACAATAATTTATTAGTAAGTACACAAAGTCTATTAATTGTATTTTTAGTTATAGCCTTATTAACCGGATATTTCATTTCATCTATTTCATCTGATTTAATAACAAAAGATCATAAAAGTATTGCAACTAATAAATTATTAGGTCTTAAAAACAAAGTTATAATGAAAAATTACTTTATTGCGATAGAACTCTTTACTGTGATATCAACAGTAGTTGGTATAATTTTGGGTATAATCACTAGTAAAGTATTTTTGAAACTAATAAGTAATTTATCATTAAATAAAATTCCATCACTAAGTTGGTATTTATTCGATTTCGAGCTAATTATTCCATATCAAAATATATTATTTATCGCAGCTGGGTTAATAATTATTTCTATAATAAGTGTTTATCTAAGCCTAAGAAGAATAAAGCATATAGAAGTACTAGATCTTTTAATTCATGAGTAAATCTTGTTGCTTTCATTAGGTTATTTTTTTATAATGTACTTATGGATTTTGAAGTATTTGTATTAGGAACTAGTGGAATGATGCCCTTACCAGGAAGATTTTTAACTAGCTCAATGGTTAGGAGAAAAGGGGAACTTTTCCTTTTCGATTGTGGTGAAGGTACCCAAGTATCTTTAAAAATGTTGAATCTAAAATGGAAAAAAATAAATAAAATTTTTATTTCTCATATGCATGCAGATCATGTTACAGGACTTCCTGGAATATTAATGTTATCTTCTCAAGTAGATAGAGAGGAACCATTATATATATATGGACCAAAGAAATTAAAAGAATACATTGATGCATCAAGAAAAATTTTAGATATGTACATAAATTATGAAATAATTTTTGTTGAAGTAAATGAAGGAATTATAATAGATAATGATGAATATAGTGTTGAAGCAATAAAACTTAATCATACAAAACCTTGCTTTGGTTATGTAATGAGAGAAAAGGATCGTCCTGGCGAATTTTTCCCTGAAAAAGCAATTTCTCTAAATATAAAACCAGGTCCTGACTTTGGAAGATTACAAAGAGGGGAAACTATAATTAATACTAAAGGGGAAGAAATTACTTCATCCATGGTAATGGGAGAAAGTAGGAAAGGAAGATCCTTCAGTTATATTACCGATACCTTATATATGAAAAATATAGCAAAAAAAATTCAAAACACAGATTTATTATTATGTGAAGGAATGTTTGAAGCTGGAATGGAAGAGATAGCCAAAGAGAAGAAGCATATGTGCGTTAATCAAGCAGCACAGATAGCAAAGGATGCTAATGTACAGATTTTAGGGTTAATCCATTACAGTCCAAGATACAATGATTTCGAACTTAAAGCACTAAAGTATCAAGCTAGAGAAGTATTTGAAAATACAATTCTAACAAGAGATAGAATGATATTTTCAATACCTAACGATGGACAGCCAATAGAAATTACCAAAGAAAAAAGAGTAAATTACAACAATACTAGAATCAAGATAGTGATTTAATAATTATTATTAACTAATAATACCTCCAATATAAAATTTAATTGGAGGTATTAGTTTATATAAATAGAATTAATATTATTAAATTAATTTAAATAAGCTTCATTAATTAAAGTCTTGGCATCAATTTTTCTATATTCTTGAGAAGCATAACCAATTTTAATATCTTGATTATCTAATAAAGAAGCTTCTTCACTCAAAATAGAATCGATATAAGACTTAGCCTTAACTTTATCTTCATAAGGGAAAATAATTGCTTTATTGCTATTTGATGTTTCATATACATAAGTATAGGTAGGTAATTTACTTAATAATATATCTTTTACATCTTCACTTAGAACATTCTCCTTATCAAAAATAGCTATTGATAAATCAAAATTATAACCTTGTTCTTGATGATCTTTTAATTCGGAATTTAAGAAATCTTCAAAATTATTTGATAAATCACCTAAATCGTCATCTATAATATCGCCATGCTTAATATAGTTAACAGCATGTACTGCTTCTTCAGGGCTGAAGCCTCTTATAGCTAAATTAGTATCTTCATCAAATGGCAAATCTGAAACTATAGTTGGTTGACCATTATCAACATAATCTAAACCAGCATTGATTTGATCATTTGAATAATAATTTAATCTATCAATTGTTTCATCATTAATATTTCTTAAAGTTTCTTTTTCTATTAAATCTAAACCTGCATTAACCTGTTCATCATCATAGGATTTTAATCTATAAACAGTTTCAACATTAAGGTTGTCTATTGTTTGTTTTCCAAGAGAATCTAATCCCTCATTAATTTGTGTATCGTTGTAATTTAATAATCTATCAATTGTAGTTTCACTTAAGTTAGGGAATACAACTGCATTAGGGGCCTGAACATCGGGAGCACCATCATCTATATAATCTAATCCAACATTTACTTGTATGCTATTATATTCTTCTAAACGTAATAAAGTATCCTTGTCTAAATTTTCAAAAACTCTTGCATTAGGCTCAGCTGGTTTTGGACAACCCATATGAACCCAATTTATTGCTTTAGTAACTTCCTCATTATTCATTAATGAAATAGCGTGTAAATTACTTTCATCTAAGTTTTCTAAATTCACATAATTAGTGCGTCTATAAATAAAATCTAATGCCATAGAAGCTTCACGTTGAGAAAGTTTTTTGATTTCATCAATAGTTTCAGAATTTAAATTGCTTAATAAAACAGCATTCTCATTTGCAACAGGAGAACCATTTTGTAGCCATTGAATTGCTTTTTTCATATCATTTGAAGAATAAGAGAAGATACTTTTTGTTAATTCTTTATCAAAAGGAGAATCAACTTTATTACTATTCTTTCCTGATTCAAATTCTTCAATCATCTGCATAATTTGACAATTATCATAATTTTCAATTCTTTTTGATATCTTATCATCTAAAGAATCTCTAAAAGAAAAAGCAGTGTTATGAACAGAGGTAAAATTAGTAGTTGCAACTTTCTCACTAGGATCATCATTAATTGTGTTAAAAAGGGGCGCATCATAACTATTTTTTGGAAGTAAGTCCTCATCATGTTCAACAAGGTCATCATGTTTAGAGGAAATAATAGAACCAATTTCTATAAGTGCTAATCCCAATAAAACAGGTAACAAATAAATTAAAAATTGGTAAATATCTTGAGTTTGTAAATCATAGATTGGAACAAGGTATTTAATTGATAAAAATCCTAAAGCGAGTAAAATCACCAAGGATATTACTATGGAAAAGAATATATTTCTTGCATAGCCTGTTGTTTTTGACATTATTACCTCCATCTGAGTCTTTACAATAATATTTGCAGAGATTATTATTTATTATATTATATAGGATGGCTTAACCCATGACAATAAAAATCTTACATATTTTTACAATAAGTACACTAATTTCTTATTCTTTATTAATTATTGTAGCTTCTGACATAGGAATTATACATTATCAAGATTTTAAAAGCAATATTATTGCAGAAAAAAAAGAAAATTTACTCTTAGAAGCAGAAATAGAAAGCCTAATTATTGAAAAAGAACAGCTAGAATCACAAGAACAGGTTTTAGATCTTGCTTTTGAATTAGGATATGTCAATACTGGGGATAAAATCTTATATAAAGAAAACAATTCAGATAAACAAATCTCAAAAAATTATAAACCAATTAATTATTCAAATAAAAAAAGCAAAAATCTATTGTTTTCTGGATGGAAAAATTATCAGTTTTTTCTATTAGCATTACCAATTGGTATTGCAATTACTCTTTGTTATTTATTAATATCAAAAAAAATGGAGAGAAAAAATGATTGAAGAAAATTCAGAGGTCTTATACTTAGAGCAAGAAAACACCTTTAATAGAACAATAGAACAATTAAAAGCGAATAAGGTTGTGGTATTACCTTGTGATACTATATATGGTCTATGCGCAAAAGTAGGTGTAGCTGAAGAAACACTTCGAAATATAAAAAAAAGAAAAGAAACAAAGCCTTTTTTAGTTTTGGCAACTTTAGATCAAGTTCAAGAAATTTGTGTAGTTCCAAAAGAGATATTAGAATTATGGCCTTGTCCTTTAACTGTAATATTAAATAAGAAAGAGGGCGGAACTTTAGCAGTCAGAGTTCCATCTGATCCTTTTTTGCAAGCCGTTTTAGAAAAATTAGGTTCACCTATATATTCAACTAGCATAAATGAAAGTGGCCATGCCTCATTAACTAACATTATGGATATTATACTAAATTACAAAGATAGAGTTCCAACCTTTGTTGTTGATAGTGAGATGCAAGGTGATACCCCTTCAACTCTTTTAAACGCTACAGTGACACCTTATCAAATAATTAGACAAGGAAAATTTAAAGTTCCACAATACTTATTAAAATAGTTTCTTCTTTAACCTAAAAAACCCTTCAAACATCAAAATTTGAAGGGTTCTTATTTTTAATATAAGTATTAACTTAAAGCTCTTGCTTCCATGTAGTAACGTTTTTCATTTGCTTCACCCATAGAAAAAGTTTTTCTTGGTAAAGCTTTATCTTTAATAATGGCATCAAAGAATGTATGTTTTGAAACATCTGGCATTAATAAAGCAAGATTATTTTCTTTAACTCCTAAATCAATTGTGTCTTTAAAACCGTGAATATAATCTAAGCTACACAAGTTATTCTCAATAATTTCATCTAAAATCAACTGTATAGTACCAGCTGCAATAGCTGCATCAGGAGTATTTAGTTTATAAAGCAATAAACCATCCTCTTTTGTTGCTAGGCCAAAGGTTTGACCATCTATTTCTTCGATAGCTTTTTGTAATTCATCATTAGTTGAATAGGAAGAAACTTCAAAACTACTACAATGTGCAGATAATAAATTATCAAACTTATCTTTTGTAAAATTAAATAATACTCTGTGAATTGGTTCAAATTCCAAACCTTCATCGTGAATATTTTCAATTTCGACAAGAGCAAATCTTGAAGGATGTGTTTTAATTTCTTCTTCACTTAAATTCTTCTTAATATCTTCCCAACAGCTTTTTGCAGTAGCTAGTGAATGGTTTCCATCACCCATAGCAAATAATAATGGATTAGATTTATCTAATGAGCTATGTAGATTTTCTAATGCAGTAGCGATTTTGTCAAAAGACTCTTCACCACTAATTAAATAACCTTCTAAGAAACCACCATTTTCCATTAAAGGAGTTTCGTAAACCTTTGTTAAAGAATCTAATTTTTTTGTAAAAGGTTCTATTAATGTTCTATTAGCATCGTTAATTAAAACCATAATGTGAGGTAATTCTAGAGGTGCATTTTCTCTAATTTTTTTTCTAGGTGGAATTCTTGAAAGAATTGTTCCTTCTGTTGCTCTAATTAATGAAGTAGAATCAACACTGAAATCATATTTTTCTAAATCAAGAGATCCAACCAATCCCCAACGATGAGTATTATTAACACTTCTTTTAATTAAGAAGAAACAATTTTCATAAGTTTGGAAAATTCCATTTTCAACATATTCTTTCATTTTAGAATTAATGCTTTCAATAACTTTTTCTTCATTTCCGTCTTCTAGATATACTTCAGGGTAAATTAAATCTAAAGTGCTAGGACTAGATTCAACAAAATCTTGTACTCTTTTCCAATACTCTCTATCTGATGTATATTGATCACAAGCAACAACTGCCCATTTTTCTAAATCTATTCCTTTTTTAGGAATCATAATATCTGCTGGGTTTAATGCAAGGGCACTTAAACGACTTTTAGCTGATGACATAAAATTATCCTCTCTTTATAATTTTTTCTGAATTTATAGTACATTACATATTATAATTTGACAACCTTTATTTTTATTTTAATATATAATTTTTTGTATTATACTTAAATTATACAGGTATA
>JAQQAS010000033.1 GCA_028532815.1 Pleomorphochaeta sp.
TTTATATATAAGTTAAATTACTTGTAACTTAATCTTGATTTTGTTATAATAAAATAGTTAAAAGGTATTTTATTTTTATAATAAAATCTTCTTCTATTAATTGTATTTAATAGTAAAAAGAATAAACCTAAAATATGTGCAATATTATTAATATTAGTAATAGGAGATTTCTCTTTTTATATATTAATTTTCTCCGCACAAATAAGGAATTATCATGATAGAAGGTATAAAAAAGGATGAGTCTGTAGCATCAGCAGAAGATTTTATTGAGACTTCAGATACTAATAAAAGAAATGATTATGGTGCAGGTAATATTCAAGTTCTAAAAGGATTAGAGGCTGTTAGAAAAAGACCTGGTATGTATATTGGTTCTACAGGTATTGAAGGTTTACATCATTTAGTATATGAAGTTGTTGATAACAGTATTGACGAAGCCATGGCAGGCTATTGTAATCAAATCAAAGTAAGCTTAGATATAGATGATGAAGGAAGAGAAATTTGTATTGTAGAAGATAATGGTAGAGGAATTCCTGTAGCATTACACCCAACTGAAAAGAAAAGTTCTCTAGAAGTCGTTTTAACTCAACTCCACGCTGGAGGTAAGTTTGATAAGAATTCTTATAAAGTTTCTGGTGGTCTTCACGGTGTTGGTGTCTCTTGTGTAAATGCTCTTTCTGATTATTTAGAGGTTAAAGTTTATAGAGAATCAGAAGTTTATCAACAAATCTATAAAAAAGGTATTCCACAGCAAAATGTTGAAAAGGTTGGGACAACGGATAAAAATGGTACAATAGTTACTTTTACTCCGGATTTTTCAATTATGGAAGAAAATAGCTTTAGCTATGAAACCTTATCGACAAGATTTAGAGAGTTAGCTTTTTTAAATAAAGGTATTTCTATTTCGATTAATGATAGAAGAAATAAGGATGAAATTAAAGAAGAAACTTTCCATGCTGAAGGTGGAATTGCTCAATTTGCTTCTTATTTAAATGAGTATAAAAAAGTTCTTCATGAAGAACCCATTGCTTTTGAAGGTGAAAAAGATAATATTAGAGTTGAAATAGCTCTACAATATAATGATAAATACGATCAAAAAATTATTACTTTTGTAAATAATATTAATACAAGAGAAGGTGGAACCCACCTTTCTGGTTTTAAAAGTGGTTTAGCAAGAACTATTAATAATCAATTACAAAAGAATACTAAATTATTGAAAAAATTCAGTGAAAAGTTAGATTCTTCAGATATTGCTGAAGGTTTAACAGCTGTTGTTTCTGTTAAAATGCCTGAACCTCAATTTGAAGGTCAAACTAAAATGAAATTAGGTAACTCTGCTATTTCTGGATTAGTTCAATCTTTAGTTTATGAAAAGCTTGGTAACTATTTTGATGAGTTCCCAGCTGTTGCTGAAATTATATTAGTTAAAATTATTTCTGCAGCTCAAGGTAGAATAGCTGCAAGAAAAGCTAGAGAGCAAATTAGAAAGAAAAATGATGGTGGTGGTTTACCTGGAAAATTAGCAGTTTGTTCTGAAAAAGATCCTGCAAAATGTGAAGTTTATATTGTTGAGGGTGATTCAGCGGGTGGTTCTGCAAAGCAAGGAAGAGATAGATCTTTCCAAGCAATTTTACCTTTATGGGGTAAAATGTTAAATGTAGAAAAAGCTCAAGAATATAAAGTAATTGGAAATGAGAAACTCCAACCCATTATTCAAACTTTAGGTGCTGGGGTAACTAGATATAACAATATTCAAAATGAAGAAGATGATATTGAAAACACAACTTTTGAAATAGAAAAAGTTCGTTATCATAAAGTTATTATTATGGCTGATGCTGATGTTGATGGATCCCATATTAGAACATTACTATTAACATTCTTCTACCGTTATATGAAACCTTTAATAGAAGCTGGTTATGTTTATTTTGCTATGCCTCCACTTTATAAAATTACAATAAATAAAAAAGTTTTCTATGCTTATGATGAAGATGCTAGAGTTAGAATTTTAGAAGAAAATAATATTACTGAAGACTCAAAAGGTGTTGCAATTCAAAGGTATAAAGGTCTTGGTGAAATGAACCCAGATCAACTTTGGGAAACAACTATGAACCCAGAAACAAGAATGATTAGTAGAATTAAGTTAGATGATGCTGAAGAAGCAGACAGAGTATTTTCTATGCTAATGGGTGAAGATGTTGCACCAAGAAGAGAATTTATTGATGCAAATGCTGAATATGTTTCTAATTTAGACGTTTAAAAGGATATCTTTATGGATGATGAACAAATAATTGAAAAAAATGATAGAGTGATAGATGTAGATGTTTCAAAAGAAATGAAATCTTCTTATTTAAATTATGCTATGTCTGTTATTGTATCTCGTGCTTTACCAGATGTAAGAGATGGTTTAAAACCAGTTCATAGACGTATTTTATATGATATGTATGATATGGGCTTAAGAGCTAATAGTAGTTATAAAAAATGTGCAAGAATTGTTGGGGATGTTTTAGGTAAATATCATCCACATGGTGATGGATCTGTTTATGAAGCTTTAGTTAGATTAGCTCAAGATTTCTCTCTAAGATATCCTGTTGTATCTCCTCAAGGTAACTTTGGATCTATTGATGGCGACCCAGCTGCTGCTATGAGATATACTGAATCAAAAATGAGTAAAATTGGTGAAGAAATGCTCACAGATATTAATAAAAATACTGTAGATTTTGGACCAAACTATGATGATTCTATGGTTGAGCCTACTGTTCTACCTGCAGCTTTTCCTTTTCTTTTAGCCAATGGATCTAGCGGAATCGCTGTTGGTATGGCTACAAATATGGCTCCTCATAATATTAGTGAAATTTGTGCCGCTATTGAAGCTGTAATTAAAGATCCTGATATAACTATTGATGAATTAATGAGGAATTATATTAAGGGCCCTGATTTCCCAACTGCTGCAAATATTTGTGGTTTAAAAGGAATTCGTGATGCATTCACTACCGGTAGAGGTAAAATAGTAATTAGAGCTTCTTATGAAATTGAAACTCCAGATAGAGGCCGAGATCAAATTGTATTCTCAGAAATCCCATATCAAGTAAATAAAGCAGAATTAGTAAAGAAAATAGATAATTTAAGAAAAGATAATATTATTCCAGGTATTGCTGCAGTTAAAGATGAGTCAGATAGAAATGGTATTAGGCTTGTTGTTGAATTAAAGACTGGTGCACCTGCAATTGTTGTTTTAAATCTATTATTTGCTAAAACATCTTTACAAACTAATTTTAATGTTAATAATTTAGCTTTAGTTGATGGTCGTCCTAAACTTTTAAATTTAAAGCAAATGCTAGTTTATTATATTAAGCACAGAGAAGATGTTGTTACTAGAAGAACTAAATTTGATTTAAAGAAAGCTCAAGAAAGAGCACATATTCTAAAAGGATTAAAGATTGGTTTAGATAATATTGATGAAGTAATTAGTATTATTAAAAGTAGTGCAAATAATACAATAGCTTGTGATAGATTGATGAGTAGTTTTGGTTTAGATGATATTCAAGCTCAAGCTATTATTGATATGAAACTTGGTAGATTATCACAACTTGAAGCAAGTAAAATATTAGAAGAATTAGCAGAATTAGAATCAAAAATTAATTATTATATCTCTTTATTAGCAGATGAACAAAAAATCTTAGATGTAGTTTCTCAAGAAACTAAAGAGTTAGCCTTACGGGTTGGTTCTAAAGATAGACGATTAACAAAAATTCATCCTGAAGAAATTGGACAAAGTAATCTAGAAGACTTTATTAAGGAAGAAGATGTTGTTGTTTTAATTAGTAATAAAGGATTTGCAAAACGTATTCCTGTAGAAGAATATAAAGCACAAGGAAGAGCTGGAAAAGGTTCTAGAACAACAAAGTTACAAGACCAAGATTTTGTTGAGCATATGTTTGTAGCCTCTACTCATGAATATGTAATGTATGTTACTGATGCAGGAAAAGCTTATTATACTAAAGTTTTCCAAATTCCAGAAGCTTCTAAGAATTCTAAAGGTTCAAGTATCAAGAATTTATTACAATTAAATTCAGATGAAAAAATTACAACTATCTTTAACTTTAAAGAGTTTGATGAAAAGAAATATCTAATGGTTGCCACAAAGTTTGGTGTAGTAAAAAGATGTAGATTAGACTTATTTAAAAATGCTAGATCTAAAGGCGTTATAGCAATTATCTTAGATGAGGGAGATCAATTATTACACTGTGAATTTGTTCAAGATGAAGATGATGTAATGTTGGTTACTAAAAATGGTCTTGCTTTGAGAATGAATGCAACTGATGTAAGAGCAATGGGAAGAGCAACTCATGGTGTTCGTGGTATTAAACTTAGACAAGATGATAATGTTGCCGGCTTGTTAAAAGTAGATCCTAGTAAGAGAGTTCTTATGGTTACTGAAAAAGGAAAAGGTAAGCAAGTAAATTATGATCAATTTATGAACCACCATAGAGGCACTCAAGGACAAAAGATCTTTAGAATTGGAGATAAGAGCAGTACTATTATCAATGCTGTATCTGTTAATGAAGAAAATGATATTGTTTGTGTAACTTTATTAGGCCAAACAATAAGAATTCATGTTAAAGATATCTCTATTCAAGGAAGAAATGCCAGTGGAGTTCGTGTTGTAACTCTTAAGAGTAAAGATGATAGTATTGTTGCATTAGCTTCAACAAATTTATACGATGAAGATAGTGTGGAAGAAGAATTTGTAGAAAATGATGTTCAAGTTGTTACTGAGCAAGAAAATACTACTGAATAAAGTATTGATAATACTATATTAACATAAAGGGTAATAATATTACCAATATAAATCACCTATTAATTACAATAGGTGATTTTTTTATACTTTAAGTGATAATTTAAGAAAACCTATATAAGCAAATCTGTATTGATTAATAGAAACAAATTAGGGACTAGAAAATCTTAATTGCTTATACAGAAAGCAATTATAATTAAAAAACAATGTTAATTTAGAAGAAAAATATATTAATAATAAAAAAAACAAGCAAATACAAATAATATAATTCATTTATTAGTATTATAGTTGAGAAAATATGTATTTAAATATAAAAAAAAATACCCAAATTTTGTTATACAACAAAAAATGGGTAAGTAAATAACAGAAGACTTGTGTATTTTAAACTGACTTTTGAAATTTGTACACAATTAATTTAAAAAAAAATACATCACTGTTAAGCAATGTATTTTTTATTAATAAAATTTATTTAAATATGTTTCACGTTAAACATTTTCTACAACAAGTTCTGAATCTACTTTGTCACGTAAGTATCTTTCAACTCCACCTTTAAGTGTCATTTGAGACATTGGGCAACCAGCACATGAGCCTTGTAAGCTAACGAAAACAGTTTTTCCGTCTAGTTTAATAAATTCTATATCTCCACCGTCATTCTGTAATGAAGGACGAATATCTTCTAAAGCTGCTTTAACTTTATCTTCCATATGTTACTCCTATATTTATAATTCATTTGTATTAAGTATACTAAAAATAAAATCAATCGTCTAGAAAAGAGTAATTAGTTTGTCTGTATTTTAAATTTAATTACTGACAATATTAGATATATAGCTTATATTTAAATTATGAGTGCTAATAAAATTATTTTTTTAAATCAAAAAGGTGGGGTAGGAAAAACTACCAGTGTTGTTAATTTGGGTGCTGCTTTAGCCTTAAGAGGTAAAAGAGTATTACTGATTGACTTTGATTCACAAGGAAATTTATCAAGTTCACTTTCTGCTGATAATAGTGCTCCCGGAACTTATGATATTTTAACTGAACAAATCTCAGCAAAAGAGGCGTGTCAAAAAACAAGTATTAATAATTTAGATATAATCACAGCTAATATTGATTTAGCTGGACTTAATATAGAATTAGTTAATGTAGAGAACAGAAACTATTATGTTAAAAACGCTTTAGCTGAATTAGAAAATAGTTATGACTATATTATTGGAGATTGTCCCCCTTCCCTAGGGCTAGTTACAATTAATACTCTTGTATGGGCAAGTTATGTAATAATTCCTATGCAATGTGAATATTTGGCTATGGAGGGATTAAATTCTTTAATGAGAACTGTAGCAAGTATAAAACGATCTTTAAATCAAGATTTAACAATTTTGGGTATTTTATTTACTATGTTCACAAAAAGAACAAAATTAGCAAATGAAGTTGTAGAAGATGTAACACAATATTTTGATAACTTAGTATTTAAAACTAAAATTCCAAGAAATGTTAGACTTTCTGAAGCTCCTTCACACGGTCTTCCTATTTTTGCTTATGATAAACACTGTTTAGGTGCTAAAGCTTATTATAAATTATCTAAGGAGGTTATTACCCGTGTCGAATAGTAGAAAAAAAGGCTTAGGAAAAGGTATGGGGTCTTTGATAGATGGATATTCTATTGAAGGCATTTTTTCAAGTAAGCTGGAAAAAAGTGATAACTTAAATAATGATGGAAATATTATCTTACATGTTTCTCTTAATCAATTAATAATTAATGAGAAACAACCTAGAAAACATTTTAATGCAGAAGCTTTAAATGAATTATCTCAATCAATTAAAGAACAAGGTATTCTTCAACCTATATTAGTTGAAGAAGTTGAAAATAATAAATTTTCTATTGTGGCAGGGGAAAGAAGATATAGAGCAGCAAAAATTGCGAAATTAGAACGTGTTCCTGTTATTGTAAAGAAGTTTAACGATATTAGTCGTTTAGAAGTAGCTTTAATAGAAAACATACAACGAGAGGATCTAAATCCTATTGAAGAAGCAAATGCTTTTTATTATTTATTAAAAGAATCTGGTATTACCCAAGAAGAATTAGCATCTAAAGTTGGAAAGAGTCGTTCTGCTATAAGTAACAGTATAAGATTGCTACAACTTCCCAAACAAATGCAAGAAGGTCTTGTTAGTGGAGAATATAGCTCAGGTCATGCAAGGGCTTTGCTTTCTTTAGTTAATCCTGCAGATAAAATACTATTATTGGAAAAACTAACAAATGATAATATTTCTGTTAGAGAGGCTGAAAAAATTGCAAAAGCATTAAATAATGGTAATAGAGATGTATTATCTAATAAAAAAGCTAAAAATGAAAAAAAGAAAACCTATTCTCCTGAATTAGAAGAAATCCAAGATAAATTTATCCAAGCTGTAGGAAACAAGGTTGAACTTAAGGGTGATTTGTATAAAGGGAAAATTGTGTTATCTTATAATAGTGAAAAAGAATTAGAAGATTTATTTCAAAAACTGTCCAATGGAATGGACTTATTTGAAATATAAGGAGTAAAATTTTATGAGTGAAAACTTAAGTGATGGATTATATGCAGTTATCGATACTGATAAAGGTAATATAATATTAAATTTAGAATTTGAAAAAACACCAATGACAGTAATGAACTTTGTTGGTTTAGCAGAAGGTGTTTTAAATAAAGAAGATGAAGGAACTCCATTTTATGATGGTTTAAACTTCCATAGAGTAATTGATAATTTCATGATCCAAGGTGGTTGCCCTCTTGGTACCGGTACTGGTGGTCCAGGTTACAAATTCCCAGATGAATTTGATTCATCATTGAGACATAGTGCTCCAGGTGTTTTATCAATGGCTAATGCTGGTCCTGGAACTAATGGATCACAATTTTTTATAACCCATGTTGAAACTCCTTGGTTGGATGACAAGCATACTGTTTTTGGTAAAGTTGTTGATGGAATGAATGTTGTAAACTCAATTGCTCAAGGTGATAAAATTAATTCTATTAAAATTGAAAGAATTGGTGATGCAGCTAAAGCTTTTACTGTTTCACGTGAAACTTTTGATGATTTAGTTAATAATTCTCAAAAATTAAAATTAGAAAAATTAAAAAAAGAAAGAGCTGGTGTTTTAAAAGCAATTAAGAAAGCTTATCCTGATGCAATTGAAACAGATTCTGGTCTTTTATATGTTGTAAGAAAAGAAGGTGACAAAAAAGAAAGTCCAAAGATGGGTGATTCTGTAACTGTTCACTATGAAGGAAAACTTTTAGACGGAAAAGTTTTTGATTCATCTAAAGCAAGAGGTGTTCCTGCAACTTTCCAAATTGGTACAGTAATTGAAGGTTGGAATGAAGCCCTTCAAACTATGACTGTAGGTGAGGAAAGAACTTTAATTATTCCTCCTGAATTAGGTTATGGTGAAGGCGGATATCCTGGTGTCATTCCACCTAATGCATATTTAATTTTTAATGTTGAATTATTAAAATTCTAATAAATAAAAATACAATATTGTTATAAACCTCAAATATTAGTTAAATAAATTAATATTTGAGGTTTTTTTAAGGCAATTCTTAGAATATGATATAATGTTAATTATAGATATTAGGATTAGATGTATGAAAAATAAAAGTATTAGATATGTATGTAGTGAATGTGGTAAAGTTGAATCTAAATGGATGGGAAGATGTACCTCTTGTGGCAGTTGGAATTCGTTTGAAGAAGAGATAATTGAAACAGAGAAAAAAGTTGGCAAACGAGTTAACATATCAAATTCAAACAAACCTATGATATTAAATGATATTGAAATAGAAGATGAAATGCGTTTCAATACAGGCTTTAATGAATTCGATAGAGTTCTTGGTGGTGGGATAATGAAAGGTTCAGCAATTTTATTAGGTGGAGAACCTGGAATTGGTAAATCAACTTTAATGCTTCAAACTGTTGCTAATTGTTCAAAAGATTATAAGGTTCTTTATGTCAGTGGAGAGGAATCTTCTTCTCAAATTAAGCAAAGAGCAAATAGATTAAATTTAAACTCATCTCAAATTTATATTTATAATGATACAAAGGTTGAAAACTTGTTATCAATTATTGAGGAATTAAAACCACAAATAATTGTAATAGATTCTCTACAAACTTTATCTTCTTCTGATATTTCATCAATTGCTGGCTCATCTACTCAAATGAGAAGTTGTGCAATGGAATTAATTGGAGTTGCTAAAAAAAGTGGTGCATCATTATTTTTTATAGGACACGTTACTAAAGATGGAACAATAGCTGGGCCTAAAATAGTTGAGCATTTAGTTGATACAGTATTATATTTTGATCAAACTACTAATGGTGTTAGAATTGTTAGAGCCGTAAAAAATAGGTTTGGCTCTGTAGATGAATTAGGTATCTTTACTATGAGTGAAAAAGGATTAACTGTTGTTGATAACCCTTCAGGTTTATTCTTAAATAAAAGAGCTAAAGGTCATTTGCCTCCTGGGATAGCTTTTACTTCAGTTATTGAAGGCTCTAGAACTTTTATAGTTGAAATACAAGCATTAACAATACCCTCTAAAAATGGGTACTCAAGAATTTACAGTGATAGAATAGATGTTTCACGTGTAACACGGGTTGCAGCAATTTTAGAGAGGCATGCAAATCTTAAGTTTAGTGATCATGATATTTATGTAAATGTTGGTGGTGGCATTAAACTTAAAGAAGTTTCTATAGAACTTGCTCTTGCTATCGCCCTAACCTCTTCACTAAAAGGGGAGGTATTTAGAGAAAGCTGCATTGCTTTCGGTGAATTAAGTCTAGCCGGGGAGGTTCGGCCCGTTAATTTTAGTAGTAAGAGAATAAAAGCTGCAATAGATATGGGCTTTGAAGAAGTTGTGAGTCCACATACCTCTACCTCTAAAGAAATTGGAAGTTATAAGTGTCATCATATAACTGAAGTATTAAATATTGTTTAACAAAAAAAGAACCCTCTAAATTATTCAAGAGGGTTTTTTATGATTAAGATATATTAAGCTAAAATATTTAATAAAACAGGGAATCCAATAAATGTTCCAATTGCTGATCCTATAGAGCAAACAAAAAATACATATAGACCATGTAAAGCTCTATTTTTATACCAACCTTTTAAAGAGAGCGCATCATCTCCCATCGAATCAAAATCCTTTACGCTTGGTTTCCTAAATTTAAATTCAAGAAGGCCTGAAACTATTCCAACACCAATTGTTGGATTTAAGCTTGTAAAGGGAGCTGCCAGCATACTGATTATAATATTCAGAGGATGTGCTAATGCTACAAGTCCACCAATTCCGGTAAATATAGCATTTACTAATATCCAGTAACTAAAAAGTTTTAGTCCTTTATCCCATCCCGATTGAGCAAATCCATATACAATAATACCAATAATTAATGCAGGTATAATATAAGTTAAAGATTTTCCAATTTTGCTTGGATTTGGAACAGATGAAATTTCTGTTACATCTGATGATATTTTACCCTCATCTAATGCTTCAAGGTTTTTAAGAATACCACTAGTATGTCCTGCCCCAATTACACCGAGTTTTCTTTTTCCTTTTGCATTATACATTGAAGAAGATAAGAATAAGTCTCTTTCATCAATTAATACTTTTTTAATTGTAGGTAACTCTTTTGACATTTCACTAAGCATTGTTTCTAAAACATCGGCTTTTTTTAATTCTGCAAGTTCTTCTTCTGATACTTCTTCCTTACTAAATGCAGCTGAAACTAAAGTTGCAAGTAACTTCATCTTATTCCAAAAATTAGATTTTCTCCAAGCTCTTTTGAAAGTTGTCTGAATTTCTCTATCACAGAAAGAGAATGGAATATTTTTTTCTTCGGCTAATTGAGCAGCTTTTAAAATTTCTTCTCCAGGTTTTATTCCTGTACTATTACCCATTCTTTTTTGGAAAGAGGCTAAAGCCATATTAGCTAATAGTAGGAACCCTTTGCCTTCTTTTAAAACTTTACTTATTGTTTTATTAGACCAAGTTTGTGTATCTTTTTTATTACTATATCTTGTTTTGTCTAATTCAATACAAATTCTATCCGGCTGATATTCTTCAATATATGAGTTTACCTCATTTACACTTTCTTTAGAAATGTGAGCCGTTCCAATTAATAGCAGTTCACTATTATCTTTAAATTTCAGTAAATGTACGGTGTCGCTTTTTTTTTCAATAGTCATGAATAAAAATATACTCTTGAAATGAAAATGCGTAAAGAGATTTTATATGCTTAGTAGGAGAATTATATTAGTTTTTATTGATTTAACTTATTATTTCTAATAAAGTGCATTTATGGAAACAATATTGTATTTATCGAAATTAATATTTGCTTTGGTTTTAGGGGTAATAGTTGGAAAGAAATTACCTGGCAAAATGATTAAAAAAGCTGATATTTTATTAGGAGTAACTTTATATATTTTGTTATTCTTTATGGGAATAAATACAGGTTCAATTGAAAATATTTTATCTCAATTAAACACAATAGGAGTACAAGCTTTATTAGTTACTGTATTCTCTCTCTCTGGTACAATATTAGTTTCAACAATAGCCTCATTTATAATCAATACAAAAAAAAGTAAATTAATAAATGCTGATGGTACAATAAATAATGCAAAACATATAGTCACAACTAAAGATGTAAATGAATTATATAATGCTCAATTAAGCAATGAGTCAAAAATTCAGTTAAGAAAACATAGATTTATGAAAATTGTATATGTAATTAAAGAGCCTCTTATTTTAGTAATGACAGTAATTTTGGGTATGTTATCAAGACTATTTACTCCATTCTTTGATTGGTATACTCCTGAAATAATTACATATTTACTATATGTATTATTATTTTTTTCTGGACTTGGAATAATTAATTCAAAGATAAAAATAAAAGAAATATTCGATTCTCCTATTTTGTTATTATTACCAATATGGACAATAATCGGGACTTATTTAGGGGCATTGATTTTGGCCTTGATTTCAGATTTTACGATTAGCCAAAGTTTGGGGTTATCTTCTGGGTTTGGATGGTATAGTTTATCTGGAATAATGATTACAGACTTAGGGTACCCAATACTTGGATCAATTTCTTTTTTGAGTAATATTTTTAGAGAAAGTTTTTCTTTTTTCTTAATTCCTTTGTTCTCAAAATTTGGTAGAAAATTTTATTATCCTTCTGTTTGTATAGGAGGCGCTACTACTATGGATGTAACCCTCCCTATAATCACCTCACATTTTGGAACGTCCTTTATGATACCAACAATGTATCATGGAATATTTTTAACTTTAGTTGTTCCTTTTTTAATACCTTTATTCTTCTAATAATATAATTACTTGAGCAAGAATTACTAATGAATTTTCTTTTAACAATCTTAAATAGAAGTTGCCTTCAGCTTTTAAATTGTTAGAGCAAGAAATTTGCATTAAGGTAACAAATAAATTCTCTTGAGTTGGAAGAAATGGTAATTGAATAAATTTATATTTTCCAGGTGGAATTTCCATATCATAGTTTTTAAGAGGTATTTCTTCTCCATTTTGGACAGCGTCAATTACACTTTGATCAGGTTGGTCAGAAAATCCAACTTCATTTATTTCAAAAGAAATATTATCTTCACTATAATACTTAATATTAATACAAGCTTCTGATGCTGTTTTACTATTGTCAAGTTTCTTTATTAATAATTGATATGTGCTTTGTATGTCTTGTTTTTGAAGGATTGTTTCTTTATTATAAACAATAGGTTGGAAGAGATTTAAATTGATAGTTTTAAAATTATTCATGAAATATATTATAAAGAGAAACAAAAAAATCGTCTATGAGTGATACCGCTAAAAAAATTAATTATAAGATAATTAAATCAAAAAAATATAAAAGAATTACTTTATCAATTAAAAGATCTCAACAAATTATTGTTAGTGCTCCAAAAGGAATAAGTACTAAAAAGATAGATGAATTTGTAAATAAAAATCGGCAATGGATAATTACAAATACAATAAGATTAGAAGAAAATCTTAATACTAAAAAACATACATTCTTAGATGGTGATTCCTTCTTATATTTAGGTTCTATCTTTAGTTTAAAAATTATTAAAACGGATAATAAGGATTTAACTAAATTAGAAAATATTCTGAAAAATATTGAAATTAATCGAATTAAAAAAGAAATAATAATTACACTTTCTTCAGAAATAAATGAAACAAAATACAAAGATATAGTGGTAGAATTTTATAGAAGAGAAACTAGAAAAGTCATATTAACGAAGTTTGAAGAGGTTCCTTATTTTAATAAGATGAAGAAAGTAATTAATAGTATTAAAATTCAAAAGTCAAATGGAAGGTGGGGCTCTTGTTCTAGAATTAATAATATTAATTTTTCAAATCGTTTAGTAATGCTTCCTCAACAGTGTATAGAATATGTTATTTATCATGAAATAACACATATAAAAGAAAAAAATCATGGAATAGGTTTTTATTTAGAGTTAGAAAAAGTCTGTCCAAATTATAAGAAATTTGAATTAGAAATTAAACAAATAGAAAAATCACACAATGTAACGTTAGCATAACCTAACTTTTGGGGGGTAAAAAAGATAAAAGATGCTTTTTTGCCTTGTTAAAATTTTTTAACTATGTTTTAATTATCAAGGAAATAAATAACTTTTTATTTATTTTCATTTATTTATTGAATAGTATTTTAGGAGATATAAAACATGAACCCTGATAAAATAATTGAAAATGTATTTCGTTTACCTGCCACTGTTTGTTGTAAAGAACTGTTTGAGGGAATTTGGCCAATTCCAAATGGGGTAATGATTAATTCCTATTTAATAAAAGGGAGTGAAAAAACAGTTTTAATTGATTATGTTAAAGACTGGGATGGAGCTGAGGAAGAAGTCAATTCTGAATTAGATGAATTAAATATTAAAGAAAGAGATATTGATTATCTTGTAGTTAATCATATGGAGCCAGATCATACTGGAGCTCTAGTTGATATTGTTAATAAGAATCCAGGTGTTCAAATTTTATGTTCAAAAAAAGCTGTTCCTTTACTTGAAGCTTTTTATGGTTTAACCTCAAATATTCATGCAGTAAGCGATGGTGAAACTTTAGATATTGGTGATAAAACTTTAAAATTTATAATGACTCCCAATGTTCACTGGCCAGAAACAATGATGACTTATTTAGTTGAAGATAAAATCTTATTCTCATGTGATGGATTTGGTTCATATGGTATATATGAAAATAGTTTTGATGATCAGTTAACAAAAGAAGAATGGGATTTACTACTTCCGGAAACTGAAAGATATTTTGCAAATATTATTAGTTCATTTTCAGCTTTTTGCTTAAGAGCAATAGATAAACTTGAAACAGTTGAAATAAATGCAATTTGTCCTTCACATGGAGTTATTTGGAGAGATCATCCAGAACAAGCTGTTGCAATATACAAGAGATTAGCTTCTTATGCTAAAGGAAAAAGGGAGAAAGAAATTACCCTTGTTTGGTCTAGTATGTATGGAAATACTAAAACATTAGTAGATAGTGTTATTAAAGGTATTGAAAGTGTTCCTGGTGTTAAAGTCCACGTATTACAAGTGCCTCAAACTCATGAATCGTATGTGTTAGAAAAAGCTTGGAGAAGTGAAGGAATTATAGTTGGAATGCCTACTTATGAATATAAAATGTTCCCACCAATGTATTCTGTATTAGATCAAATGGATAGATCTCATATTACAAATAGAAAAATTGCTCGTTTTGGTTCCTATGGTTGGTCCGGTGGAGCTTTAAAACAATTCTTACCTTTTGTTGATTCAATGAAATTAGATTTTCTTGGAGAAGTAGAGTATCAAGGTTCTCCAAGTGAAGAAGATAAGAAAAAAGCTTTTGAACTTGCTGCCACAATGGCAAAACAAATTATTGAAGAACAATAATAATCTTTATAAGAAAAACTGACTCATCTGGGTCAGTTTTTTTAAAGTTGAATTATTAAATAGAGTTTACAAAGGCCTCAAAAAGGGGCTTCATTGAATCATCTTTAGTAAATAGTGTTTCAGGATGCCATTGCACTCCAATACAAAAATAATTTGGATTTTCATGTTCAATTGCTTCAACTAATCCATCAAGACTAAGAGCTGATAAATTAAGTGAATTTCCAACTTGGTTAATACTTTGATGGTGAAGACTATTAACAGATAATACTTGTTTGTTAAAAATTTTATTTAGTTTTGAATCTTTATTTATAATAATCTTATGTGAGGGTGTATCTATTTTGTTTAAGTCACTATGGTTATATTCTTTTGATTCTCTTAAATCATATTTTTGATCTTGGAAAAGTGTGCCATTTAGAGCAACATTCAAAAGTTGACAACCTTTACAAATTCCAAGGATAGGTTTTTTTTGAAATAGAGCTTCTTTAATTAAGTCTATGCTGAATTGATCATTTTCCTTATTGCTTTTTTGGCATTCTTCTTTCCTCTTTTCTCCATACAAACTAGGTTCAATATCCATTCCTCCAGGAATTAATAAACCATCTATTTTTGAAATGTAAGATACAATCGTATCAGAGTTATACTCTTTAACGAATGGAATGATTATTGGAATAGCATTAACTTTTTCAATCGACTGGGTATATGTATCAACACATCCTTGTCTTTTAAAGTTTTGAAAAGCCGAAGTTGGGGATGGGGGAGATATTTCTCCAATAATACCAATTAATTTAAACTTGTTTTGCATTTTTACCTCTAAAAGTCGAAAATATATATTTATTGCTAGATGATATTCTTATACCATCTAGCAATAATTTTTATTCAATTATAGATAGTAAATGTTTTAAGAATTCACTAGTTCTTTTTGTAGAAGAAATAGAAAGTCTTTCTTTTACTGAATGTACATCATACATATCAGGACCAAAAGAAACAGAATCCATTCCAGGAATCTTTGAATTTATAATTCCACATTCTAGACCTGCATGAATTGCTGTTAAGATAGGTTTCTTTTGAGCATATTCTTCATAGGCTTTTGCACAGAATGCTGTCAATTTTGATGATAAATCAGGTTTCCATGAAGGGTAAGCTCCAACTTGAGTAACTTCAGCACCACAAGTTAAGAACGCTTTTGCACATTTATTTGCTACATTATCTCTACTACTCATAATAGAAGAACGATGAGAGCTTATAGCTTCAATAGCATTTTCAGTAGTTTTAACAATTGCTAAGTTTGAAGACGTTTCAACAACACCTTTTAATTCCATACTCATTGCAGCAACGCCATGAGGAGCCAAATAAAGAGATCTAATAAAGTTCACACTATCTTTGTTTGAAAATGCTGAGGAAAGCTGTTCTTGTTCTAAATCAATTGTAATTTTAGGTTCTTGTGTTGAAAATTCTTCTTTGAAAATATAAGATAAATTTTTAACAGATTCTTTTAGAGTTTGTTCTTCTTTTTCATCAACTGCAAAAACAGCAACACAAGAGGATGGGATTACATTTCTTTTAGTTCCACCGTTTATAGATGCTAATCTAATAGTTTTTAAATCAACTAAAGTTCTAGCAATAAGTTTGATGGCATTAGCTCTTTGCATATGTATTTCAGCACCACTATGGCCACCTAATAAGTCTTTTATAGAAAGTTTATAAGCTTTATAATTTAAAGGTAAATCTTCTTTAGTTATCTCTATTTTTGCTTGAGTTTCAATTCCTCCAGCACAGCCGATATAAATAATGCCTTCTTCTTCACTATCTAGATTTATTAATTTTCTGCTTTTTACATTTTCAGCTTCAATATTAAAAGCTCCAGTTAAGCCTGTTTCTTCGCTTACAGTAAAAATTCCTTCAAGAGGTCCATGTTTTGCACTTTCATCACTAAATACATCAAGAGCCATAGCTATTGCTATACCATTATCACCACCTAAAGTGGTTTCTTTAGCACTTAAAAAATCTCCATCAATTTGTAAAGAGATAGGATCTTTTGTAAAATCGTGATTAGAATCTAAAGTTTTAACACAAACCATATCCATATGACCTTGTAAGGCTACAGAACTTCTATTTTCAAAACCTTTAGAAGCAGGTACGCTAATAATTACATTACCAATTTTATCAACTTTAGCCTTAAAATTATGATCTTTAGCATACTTTAATAAGTATTGGCGAACACCTTCTTCATTACCTGATTCTCTTGGGATATCTGAGATATCTTTAAAGTAAGAAAATAGTGCTTTTGGTTCTAAATCTTGAATTGTTTTCATTTATATCAACTCCTTATGCTAATCTGTCTCTTACTAGCTTACCCCCAATAAACAAAGCTTTCAACTGTAATTTATCATCTAATACAGTTAAATCAGCTCTATATTCAGGAATAATAGAACCAACCTTATTCATTGAATATATTTGAGCAGGATTAGAAGAAGACATTTGAATAGAATCAGCTAAAGGAATACCCCAATCTGACATATTTCTTAAGCCCTGTAACATCGTTAAAGAACTTCCTAAGAATAGAGATGGGTCTTTTTTACTAACGAAAGCACCTTCTTTATTAATAGTAGCTTCAACCCCATTTGCATATAAACACCCTCTTCTTTGTTTAGTTGGTTTTAGTGCATCTGTAACCATAACAATATTATCAATAGGTTTTTCTCTAATTAATAGTTTGACTAATTCAGGATGAACATGAACTCCATCACAAATAATTTCTGCTTTCATGTTGTTTTGTATCATAATTGCTCCAACAGTACCTGGGTTTCTATGATGAAGCCTACTCATTGCATTAAAGAAGTGCGTGGAGTGTAAAATACCACATTGCATACCTTCAATAATATTTTCATAAGTAGCATCGGTATGTCCTGCAAGTAAAACAACATTATGTTTTCTAGCTTCAAGTGCTAAATTTCTCATATGTTTCAACTCTGGAGCTACCGTCATACAAACAATATGTCCTTTGCCTTCTTTTAAGAATCTATGGAATAAATCTAAATCTACATCTCTTCTTCCCTCGGGATTTTGAGCACCAATTCTTTTTGAAGAAATAAAAGGGCCTTCAACATTAACACCTTCAATTATTGCACCTTTCTCATGTCCCATAGCTTCTACAATAGCTTTTATACCAGCTAGCATATTTTCTTCAGTATCTGTATAAATTGTAGGTAGAAATCTAGATACTCCAAAATCAGCGAGTCTTTCACTCATTCCTAAGATTGAATCAGGAGAGTTATCTTCTGTCCCATAACCTCCAATACCATGGATATGAGTATCAATTAATCCAGGGACAACATAGCTGTTTTGAATATCTATTACTACTGTATCTGATGGGAAATTCTTTTCAGCAAATCTTTTCATATTAAAAATATCACTGATATTTCCGTTATTATCTATATATATTGCACAATCATTTAATTGGGCATAGCCTGTTAAAACAGTACCATTAATTAAAACTGTATTCATAATTGTTCCTCTCTACAAATTCAGTATAGAGAACAAGGATATAAAAGGTCAAAGAGTAATATAGTTTATGGGTATAAAAGATAAAAAAAATGGTTAATTGTACACTTTTCCTTTTAAGTAAAATCTTTGATCCAAGTTCTCGATTTAATCTTATATAATCCAATTATTGATTTAACAACTTCTTCAAGTCCCATAACCAAATAAACAAAAGGTAAAGGTAAGTTAAATACAAATATTGCAATAAAAACAGAAGGAACACCAATTAACCAAACGCAAAATGCTTCTGTTAAAAAAGCAAATGTTGTACTTCCACCACCTCTAACAATCCCAACAACAATAACTGTTACAAGGAATTTTAAAGGAATTAAGAAAGCAAAATAGGTTAATGTTTTAATTATTAATGCAGATATCTCAGAATTTAAAGCAAATAAATGAGTTAAAAATGGTGCAGAAACTAGTAGGGTTAATCCCATAATAATACCACTTAATATGCTTATAACTAAAAATCTATTTGAAATTGTTTGAGCTATATCATACTCTTTTTCACCAACTTTATTACCAACCATAATTGATGCGGCCATACTAAATCCCATAGCAACAACAAAGAATAAACCTGTTATAGATTCTGTTACTTGAACGGCTGCTAATGCTGTTGTGCCCATTTTTGAGAAAGCATACTTATATGCAACCATACCTAACGCCCAAGTTAATTCATTTAGTACAACAGGTGAACTTGTTTTAAAGAATTTTTTGATAAATAGTTTAGTAAAAGAATAACTAGTAAATTTATTTATTTTAAGAGATTCATTTTTCTTTTTAAGAGATAAAAATATTAATAATGCTACTTCAATAAATCTTGCAAAAGCTGTTGAAATTGCAGCCCCTTCAACACCTAATTGAGGAAAAGGGCCAATGCCAAATATTAATAAGTAATTGCCAATCGTATTGAAGGATAGTGATAATGTTGCAATAAATAATGGAACTTTTGTATTATGGATTGCTCTAAAAGCTGTGGCATATATAAATCCAACAGAAGAGAAAAAATAACTTATACTAACTATCTTTAAATATTTTACACCTAGTGAGATTACTATTTTATCGTGAGTAAAAAAAGTCATTATTTGTCTTGGAAAAAAGAAAGAAGATATACTAAAAAATAATGCAAAAACCGAACTTGTTATTATTGCAAGAATAAATGATTTTCTAAAGCCTGTAATATTTTTAGCACCCCAAAATTGGGACATTAAAACTCCAGAGCCACTACCAAGTCCAAAATATATTAAATTTATTAAAAAAAACATTTGATTAGCTAAACCTACTGCAGCTACACTTTCTGCTCCTAATTGGCCAATCATGATAGTATCAATGAAAGAGGCTGAATTTAAGAGTAATTGGTGTAGCATCATTGGAATCGCTAGTTGAAATAGTTTTTTATAGAATGTTCTTTTTTCAGTTTTTATAGTCATAATTTTCTTCTTTGTCCATTAATATCGTATTTGTTAATATGAAACAAGCCCAATTTATTAGAATTTAATAAATAATATAAACTTGTATGATACGAATCAATAGTGTAAAATAAGTCGGTATGCAAAAAAAGTGTATAGATAAGATTAAGTAGGTAATTAGATGAATAATCGAGGTTTAGTAATTTTAAACCCCAATGCAAATAAAGGTAAAGCTTTAAAGTTAGAAAATAGAATAATAAAAGCTTTTAAAAATGAAGGTTTAGATATTGATTTAGTTAAATCTAAAGGAGTTGAAGATTGCAGAAAACATGCTTATGAAGCTGTTGAAAACTATTCTTTGATTTGTGCAGTTGGTGGAGATGGTACCGTTAATGAAGTTGTTGATGGTATTTTAAAAAAAGCTCAAGATTCTTCAATTAGTTTCGATAAATTACCATTGTTAGGAATTATCCCTATAGGACGTGGAAATGATTTTGCTTGGATGTTAGATTTGAGAAATAAATCTATTGAATACTTAGTTAGCAAAATAAAAAAGGGTGAAAATAAAGTCATTGACATTGGATATTGTGTTGGTGGGAATTATCCTAATGGTGCACATTTTGTTAATGGATTAGGTATAGGCTTTGAACCTTCCGTAAATTTTATTGCAAGTAGTTACAAGCATGTTTCTGGAACTTTAAGTTATATATTTGCTCTTCTAAATATGTTAAGGCACTATCCTCTTCCAATGGAATTAGAAATTGAAAAAGAATCTGGTTCTTTTTCTGTAAACTCTCAACAATTATCTATTGGAAATGGTAAAAGAATGGGGGGTGCTTTTTTAATGACACCTAAAGCTGTTCTTGATGATGGCTATTTTGATTTTGTTTATGCTTATAAACCTATAGCAAAAAATAAAATATTAAAAACAGCAATAAAATTTTTGTCAGGTAAACAAATAGAAGATTGTCATTTTTTGTTTTCTAAAGAAAAATGGATAAATATTTACGCTAAAAATAAGGATATGGCGATACATATTGACGGAGAAATGGTTGGAAAAAGAGTTGAAAAAATTGAAATTACTATAAAAGAGCATGCAATTAGAGTAATTTTTTAGAAAAAAGATAAAAATTTGGTAAAAAGTTAATTTTTTTTGTTAGAATTTCTTAAATATAGTGTATGATAATAAAGTACGCAAATAATTGCCTCTTGAAGAGTTTATTATTATATTGTATTTTATTAGATTCTAGTGATTTAATTAGATTTGAGGAGAAGACATTGGTTAAGGAATTAGTTCCAGCAATACATTTTTATGATCAAGATTTTGTCGACATGTATAATCGCACATGGGTTTGGATAAATGAGCAATGGAAAAGTGGTACTGAACAAAACGGCTTTGTTGGGGATTATTTATCCTATCCTGAACAAAAAACTTTTAATCAGTTTGAAGCTTGTATGTCTGCATTATTTTTAGTTTATAGTAATCAAAAATATTCTCCATTTGCTTTAATTGATTATTTTTATTCAAAACAAGAAGAAGATGGTGCAATCAGAAGTGATTATTCTATAGAAACCGGGGCTGTTGTAAAAAATACAAATAATCCCTTAGGCTTAGCTCCATGCTTGTTAGCTTATGTTGAGTTTACTTTTTATCATAAAATTGGAAATAAAAAAAGATTAAAAGAAATTGTACCAAAATTAGAAAAATATTTTGAATGGTTGAGTGATAACTTTAAGGCAGATAACGGCTTGTTTTCTGTTCCTTTATCAGCTTGCGTAAGCGGAAATATCCCTAGAAAAAATTGTATTTATCCAATTGATTTTAATGCTCAAGTCGCAATGAATGCTTTATATATGTCTGCTATTGGAGATATATTAAATGATAAAGAATTAAGCTTTAAATATAAAAAAATGTATTTTGGTCTAAAAACTAGAATCAATACACACATGTGGGATGAAGAAACACAATTTTACTATGACTTAAATTCTAAAGGAAAGAAAGTTGGTGAAAAGTTCATTGGTGCATATTGGACTTTATTAGCTGAAATTCCAAATGATGAAAGAGCTTCATATTTAATCGATAAATTACATGATCCAAATGAATTTGGAACAGATAACCCATTCCCAGGATTACCTGCTAGTTCTCCAAACTTCAGTGAATCTGGAAATGGTTGGTGTGGTGGTGTTATACCAATTAATACTTTTATGGTTGTAAAGGGCTTAATTAAATACAACGAATTTGTTTTTGCTAGAGAGTGTGCTATACGTCATTTATATTTTATTTTAGATACATTCCATCCTGATACAGATAAGATAGATGATGTTTGGGAAGGTTACTTGCCAAATAAAGAAGGAAAAAGCTTAACATCTGAAATTGCAAATTTCCCTAGAAAAAGACATATCCCTATGAATGGCTTAATTACTATTTCTTTGATGATAGAAAATATTATAGGTATGGATATTTCTTTGCCTAGAAAAACTGTTGATTGGACTATGACTAGCCGAGAAGCAATGGGAATTGAAGGTCTATCTTTAAAACGAAATATAATTACAATTCTTAGTAATAAGAACGCAAGAGGTTGGGAAGTTCGACTTGAAAGCGAAAAACTTTATTATTTCACATTAGAGATAGTTGATGAAGAAAAGAAAAAGACGCTTCCTATTCCTTCAGGAAAGTGTTCAATGTTGGTAGATAAATTATAATGGCATGGTTTGGTAAAATAGTTGGTGGTATCCTTGGTTTTAGCTTAGGTGGTCCTATAGGTTTAATAGCAGGAATAGCTTTCGGTAATCTCTTTGATCAGGCTGAAAACTATGACAAAAATTCTTCTAGTACAAAATATTATGAGTTTGGGCAAAGAAGAATGAATCGTGTCGAACAAAGAAATATGCTTTTCTTTGTTGGAGTATTTTCCCTTCTAGCTAGATTAACACAAGCTGATTCAAAAGTTAGTAGCGAAGAAAGAGCCGCGGTAAATAATTTTATTAATAATGACTTAGGGTTAGACGCTGCTTCAAAAGAAGCTGCTAGAAGAGTTTTTGAAGCGGCTTTGGTTAACGGTGGTACTGTTGAACAATTTGCAAAGCAATTATATTCAGGATTTAATCACGATCAAGCAATTTTACAGCTAACAGTTGATGTTCTTTTTAAAGTTGCAATCTCTGATGGTTCTTTATCGATTGAAGAAGAGAATATAATTAAACAAGTTATAGCTATATTTAGATTTTCACCTTCATATTTTGATGCAATGAAAAACAAATATTCAGCTTCTTCAAATGTAAGTGCATATACAATTTTAGGTTTGAATAAAAATGCAACAGATTCTGAAATAAAGAAAGCTTATAGAAAATTAAGTATAGAATATCATCCAGATACAATAGCTTCAAAAGGATTGCCAGAAGAATTTTCTAAAATGGCAACTCATAAATTTAGAGAAATTCAAGAAGCCTATGAAAAGATTAAAAAAGAAAGAAATATTAAATAATTTAAAATATGCAAAGATAAGCTTTGCATGTTTTTTTTTGAGGATATGATGAATATAGACGGTAGTATTATTTTAGAAGGTGGTGCAAATCGAGGTATCTTTACAGCAGGGGTATTAGATTTCTTAATGGAAAAAGATATATTTTTTAATAATATTATTGGAGTATCTGCAGGAGCTAGCAATGGTTTAAATTATGCATCACACCAAATTGGTAGATCAAAAAGAACTATTATGATTACTAATAAGAAAGATAGATACATTCACAAAAGTAAATTTTTAACCTCTAGTATTCTTGATATGGATAAGTTGTTTGTCGACTTTCCTGAAAGGCTTTTCCCTTATGATTATAATTCTTTTATAAAATATAAAAATGATGTTGAATTAGTGGCTACCAACTGTCTAACAGGCGGCTGTGAGTACTTGAAAATCGATCCTTTTAAGAGAAACATGGAAAGTTGTCGTGCATCTTGTAGTATGCCTTTAGCAGCGCCTGTTGTTCAAATAAACAGTATTCCTTATGTGGATGGAAGTGTTTCTAATTCAATACCTTTGGATCGTGCTCAAGAGAAAAAGCACAAAATAATATTTTTAGTGTTAACACAGAAAAAAGGTTACGTTAAAGAACAAGCTGGAAAACTCTCAAAATTCCTTATAAAAGCAAAGTATGGAAAATATCCTAAAGTAATTGAAGATTTAGATAATAGAGCAAATAGATATAATAATAGACTTGCTGAAATAAATAGATTAGAAGAAGAAGGAAAGGTTTTTGTAATTAGGCCTAAAGTTGATACTATTTCACACCTAGAACAAGATGTTAAAGTTCTTGGTGATTTTTATAACCATGGATACTCTTTGATAGAAAATAGATTTGATGATTTTCTTTCTTATATAAAAAATAATCTCAATTGAGATTATTTGATTTAGAATTTAATCCTACCTCTAAGAGATCTAGCTACTGTTATTTTATCAGCGTATTCTATATCTCCGCCTATAGGTAACCCACTAGCTAAACGAGTTATTTGAATGTCGCTATCTTTTAGTATTTGCCTCAAATATAGTGCGGTAGTATCACCTTCTTCTGTTGGGTTAGTAGCAATGATTAATTCCTTAAAACTGCCTTCTTTTAATCTTTTTATAAGCTTTGCAAAATTCAATTGGTCTACTCCGATACCATCAATAGGGCTAATAGCACCACCTAATACATGAAACATACCATCATATACTCCACTAGATAGTAAAGTAACAACATCTTGTGGTTGTTCAACTACACAAATTGTGCTGTGGTCCCTAGAGCTGCTTGTACAAATTGGACAGGGATCTGTTTCTGTAAAGCTTCCACAGATAGAGCAAGGGAATATTTTATCTTGGATGGTCGCAATTTCTTCACCTAATAACTTATTGTAGCCATTATCAGTTTTAATTAGATGATAAGCAAGCCTTGAAGCTGTTTTAGGGCCAATGCTTGGCAATCTGCTTAAATGTTCGATTAAATCTTCTAAAGCACTCATTAGTTTTGTCCAAACATATTTCCAAAAGAACCAGCCATTTTAGCGCTTTCTTCTTGTAATTTTTGTTGTAAATTTTCAGAGGCATTGTTGAATGCTGCAGCTATAAGAACTTGTAAAGTATTTACATCTTCAGGATCTACGATTGCTTTGTCAATTTTTATATCTGTGATTACATACTTACCGTTGATAGTAATCTCTACCATTCCTGCACCTGAAATTCCAGTTGCAAAAATAGTTTCAAGTTGTGATTTCATTTTATCAACATTTTTTTGTAAGTCTTTCATATTTTTCATCATATCAAATGGATTCATATTTTATTTAGGCTATTAAAGCCGTCCTCCTAAATAATTAAATTTATATAAGTTTAATAAAGTTTTTTGAAGATTTAGTCAACTTCTTCAATTTTTCCTCTAAACATTTTTCTTGTTTCTTCAACAAACGGGTCATTAAAGTTCGCATTCTGAGCTTTTGGTTTTACTTGTTCTAATTCAAATTTAATAGGTCCTGTGTAACCACAAATCCTATTTATTGCAGCTCTAATAATTCTTTCATTCTCTTTCATAATTGTTAAACTAAAATTAACAGGAGTATAAAGAACTAAAACATTATCAATCTGTTCAACTTTAGAAATTTTTTGGCATGCTGCAGAAACATTCAAATATTTATTTTTCATTAAGTCTATAATCATTGGTAATTTATCAATTGTAAATAAATTATTTTGAGAACTTCTTTGTTGTCTTAATGCAGCAGTTTCTTCAGTTTTTTGTTGCTCAGCAATTATTTTAGCTTTTTGTAGTTCAGCCGGTTTTTGTAGCTCAGCCTGCTTTTGTAGCTCAGCCTGCTTTTGTAGCTCAGCCTGCTTTTGTAGCTCAGCCTGCTTTTGTA
>JAQQAS010000034.1 GCA_028532815.1 Pleomorphochaeta sp.
AAAAATAATTATATTTTTTTATTTTTTGAAAATAAGATGAATATTTATACAAATTCTGTATTTTTTTTCGTTAAATTAATTGACAAAATAAATTGCAAAACTATAAATTTATGGTACTATTAATTGTTAGTAAATAACTAGATATGGAGGTTTTTATGGCAAATGAAGCTCCTGTTAAGAAAAACAGGTTACTTGGTTGGTATTTCAATTTTAATCTTTTATATAGGATTTTAATTGGATTGGTACTTGGAGCAGTATTAGGAATTATTTTAGCTGCAAATGGAATTACTGCAATCCCTGGTTGGTTGCAAATGCTTGGTGATATCTTTGTAAGATTATTAAAAATGATTCTTATCCCTATTGTTTTCTCAACTTTAGTTGTTGGATCTGCTTCAGTTTCTCCAGCTAACCTTGGAAAAGTAGGTATTCGTGTTGTAGGAATTTATCTAATTACTTCAGCAGTAGCTGTAGCTATTGGATTAATCATGGGGGTTATATTTAGACCTAATGCTCAAATTGCAGCAACAATGGTAGCAGAAGCAGCTGGAAAAACAGCTGATGTATCTATTTGGAATACTATTGCAGAAATAGTACCAAAGAACATCTTCTCTTCTTTAACCTCAGGTTCAATTCTTCAAATAATTTTCTTTGCTATTCTTTTTGGATTAAGTGTTTCTTACCTTAAAGTTTCAGAGGATGAAAGATTATTAAGAATCGGAAATGTAATGTTTGATTTATTTGATGGCTTTGCTGAAATTATGATGAAAATGGTTAGAGGAATCATGGAATATGCTCCTGTTGGTGTTTTTGCATTAATAAGTGGTGTTTTCGCTAAGCAAGGTGCAGCTGTAGCTGGATCATTAGCAATTGTAACAATTGCTTGTTTCTTGGGTTATTTATTACATATCTTATTAGTTTATTCAAGCATTTTAAGAATGGGTAAAATTAAACTTAGTACATTCTGGAAATCAGCAAGAAATCCTTTTGTAACAGCTTTTGTAACACGTTCATCAAGTGGTACATTACCTGTAACAATTGAAGCTGCTAAAGAATTAGGTGTTAAAAAAGAAGTTTACTCTTTCTCACTTCCTTTAGGTGCAACAATCAACATGGATGGAACAGCTATCTACCAAGGTGTTTGTGCTATATTTATTGCTTTATCAGTTGGTCATGGTATGTTTGGCCTTAGCGATGTTGGTTTAATTATTATTACAGCTACATTAGCTTCAATCGGTACTGCAGGTGTTCCAGGTGCTGGTGCTATTATGTTAGCTATGGTAATGCAACAAGTTAGAATGCCTATTGAACCAGGTACAGCTATTGCTGGTGCTTATGCCTTAATTTTAGGTATTGATGCTATTCTAGATATGGGAAGAACTGCTCTCAACGTATTCGGAGATTTGACTTGTACAACTTTTGTTGCAAAGAAATTAAATATGTTAGAAGAAGATTCTATAATTCAATAGTTAAATACTAATCAAAGAAATTGAAAAAGTCCCTTTGTAACTATACAAAGGGATTTTTATTAATCTTCATAAACCTTTATTGGTTGATCCATAGCCCAAAGAAACAGATCAATAATTCTTCTTTGAGTATTTCTAAATATATACTCTTTATCATCTGTTTCAATTTTAAAGTTAGAATTAAAAACCTTTTTATTTGCACTAAAGTTTATAACTGCTTTTCTCTTTATTATTGTTGACTCTCCAGTTCCAACAATGGGAGTAAAAAGAATAATCATTCTATAATCAGTTACGCAAATCAATCTACGCTTGCCTTCATATATTGCGGTTGCTACACAATTAATTTTTTCATCTAACAATAGAATCATTGCTAAAGGTTTTAATTCTGTTTTAAAACCATATAAATCATAAATATTTAATTCTTGAAGTCTTGATATGATATCTTTTTTATCCATAATACTATATTAGCATGTTTTTTTATTTTTTCTATAAAAAATTAAAACTTAACCCTTATTGTTGGGCGAAAACGCCAAAGGCGCACATTCTAATACATCTACCACAATTTATGCATTTACTGTTATCAACATCAGGCGCTGAAAAACCTTTTTGACTTAAAGCGCCTGTTGGACATACTCTAACAGCAGGGCAAGGATGATTTTGTGGACATCGATTTTTATTAATTTTAATACTCATTTTTTTTCTCCATTTTTTTTCTACTGATATTAATAAATAAAAATTAAATAAAAGTATGTAACTAACTCACAATAGAACCATTTGTAATCTTGATGAAATATAAATAAATACTTGTTGTATAATAGATGCTCACATGATAAAATTTCACACAAATACATTTTTTAGGGAAATATATGATCAAAAAAGATAAAAATGCTTTAAAACTCATAAAACAATTTTGTAAAACTTTTTATACAGAAAGAAATATTGATGATACACTTAATTTTCTATCAAAAGACATTGTATGGATTGGCCCTAATAAAAAAGCAACAAAAGAAGATACATTTGAAAGTTTTAAAGCTATCCTTAATGCCGATATTTCCTTTATGCCCTCTCCTTTTAAATTAAAGCCCATCTCTGAATTTGTTTCACAAATTGATAATGATGTATTCGTTGTAAATTATAGCTTCACCTTAATTCAAAAGAAAAAAAATATTAATTTGAATATAAACTTATTTGCAAATGTTAAGTATGAAGGCGAAATTGGGCAAATAGTTTTAGCTAAATTCGATTTTCTAGAAAATGTAGACTACAATTCAAATGCAATACTTCAACATGCTACGGGTGGATTAATTGTCATTTCTTTTGTTAACAAAACATCATATCCTATAAAACTTATAAACGAACAATTCTCAGATTTATTTAATCTAACAGAGCAAAATAAACAGAATCTAATAGGCAAAAACATTTTAGATTATATAAATAAAGAAGATGTTGAAATAATAATACACTTATTAGAAACAAACAGGGAATCTACTATACCTTTTAGCTGCAACTTTCGAATTAAATTGAAAAATAATAATGACATTTGGATTATAGCCCTAATAGTCGCTAAAAAAGAAGATAAAAACACAAAATATTATTGTGTGGTACGACCTGATTCCACTTATCCTTTAAATCATAAAAATAATAAAGATACAAACACAATTTTGCAATCTTACTTGATAGCAGGAACTCATATTAATTGCTTTGAAAAATATTGGATTGTAGAAGAAATAAGCGAATCTCTATGCAATTTATTGCATTATGAAAAGAAAGAATTACTTAAATCAATTCAATATGATTATAAAAATCTAATTCATAAAGACGATATTATATATTTTAATCAAATATATAAAAAACTAAAAACACAAAGACCAAAGTTATCTTTTTCATTTAGACTTCTTAATAAAGAAGGTAAATATATCTGGGTTACTGAAACTCTTGAGATAATCAAAGACTTTCAAGGGAAAAAACATATATTTGCATATGTTGAAGAACTAACTGATTTAAAAGAAGATTGTATTTGTAACTGTAACAATAAAGATTTATTAACTCCAGCCACAATTTCTTCTAAATTCTTAATAATTGATTTAGTAAATAAAAAATTTGAAACAGATATTTTTCAAAACTCAAATGTGAAGTTTACAAACAAATATGTAACGAACCTACCCAATTCATTAATTGAAAACAATGTAATATATGAAGAAGATGCTCAAAGTTTTCTAAAATTTTATAATGATATGCACAATCAGAGAAAAAATAGTTGGACGGGTAGAATCAATTTGAAAAACAAAAAAATAGGATGGTTTAATCTATTATCATACACACTCTTTAATAATAGAATGCCAATCAAATCTCTGTGTGTAATAGTTAGTATAGATAGCAAAAATGATTTATCTGAAAAATTTTCAAAACAACAAGATATAATTCAAAGAATTGTAAATGAATATGATTTTATTGGAGAATATGATTTATTAACTGATAAAGCAATTGTGTTATATTCCCCTCACCAACCTCTAGATTTTTTTGAAGATTGTAAAACAAATAATTTTGAATATTTAGTAAATAATGTAATTCACAAGGATTTCATAAAAGAATTTATTACAATTAGAGATAAAAATATCAATTATGCATTTAATAACACTATTGCTAAAAATACAGAGCTTGATGTAAAACTAAGATCAGTTACTAATAGATACCCAGACTATAAATGGTTCCGCTTTAAATTTATTCATAAATTAGATCCAATATCTAAACATATACACTTAATAGTACTAGTAATCGATATCGATGTTGAAAAAAGAAATTATCTAGCTTTATTAGATAATATTAAAGAAAATCACTAAATCATTACAAGATTTTTATAAAAACTTCCTATCGTTATTTAAGAATTATAAAATAAATTAAATATTTTTAAATATTGTTGTTGACAAAATAACAATAAGCAATTATATTTAAATCATAAGTTACATATTGCTAACAAATAATATCACTCAACATATTATTTATATAGTATTATTAATTTGTCACTCCATTATTTTTCCCTGTTGTATGGTGACTATGTTATAGTCACCATATTTTTTTATAAATTACTTTATAGTAAGAAATTAATTTTATATCCAATTAATTCTTTTTTTTCAATTTTAAACTTGACGATTTAGCAAAAAATAGTTATTTTATTTATGTTAGTTATTACTAACTAGATTGCTTTAACTAACATTTCAATTACAATTTAATAACGAGGAGAATTTTGTTATGAAAACAGCAGTAGTTTATTGGTCAATGACTGGAAATACAGAACAAATGGCTCAAGCAGTTAAAGAAGGAGCTGGAGAGAGTTGTGATATTTTTGAAGTAAGTAGTGCAAATGCACAAGATATTTCAAACTATGATGCAATCGCTTTAGGTTGTCCAGCTATGGGTGATGAAGTTTTAGATGAAGGAGAATTTGAACCCTTCTTTGAAGAACTTTTACCATTGATTAAAGGCAAAAAAGTGGCTCTATTTGGATCTTATGATTGGGGCGATGGCCAATGGATGAGAGACTGGCAAGATAAATGCAAAAACAATGGTGTAAATCTTGTTTCTGATGGAATTATAGCTAACCTTGAACCTGACGATGAAATGTTAGAACAACTAAAAAGTCTAGGTAATTCGCTAGCAAATTAATAAATTAACCCTTAATAATGACTCTACTTAAAAAAAAGTAGAGTTTTTTTTGTTCGATATCTTGAAAATATGTTATCAAAAATAGATTTTACTATAATTTATCAAAAGTTAAAATTTTAGCCTTATTTTTATTTATATTACTAAATACAGTATTCACAATAGGCTATTTACTAGAAAAAAGGATGTTTTTCAAAAAAGTTATTTATCTAATTTTTATTTTTTAACAATAAATTTATCATAAGGTTTTGTTTAATATAATAAACTTCTCTGTTAATATAATAACATTTTGTAAATTTATTAACATTTTTTCTTTAAAATGTATTGATTTTTTATCTTAGAAACTATAAAGTAGTTAAAAATGAAAAAAAAAGTGGGAACCTCCCAATAAGGAAATAACATGGAAAAGAAAATAAATGTAGCTGTAATTGGCGCAACTGGAGCTGTTGGCCAGGTCTTTATGTGGATGTTAGCTGATCATCCTTGGTTTAATGTAGCATATGCTACCGCATCTGCTTCAAGAGTAGGTTTAACATATTCATCAACCACTCACTGGATTCTACCTTTGGAAATGCCATCATCAATAAAAGATATTGAAATGAAAGAATTTAATTTCGATTCTATGAAAGAAGCTGGAGTACAAATCGTATTTTCTGCATTACCTGCAAATATTGCTAGAGAAGCTGAACCACAACTAAGAGCTCATGGTTTTTACATCTTCTCCAATGCTGCAGCAATGCGTTATGATTCAAATGTTCCAATCTTAATTCCTGAAACAAATCTTGAACAACTAGATTTGATTAGAGACCAAGGTTACCCTAACACAGGTTTCTGTGTAACTAATGCAAACTGTGTAACAACTGGGTTAGCCATGGCCTTAGCACCACTTAGAAAGTTTAAAATAAACACTATCCATATTAACTCTTACCAAAGTGTTAGTGGTGCTGGATATCCTGGACTATCTTCTTTAGATATTACTGATAACTGTATTCCTTTTATCAACGGAGAAGAAGCAAAAATTGAAAAAGAGATTAAAAAAATTCTATCCATAGACCCTGAAGTTTATGCTTTTACTGTTAGAGTTCCTGTTATGTTTGGTCACTTAGAAACTGTTTGGCTTGAATGTGATGAAGAAGTGAATGAAGAAGATGTTATAGAGGCCTGGAAAGACTTTAAGGTAGTAACTGATCTACCGTCTACTCCTGAACAACCAGTTGTCTATAGCAGCGAACAAACCTTCCCACAACCTAAATATGCTTTCTGGGGTAATCCTCGAGGTATGGTAGTTTACACAGGTCGTGTAAAGAAAAAAGGCAACAAAATTGGATTTGCACTAATGGTTAATAACATTGTTAAAGGTGCTGCAGGTGGATCAATTCAAAACGCAGAAGCTTTTGTAAAAGAATATGGTCTATTAGAATAGTTTAAATCATATTAATCTAAGGAGTTTGCCATTAGATACCTTGAGATATCTATTTGACAAACCAAAAAGGGAAAATATAAAAAAATGTCTAAGTTCTAGGAGGAGAAATCCTCCTAGTTTCTTTTTATCAAGAAAGTTAATTCACCTCGTGATATAACCTCATATTTATTATCTCTCTGATTTAATAAATATTTCCCATCTTTTTTACCTTTTCCTAAACTATCTCTGGAAAAGTTTGTTCTTGAAATAAACAAAGGTGGCACAAAATCCTTATCTACTCTTTGAGGAATAAACGGCCATAAGCTTGTATCACCAACTACAGTTTCTAAAAATAAATAACCACCAACTATATTTAACTTAGTATCTAAAAAGTTTAGTGCAGCCTCTCTGTTTGCTAAATAGAAGTATATATCTGAATATACTTTTACATTTGTATTTTCTATCCATTTCAAATGTGCAATATTATTAATTCCAAAATATACCTTATCTAATAAATTATTAGAAATTATTTCTTCAATTAATTTATTGAGTTTACCACAAAGCTCCTCTTCATTAAAAAATACAGGAGGAAGAGGAAGATAATATTTATCTTCAACTTTTATTAATTCACTTATTTTATTTGGAATATCTTCAAAAAATGGAATATCATTAATTACTAACTTTGATCTAGGTGGTAAATCTTCAGTTCTAAAACAATTACTTTTATCTTTAAGAGAAAGTTCTTCATCGATATATAAATCTTCTTTGTCATCTATAGCTTCATAAAAAATTCTTCTAAGTTCTTTTATTTCAGATAAAGGTAAAAAGATTTCTTTAAAATCAATTGATGAATTATTTACAATTTCTACAGATTCAACCTCAAAAAAACTTCCCCCAGACTGACTAAAAATAGTATTAATTTTATCTTTATATTCAAAAGGTCTTTTAGCTTTCTCTATTTTTAATGCTCTATCTATTCTAACTTCATTTATAAAATCAAAATTACAAACAATACTAATTGAATTATCTTCAATAATAAATTTAGCTTTTGCATAATTTTTATTAAAAGGAAGCCTATCAGTATTTATGAGCTTTTCATCTTGATCATGTTTTTTTATTAGATATAATTTATCACCATTATAGAGATTTAAAGCTCTATCGTTTATACTTATATATACTGAAGTAAATTTCCTACCTCTTTTTATTGGTTTTCTTGATTTATCTAATAAAGAGCTAACACTAAATTTAACTCCCTGAGCTACTTCTCTTTCTCTATTTATAAACATAACACCATCGTGAAGTGCAATATCTCTTTCTAGATCAACTAATGCATAATCTCTATTATTAATTGAGACAACATCTATTACAGTTGCACATTCAATACCCTTATGAGAAGAGTATGAAGAGTCAATAAGACTTGTATTGTTATCTTTAATATCTAACCAACCTTTTGAACTCTCTCTTGCAAATGTTGTTTTAACATTTTCATATAAATCTTCATAAGGTTTATCATCTAGTAGGGCGCGATAATATTTAGTCACTGCTGAAACATAAGAAGGTGATTTCATTCTACCCTCTACCTTTAAACTGTCTATATTGATATCTCTAAGCTTTTTTACACTTTCTGCAATCTCCAAATCCTTCATAGAGAAAAAATATCCATTTTGATTATTATATGTAAACCAAGTTCTACAGATTTGAGCACAAGCCCCAGCGTTTGCACTTCTACCTGTAATTATATTACTAGCCATACAAAGTCCAGAAAAACCATAACAAAGAGCCCCATGTATAAAAACCTTAAGTTCAATATCGTCACATGCTTTACGAATTTCACTAATTTCTTCAATACTTAACTCTCTAGATAATACAACTCTTGTAAAACCTAAATCTTTCATAGCTTTCACACCTTTTATTGAATGAACAGCTAGTTGTGTACTGCCATGCAACTCGAGAGATGGAAAGTTTTCTTTGATTATTCTAGAAATCCCTAAATCTTGAACTATTATCCCATCACTTCCTACAATCTCAATTTCCTTAAGAAGCCTTATAACTGATTTTAATTGAGCATCATGTATTACTGTATTTATTGTCACATAAACTTTTTTGTTATTAGACTTTGCATAGCTATATATTTTTGAATATTCTTCAATTGTAAAATTAACTGCACCTTTTCTAGCAGAATAACTTTGTAGTCCTAAATAAATGGCATCTGCCCCATCTCTAAAAGCAACTAGTGCGCTTTGAATAGATCCAGCTGGCATTGCTAATTCAATCATTATTATATCCTTTAGATTAATTATATTAATATTTTACAATATTAAATACAAAGTTTCACTACAAGTACATTAAATTTTATTTAAGGAGAATAAATAAAATTTAGGAATTTGATATTTTTTTATCTATAATTTTACTTTATTCCAAAAATATAATCAATTTGTTATTTTATTTTCATTTATCAAGACAAAAAGAAAAGATTAAGTATTGATATTTTTAATGATTTTTTTTATTATTAGACAAGGAAATATATTTATTTTCTGTATATAGATTTTTGGTCAGATATTGATATCTGGATTATATACTATCTTAGGGATAGTTACATCTATTTAAGAGATGAGAGATCATCTATAGGTTTAAAAACATTATGATTACAATAATGTAATTATAGATTTACGGGTTTCCATTTTATATGGATTCACCAAAGGAGTAATAAATGAATTCTAAGTATACCGAATTACTTAAGAGCAAAATGAACGAAGCTAGCTATAAAAAGCTAACAGCACTTGAAAATGAAAAAGTTATTGAATTTGTTGGACAATTTGCTGAGCATTGTAACCCAGCAACTATTTACGTTTGTGATGATAGCAAAGAAGATGAGCAATACATCAGAGAACAAGCTATTGCAAAAGGTGAAGAATTTGTATTAGCTAATGATAAACAAACTATCCACTGGGATGGTCCATCTGACCAAGCACGTGACAAGGTTAACACTCGTTACATGGTATACAAAGAAAACTTAGAAAAAATGAAGAGCCTTAACTCAATTGATTATAATGAAGGTTTAGATGAAATTATGTCAATTGCAAAAAATAACATGGAAGGAAAAGACGCTGTTGTTAAATTCTTCTGTGAAGGTCCTGCATTCAGTGAATTCACAATGCCTTGTGTTCAATTCACAGATTCATGGTATGTTGCTCACTCAGAAACAATTCTTTATAGACCAGCTTACGAACATTTCAAAGCAATGAAAGGTGCTGAAAAAGATGAATTCTTCAGATTTATCCACTCAGCTGGTGCTTTAGATGAAAGAGGTTGTACTGTAAACATTGATAAGAGAAGAATCTATATGGATACTCAAAACAACATCGTTTACTCAATGAACGCACAATATGCTGGTAACACTGTTGGTCTAAAAAAACACTCAATGCGTCTTGCTATCAATAAAGGTGGACAAGAAGGTTGGTTATGTGAACATATGTTCGTAATGGCTTGTGTTAATGAAGATAAAGGTCGTAAGACTTACTTCACAGGTGCTTACCCATCAGCTTGTGGTAAAACATCAACAGCTATGATTCCTGGTGAACAAATTGTTGGTGACGATATTGCTTATTTCAGAAACATCGATGGTGAATTCAGAGCAGTTAACGTTGAACAAGGTATCTTTGGTATTATCAAAGACGTTAATGCACAAGATGACCCTGTAATCTTTGAAAACTTAAACATCAACCAAGAAGTAATCTTCTCTAACGTTCTACGTGGACCAGATAACAAACCTTATTGGTTAGGTTCAGGTTTAGATACTCCAAAATCTGGTGATAACTTCTCAGGTAATGATTGGTTTGAAGGTAAAAAAGATGCAAACGGTAATGAAATCAAATGTGCTCACGGCAATGCTCGTTACACAATGAGATTAGATTACTTAGATAACTTCGATAAAGAAGGTTATGAAAATAAGAAAGGTGTATTAGTTCAAGGTGTTCTTTATGGTGGACGTGATAGTGATACTACAGTTCCTGTTGAAGAATCAGCTTCTTGGGAAGAAGGTATCCTTCTTAAAGCTTGTACTCTAGAATCAGAAACAACTAGTGCTACACTAGGTGCTGAAGGTGTTAGAACTCCTAGCCCAATGGCTAACATGGACTTCTTATCATACCCTCTAGGTGAATACACATTAAATAACATCAACTTTGTTAAAGATCTTAAAGAAGTACCAAAAGTATTCTCAACTAACTACTTCCTAAGAACTCCAGAAGGTAAATTCTGTACTGACAAACTAGCTAAAAAGGTTTGGGTACACTGGGCTGAAGGTAGAGTTCATGGTGAATATGAAGCATTAGATACTCCTACTGGTAAAATTCCACTATATGAAGATCTAAAAGCATTATTCAAAAAATATTTAGACTTAGATTATACTCTTGAAGAATATACTTACCAATTCACTTTCCGTTGTGACAAATGGATTGCTAAATTAGAAAGAAGTAAAAAATACTTCAAGAAAATGGACGAATTCTGCCCACAATTAATCTTTGACAAATGGGATGAATTTATTGCTAAGATTTCTGACGCTAAAGCTAAATATGGTGCTGAAATCAAACCTGGTGAATTCAAATAAGATACTCCAAATCTTAATAATAGTCGTCTTTTTGGCGACTATTTTTTTTATAAAAAAATTAAAAATATCATTTTTACATTATAGTCTGCTTGATTATTTTATTTGGTTAACCTATATTGTTAGCAAAATCTAACTAAATTAACAAGGAAAACCATATGACATTGAGTAAAACATTAATCAAATTTTGCAGTCCAGTTTTTGCAGGATTAAAACCAAGCTACCTCATAATGGTCAAAAACAATGAGTATCTAAATAAAGAAGCTAATAAACTTAAGCCTATACTTAAAAAAAATGGTTTTAGATTAAGAGAACTAGGTGGTTGCATTAATGTTAGAAGATACTTACTCTTTAATGAAAAAGATTTAGAAAAAGCAATACATACAGACTTAAATATCAATTTACTCAAGCAATTAAATTATAAGATCACAAATATTGATGATTTAATCACCCAGTTATATAAAAGAATTGAAACTAAAAACCTCCCATTTCCCCATGAAATAGGTATTTTTCTAGGATATCCATATTCAGATACTATTGGGTTCATTAATAATAAGGGAGAGAATGAGAAATATTGTGGATACTGGAAAGTTTATGCTAATGTAGAACAGGCTAAAAAAAATTTTCTATCTTTTGATATGTGTAAGAAAGAATTTTGTGAAGCATTTGAAAGTGGCTGCCCATTTGAAGAAATTATTAACAAAAAGTTTAGCTCTCAATTATATGGATAAATTATTTTTGCAATAATATAAAGACTATGTTACTTTATATTTATGAGTCAAACTGAACGTATTATATATATTGATAAACAACTCTCTAAAAAAAAGTATTTAACAATTAATAAAATTTCTGAAAAATTTGAAATTAGTACTCGTCAAGCAAAAAGAGACTTAGAATATATGCGTGATAGATTTTACGCGCCAATAATCTATGATCATAAAGAACATTATTATAAATATGAAAAAGATTTTTCACTTACAAATAATAATGATGACAACACACTAATCTTTAAAGCTATATTCGACAACTTTAGTCATGCCAATGGGCTACAGCCCCTATCTTCATCTTTAATTTCTGAAGGAATAGATAATACATTAAGTGAATCTGATAAAAATCTTTCAAAGAAAATTTTATTTTTATCCCCTATCGTCGACCTTCCAGATAAAAACATTTTTTCAGTAGTGTCATTTTCTATGAAAAACAACTACTGTATAAAATTTAAATATACAAATCTTTCTAATATTATCAGTCAAAGAGAAGTTGAACCGCTAAGATTAGTAAATGATGGAAAAGCTTGGTATTTAATCGCATATGATATACAAAAAAAAGGATTAAGGAACTTCCATCTCTCTAGAATGGAAAATCCTCAAGAATTAAAAAAAGAATATTCTTATATAGAAGATGCTGAAGAACTGAAAAAATATATCACATCAGGTTTTGGTATCTTTATGAATACAATCAGTTATAATGCTACAATTGAATTTTTCGGAAAAGCTGTTAATATGGTCAAAACCCAAATTTGGCATAAAGAACAAAAAGTCATTATAAAAAATAACACACTTTTTTTGAGCCTTCCCTTTTCTTCCTATGATGAAATTCTATCTAAAATTCTTTCCTTTGGAGCTTTAGCTAAACCTATGGCACCAGATAAATTAGTAGATATGTGGAAAGCAGAAATAAATAAAATGCAAAAAATTTTATAAGTTTTAATTTTTAGGGACACTATATGTCCTTACTCCTAGGATATTATAGAAACATATTAAAGGAGAGCCCTTATGGAAGAAACTTATTTATTCAAAAAACCACTCGATCATATTTTAAATAGTAAAAAACTCTTTATCACGTTAATTATTTTAATTGTCTTATTTTTTCCATTGATAGTAATACTAGGGGCATTTTTACCATTCTTAAAACGCTAAGCTCCTTTAATATAAACTTTTCTTCAATAATGTTGCACTCTGTTGAAGAAAACACTCTTTTCCCTCTATTCTTTTTGAATAGGGGGTTTTCTTTCTTCCCCCTTTTTTGATATGGTTAAACGACTTATCAATAAGTCATAAAAATCAACACTATTTATCTATAGTCAAAATTAGGAGTTTTTATGTCGGATAAATTTATCTCTGGGGCAGTATATAGCCCAAGTGAAAAACCCCCAATCGGAGAATGGGTTTTTCTAAGCATTCAACATGTATTTGCTATGTTTGGAGCAACAATCTTAGTTCCCATTCTCACAGGGCTAAACCCGAGTGCAGCACTGTTTAGTGCAGGAACAGGAACATTAATTTACATAGTATTAACTAAGGCTAAAGTTCCAGCATTTTTAGGAAGTTCTTTCGCTTTTATCCCTCCAATTATCATGGTATCTGCTACATTTGGTCTACCATATGCTTTGGGGGGTGCTTTTTGTGCAGGTATCTTTTATGCAATTATTGCTGCAATTATTAAAGTTGTTGGACATAAATGGTTAGATAAAGCACTTCCACCTGTAGTTATTGGTTCTGTAATTATCGTTATTGGACTTAACTTAGCACCAACGGCAATGAGCATGGCAATGAATGATCCTTCTGGTAATTATAGTATGGTATATTTCTCTATTGCTTTAGTAACACTTGCAATCACAATCATTGCAAATATATTTTTTAAACGATTTTGGGCTTTAATTCCTATTCTTATTGGATTATTTAGTGGTTATATATTTACATTGATTATGGGTTCTTTCTTTCCAGCATATCACATTATAAATTTTGATAATCTAAAACAAGCTGCATGGTTAAGTTTTCCGACTTTTGCTTTTCCAAAATTTAATCTAATTGCAATTCTATCATTCATTATCGTTTCCTTTGCAACAATTTGTGAGCACTTAGGAGATATTTTAGTATTAAGTAATGTTGTTGGAGAAAACTTCTATGAAAAACCAGGTTTACATAGAACTCTTTTAGGAGATGGTATTGCAACAGCATGGGCTTCTCTTTGGGGTGGACCACCTAACACAACTTACGGTGAAAATATCGGTGTCCTAGCTATTACTAAAGTATATAGTGTTTGGGTAATTGGTGGGGCTGCAGTTCTAGCAACTCTTTTATCTTTCTTTGGTAAGTTTGGAGCTTTAATTCAAACTATCCCAACTCCTGTTTTAGGAGGGATTTCAATGTTATTATTTGGTATCATTGCATCAAGTGGACTTAGAACATTAGTTGAAAGTGGTGTCGATTATAAGGATAAGAGAAATCTAACAATAAGTAGTGTTATTTTAGTAATTGGAATTGGTGGAGGAATGATTTCTTTCCATATCAATGAAACACTATCATTTGCTTTAGGTGGAGTTGCTCTAGCAACCCTTGTTGGTATTTTCTTAAATTTCATTTTACCACAAACAGATCCTGAAGTTAAATATATTTAATTATATATAAACACATAATATGGGGTTCAATTTACTTGAGCCCTTTTTTTTATCTCTTTATTAAAATAGAAAAACAATATATGTTTGTCCTATGTACGATTTTAAAATTATTGAAAGTGATGAAAGTTTAAAACAGTTTATAACCTATATAAAAGATAACGATTTACTAACTATTGCTATGGACTTTGAAGGAGAATTCAACCTTCACATTTATGGAGAACATTTGTGTTTAATTCAAATATTTGATTCAAAGAATTTTTATATAATTGATCCATTTAAAATTAGTGATAATGTATTAAAAGAATTTCTAGAAGATAAAGAAATTGAAAAAATAATGTTTAGTTGTGATAGCGATGCATCACTTGTAAAAAAACAATACAATATTGAGATTAATAATGTTTTTGATGTTAGAATTATTGCCTTAGAATTAGGTTTCGAAAAAGGTTATTCTGCATTGGTTGAAAATTACTTAGATATCAATATTGGAAGTAAAGCATCTAAGAAAAAAAATCAAATGACAAACTGGCTAAAACGACCACTAACGGATAATCAAATTCAATATGCATTAGAAGATGTTGCCTACCTTCATCAACTAAAAACGGTTCTCATTGATATAGCTACAAAAGAAAAAAAAATAAATTCTGCTATGAAAAAAATGAAAACAGCAGGTAAAATTACAAAACCACCAAAACCAGGTTGGACCAAAATTACTAATTGGAAAAGATTAAGCAGAGAAGATAAAATTCTATTAAAACATTTCTTTATTGCACGAGATATTGTAGCAAAAAAATTAAATGTTCCTGCTGTTCGAATATTAGAAAAAAGAAAATTAGTAGATCTATTAAAATGCTACAAAGACGATGCAAAATTAAAATCAACTATTAAAAATAGAGATTACAGAATTGAAAGAATATTATATCCATTAATGAAAAAAGCTATAGAAGATGCAAAAAATGAAATTCATACATCTTCTAAGCATGTTTAATCATTATTTTTTTTTCATCATTTCATTTCTATATTCAGCACCTTGCGCTAAATAATATAAACTTTCGCAATAAGGAACGCTAATCTTATGATTATCAGCTAAATCCATTATTGTTTTACTGAAATATTTATTTTCAGTTTTTCGTGAAGCTTCAATGTCTTGGCACATTGAAGTTCTTCCATATGGATCTAACTTAACTATAAGACTTTGATTTTTTTCAATATCTTCATCGCTTAGTATAACACCTTCCTCTTTAGCAACTTGCTGAACTTCTTTAGCAACTTTGTAAACAAGTTTTATTACATCTTCATTTTTGAAAACTCCATAACCTGCTCTTAAAATTGAGGAAATTGTATTATATATAATATTTAACATAAATTTATTCCATAAATCATGTTGGATATTTTTTGGCACAAGATAATCAATTTTGGCTCTATTGAACAATTCTTCAACAGCTTGAACTATTTCATCTCTCTCATCATTTTTACTACCAAAAACAATTTTACCTTCGCTAGAATAATTTATTTCTTTATTTAAATTTTCACTACTTAAACCAACAGCAAAACTATATAAAATTTTTGCTTTAGGAAATTTTTCTTCTAAAATTCTTTCAGAAACAATACCATTTAATAAAGAAAGAATAATTGTATTTTCATCTACAATGTTTTCAATATCTTCAATAACTTGAGAAAGATGTTGATTTTTGGTAGCAATAATAATTAATTGAGGTTTTTGAGATTTACTGCTAGAAGTAAAATTATAAAACTTTCTTTTACCATTTACTAAAATACCATTTGCTTCGTATCTATCTTTTCTCTCGCCATTAACAATAACTTCAAAAGAATCCACAACTTTAGATATTTTATCACCATAGATTGCCCCTACTGCTCCAAAACCAATTAAACTGACTTTATCAATTTTCACTAATTGCCTCCTACAAATTATCCTCTCGAATTGAGAGGATAATACTTAAAATTATTTAGCTTCTTTTTTCCTTTTATAAGGAGTTCCACCTAAAGGTAATTCTTTTCTAAAAATACCATCATGTCTATAATATGCCATTTGACAAGCAGGAGCTGTTGCAATTGTGCTCAATTCTCCAATACCTTTTGCGCCATATGAATATTTTGATTTCCCAGGTCCTTTAACAAATTTTAATTCAATTTCAGGAACTTGAGTACTCCTAAACAAGCCTAGTGTACCATATTTTACCTTTAGATAACCACCATAAGTTGGGAAATCTTCTGTTAATCCATAGCCTAATCCCATTACAACACCACCTTCAACTTGACCTTCTAAGGTAGTTAAATTAACAGGTGTTCCAACATCACTTATAGCATAAACTTTCTTTAATTTTCCAGTTTCATCATCAAGTTCAACTAATTGAATAGCATAGCTATATGCTAAGTGGCTTACAGGATGGTTCTTATTGCTTGTTATTGGATCAGAATAGAATGTAAACTCACCATGGAATTCTTCACCTTCTAATTCTTCAAGCGTATTTTTTTCTAAAGCAGCCTTTAATTTTTCGCCTGCTCTTTTAATAGCTTCCCCGGTAAAAGCTGTTTGTCTACTTGCAGTACTACAACCTGAATCTGGAGTTCTCTTAGTATTTGGTGGCTCAACTAAAATTTGTTCTTTTTTAAGATGACAAGTTTCACCTAACATTTGAGATGCCATTGTAGCTATCCCTTGGCCCATACAAGCTGCACTTGTTCTAATGTGCACAATAGAATCTTCAATGGATAAAATACATCTTCCTGAATCTGGAACACCTACACCAATACCTGCATTTTTAAAAGAGTTTGCAAAACCAATTTTTGGATTACTATAATAAATATCTCTAGCAGCATCCATGCATTCAACAATACCACAATCTTCAGATGTGATTTGACCATTAGGCATTGTATCTCCAACTCTAAGAGCATTCTTATATTTAAATTCAAAAGGATCCATATTCACTTTTTCAGCCAATAAATTTAAATTTGATTCAATAGCAAAACAACTTTGTGTTACACCAAATCCTCTAAAAGCACCACCTGGAACATTGTTTGTATATACAGCTTTACCAATAATATCAATATTTTGATAATTATAAGGTCCAGAAGCATGGGTACAAGCTCTTTGTAATACAGGTCCACCTAGAGAAGCATAAGCTCCAGTATTAGAAATAATTTCAGCTTTCATTGCTGTAATTTTACCATTTTCATCACAAGCTGTAGTAATATCAATTTCCATAGGATGTCGTTTGGGATGTACCATCAAACTTTCTTGTCTTGATAAATGAAGTTTAACAGGTTTTTGAGTTAGATAAGCCATTAAAGCTGCATGGTGTTGTACACTCATATCTTCTTTACCACCAAAACCACCACCAACTAATGAAGCTTCCACTTCAACATCTTCTAAAGGAAGTTGAAGCATTCTAGCAACTTCTCTTTGATCGTCATAAATTGATTGAGAAGATGTATATAACTTAACACCCTTACCTTGTGGAAAAGCTACAGCACATTCAACTTCCATAAAAGCATGTTCTGTATATGGTGTTTTATAAGTTGATCTAACTACATGAGCACTATTTTTTAATGCTTCCTCGACATTACCTCTTTGGATATGTTCAACTTGAAGAATATTTCCTTTCTCATGAATTTTTGGAGCACCTTCTTCCATTGCTTGATGAACATCGATAACAGGAGTCAAAACTTCATATTCAACTTCAATTAAAGATAATATTTCATCAAGTGCATCAAAATCTGTTGAAGCAACAATAGCTATACCATCACCGATATATCTTGTAATATCACCTTCATGAATTAACACATCCCAATCGTGAACCAAATGACCAAGTTTATTCTCTGGAATATCCTTAGCAGTTGCAATTCTAACACACTTTGGGTGTTGTTCAGCTTTAGAAACATCAAGTTTAAGAACTTTAGCTCGTGGATAAGCACTTCTCAAAACCTTTAAATGAAGCATTCCTTCAAGTTCAATATCATCAGCAAAGACCCCTCTGCCTAGAGCTTTATCGAGTGCATCAGGTCTTATAAATCTATTACCTAATTGTGGATCATCACTGTTTTTTGGTATTTGCAAATCTTCTCTGAAAAATTTAGCACAGTCTAAAATAGCCTGTTCAATTTTAACATAGCCAGTACACCTACAGATATTTCCTCTGATAGCCTTTTTAACTTCTTCAGGTGTAGGATTATTATTTACATCGATTAAAGCCTTAGCTGCCAATATCATTCCTGGGGTACAAAACCCACATTGAACAGCTCCAGCATTTGCAAAGCAGTATCCGTAGACTTCTTCTTCTCTTTGGCTTAGGCCTTCTATTGTAATGATTTTTTTTCCATCAAGCTTAGAAATTTTAGAGACACAGGCTTTTGTTGCTTTACCATCAATTATGACAGTACAAGTTCCGCAAGCGCCTTCACTACATCCATCCTTAGTACCATACAAGTTAAGATTTTCTCTTAAAAATCTCAATAAAGATTTGTCTACATCCGTTGTTATTTGTTTACCATTGACGCTGAAAGTATGCACAGCGTTCCTCCCGGTTTTGCACGTTGTGCTTGAAATCTGCGTGTCGCTTAGTTTAACAAGTGGTTAAGTCTGTGATACAACGCTATCTCTATTTTCCCATACCAAATAACCTCTTGTCAATATACTTTTACCGATTAAAATAAAATCAAAAAAAACTTAAAATTTTCAAAAGCCCTATTTTACACTTTTTTGCTAATAAATTATAATATATTTATGGAACAAAATAAAAAAATTACTGT
>JAQQAS010000035.1 GCA_028532815.1 Pleomorphochaeta sp.
AAAAATAATAGTAAAATCATATATTATTTACTATCTAGTAAATAATATAACAATATAGTTATATTATTGTTATATTCTCTTATATATTAATCCAATTTTCCTATTTTTTGCTAAAAAGTTTTATAAAGGTTTATCAAAGTAATTTATCAATAATTTTCCTTGTGATAGTATAAAAATAATGAACTGTTAAATCTTAGGAGAAATATAATGACATTCGCAGAAAAAATGAAAATGCAAGCAATGAATGCTCAAAAGAATTTGGTACTTCCAGAAGGTTGTGAAGAAAGAACTTTACAAGCAGCAGCTAAAGTTATGGAAGAAAAATTAGCAAAATCCGTTACCTTATTAGGGAAAGTTGATGAGATTAAAGCTAAAGCTAAAGAATTGGGTGTTGATCTATCATCTCTTACTCTTTTAGATCCAGAAGTATCTGATAAAAGAGAGTTATATGCAAATGAACTTTATGAACTTAGAAAACATAAAGGAATGACTAAAGAAGATGCTTTTGCTCAAATTATTGACCCATTAAAATGGGGTGCTATGATGGCAAGACTAAACGATGCAGATGCTATGGTAGCTGGTGCATTAAATACAACTGGAGATGTATTAAGAGCTTGCTTTACAATTATCAAATGTAAACCTGGTATCAAGAGTGCATCAAGCTGTTTCGTTATGGCTACAGACAAAAAAGAATTAGGAGCTAACGGCTCTTTTATTTTTGGTGACTGTGCAACTATTCCTAATCCTACTGCTGAACAATTAGCATCAATTGCTGAAGCATCCGCTCAATCTTGTGAAACTTTCCTAGAAGCTGAACCAAAAGTAGCACTTCTATCTTTCTCAACAAAAGGATCTGCAAAAGGTGAACTAGTTGAAAAAGTTCAACAAGCTACACAAATGGTACAAGAAAAATGTCCTGATTTAGCAGTTGATGGTGAATTACAATTAGATGCTGCAATAATTGAAGAAGTTGGAAAATTTAAAGCTAAAGGCTCTAAAGTTGCAGGCCATGCAAATACTCTTATTTTCCCAGATCTACAAGCAGGTAATATTGGTTATAAATTAGTTCAACGTCTAGCAGGTGCTGAGGCTTATGGTCCAATCCTACAAGGTTTTGCTAGACCAGTTTCAGACCTTTCAAGAGGTTGTAGTATTGAAGATATTGTAGTTACTAGTGCTATTACTTTAGCTCAAGCTGCAAAATTAAACTAATTTATTATTATATTTAAATAATAAATCTAGTGGGAGGGGTCCCCCCTCTTTCTATCACACAACCTAGATATTGCCTTGTTGGGCAAACAAAAAAGTCGGGGGCGAAAAATCGTCCCCGATAATATTTTTAATTAATTTCCCTATTAATTAAATAGCTTTAATACCTACAAAAGGTTTTATAGATAATAAAGCTTTTATCAATCTAAATAACAAAATTATAGAGTAATTAATCCTACAGCTAATAAAATAGCTGGAGCTACGATTAATAAAGAAGCTAGTAATGTGATAAATTTTCTCATTATTGTCTCCTTAGTGCTTTTATATTTCTTCAAATAAGCATACATAGTATAGTAAACTTTACACTTTCTGACAATAGTTTTATAACAACTTTATTACATATTTTAATATTTTATATTTTTATTTACCTAATTCTTTATTAGACGGCAATTAGTTCCATTTACAGTCTTGTCATAAGCTAGCACTTATGTACAAAAACCCATAACCTTGTATAGTTTCTTAACTGTATTACTTTTTAAGGGAAAAAAGTTCTTTACTTATTTTTTTAAAATCATTAATTGTAAGTTTTTCAGCCCTAGCCTGAGAGGGAACACCAGAATTTTCTATAGCTTCTAGTAGAACTTCTTTTTCATATAATTTTCCACATCTACCACTGATTAAATTATTTTTAATTGTTTTTCTTCTCTTAGAAAATAAATCCCTAACAACCATTATAAAAGTATCTCTTAGTTCATCTTCAACTAAAGGAGTTCTTCTTTTGTTCATAACAATAACGCTACTTACAACGTTTGGAACAGGATAGAAAGCTTGGCTATTAATATCCATGACTATAGATACATTATAATCAATTTGAGCTAATACAGAAAATGCTGAATACAATTTAGAACCACTATCTGCACAAAGTCTTTGTGCAACTTCTTTTTGAAGAGTATAAACCATTTTTTTGGGATGGCATTTATTTTCTAATAACTTAGCAATACAAACACTTCCAACATTGTATGGAAGGTTTCCACAAACAACATCAGGTGTACCAATTTCTTTAAAAGTAGATATAGTTGTTTTTAGAGCATCACCTTCAACTAAAGTAAATTTAGCCTCATCTCCAAAAGCTTCATTTGCTAGAATTTTACAAAATCCATAATCAATTTCAAAAGCAGTTAGATTTACATCTTCTTCTAAAATTAATGAAGTTATAGAACCTATACCTGGTCCAATTTCCCAAACCTTCATATCTTTTGAAAGCTCCATTGTATTAACAATACGTTTTCTAACATCTTTTGATAACAAGAAATTTTGACCAAATTTTTTGCTCATTGCCAATTCTTTTCTATCTAATAAATCCATTATTGAAGTAATGCTTTCGTATGGGAAATTCCAACTCATTTTATTTGTAGCTCCTAAATTTAAAACTGTGTGTAGCATACAGATACACTGCTAGTGAGGTCAATACTAAAAGAGCAAAGATAAGGTAGCCTTTTGTACTAATTAAATAATTTGGTAACTTATTATTATAAAAAATCCCCTTTTCAAAAATAGATGTTATTAGTCTCTCATCATAATAGATTATTTTGTGAAAATAAAAATTAATTTCCTTAGCAATATTTATGAAAAGTCTTATTATTGCCTCCACTACTCCATAATCTAATTTTTCAACTATTAAATAATTAAAATCAACAAATACTGAATTTATTAATATAGCTAATGCAACAATCATCTCAAAAGTAACAAAAATAGTTACACTTGGAGCTAAAATAATTGATAAAATACACCAACTGCCTCCAAGAGATAAAGATAGTGGGTAAGTTACTAAAATTGCAAACACTGTTGTTAAAATAGATGAGAGTATTTTATTAACATCATCAAATATTGAAGTATATAAAAAAATAGCACATAAGGCTCCATAACTAAAAAGACACCCCGCACTTATAAAGGTAGAAGGGAAAATTAATGCTTGTAATATTGCAGAAAGTAATAATACAATCTCACTCTTTATTTCACTCCTTATTTTGGGCAAATTTAATAAATACATTATAAGAGATCTTAATAAACTTGGGATTGGCCCTGTTAGATAGATAAAATAAAAAATAAAAACAATTGCTAAATATTTAGATTGTTTTTGATTAAAAAATAAGTTTAAAAAAAATGTAAAGAACACTGTAATTATAGAGAGATGCATTCCTGAAAGTGCTAGTAAATGTGCGCAGCCCAACCTTAATGCATACTCTTTAAAAACAAACCCTCTTTGATCACTTCTTCCAAGGAGAAGCATCCTAGCTAAGGGGGTGTGAATATATGATTTTATCTTTTTTAATAAGTAAATCCTATTATCTCTAATTCTAAAAATTACCTTATTAAAAAACACTCCATATTTCTTATTCTCACTAAGCACTGTAACATCTTTTGCTTTATAAATATCTATCTCTTTATCATATTCAACCCTTGCCCTAAGCGGGGTAAAAACCAATAAATCATAGTCTTTATCAAACATTATTGGAATTTCACCTTTAACGCTTACACTAGTATCATCTTTTAAATACCCTTTATTACAATTAATAATTAAATAATAAGCCCCTAACTTAGTTTCACTTTGATCTCTAACAACATACCCTTCAATTTCTTTTATTCTATTTTTATCAACTGATGGATTAAACACATTTATTGAATTAACAAATAAAGCAAGTAAATAGAATATAAAAACTAATATAATTAAAAACTGATATTTAGAATTACAACCTAATGTTAATAGTAGAGATGATAAAAAAAAGCCTATACTTATAAATATAATTGGCTTATATAAAATTTCCTTATTATTATAACTTAAATAAAAAATAAGGATGATTTGAGACAATATATAATATCTTATAATTGAAATAAAAAAGTAATTAGTTTTTTTGATATCATGCATCAATATAACTAATTACTTTATATAAGTATTTGCCCTTATTTATTCTCTAATTTAACTAGTAAAGCTAAAAGTAATAAATCGAACTTGTTAGATTTACCAAATTCAATTAATCTTGAACTTAAAGCTTCATCCTTTTCACCATTTTCTCTAACTTTAATAACTTTTGAATATAATGATTTAAAGGTTGTTTTTTTGAATAATTCAATTTTTAATAATTTAAGTAATTCATCAAAATAAATTTTATCATTCTCTGTTAAATCAATATCTTCTAAGGACCCTTCAACTAAAGTTAGTGCATCTGCAATATCTAAATTATCAAGGGAGTTAATTTCATATAAATAATTTTCTAGTTTCTTAATTAAATCAATTTCAATATTATTAGAGGTACTAACATGTCTTTTAATTTCAAGTTTTTTCTTATTAGCAATAGCGCTTTTTTTATCTCGTTTTGCAAAAAAGTTCCAAGCTAAAATTGCAAAAATTGCACTACCTAGCATCTCATCTAACAAAGGAATAGGGTCTCTAATAACTAAAGACAAAAAGAAATACATAATAAAAAAAGCAAAGGTTGCAGCAAATAATCTAAGATAATATCTTTTTTCTTGAATCCATAAATTTACACTATTATCAATTTGAGAAAATGATTCTTTTTCTATATACTCTGTATCCTCTTTTGTTAAGGTATTAGCACTTAAAACTGTAATTTCTTCTTCACTGTCTAAATTACCAATATCTTTATTTTTATCAAAAGGATTTAACAATATCGTTTTTAAGCTTTTTATATAATAAATGTACACCAATATCTTGCCTCCTATAATCATATTATAGTGAAGTCTTCAGTTTTAAAAGATAAAAGTGTACATTTTTTAATTTTAACTATAAAGAAGTCTTAAATTCATTGATTATACTATCCATTTCTTTGAGTAAAGTTTCCTTCTCTCCAGATAGGAAAATATAATATTTAATTTTAGGTTCAGTACCACTAGGTCTAACTATCAATTTTTCACCACTTTCAAATTTAATAATTACAACATTTGATTTTGGAAAGCCTGTTCCTTCTTCTAATAAATCATCAATACTTGAAATTTTTCTATTCACTAAAGTATCACCGACTTTTAAAGAATGGAAAGACTGCATTATCTTATCCATTTCAGCTTTACCACTAGCGCCCTCATAATCACGAGCAAAAACAATTTCAGTACTATAACCATACTTTTCATATATGCTCTCTAATCTATCTTGTAGTGTTAATCCTTTGCTCTCTAAATAACACATAACTTCAACAGCAAGAACTGCAGAAGAAACTGCATCTTTATCTCTAACACCTGGAACACTTAAAAATCCATAACTTTCTTCACATCCGAATAAGAAGTATTTTTCTTTATTATTCTCTAAGAGTTGAATTTGTTCAGCAATATATTTAAAACCAGTTAGTACATCTTTAGATTCACCACCATAGGATTCAGTTATCTTCTTAACTAAATCAGTTGTTACTAAACTTTTAGCTACAAAAGGAATACCACTTTTGTTCATTTCTTTACTAGTTTCTAATAAATAATCACATAATAGAGTTGCAATTTGGTTTCCACTTAATAATTGATATTCACTCTTCTCTTTATTTTTTGGAATAGCAATACCTAGTCTATCAGCATCAGGGTCTGTTCCAAGAACAATATCAGCTTTTTCTTTTTTTGCTAATTCAATAACTTTTTCCATAGCTTGAGGACTTTCAGGATTAGGAAGTTTTACAGTTGGGAAATTACCATCAGGAAGTTCTTGTTCTTTAACAACTACAGTATTAATACCAAGTCTATCAAGCATTGATCTAACTGGAATATTTCCAGATCCATGTAGAGGTGTATAAGCAACAGTAATTTTGGAGTTTTTAACTAAGTTTTTTCTTCTAATAGATGAAATAACCATATTATAATAAGCTTCATCAACTTCAGAGTTAACTGAATTTAAATATCCACTCTCTCTAGCTACGTCTTCTCCTATTTCGTTTATATCTTCTAAAACAACACTGTTTGCCTTTTTAGCAATCTCAATATCATGAGGAGGTGTAACTTGTCCCCCATCACTCCAATATACTTTATAACCATTATATTTACTTGGATTGTGACTTGCTGTAATTACAATTCCAGCACTAGCTTTTAGTTCTCTAAGTGCAAAGGATAACATTGGAACAGGTCTTAAACTATCATATAAATAGACTTTAACTTTATTAGCGGCTAAAACTAAGGCAGCTGCTTTAGCAAATTCACTACTATAATTTCTTGAATCATAGGCGATAACAATAGATGGAGAATTAATTGAGGATACAAGATATGAAGCAAGTCCTTGTGATACTTTTTTTACCATGAAGGTATTCATTCTATTTGTACCACCTCCGATAACACCTCTCATACCAGCTGTACCAAAAGATAAAGTTGTATAAAATCTATCATACAAATCTTCATAATTATCATTTTTTAAAGCAGTTTCAACTTCATTTTTAAAAACATCATTTTTTTCACAAGCAATATAATCATTTGCTCTTTTTAGAATTTCTTGTTTATCAAGTTGCATTTATAATCCTCCATAATTGATCAATTGTATCAGCCATTGGAACACCAAATTTTTCCAATTCTTCTCTATCTCTATAACCCCAAGTTACTAAAGCAACTTGAGCATTAGCATTAATAGCAGTTCTATAATCTACTTCGCTATCTCCAACATATAATACTTCACTAGAATCTAAATTAAATTCTTCACAAAATTCTATTATTCTTAATTTATTTGGTTTTAGAATTCCATTTTTTGCTCCACAAACATAATCAAAACTTATGCCTTCAAAAACTTCTGGAACAATTTGTCTAACAATCTTATCATCCTTATTTGATAATAAACCAAAAGGAATATTAAGTTTTAATAAAAATTCATTAATATTATCGTATGGTTTACAATATTTTGTTGGATTTTCCCTATAATATATTTGAAGCTCTAATAAAGCTTGATCTACTTCTTCTTTATTAGCTTTATACTCTCTTCTAGAAAAACTTGTCTCAACTGCATCTCTAAGTCCATGCCCAACAATTTCTCTGCACTCTTCAACACTAATAGGTTTTAATCCTCTATTTTGTAAAGGCACATTAACAGATGCTTTTATATCTTCTAAGGTATATAATAATGTTCCATCTAAATCAAACAACACAGCTTTTATTGGGGTATTTTTCATACCAACAATTATTAACAACTATAGTTAATTAATCAACCATTGTTTTGACAATTAAAAGAAAAAACCCTATTCTAAATACATGAATAAAATAAGTATTAAATCGGGGAAAGAAAAACAAATTAAAAACCACCACCCCTGGGTTTTTTCTGGAGCAATTGATAGAGTCAATTGTACATCTCCATGTATATGTAATGTAGTAGATTCAAATAATAATTTTATAGCTCAAGGTTACTATGATAAATTATCCCATATTCCAATTCATCTATTAAGTTGGAGAGAAAATGATGTAATTAATGATACCTGGTGGGAAAATAAAGTAAAAGAATCAATTCTAAGAAGAAAAAGAATTTTACTTAATGCAAATAACACAAATGCTTTTCGCTTAATCTTCTCAGAAGCAGATTTCATCCCAGGAATTGTTGCTGATTACTACAATGGGTTTATTAGAGTTATTGTAAGCTCAAGAGTTGCTTTTGAAATAAAAGATATTGTTGTAAAAACCTTATATGATATTTTAAAACCTAACTTAATTCTGTTAAATACAGATGTTAATTTCTGTGGTATTGAAGGTTTAAAAGAAATTACTCAATACTACAATGAAACTGGATATTTTAAGCCTGAGTCTAAATTAAATCCTATTGAATTTAAAGAAGAAGGTCTTTTATATGAAATAGTTCCAGGAACTGGTCAAAAAAGTGGTTTCTTCTGTGACCAAAGAGATAATAGAGTAAAAATTGAAAAGTATTGTAATGATAAAGTTGTTCTTGATGCATTCTCTTATACTGGTGGATTCACCCTTCATGCCCTAAGAGCTAATGCTAAACAAATTGATGCTTTAGATGCTTCAAATACTGCACTTAAGTCTTTATTGAAAAATATTCATATCAATATTAACAATAAAATTATTGATGAAGGTTCAAGAGAAAAAGTTAATACTAAGGTTTGTAATATCTTTGAAGAAATGAGAAATATTGAAGAAAACTATTATGATATAATGATTTTAGATCCTCCAAAACTTGCTAAGAAAAAAAGCCAAGTAGAGGGTGCTTCAAGAGCTTATAAAGATTTAAATAGACTTGCTATGCAAAAGATTAAAAATGGTGGTATTATTGCAACCTTCTCTTGTTCTGGTGGTATAAGTCTTGAAAAGTTTAAAACTATCCTATCTTGGGCGGCTATTGATAATAATATGGAAATTCAAGTATTAGAAACTTTAACTGCAGCTAGTGACCATCCAACTAGATTAGCTTTCCCTGAAAGTGAATATCTTTGTGGTTATATCCTAAAAGTGATTAAATAAATTTAGTTCACTTCATCCAAAGCTTTGTTTCTTATTTGTTGAAACAAGGCTTTTTTTATATAAAAAATAATCTATGAATTATTGACTTGTCCCTCTTCTTTTAAAATGTTAAGATAAAATCAAATTTTAAGAAGAACCAGGGGAGCTTGTAAGCAAGCTGAGAGGAAGTAATCAACTTCGACCCTTTAACCTGATCTGGATAATACCAGCGGAGGGAGTTTCAAAAGAACATCTTTCTAATTTATCAGTGTATTGGTTCGAAGGATGTATATTTGCTTTACTTCAACTCAATTCTACTATGGTTTGGCGCCGCAATATCCATAGCTGAAATCTTTACCGGCACTTTATTTGCCCCACTCGGTCTAAAATTAGGTATTATAATTATAATTATTGGGCATCTTATTGGGTGTAGCCTTATGTACTTAGTTGGTTTAATTAGTACTAAAACTGGACTAACAACTATGGAAAGTACAGAGAGATCCTTTGGAAAGATTGGAAAATCTTTTTTTGCATCTTTAAATGGACTTCAATTAATTGGATGGACTGCTGTAATGATTTTTTCAGGAGCTAACGCTTCTCATATCTTAATTCCCTCTATCTCTATTATAACTTGGTCTATTTTAATTTCATCATTAATTATTGTATGGCTAATAGTAAAATTTAAAGAACTTAAGGCTTTCTCTTTTGTTGTAATTTTTCTTTTATTTATTTTAACTCTAATAGTTAGTAAAGAGATCTTTACAAATAAAATAAATACAGTTACAAAGAATTCTTCTCTTAGTATATTCTCAGCTTTAGAATTATCTATTGCTATGCCACTATCTTGGCTCCCTTTAATTGGGGATTATACAAATGAAACAAACAAAACAAAAATTCCATTAATAAGTGCAATTACTTATTTCTTTGCAAGTTCTTGGATGTATATTGTAGGTTTAGCTTGTGCTCTTTTTGCAAATGAAAGTGATTTTGCTCAAATACTACTAAAAGCAAATATGGGAGAAGTTGGTATCTTAATAATAGTATTATCTACAGTTACAACTACTTTTCTAGATGCATTTTCTTGTGGTATTAGTTTTTCAACTTTAAAGTTAAACTCAAAAAAAATTGCAATTCTAAGTGTGCTTCTAGGTCTAATAATTTCAATATATTGGAATCAAAGTAGTCTAGAGTCTTTTCTTTATCTAATTAGTTCAGTATTTGTACCAATGGCGGCAATCCAAATTACTGATTTTTTTCTCTATAAAAAAGATGTCAGTCATCTAAAAATAAATGTTTCTAATTCTATCATTTTTATAATTGGTTTTATCCTTTATAGAATTTTATTAGCAACTAATTTCTTTTTAGGCATCTCTATCCCAGTTATCTTTACAACTTCATTATTAGTAATAATTTATAATTTTTTAAATTCAAAGAGGAAAAAAAATGATTAATAACAATGTTAAAAACACTCACCCTTTAGTTCATTGTATCACTAACTATGTAACAGTTAATGACGTAGCAAACATTCTATTAGCAAGTGGAGCATCTCCTGCTATGGCAGATTGTCCAAAAGAGGCAGCTGAATTGACTTCTATTGCTAATGCTTTATACCTAAATATTGGAACTCCAAATGAAATGGTTTTAGAAAGTATGTTAATTTCTGCAAAAACTGCAAATAAAAATAATATACCAATAGTTTTAGATCCTGTTGCAGTTGGTGTTTCTAAATTTAGAAAACATTGTATATCTCAAATCTTAAAAGAAAGTAAAGTTTCTGTAATAAGAGGAAATATTAGTGAGATAAAAGCAATTGCTTTAGATCAAAAATCTAATAGCGGAGTAGATGCCCAAACTGAAGATCAAATCTCAAGTGAAAATATTAATGATATTATCACTATTGCCAAAAATTTAAGTAAACAAACTAAAGCTATTATTGCAATCAGTGGTGAAAAAGATATTATCTGTGATGAGAATAGATGTGTTGTACTTAGTAACGGAGATAGCATGATGGCAAACATTACTGGAGCTGGATGTATGCTAACTAGCCTAATTGCAGCTCATGTTGCTTCAAATGCAGATAGATTTAATGCAACTGTTACAGCAATGGCTCAAATGGGAATTGCTGGAGAAATAGCAAAAGAACTTTTATTAGAAAGTGAAGGGAATTCTTCCTATAGAAATCATTTAATCGATACTATTGCTTTTTTAGATACAGATAAAATTAAGGAAAAAATAAAATATGAAATTTTCTAAAGATCAATTAAAACTTTACGCTATTACTGATAGACAGTGGTTAAAAGATAATCAAAGTATTTATGATATTGTTGAACAAGCCTTAGAGGGTGGAGCAACTATGATTCAAGTTAGAGAAAAAACTTTAGATAAAAACTCTTTTATTAAAGAGGTAAAATCTATTTTGCCTCTTTGTCATAGATATGGTGTGCCTCTAATTGTTAATGATGATATCCAAGTAGCTTTAGAAAGTAAGGCTGATGGAATACATCTAGGTCAATCTGATTTAAATTCGAATAATATAAATAAAGTTGTTCCTCAATCAATGATTTTAGGAATCTCAGCTCAAAATATTAATCAAGCTTTAAAGGCAGAAAAAATGGGAGCTTCATATTTAGGTGTAGGAGCAGTCTTTACAACTGATACAAAAAGAGATGCTTCTGTACTAAATCCATTCATTTTAAAAGAAATTGCTCAAAGTGTTAATATTGCTACGGTTGCTATTGGGGGTATAAATAATAATAATATTAAACTATTAGAAAATACTTCTATTGCAGGAATTTCTCTAATAAGTGCAATTTTTGCACAAGATAATATACAGCAAGCAACTTCAGATATTTTATCGATTATTAAAAGGACAAAATTTTGAATAAAAAAACAATTATTTTTGATGCTGATGGAACACTCCTTGATTCATTGTGGGTTTGGGATAATTTAGTACTAGATTTTTTGAAAGAGAAAAATATATCTGTAGAAAATAATCTCCATGATATTCTTTGGTCAATGAGTTTTAATGAAGGTATTTATTATATTAAAGAAAAATATAATTTAATTGAAAGTTTTGATGAAATAAACAGTATTTTAGAATCTAGATTAAAAGACTCTTATCAAAATAAAGTGAAACTATTTAATAATGTTACTACCCTTTTAAAAGAATTAAAGAAAAATAATTATTTTCTTCTTGTCGCTAGCGCTAGCGACAAGGATTTATTAAAGGTGTGTTTTTCAAAACATAATATTTTGAATTATTTTGATT
>JAQQAS010000036.1 GCA_028532815.1 Pleomorphochaeta sp.
AAACAACTTAACTGTTTTTTTATTTTTTTTTTATTATTTTATTTTTTTATTTTGATAAGGGCATTTTTACTTAAATTTTGTTAAGATATAAATAATATTTGGCGAGTAAATACATACTCGCCAAACAAAACCAACAAAACCAGAAGACTAATAAAGTCTTAAATTAACTTAAAATCCTTGTGCCACCATTGCATCAGCTACTTTTTTAAAGCCTGCAATATTTGCACCTAATGGATAATTTACACTACCATCAGCTTGAGTACCTTCTTTTACACATTGTTGATGAATATTTTTCATAATCATTTTTAATTTTTCATCAACTTCTTCTGCAGTCCAGAATAAATGCATTGCATTTTGACTCATTTCTAAACCAGAAACAGCAACTCCTCCTGCATTAACAGCCTTACCTGGAGCAAAAATCATTTTACTATCTAATACATATTCAATTGCTTCTGGAGTACAACCCATGTTTGATGTTTCAATTACATATTGACAACCATTGTCGTGTAATGTTTTAGCATCATTTTCATTCAATTCATTTTGAATTGCGCAAGGGAAAGCTAAATCTACTTTTACTTCCCAAGGTTTTTTATTTGCTACAAATTTAGCACCAAACTTTTTAGCATATGGAGCAACAACGTCATTGTTTGAAGCTCTTAAATATAACATATAGTCCCATTTTTCTTGTGTGTTAATACCCTCTTCATCATATATATATCCATCAGGGCCACTGATTGTTACAACTTTTGCACCAAGCTGTGTAGCTTTAACTGTAGCACCCCAAGCAACATTACCAAATCCACTTATAGCAATTCTCTTATCTTTTAAAGATTCACCTCTATGAGCTAACATTTCTTGAGCAAAATATAAAGCGCCATAACCAGTTGCTTCAGGTCTAATTAAAGAACCACCCCAACCTTGACCTTTACCAGTTAAAACACCAGTATTTTCATGTCTTAATTTTTTATATTGACCGTATAAGTAACCAATTTCTCTGCCACCAACTCCAATATCACCAGCAGGAACATCAGTATCAGGACCAATATAATTGTGTAACTCTGTCATAAAGCTTCTACAGAAACGTTGAATTTCTGCATCACTTCTACCTCTTGGGTTAAAGTCAGAACCACCTTTACCTCCACCCATTGGAAGAGTTGTAAGACTATTTTTAAAGATTTGTTCAAAACCTAAAAATTTTAATGTATCTAAAGTTACAGAAGGGTGAAATCTTAAACCACCTTTATATGGACCTAATGCACTGTTAAATTGAACTCTCCAGCCTTTATTTACTTGAATTTCTCCGTTGTCATCTTCCCATTCAACTCTAAATTCTATAATTCTTTCTGGCATAGTAATTCTTTCAAGAATTTTATTTTTAACATAAACAGGGTTTTCATTGATTACAGGTAAAATACTTTCTAATACTTCACGAGATGCTTGTAAGAATTCTTTTTGTCCAGGATTCTTTTGTTCTAACTGAGCCATAAAAGCTTCTAAATTATACATTTATTTTATCTCCTTCTAGATAAAAACTTATTTGTTACGACAATAGAGTATACCCACTTTTGAAAATCGTCAAGTTTCAATTTACAGTAATTTATATTATTTTTTTTAGTTATTTGTTATTTTTTTCTTTTAAATTTAATAATGTGCTAAAAAAATTTATTTTTTAACAAAATTACAAAAAGCTATTATTTTGTAATTGTTAATACTATATTCCTATGTTATTATGAATAAATGTATAAATTAGATCCAACTTGGTTACCCTTTAGTAACCTAATGCTAAAACACATATATAATGTACTATTAATTTGTAGTGATTATGATAGATTTCTATTAGAAGAAGATGGAAGAGTTGAAGAAGCACTTTATACAGAATACACTCAATTAGGTCTATCGAACCCACCAAAAATCACTCATGTAAATACTCCCCAAGAAGCGCTTAAATTACTAAGCTCTTCTAGTAGGAAGTTTGAGCTTGTTATCTCAATGTTAGATTTAGGAAATGAACATGTTGAAGAACTAGCACAAGATATAAAAGAAGTATATCCGTATATGCCTATTGTTGTTCTATCCCCTTCCCCGATACATAAAAGAAATAAACAAATAAAAAGAAAAAAAATTCCATCAATTAGCAACTTCTTTTATTACCAAGGAGACCCTATGATCTTCTTGGCTATGATTAAATTAGTTGAAGATAGAATGAATATTGACCATGACACAAAAGAAGCAGATATCCAAGTTATTATCTTAGTTGAAAACTCTGTTAGATATTACTCTTCCTTCTTACCTATATTATATAAAAGCTTAATTACTCAAAATAGATCTTCAATTTTAGAAGGATTAAATTCTTGGGGGAAAATTCTAAGAATGAGAGGTCGGCCTAAAATATTATTAGCTAAAAACTATGAAGAAGCTATTACTCTATTTGAAAAATACAAAAACAACATTCTCGGAATCATCTCTGATATGTCTTTTGATAGAGAAGAACAAGAAGATAAATTTGCTGGACTTAAACTTTGGAAAACAGTAAAAGAGGAAAATCCTCGATTACCTTTCCTCATTCAAAGCATGAATAAAGACAATGAAGAATTAGCCAGAAAAGCTGGAGCAAATTTTCTTTGGAAAAAGGCCGATAATCTTTTATTTGAATTGGAAGATTATGTAACTGCAAATTATGGATTTGGTCCTTTTTTATTTAAAAATCCAGAGACTAATGAAGTTATCACTAAAGCTAAAACAATGAGACAACTACAAAGAGCTTTAGCAACTATCCCATTAAATAGCTTTATATACCATTCTAGTAGAGATGATTTCTCTAGATGGTTAAGAGCTCAAAGTTTATATGTTTTAGCTTCTAGAATAAAACCAATTAAAGCAATAAAAGATGAAGAAGAAAAAACAAGACAAAACTTAGTTAAAGTTATCAAAGAATATAGAGCAGAGAGAACTAAAGGAGTATTAGCTCAATTTTCAAAAGATATATATGATGAAACTCTCTTCTTTAGTAGAATAGGTGAAGGCTCTTTGGGCGGAAAAGGAAGAGGGTTAGCTTTTATTGATATGGAATTAAGAGCTAGTGGTATTTTAGATAAATACCCAGATATTTATCTATCTATTCCTAGAACTGTAGTTATATCAACGCACAGTTTTACAACTTTCATTGAAACTAATAACTTAAGATCTACAATAGTAAAAAATATTGATGATAAAAAAATGTTAAAAGCATTTCTTGATAAACCAATCCAAGAAGATTTAAAAGAAGATTTAAAAGAAATTATCAATGTTATAAGACAACCTATATCAATTAGATCTTCATCTTTACTAGAAGATTCCCATTTTCAACCTTTTGCTGGTGTATATGAAACTTGTATGATTAATAACATTGGCGATGATTTAACTAGATTAAATGAACTTGAAATGGCAATAAAAACAGTTTGGGCATCTACTTTTTTCCATAACGCAAAAGAATATTTAAAAGCTACAGATCATATGATTGAAGAAGAAAAAATGGCTGTTGTAATTCAACAAGTAATCGGTAGTAAACATGGTAAATATTGGTACCCTAATATAAGTGGGGTTGCAAGATCTTTAAATTATTATCCAATCCCTGGGGAAGATATAAATGATGGTGTTGCAAACATTAGTTTCGGTTTTGGTAAAAGTGTTGTTGATAATGGTAGTGTATTTAGATTCTCTCCCAAAAATCCTAAAAGACCAGTTCACTTTCTAGGAAGTAATCAATTTAGTAGTCAAACACAATTTTATGCCCTAGATTTAGAAACCCCTTTTAATCCATTAAATGATTTAGACAATTTAAAACTACTCGATATTAATGTAGCTGAAAAATATCCTGAAAGTCTATTTGGTTGTGCTAGTACTTTCGATATTAAAACAGGGGCAATGAGTGAAAGTATACGAGCAGTAGGTGAAAAAATTATTACTTTCAACGGCATTTTAAAATATGATATGTTTCCATTAGCTTCAATTGTTTATGACATTTTACAATTAGGAAAAGAAGCGATGAGCACTCCTGTAGAAATCGAATTTGCAATAAATTTAAATAAAAAAGCTCCTAAAAAACCTGAATTCAGTCTTCTTCAAATTAGGCCTATTGCTGAAGGAAATGAAGAGAGCGATGTGTGTATTAAACAAAGTGAAGAAGAAAATGCAATATTGTATTCTAATTCAGTTATGGGTAATGGAAGAATAAACAATATATCTGATTTGATTATGATCAATTTAGATAATTTTGATACATCCAATATGGTTAATATGCCAAAAGAAATTGAAGAGTTTAATTCTAAATTTGAAGGTGTGGATAATCAATATATTTTAATTGTAGCAGGACGACTAGGTTCAAGCGATCCATGGTTAGGAATTCCTGTAAGTTGGTCTCAAATTTCAAATGCGAAAGTAATTATCGAAACTGGGTTACCAACTTTTCAAGTTGAACCTAGTCAAGGTACTCATTTCTTTCAAAACCTAACTTTACTTGGAACTCAATATATGACAATTAATCCTTCGTTTAATGACGGGAAATTAGATACTAAGAAAATTGAAAACCTTGATGTTATAGAGAGAAAAGAATATTTTACTCATTATAAATCAAAAAAACCATTTACTGTAAAAATAAATGGTTTAAAAAGTAAGGGTATTATTGAAATATTGGATTAAGCTTTCACAGCATTTACAAAAAAGTCCCATACAATATCTTTAGGAGGTTGTGCAACCAAAGTAATTCTCTCTTTTTTTACAGGATGAATAAAGGAGACTTCTCTAGCATGGAGACAAATTCCACCATCTTTATTAGATCTAGGGAAACCATATTTTAAGTCACCTTTTATATGAATATTTTGTGTTGCTAACTGTGCTCTAATTTGATGATGTCTTCCTGTATGTAAGTCAATTTCTAATAAATAAAAGCTCTTTGAAGCTCCTAAAAGTTTATAAGACAATTTTGCTTCTTTACTATTTTTCTTTTTTACTAAAGAGGCAAAACTTTTATTCTTTTTACTATCTCTTGTTAAATAGTGAACTAAAGTTCCTTCTGGTTTTAAAGGAGAATTATCAACAACAGCCCAATATTTTTTTTTAACTTCATTTTCTCTAAATGCATTACAAAGTCTACTTAAAGCTTTATCTGTTTTTGCAAATATTACAATTCCACTTGTTGGTCTATCTAATCTATGGGGAATCCCTAAATATACATTTCCTTTTTTGTTATATGTCACTTTAAGGTAATCTTTTACTTTATCAGCCAAAGTTAAATCTTGTGTTATATCACTTTGTACAAGTTCTTTTGGTAATTTATTTATAACAATTAAATGATTATCTTCAAATAATATTCTATCTTTTATATTTTGCATTCTTTCCTCTAATTGAAGAGTGTTTTCTCTTCTTCATTAATTTCTTTTACAGCTCTCATTCTCAATGATGTAACTTCTTTTACTGTTAATCTAACACCTTTAGATTTGCTTCCTTTAACCAAATAATCACTTAAATAAAAACTTTCCTCTTTAATTCTTAGCCCTGGCTTTGGCTTATAAATAACTCGGATTTCAGCATTATCTAAAACAGTTAATTTTGCAACCTTAAAGTCCTTATCATTTGGAAGAAGAGGATAAACTTTATTTAATTGTCCTGACTTTATTTGGAATCTCTTAATAAATAAATATTTATAAATCTTTTGTTGGAAAATCATAGAGAATGTGACTTTATCTAAAGTTTCTTTATCTGCATAATTCACATATAAAAGACCTTTTCCAATATATTCTTTTTCTGGATTTACTAAAAATCTATAAGTTCCATCTTTCATAACAATGAGGACTCTATCAAACAAACTAACAGTTAATACACTTTTCCCAGTTTTTATTGTATATCCAAGATAACCTGTTGATGAATCGTATCTTAAGTCTTTATCTCTTTGAGCAACTTCTTTTTCTTTTACAACCTCAAAACTTTTTATTTCAGTTTTTCTTTTTAGTTTATCTTTACTTACCATAGTTTTTAATTCATTGAGATAAGAAATAGCATAAGAAACTAAATCATTAAGTTTGCTTTTTATATCTTCAATATTTGTGTTCAAACTATCAATTTCGTTTTTATTTTTCTCAATATCAAATAAACTAATTCTTCTAATTGGAATTTTCAAAAGTCTATCAACATCATCAGCTGTAATTTCTCTATATAATTGATCACTAAAAGGTTCAAAGCCTTTTATAACAGCTTTAACAATTGCTTGAGCTGATTTTTTTTGTTCAATTTTCTTATAGATTCTCTCTTCAACAAAGATTCTTTCAAGCGTTCTTAAATGTAACCTATCTTCTAATTTTGATTTTTCTAATTCTAACTCTGCTTTTAATACATCTATTAAATGGTGGGAATGATATTTCACAATCTCACTGATTCCCATTATTGTTGGAATATTATCTTTTATAACAAGAGAATTACAAGAAATCTTTCTCTCACATTCAGTATATGCATACAATAATTTAACTACATCTTCTGAATAGGTTCCTCTTGATAGATTAACTTCAATATTTACATGCTCTGCAGTATAATCATTTATTGAAGCAACTTTTATCTTCCCCTTCTTAGCAGCATCATCAATTGTCGCAATTAATCTTTCACTAGTAATACCAAAAGGAAGTTCTTTAATTACAATTCTTTTTGGATCGGATGTATCTAATTTAGCCCTAACAACAATTGAACCTTTCCCATCGTTATAATCAGTTACATCGACATATCCACCACATGAAAAATCTGGATAGAGGATAAAGTCTTCTCCAACTAATTCTTTTTCCATAGCAGTTATAACTTCATTTAAATTATGGGAAAAAATAGTTGTTGCCATACCAACAGCAATACCATTTACACCTTGTATTACTACAAGTGGTAATTTAGATAAGAAAGCAACAGGCTCTTTATGTCTACCATCATATGAATCAATATATGTAGTTAATTCAGGGTTATATAATACTTTCTTAGCAAAAGGTAGGATTCTACATTCTATATATCTAGAAGCTGCAGCTTTATCTCCTGTTAAACTATTTCCAAAGTTACCTTGTCTCTCTATTAATAAATCAAAGTTAGCTAGATTTACTAAAGCTTCATAAATTGACGAATCCCCATGAGGATGATACCTCATAGCCCAACCTACAACATTAGCAACTTTATGGAATTTGCCATCATCCATTTCAAATAGAGAATGAATAATTCTACGTTGAACAGGTTTAAAACCATCCTCTAAATCTGCGATTGCTCTATCTTTTATTACATAAGAGGCGTACTCTAAAAAGTTTTTCATAAATATTTTTTCAACTTGTGCCATTTAGATTAAATTCTCCATTATAAATTCTCTTCTCTCTGGAGTATTTTCTCCTTGGTAGAATCTAAGAAGTTTTTGTACCTCAGAAACTGAATTAACTCTCACAGGTTCCAATCTCATATCTTCTCCAATAAACATACCAAATTCTTTTGGATCTATTTCTCCAAGACCTTTAAATCGGGTTATTTCAGCACCTTTAATTTGAGTCATTAAATAATCCCTTTCTTTCTCAGAATAACAATAAGCTGTTTGTTTTTTATTTCTTACTCTAAATAATGGAGTTTCTAAGATATATACTCTACCTGCAATTACAAGTTCTTCAAAATATGTTAAAAAATAAGTCATTAAAAGATTTCTTATATGAAAGCCATCTGTATCAGCATCAGTTGCTATTATTACTTTTCCATATCTCAAATTCTCAACACTATCTTCTATGCCTAAAGCTTTCATAATGTTATATAATTCTGCATTTTTATATAATTCTGCTTTCTTTTTATTATATACATTTAAAATCTTACCACGGAGAGAAAAAACAGCTTGTGTTTTAACATCACGAGTTTTAGTAATTGACCCAGATGCAGAATCTCCTTCAGTTAAAAAAATCATTGAGTTTTCACATTCTTCAACATGAGATTTACTTTGATTTAAATGATATCTACAATCTTTTAGTTTTGGAATATTTAGTGCAACTCTTTTAGCAGAACTTCTAGAACTTTTTCTAACTTCATTTAATTCTTTTCTTAATTTTTCATTATGAACAATTTTATTAGATATTTTAGTTGCTTCATCAGGATTTTTTAATAAGAAGTCTATAACACCATCTTTTACTTCTTGAACAATCCAACCTCTTATTTCTGTATTTCCCAGTTTATTTTTAGTTTGACTTTCAAATACTGGATTTTCAATTTTTACTGAAATAGCGCCTAAAATACCTTCTCTTACATCTTGAGCTGACCAACTTTTTTTAAAATGATCATTAACAGCTTTCAAAAAACCTTCTTTAAATGCAGATAAATGAGTACCGCCATCTATGGTATGTTGACCATTAACGTAGGAAAAATAATTTTCTCCATAGCTATTGGCTATATGGGTAAGGGCAAATTCAATAAATTCTCCTCGATAGTGAATCAAAGAATATAGTTCATCGCCATCTACTTCTTTATCTAATAAATCTAATAAACCTTTTGTACTTTTATAATTTTTGCCATTATAATTTAAAGTTAATCCTGGATTTAAATACGCATAATTCCAAAGTCTAGCTTCAATAAAGTCTTCATCATATTTATAATTTTTAAAAATTTCTTCGTCTGGTATAAATTCTGTATATGTTCCATCTAACTGAGTTTTATCAGTGCCTTTATCTTCTTCTAAAAGTTTTCCTTTTGAAAAAGTTGCACTAACATATTTTCCACCTCTATAACTGATAACTTTAAAATGAGAAGATAAGGCATTTACAGCTTTTGTACCTACACCATTTAAACCAACAGATCTATGAAAAACTTCATTTGTATATTTTGCACCAGTATTTATCTTAGAAACACAATCAATAACCTTGCCTAAAGGAATTCCTCTTCCATAATCTCTTACTGCAACAAAATTATCTTTTAATGTGATTTCAATTCTGTTACCACATTTTTCATTAAATTCATCAACACTATTATCTATAACTTCTTTAAATAAAATATATATACCATCATTTTGGTTACTTCCGTTACCTAAACGACCTATATACATTCCACTTCTTAATCTAATATGTTCTAAAGCTGATAAAGATTGAATCTGATCTTCATCATAATTTATGTTATTATTTATTTTTGCCATATCATTATTATTATACATTATTTAAACTTTTTTTCAAATAAGTACTACCTTATATTATTTTATCCAAAATTTAACCCAATTGCATTTATACAATTGGATTGTGTTTATTTTATCACAAATTACAACAATAGTGTAAAATTAATTGCTTTTTCAACAAGTGTGTAATATTCTTAAATATATGAATATTATTGCACTACTTTTATTTATTTTAATGAGTATTATTAATATGATTGCCTGTAATAAAAAAATAAATATATTAATAGCACTCTCAAAGATTACCTTAGCACCTTTAGCTTATATTAATGTAATTATTAACACGAACTTTTCAACTAAAATTCTTTTTTTAATTAGTTTATGTTATGCTTTTTATCTCATTGGAGATATTTTATTATTAAGTGAAAAAACTAATTATTTTGTTTCAGGCTTGATAAGTTTCCTTCTAGGACACCTTTCTTTTATAATAATATTCTTCAATTTTAAAGAAAATATTCTAATCTTTTTCGTATTTCTAATTTTATTAATATATCCTGAAATCTTAATGTTTAAAATTACTAAGAATGGAAAAAACTTAAAAAAACCTATGCAAATTTATTCTATACTCTTAGCTTTATTTATTGCTTTAAGTGCTACAACACTAAATCCTTTCTTTATAATAGGAACATCTCTTTTCACCTTAAGTGATAGTTTTATTGCGAGAAATGTTTGCTATAGAGAAAAGCGATTTAGTTCGACAGCTGTAATGAGTACATATACTCTTGCCTTAATCTTATTATCACTTGGTTTAGTATATCTATATTAATTATTTTAGGTAAAAATATTGTTAATAAAATAAGTTTTACTTGCTTGCATTTAATTTTTCTTTTATATTTCTTATATGAGTGAATCAATTGATGGAGACTGTGATCCGTATTATTTAACTAAAACAATGGGTGGAACTTTATGGTTAATGAGATAGTTATCATAATAGTTCTTATAATTTTAAGTGGTGTTTTCTCCTCCACAGAAACAGCTTATACAGCCCTTTCCTTAATTCAAATTAAAGAATTAGAAAAAAGCAAAAAAAAGAGTTCTCGTTTAGCTGCAAAGCTAACTCAAAGAAAAGATGTCTTATTAACAACAATATTAATTGGAAATAATGTAGTTAACATAAGCGTTTCCTCCCTTGTTACAACTTTCTGCATTAAATACTTAGGACAGAATCTAGTTGCATATGGAACTGGTATTTTGACTCTTGTTATTTTAATTTTTGGAGAAGTTACTCCAAAACAAATTGCTATAAGCAATGCAAAAAAGATAGCAAAAGTAATGAGTTACCCTATATTTTTCTTATCAAAGATTCTTTATCCGCTTGTATTTATTATAAAAGCATTTGGAAATATTGTTGATCGAGTCTTTAACAAAGGTAAAACTAAGGGTCTAACTCTAGAAGGCTTAATGCACGTTGTTGATGCAGCAGAAGATTTTGGCGTTGTTGATGAATATGAATCTGATTTAATGTTAAAAGTTTTACACTTCTCAAATAATCCAATTAAAACAATAATGACTCATAGAAAAGATGTTTTTACAGTTTCTGCTCAAACAACAATAAGAGAAGCTTTTGAAGATATTGTAAACTCTGGTTATTCTAGAATCCCAATATATAAAGATTCAAAAGAAAATATAGTTGGAATTGTACTTGTTAGAGATATCTTAAAAGCACAATTAACAAATAAATTGGATGAACCTCTCAGTTCTATAAAAAGAGAACCTATTTTCGTATTAGAAACAAAACATGTAGATTATGTTTTCTTCTTATTTAAGAAAAGACGGTTACAACTTGCAATAGTTATAGACGAATATGGTGGGTTCTCTGGAGTAATATCTATGGAAGATGTTGCTGAACAACTTCTTGGCGAAATTTATGATGAACATGAAAAAAGCGAAGGAGAAAGTATCAAAGAAGTTAAAGGTGTTAAAGATTTATTTATAATTCAAGGAGATACTCCTTTTATATACTTCTGTGATGAGATGGATATAAGTTATAAAAATGCTGAAAAAGTTGGAACAATTGCGGCTTATATAATGGGTTTAACGGGTGATATCCCAAAAGAAAAAGACTCCATAAGTGATGAATACGGTGTTTATACTATCTTAAAAATGGATGAGAGAAGAATTGAAGAGATTAAATTTAACAGAGTTAGAGATAGTTTTTAAAAAAAGAAGTAGATAATTCGATAAATAACAGCATTTTAGCTAAATTTTCCTACCAAAAATACAACTATTATTGACGGAACTTATATGCGTATGTATTATTGGATTCATGAGTAATTATCCTTTCAATGAAATAGAAAAAAAGTGGCAGAAATATTGGGAAGAAAACCAAACTTTTGCTGTCACTGAAGATGCGTCAGTACCAAAAGAAAAACGCAAATATGTTTTGGACATGTTTCCTTATCCATCTGGAGCAGGACTTCATGTAGGACACCCTGAAGGCTATACAGCTACTGATATTTATTGCCGTTTTTTAAGAATGAATGGCTATAATGTTCTCCATCCAATGGGGTTCGATTCTTTTGGCCTTCCCGCTGAAAACTATGCTATAAAAACTGGTACACATCCTAAAGCTACCACTGAAAAAAATATGGAAAACTTTAGAAATCAAATCAAAAGCTTAGGCTTTTGTTATGACTGGAATAGAGAAGTTGCAACCCATAGCCAAGAATATTATAAGTGGACTCAATGGATTTTCATTCAATTGTTTAAAAAAGGTTTAGCATATGAATCACAAACTCCTATAAACTGGTGTCCAAATTGTAAAACCGGTCTTGCTAACGAAGAAGTTAAAGATGGAAAATGTGAACGTTGTGGAACTCAAACAGTTAGAAAAAATATTAGACAATGGGTTTTAAAAATTACTGAATATGCAGATCGTTTATTAGAAGATTTAGATCTTTTAGATTGGCCAGATTCTGTTAAAGCTATGCAAAAAAACTGGATTGGCAAAAGTGAAGGTGCTGCAGTATTTTTTAAACTTGAAAACTATGAAGATAAATTAGAGGTTTATACCACTCGTTGTGATACACTATTTGGTGCAACATATATGGTTATAGCTCCTGAGCATCCTCTCGTAGAAAAAATAACAACTCCTGAACAAAAAAGTGCGGTTGAAAAATATCTTGAAGAAACAGCTAAAAAGAGTGATTTAGAAAGAACTGATTTAGCTAAAGATAAAACTGGTGTTTTCTCTGGTAGTTATGCAATTAATCCTGTAAATGGTAAAAAAATTCCAATTTGGATAGCTGATTATGTATTAATCAGTTATGGTACAGGTGCAATTATGGCTGTTCCAGCTCACGATACAAGAGACTGGGAGTTTGCAAAGAAATTTAATCTTCCAATTGTTGAAGTTCTAAAGAGCAAAGTTGATGTTCAAGAAGCCGCTTGGGTTGAAGATGGCTTACATGTTAATTCTGATTTCTTAGATGGTTTAAACAAAGAAGATGCAATTAATAAAATGTTAAGTTGGCTTGAAGAGAAAGATTTTGGCCATAAAGCAACAAATTATAAACTTAGAGACTGGATTTTCTCAAGACAAAGATATTGGGGAGAACCTATCCCTCTAGTTCACTGCCCTAAGTGTGGAATTGTACATGTAAAAGAAGAAGACTTACCTTTAGAATTACCTTCAGTAACAAGCTATGAACCTAGTGGAACCGGAGAAAGTCCTCTTTCTCTAATTGATGATTGGGTTAATACAACTTGTCCTGTTTGTGGTGGTCCTGCAAAAAGAGAAACAAATACTATGCCACAATGGGCTGGTTCTTGTTGGTATTATTTACGCTATTTAGATCCTCACAACAGTGAAAGATTTGTTGATCCTGAAAAAGAAAAATATTGGATGCCTGTAGATTTATATGTTGGTGGAGCAGAACATGCTGTTCTTCACCTTTTATATGCAAGATTTTGGCATAAAGTATTATTTGATTTAGGGCTTGTTGAAACAAAAGAACCTTTCACTCGCTTAGTAAACCAAGGAATGATTACAAGCTTTGCTTATCAAAGAAAAGACAAATCATTAGTACCTACTGATATGGTAGAAGAAAAAGATGGTTTATTCTTTGAAAAAGGCACTGATACTGAACTTGAAAAAGTTATAGCAAAAATGTCAAAAAGTTTAAAAAATGTAATTAATCCAGATGATATTATTAAAGAGTTTGGAGCAGATTCAATGAGAATCTATGAAATGTTCATGGGTCCTCTTCAAATATCTAAACCTTGGTCTACATCAGGTATGGGCGGTGTTTATAGATTCTTAGACAGAATTTGGAGATTATCTGAAGAAAGAGAAATTACAGATGAAAAACCTTCTTTAGATTTATTGAAAGCTCTTCATAAGACTATAAAAAAGGTAACAACTGATACTGATACTTTAAACTTTAATACTGCCATTAGCCAAATGATGGTATTGGTAAATGACCTTTATAAAATTGATACTTTACCTAGAGAAGCTTGGGAAACTTTATTATTATTATTAAGTCCTTATGCACCTCACTTAGCAGAAGAATTATGGCAAAGAGCGGGAAAAGAAGCTCCAATTGCAAATGCTCCTTGGCCAGAATATGATGAAGCATTGACCATTGATGATGAAATTGAACTTGTAATTCAAGTTAATGGTAAGCTTAGATCAAAAGCAAAAGTTAGTAGGGACATAAGCAAAGAGGATATGATTGACCTTGCATTAAATGATAACAAAATAAAACAATGGATTGATGGTAAGACAATAATTAAAAAAATTGCTGTACCTAAAAAACTTGTTAATATTGTTGTTAAATAAAGATAATACTCAATACTCATTTAGGCTGTATCTTCTAAGGTACAGCCTTTATTATATAAATTCGGGATTAAGATCTTCTATTCTAACAAAGTATTTTTTACTTTTACTTTCAACAATTATTAACATAATATATCCTTTTTCAAAATTTATATAATAATGTTCTCCATCTCCTAAACTTAAAGATACCCTCTTATAATTACTATCTGATATTGTAAACCCACCTTCATCTGGATTCTCACTTATCCAATATCCTGTTATTGCCTGGGTTAATTCAATTTGTAATTGATTGACTTCAAAGATTGAAGTTTCCTCTAATTCACCATTTAATATATCTCTTGCAAGAACTAACTTATCAAAAGAGGATAAAAGCCCTTTTTTATTTAATAGTGAATATAATTTTTTATAATTAATTGAACTTACAGCTTTAGAGTTTTGTAAATATAGATCTTGTAGAAATGATACTAAATAGCCCTCTTTATAATTTAAATAAACTTTCTCTTCTTCTCCCGGATTAATCACTGTAGCTATAGGTGAAAATTCATTTAAAGGCCTTGCACATACAAAGATTGTAGCATTTTTTGGTACAAGAATTTTTGTACTTCTTTTATTTTTATTAATATGCTTATAACTAATATCACCTAGAGCATTTGTATAACTTAAAGTGTACCAAACCTTTTCTCCACTAATCTCTTCAAAAGGGTGTAAAGTCTCAATTACAACTTCTACCTCTTTATAATTAAAAACTGATTCACAACTAATAAGGGAGAGTATAATTAAAAGATTTATTAAACTGGTAATAATTTTTTTAGCCATAAATAATATATTAAATTTTGTTTATTTATGCTTTGATAAAAAAAACTGCTGTAAAATAAGAAGGTTCTATGTAAAGACTTCTTTTTTACAACAGTATTATTTTTAGATTAAAAACTAATTTGTTGAATTAAATTTACCTAAAACTCTAAAGGAAGAGCACTCTTCTTTTAAAATTTCAACTACTTCTTCAAAAGCTTCTTCTTTATTCAAAATATCTGTTTCTACAAAAAAGGAATATTCCCAAGGTTTACCTAATATAGGTCTAGATTCTAATTTACCTAAGTTGAAACCATAGTCTGCTAATATTTTTAGTGCATTAAATAATGAACCTGGTTTATGAGAAACATTAAAAATCATAGCTGCTTTATTTGCTTTACTTGCACTTAAGAAGTTTATTGCATTCTCTTCTCTTGATATTATATAAAATCTTGTATAATTATCAGGATGGGATTCAATACCAGCTGCTAAAATTTCTAGATTATTATAAACAGCAGCAGGTTCTCCTGCAATTGCAGCTAAAGATTTATCATTTTTTTCTTTAATATATTTAACAGCACCAGCTGTGTCAAAGAAAGGGACTGCTTTTGCATTAGGTAGTTCTTTATTTAAATATTCAGAACATTGCGCTAAACCTTGTGGATGAGAATATACTTCTTTAATATCCTCTTTAGTTGCACCTGGAAGGCAAATTAGATTATGAATTATTCTAACGTGCTGTTCGCCAATAACAACAAGATCTGGATAGTTAATTAAATTATCTATATTATCATTAATAGTTCCACCTAAAGTATTCTCTATTGGAAGCATTCCATATAAAGCTTCACCTTTCATTACTGTTTCAAAAACATCTTCAAATTTTTCACAAGGTAATACATCTTTATCATCAAAAGTTCTTCTAACGGCTAATTCACTAAAAGCACCTCTCTCCCCTTGGAAAGCAATTTTATCTGAATCTGAATATACATTTTCAATATCAGTTAGACTAGATGGTATAATTCTAGGGATTCTTTCTAAACTTTTACCTACAACGGTTGATAGAGATTGAACATCTCTCATTAGTTTTTCAAATTGAGAAGGATATAAAGATTGGGGGCCATCACTTAAAGCATTTTCAGGTTTATTGTGCACTTCTACCATCAAACCACTAGCACCACCAGCAATTAAGGCTAAAGACATAGGAGAAACTAAAGATCTAATACCTGTTGCATGACTTGGATCTCCAATAACAGGTAAGTGAGTTAACTTTTGAACAATTGGGATTGCACTACAATCTAGAGTATTTCTTGTAGCTCTTTCATAAGTTCTAATACCTCTTTCACAAAGAACAATTTGATCTGTTCCATTTGCCATTAGATATTCAGCAGCCATCAACCATTCTTCAATAGTAGCTGATAAACCACGTTTTAACAAAACAGGCATTTTAGTTCTTCCAACTTTTTTTAAAAGTTCAAAATTCTGCATATTTCTAGCACCAATTTGGAACATATCAATATACTTACTCATCATATCAACATCTGTTGGTGAAACAACTTCTGTAGTAACAGGCATACCATAAGTATCACCAGCTTTTCTTAAATATTTTAAACCTTCCTCACCTAATCCTTGGAAAGAATAAGGGGAAGTTCTTGGTTTAAATGCCCCACCTCTTAATATTACAGCACCAGCTTCTCTAACTTGAGATGCAATAGTCATTATCTGTTCTTCAGATTCAACAGCACAAGGACCAGCCATTACAACAATTCGTTGACCACCAATTTTAACATTTCCAACTTGGACTATTGTATCTTCTTTTTTTAGTTCTCTTGAAGCCAATTTGTAAGGTTTAGAAATTGGTACAACAGAAGAGACCCCTTCCATCTGTTCAACAATTCTGTGATCAATAGTTGCACGCCCAACTGCACCAAGTACAGTTTCTTCCTGTCCAACTATTTCCTTAACTTTAAAGCCTTTATCTTTAAGAAAGTTTTTAATATCTTCCTTTTGGCTTGGTTTTACTTGCTTGTTTAGTATAATAATCATGAAAAAACTCTATGCTCAATAAACAAAAAAATCAAGTAAAGAAAAAAGGGTTTTTACTTGTTTAAGTATAATTTATATGGTAAAGACTAAATATGGATGAACAATATTGGGATAAATTATTTTTTAGTATGAAAAAAACTTTGGAAAAGGAAAATTCACCTCTCCCATCTGTTTCAAAAATTGCATTAAATACAAACAATAATGCATTTTGTATTTTAGCTTCAACTATTATATCTTTAAGAACAAAAGACAAAATAACACTTGAAGCAAGTAACAGATTATTTAAACTTGCAACATCGCCAAAAGAGCTTTTAAAACTTGATACAGAAGATATTGAAAAAGCAATTTATCCTTGTGCTTTTTATAAAAGAAAAACGGAAAACCTAATAAAAATTAGTAATATTTTATGTAATAAATTTGATTCAAAAGTTCCAGATAATACTAACGACTTATTATCATTACCAGGAGTTGGGATTAAAACAGCTAATTTAACATTAAACCTTGCTTTTAATATTGAGGCAATTTGTGTTGATTGTCATGTTCATCAAATTGCAAATAGAATGGGTTGGATAAACACATCAACTGCACAAGAGAGTGAAAAAGCTCTACAAGAAATAATGCCTAGAAAATATTGGATTATATTAAATGAGCTTCTTGTCTCTTATGGCCAAGAAATATGCACCTCTATTAGTCCAAAATGTAGTAAATGTAATGAAAGTTCCTACTGTCCTAAGATTGGAGTTACAACGAGTAGATAACTTAGATATCCACAGTTTTAATAACAGAATATGCAACAACCTCATAAGGATGAGAAGCTTTCATAACTTTAATTACATCATTCAAATATTTATCTTCTACTACGAACTCAACTTTCCATTCTTCTTCTTTATGAATTTCACCAATTTTGCCTACAAAAGGGTTCTTATTTTCTCCAGCCCTAAACTGTCCTAACCCTTTAGTTTGCCAACAACAATAATCATAACCACCAATTTTACCAGCACCCGCCTCTAAAATTGCATTTTTAACAACTTCAAGATGTGTGGAGGGTATATATACAATTAAATAATACATCTTGTAATTAGATCCTCCTATTATTATATTATAATATATGATAAAGATGATTGTTTTTTTAGGCAACCCAGGCAAACAATATGATAATACAAGGCACAATATAGGATTTAGTATTTGTGATTATAAATATCCTTATATAACATTTCAAAAGAAATTTAATAGCCTTTTTGCAAATGATTTAAGTCTTAAAATTCTTAAACCACAAACTTTTATGAATAATAGTGGACTTTCTGTTGAAAAAGCTGCTTCATATTTTTCTCTATCCTCAGATCAAATATTAGTAGTTCATGATGATTTAGAATTAGACTTTGGAGAGGTAAAATTTCAACAAGGGGGAGGGTTAAAAGGTCATAATGGATTAAAAAGTATTAAAAACCATTTAAAAAATGATAATTTTTATAGATTGAGATTTGGTATAGGTAGGCCTAAACATAATAATGTTTCTTCGTTTGTACTTTCTACTTTTACTAAGGACGAACAAATTTCATTACCTTTATATTTAGATAAAGCCTCAAAATTAATTGATTATTACACCTAATAATAAAGGATATAAATTACGCTCTTTAATAACAGAATAATTATTTTATCAAAGCTTAAATATTATTAGTTTAGACGATTGAAATACATTATTTAATATTTAACTTGTAAAATAAATTATGCTATACTACTTTCATGCAGGAGGAATCATGACTTCAAGAGATTTAAGAGTTTCCAAAATAGTTAGGAACCAAATAAAAGACTATTCTATTTTTTTTCAAACAGATACACATATTGATTCATTTTATAAACAAGCTCAAGATATATCTTATAAGTACAACACACAAACAACTACTTCAGACTACCTTAGTGCTTCAAAATTAAACGCATGTGCAATATTACATTTACTCTATCAAACACTCATAAATCAATATTTACAAGATGATGATTCAAACATATTCTCTAGGATGGTACCTTTAGTTTCAAAAAACGATTCTGTTAATGAAGTTTTAGCCTTCTATGCGAAAGAATTTCCATCTCCCTTATTAACCTCTCAAGAAGTTTCAATTGAACAATATACTGAAGAAACTGTTAGAGGTTTTTTTGTACACAGAGTTATGACTCACAATCCGGCTTTAAAAAAAGCAATTAGACCACTGATTTACAGAGATGAACTAAACTTCCCTCCAGCTACTAAAGCTTTATCAGCTATTCTAGGAGAGTTTGTATCTGGTGGTGCAAAAGTTGCTGACAGTGAAGAAGATTTATTCTCTTTCCTTCTAACCCCAGCTATCTTACATCCTGATTCACTTATTGACCAAATTAGTTTCATTCTTGAAGAATGGTCACATTTACTCGATGAGAATATTAGAAAAAGTTTAATTAAAGCAATTGATTTAACAAAGGAAGAAAACAAACCAGTTTTCTTCGATAATAACGGTGGTGGAGCAAATGCTCATACGTATGTACCAGATTATTCAATTTACGATAGTGAATATGAAGCTTTTAGTGATGATAGGAATTGGATGCCTAATGTTGTAATGATGGCAAAAAGTACTTTGGTTTGGTTGGATCAATTATCTAAATATTATAATCGTCCAATAAAAACTTTAGATCAAATTCCCGATGAAGAACTTGATGCACTTAAGCAAAGAGGGTTTACGGCCCTTTGGCTAATTGGACTTTGGCAAAGAAGTGATGCTAGTAAAAAAATAAAGAACTTATGTGGAAATCCTGATGCTGAGGCATCTGCTTACTCTTTAAAAAACAATGAAATTTCTCCATCTATTGGTGGTTGGCCAGCTTTAGAAAATTTGAAAAAAAGATGCGAGGATAGAGGTATTAGACTTGCCTCAGATATGGTTCCAAACCACACAGGCATTGATAGTGATTGGGTTTCTAATAGACCTGATTTATTTATTCAACAATCATACCCTCCTTATCCATCCTATAGCTATAATGGACCTGATTTATCAACAAATCCTAATATAGAATTGAAAATTGAAGATCACTATTATGATCAAAGCGATGCAGCGGTAACTTTTAGAAGAGTCGATAAAAACACAGGTGAAACAAGCTATATATTCCATGGAAATGATGGAACATCAATGCCCTGGAATGATACAGCACAACTTGATTATCTAAATCCTCTAACAAGAGAGGCTGTTTTTCAAGAAATACGACATGTTGCTCAAAATTTCTCAATCATTCGTTTCGATGCTGCAATGACTCTTGCAAAAAAACATATTCAAAGACTTTGGTATCCAAAACTAGGTCATGGTGGAGATATTGCAGGAAGAACAATTTATAGTATGAGCGACCAAGAGTTCAATAAAAAACTTCCAAAAGAGTTTTGGAGAGATGTTGTTGATAGAATGAATAAAGAACTTCCAGATACCTTACTTTTAGCTGAAGCATTTTGGATGATGGAAGGATATTTTGTAAGAACACTTGGTATGCATAGAGTATATAATAGTGCTTTTATGAATATGCTAAAAAATCAAGAAAATAGTAAATATATTGAAACTATTAAAAAAACACTCTCTTTTGATCCGGAAATATTAAAGAGATATGTAAACTTCATGAGCAATCCTGATGAAGAGACTGCTATAGGTCAATTTGGAGATGGAGACAAATATTTTGGAGTTTGTACCCTTTTATCAACTATGCCAGGCCTACCTATGTTTGGCCATGGACAAATAGAAGGTTTAAAAGAAAAATATGGTATGGAATATAGTAAAGCATATTGGGATGAATGGCCAAATGATTTACTAATCAGTGAACACTATAAAAGAATTTTTCCCTTATTAAAAATAAGATATTTATTTAGTGGAGTTGATTATTTCAACATCTATGATCTTGTTAGTAATAATACAACTAATAATTCAACTTTCTGTTATTCTAATGGTACAAAAGATGAAAAGACAATTGTATTTTACAATAATCAATATGATAGTGTTGAAGGCCATATCAAACTTTCAGCTCCAAAAAAGAACAAAGCTCTTGATAAAAATGTAGTATCTTCAATTGCTGAAAATCTAAATCTTACTTTAAGTGGAAGAAATTTCTTAGTTTATAAAAACTTTAATGATGGTCTAACTTATTTAACCCCTTCTCTTAAAATATATGATGAAGGATTTTGGGTACATCTAAATGGATATGAAACTAAAGTAATTTTAGATATAAGAGAAGTTGAAGACATTGATGGAGCATATGCTAGATTATATGCAAAACTTGGAGATAAAGGTGTTGCTGATATTAATTTAGAAATAAACGCAATTCGATTAAGTCCTATTTTTAAGACTATGGATACTCTTAGATCTCCGTCTGTAATTGAAATTTTAGAAAATATTACTAAAGGCTTATCAACTAATGCTCAAAATAGGAAACTTATTTTACAGATAGCACAACTATACTCAACTCTTCCAACCTCATATAGCAAGATTAGTGATTTAACAAAAACTTACCTTTCTAGTGAACCAAAACAGATTGAACCTGAAAATATGTTAAAAGCATTTGAAAACTTTTCTAGAATATTTAAAAACAATTCTATTCTTTCTAACTGTGGTTTTATACTAGATGAACTTGCAATTATAATTGCTTCAAGCTTATTTATATATCCTTTTGTAACTAAACAAAGCTCAATAGAAGAAGTAAATAAGCTAAGTAAAAAATTATTATTATCTTATTTCTTTAAAGATAATTTAGAAAAGTTAAAAGTTAATGAAAGTGAAAAGAAACACATTATTGATGGAGTGGCTATATTCTTGACTTCTTATAAACAACTTGAGAAAGATCCAATTAATAATTTTAAAGAAATATTTAACTCTAATTTCATTAAAAAATATACTTTATGCAATGATTATAAAAATATTACTTGGTATAAAAAAGAATCCGTTCAAGAATTAATTATATTAACTTCAATTTCGATGTCTCTATTTTCTCAGAGCTCTTTTGATCTAAATGGTTATATCTCACATCTACTAAAAGCAGAGGGATTAGCTGAATATAAACTAATTAATTTCTTAGAAAATATTTAATCTATTAGAGAGCTTAGTCTCTCTAATAGACGTTTTATATATAAATTATTTAATATTTGCCAATTTATTTTACTAATTTAAACTTTTACAATATGTGTCATAATTATGGAAATATAAATTCCATTAACTATATTTAATTGACTTGTATTGAATGTTAATGTAATCTAATTATATGAAAACTTGGATTACATATTTAGTTGCAACCTTTATGGGCTTAGCAACAACATTACTTTTAGGGCAATTTGATACCTATATAACATTTATTCAATCGTTTTCCTCATTGGTAATTCAATTTGGAGGATTTATTCTATTCCCGATAGTGCTTATAACATTTACATCAGGAATAGCTTCCTTAAGAAAAGATAAAATGGGTGGCAGATTAGTTGGTGCGACATTTGTTTGGACAGTTCTGTCTTCTTTAATTCTATCTCTTATCGGTGTTGCTCTTTTTGCTATAATGCCAATTTCTTTTCCAGCTTCTTCGAGTGCTGGGGCTGCAACAAGTGCTGTTATAGAATACATTGAAACTTCCATATCTCTTGTAAGAGATACCTTTTCTCCAGTTAATCCATTTTATTCAATGGCCTCTACACAAAATTTCCTAGCACCTATAGTCTTTATTGCATTTTTATTTGGTTATTTTTTAAAACCATCTAGTGATGTATTAAGGCCCGCTTATGTTACCATTAATTCTTTTAGTGAAGTTATGTACAAAATGAGCAGAGCTTTCACAATTTATGGATTTGCACTAGTATACATTGTCTCAGCATCTTTCTTCGCAGTATTACAAGATGAAGCTACAGTTTTCGTAGCTCCAAGATTTGTATTTTCATTAGTCCTTTTAGCATTAGTTACAATTTTTGCAATACTACCTTTGATATTTGCAATTACTACAAGCTTTAAAGAAAATCCTTACAAAATCTTATATAGATCATTAGGTGCTGCTACTGCAGGATTGTTCTCTGGAAATATCTTTTTTGCAACTCCAATAAGTTTCTCATTATCTAGAATGAACTTAGGTGTCCAAAAAAGAGTTTCTTCAACATCAATATCCTTAACTACAATATTTGCTAGAGGCGGAAGTGTAATGGTATCTTCCTTTACAATTGCATCCTTAATTTATGCAACTACTGGAACACTTCCTAGTTTCTCACTATCAATTTTCATAGCGCTATGTTCAACTTTTGTTTCATTCTTTAGTAGTTTATTTTTAGGCTTTGAAGTATTTTTTATAACTTACTTTACACTAAAATTATTATCTATTGATTTACATACAGCTGAAATGTCTTTAGTTGGAATTCTACCTCTACTATGTGGTATTGGAACAATGATAGATGTATTAATAGGAATGTTTACTTCAGCTACAGCAAATATTTGGATTTTACATAAAGAAAAAGGTCTTACTCAATTAGTTCTTGTTCCTTATAAAAATATGCTTTAATCATACTAGATTAATAAATAGGGGCTATTGTTATATTTAAATTAGCCCCTTTTACTATATAATAGCTAATGAGGATTATATGAAAAAAAAATATCAATATATATTAGTAACAATACAATTTATTATTTCTTTAGCATTTGTTATTTTAATAGGATATTCTTTTTTAGATATAATACGTTTTAATAAAAATTTATCAGTAATAAATGAAAATAATCTTTCTATCGTAATTCAATTAATTGTATATGGATATATTGCCATTCAATTGTGCCAAATGAATGAGCCGATTAGATGGAATGATTCACCATTATTACATTTTGTTTTATTATTCTTATGCTTTGATGGTGTTATTACACTTCCTTACTTTTTTACAACTATAAACCTATATTTAATATCCCCATTGGTGCTTGGTAAAATTCATTTATTTTCACTTATTTCCTCAACTATCTTTTTAATATTATGTGGAATCAATCAAAAAGATACTAATTTTAAAAATAGTAACCAAAATATTTTTCTAGCGATAAGTCTTGCTATACTTTTAACTTTTGTAATTGATGTTAATAGCCCAACAGAGGTACAATCTCTAAATATGTTTATCACAAGCACAAACTTCAAAATATTTTATATTATAGCTAATTTTATTGCAATTTTGAGTTTTATACCTTCATATCTAAAAGATAAAACCACTCATAATAAGCGTAAAACATATTCATATATTCTATTTACCATATCTTTAGCTATACTAAGATATACTATTAGCTTAAATTATATTATCTTTATTTGTGCAATTTTATTGTTAATTGGAAGTTCTATTTCTCTAATAATTAATATGAAATCTTATTCAATCTAAAAAAAAGAGAAATGCTTATTTAAAACAAACACTTCTCTTTTGAAAATTAATTAGTTATTAACTTTATTTTAAGTTAATTACAGAACTATCATATTCTTCTGGTGCATCAAGACCTAAGAAATTCATTATAGTTGCAGGAATTGAACTTATTCCCAAACCTTCATTAAGTTTTGTATCATATTCACCGTTATAAGAAGGGTCGAAGATAATACATGGAACAGGATTTAATGAATGAGATGTTTTTGCTTTTGGTGATCCATTATCTTTAACTTTAACATCACCTTTCTTATCATGTTCAAACATATCATCAGCATTACCATGGTCAGCTGTAATTATCATTACACCACCAGCAGCTTCAACAGCTTTTTTAATTCTACCAATTTGTAAGTCCATAGCTTCCATAGAACAGATAACAGCTTCATAAATTCCTGTGTGACCAACCATATCACCGTTAGGGAAATTTAATTTAATTACATCCCAAGAGCCTTCTTCAATTTCTTTAATTACTCTATCAGCAATATCAGCACATTTCATCCAAGGTCTTTCTTCAAAAGGAACGATATCAGAAAGGACTTCTACATATTCTTCTAAATTCTCATCAAATTTACCTGTCTTATTACCATTAAAGAAATAAGTTACATGTCCAAATTTTTGAGTTTCAGAAATAGAGAATTGTCTAATATTAGATGCACATAAGTACTCTGCCATTGTCTTATCGATTGATGGAGGAGAAACTAAATATTGAGATGGTACATGTAAATCACCATCATATTCCATCATTCCTGCATATTCTACTTTAGGATGACGTTTTCTATCAAACTCTGTTAATTCTTCTGCTTCAAAAGCTTTAGTGATTTCAAGAGCTCTATCTCCTCTAAAGTTAAATAGTATTACACTATCACCATCTTCAATTGTTCCAACAGGTTTTCCATCTTCTTCAATAACAAAAGGAGGTAAATCTTGGTCAATTGCACCAGTTTCTTCTCTTAGTGTTTCAATTGCTTCATGAGCTGATTTAAATTTTCTTCCTTCACCTAAAACGTGAGTTTCCCAACCTTTTTTAACCATATCCCAGTTGGCATTATATCTATCCATAGTAATAACCATACGGCCACCACCAGAAGCAATTTTACCATCAAAGCTATCATCTGATAACTCTTCTAGGAATTTTGCAAAAGGATCAAAATAATCAAAAGCACTTTTTTCACCTACATCTCTACCATCTAGAAGGGCATGAACTCTAACTTTAGCTACACCGTCTTCTTTAGCTTTTAAAACCATTGATTTTAATGTATCAATATGAGAGTGAACATTACCATCAGATAGTAGACCAATAAAATGTAGTGTTGAGTTTTTATCTTTAGTATTTTGTGTTAATTTATTCCAAGTTTCGCCTTTATACATAGCACCTGATTCAATTGAATTTGCAATCAATTTTGCACCTTGAGCAAAAACTCTACCACATCCCATTGCATTATGACCAACTTCACTATTTCCCATATCTGCATCAGAAGGAAGACCTACTGCTGTTCCATGAGCCTTTAGTTTAGTCCAAGGATTTTCTTCATACAATCTATCTAAAACTTCTGTATGGGCTGATTGTACAGCGTCTCCTGATTTATATTTTCCGAAACCAACACCATCCATTATAACTAAAACAACGGGTCCTTTACGGCTGATTTTACCATTTTTATTTAAGGCTTTGACCATTTTTTAATTTCTCCTAATTTATTATTGATAATTTTTTACTCATTTTATGAATTAAGATTACTATAATAGCGATACTTTAGTAAAGCTAAATAATTTAAAGTAATTCTAATTTTAATAACAATTTAATCCTATTTTTCTAAAGGCAATGTAGCTCTCTTCAAGTAAGAAAGAGCTTGCTCATCAACAAGATCTTTTAATTCGTTATAAACCCATGAATGATAAGAATTGATATAATCAAATTCTTTCTCGGTTAAAAGAGAAACATCAATTAATTTTCTTTCATAAGGACAGAGTGTTAAAATCTCAAAATTCAAAAATTGTCCAAATTCTGTTTCAACATCATTTTGAACAGCTACTAAATTTTCAATTCTAATACCATGTCTTCCTTCTTTATAAAGACCTGGTTCATCACTTAAAATCATACCTTTTTGAAGAGGATAGTCATTTACAACAGTTGAAATTCTTTGAGGACCTTCATGAACACTCAATCTATGTCCAACACCATGTCCTGTTCCATGGAAATAAGTTAAACCATAATTCCATAAAAATTGTCTTGCTAAAATATCTAACTGATGACCTTTTGTTCCTTTTGGAAAACTTTGTAGAGCTAAAGCAATATGGCCTTTTAAGACTAAAGTATAATCTCTAATTTCTTCCTCAGTAGCTTCACCAAATAGAAGTGTTCTAGTAATATCAGTTGTACCACTTTCATAGCATCCACCACTATCTAATACAAGTAAACCATTAGGTTTTACCTCTTTAGAACTCTCTTCACTAACACTATAGTGACAAAGAGCACCATTTTCTTTAAATCCTGAAATAGTATTAAAAGATAAATCAATACATTCTTTATTTTTTAATCTGAAATCTTTAAGAATTTGTGTTAACTGAATTTCAGAATATTCGCCTTTTTCAAAATCTAAGCTTGCTAAAAAATTAACCATAGCAACACCATCTAATAGATGGGCTCTTCTCATTCCTTCAAGTTCTGTATCATTTTTACAAGCCTTTAATCTTGTTGTAACTTCTAATTCATCAATAACATTTAACTTTTTACTAAGGATAACTTCCTCAAAAAGAGAATTAGTATTTTTCTCATTTATTAAAAGTGTTTTTTCACTTTCAAGTATCTCTTCTAGTTTAGAAACAACACTTTCGTAAGGATATACTTCAACATCTTTTTTAACATTTTCTAATATTTCTTTTTCAAAACGCTTTTCACTAGTAAAAAGATAAGCTTTTTCTTTTGTAACTAATAGATATGAAAGAAAAACAGGTGTGTGTTCAATATCATTTCCTCTTAAATTTAGAGTCCAAGCAATATCATCTAAAGATGCAAAAAAAGCATAGTCAGCTTTCTTTTCTCCAAGATATATTCTAATCATATTTAACTTCTGACCTCTAGAAAACCCTGTTAATGAGACATCCATTTCAACAACCTTAGTCTCTGGAATTGAAGCTCTATTTTCCCAAATATTATTTAATAAATCATTAGTTACTACAATTTCAACATTTTTACAGTCTTTTTCAAAATCTTTTTTTTCATTAATCATTAAAGTATCTTTTGAAAAACCAATCCTACTACCTTCTTTAAAATTACTATTAATGAATTCTTTAACAGTAGGAGTATTATCAATATCCATTTTCATAATAATAAATTCATTATCTTTAGTTTGCTCATCTGCTTGAATAAAATATCTAGAATCGACCCAAAGGTAAGCTTTATTGTTAGTAATTAAAGCAGTCCCTGCACTGCCTGTAAAATCTGAAATAAAGGCACGAGTTTTCCACCTAGGACAAACATACTCACTACTATGAGGATCTGTACCATTAATATAATAACCATCAAGGTTATTTTCTTTCATTAATTCTCTTAATTTAGACAATTTATTTTTTACTTCCACGTTTAGCCTCCAAAGCTTTCTTTTGATTATTTTTTAGTATTAACGATAGGATTACACCTGCTAAAATCATTAAGAGACAAAAAACTTGTCCCATACTGAAATTTAACATTGATTCAAATAATGCGGGATTATTAGCTTGAGAATTAAGCTGAATTATAAATCCAAGATTTAAATCAGGCTCCCTAAAATACTCAATGAAAAAACGAATAACCCCATATCCAATTAAATACCACGATAAACTATACCCATTATATTTTTTTTGTCTGTTTCGTCTAATAAAAAACCACATAAATAAAAATAAAACAATACCTTCAAAAAAGGCTTCATACAATTGAGATGGGTGTCTAGGTAAATTAACAAAATCACCTAGAACATATTCAATGTTTAAGCTATCTGCTGCATTTCTAACCCAACTATAATTAGTAGAAAACTTATCTGCATGAGGGAATAAAATTGCAAATCTATTTAAACTAACTCTACCCCAAAGTTCACCATTTATAAAATTGCCTAATCTTCCAAAAGTATAACCAAGAGGGATTCCAATACATAATACATCAGCTAATTCAAAGAAATTTCTTTTATTTTTTTTACTATAAATTAAACCACCTACAATAGCTCCAACTAAACCTCCATGGTAACTCATTCCAGGTAATCCAACAAAATGTCCATTACTAAATGGCCAAAAAATTAACCAAGGATGTAACCAATAATATGAAGTACCATTATAAATTAAAACAGAAAATAGTCTTGCACCTAATAGTAATCCTATTATACAGAACATAAAAAAAGATTGTGTCTCATCCGCAGATATGACAATTTCATCTTTTCTTGCTTGATATCTAAAAATTATATATGCAGTAAAAAAAGCAAATACATACATTAGCCCATACCATCTAATTGGTAAACCAGGAATTATTTCAGCACTAATCCAAGTAGGAAAATTTATAAATATTAACATATTTCAAAGTTTACTTACCTGTCTAGGGGTGGTCAACACCTAAAGTTGTATGTATTATATTTAATATGAATAAGTTTATTAAAATTACAATTATTTTTATATTATCTTCTAGCTTCTTATTTGCAAATGGAAGTAATGAAGAAAATACTCAGACAAATATTGCACCTTCAACTAATACTGAAATAATTCAAGAAAATATGAATAATTTAGCTTATCTATATCAAGTAGTTGATGCATTATCAATTAATGAAATCGATAATGATAAAGCTCTTGAAGGTATGGCAAGTGGTTTATTAGATTCTTTAGGTGATGAATATTCTTTCTATGTTTCAGAAGAAGATGCTGAGTCTTATGAGGAACAATCAACTGGCATTTATGCTGGCATTGGTACTTATTTAACAAAAAAGAACCCAAAAGTTATAGACGATAAAGATACTAAGGAAAATACAGATTACTATATAAAGATTTCATCTCCTTTCCCAGGAGGACCTGCCGATAGAGCGGGATTAAAAGCAAACGATTATATTACTCAAATTGATGGTGAACCTGTCGATTATTTAAGTGCTACCGAAGCTTCTTTAAAGCTAAGAGGTGAGGCAGGAACAGATGTTGTTGTAACTATATTAAGAGGAAGTAAATCTTTTGATATAAAATTAACTAGAGAGTTAGTAGAAACTCCATCAACGACTAAAGCTGTAATTAAGAATCATATTGGATATATTCAAATAAACCAATTTACTGCAATTACAACAGAACAGTTTATTGAAGATTTCCAAAGTTTATTAGATCAAAACATTGATAGCTTAATTATTGACTTAAGAAACAATCGTGGTGGTATCGTTGATTCGGCTTTAAATATCGCTGATTTATTCTTATCTGGTGATACCATTTTAATTACTGAACAAAAAGAAACCATTCCTAATAATACTCAAATAACTAAAGCTAATACACAAACAATGGTTCCAAATGATTTTGAAGTAGTATTATTAGTTAATGGCGGAACAGCTTCTTCTTCTGAAATTTTAACAGGTGCTCTAAAAGACAATGATAGAGCTTTAGTAATTGGTTCTAAAACTTTTGGAAAAGGAATAATGCAACAAACTTTCCCATTTGGAAAAGGCTTTGTACAATTCACTATTGCCCATTATTTAACTCCAGATTCTATTGATATTCATGAAATTGGTATTGAACCAGATATCCTAATCGAAGAAGAAGTTTTTGAAGATGATGAAATTCCTATATTTGAAGAATTAATGGAATCGAACAAGATTGAGAAATTCGTAGATAATAACCCAGAATATTCTTATGAAAATATTGAGAAATTTGCTTATGAAATAGACAATGAAGAATTAAATAGAAATGCTCTTCTTGTTCTTGTAAGAAATGAATATTTAGTAAGAATGGATTATGATGATAGACCAAAATACGATTTATACCTTGATAAAGCTTTAGTAGAAGCTGTTGAGCAATTGGAAAAATAATATGAGACAGTATGTTTTACCTACTTACTTTAATGGAGAGTCTCAATTAAAGCTTATAGGCAAAGATAGCCAATATTTCATTAAAGTTCTAAGACTTAAAATCGGCGATAAAATATTTTCTAGAGATAGAAATGGATTACCATATCAACTTACTCTTATCTCATATGATAAGAGTAGTTGTGTAATATCAGTTGATAAAATAGAGTCTGGGGATGAAATACGATCTACTGATGAATTACCCTCATATAGTGGACCTTATCCTAAAATACACTTGTTTCAGTGTGTCTGCAAAGGTAAAAAAAATGAATCAATAATTAGAATGGCAACTGAATTAGGTGTTCAATCAATTACTTTAATACAAAGTAAGCACTGTATCGCAAAAAAAGATTCTTCAAATACTAAAAGATTTGAAACTATTATTAAAGAAGCAATCCAACAGTCTGGATCTCCAATTATTACTAAGTTTAATAATGTTAAAAGTTTTGATAACTTTATATCTTCACTAGATATCCCTTTATTTTTCTTTCATCAAGTAAATTTAGACAATGATAAAACATTAAAAGAAAAACTTAAGAATTTTAATACTAATACTCCGATTGGAATTCTAATTGGACCTGAAGGTGGTTTAAGTGATGAAGAATGTGACATTTTATTAGAAAAAAAATGTATTCCTGTAATGTTAAAAACAAATATTATGAGAGCAGAAACAGCAGCTGTTGTAGCTATTAGTAGCATTCATACATTATTAATGGAAAGATAACATTTAAAATTTAATTTTAAAGATTATATTAAACTATAAAAATGCCGTTGTTTGTCATTTGACTTTACAACGGCAATTTTATTATAAATTATAGTCCACAACCACTACAGCCACTACTACAATTTCCACCACAATCTTTGTGGTTTTTATTTTTTCTTACAAAACTTACTATGCCAAAAACAACAATGGCTACAGCTACAATTGCAATTATCCAATTAATCATATCACTCTCCTAAAATCCAAATAAGAGTCCAACGAGTCTTATTATCAAAGCGACTATGTATGCAGTTAGCATTTGAACACCAACTCCACCAAGAGTTTTTCTCCAAGTTTTTAATTCTCTATGCATTGATCCAACTGCTGCGAAACAAGGCATACACAATAAGTTAAACATAATATATGCAAAGCCACTACTCTTAGTTGGTATATCTCTTCTTACTGTAGGTAAAGCATTATGATCTCCACCTTCTGCAAGAATACCATCATAAATTTCCCTAGCAACTTCACTATCATATATACCGTCTTCAAATCCAGCTTCAATTAATTCATCTTTAGATGCACTTGATTCATTAAAGTAATTTGAAAGATATTCTTCACTAATATCATCATCATAAACTTGAGCAAAAGTTGCAACAACATTTTCTTTTGCTATCCAACCTGTAATAATACCTACAGTTGGTCTCCAACCACTAAATCCTAAAGGATTAAAGATAGGGCTAATAACTTTACCAACAGATGCCATAAAGGAATCATCCATTTCACTCATTACACTGCTATTTTCATTTGTAGCTTGGTTTACTCCATTAAATGAATTTACATTGAAGTTTGTTAAGAACCAAATCAAAATAGTTGAAGCTAAAATAATAGTACCAGCTTTTCTTGCAAACCCTTTTATTTTTTCTAAAGAATGTTGAAGAACTGAAATAGGAGTAGGCCATCTATATTGAGGCAATTCCATTAAGAAGTTTGAAACAGCTCCTTTATACCATACTTTATTTAAAACAAGAGATACTAAAATCGCTACACATAATGCTATTGCATAAATTAAGAAAGTAATATTAGCAGCTTGATCAGGTGAAAATAATATTGATACAAATAATGCTATAATAGGTAATTTTGCACCACAAGGCATAAATGCAGTAATTATTGTTGTAATGTGTCTATCTTTTTCTTCATCTAAAGTTCTTGTTGCCATTATAGCTGGAACACCACAACCAAATCCCATTAATAGAGGAATAAAAGACTTACCAGATAATCCAAACTTTCTAAAAATTCTATCTAATACAAAAGCAACCCTTGCCATATAACCACTGTCTTCTAATATGCTTAATAACATGTATAAAACAAGAACTAGAGGCATAAAACCAAGTACAGCTCCGATACCACCAAAGATACCATCAATTACTAAACCTTGTGCCCATGGGGCTGCATTTACTAACCCAGAAGCTACAAAATTAGTTAAAATTTCCCAAATAGTTTCAACCCATCCGGCAAAAATTATACCTAATCCAGGAATTCCAACAAAAAATAGATTTTCACCTAAACTTATTTGGAATAATAAATACATAACAACAGCAAAAATAGGTAATCCAAGAACTTTATTTGTTAAGATTCTATCTATTTTACTACTTTTGGTTTCAGTATTTTGAACTTCTTTATTCTTTTTATAACAATGTTTAACTACACTAGTAATTTTCTCATATCTTGCATTTGCAATTTGTTCATCATCTAAATTTTTTAATTTTTCAAATAAAGGTAATTTTTTAGGAGTAATACCCTTATCAATTGTCTCTTTAACAGCCTTATATAAATCATCTATTCCATGATTATTTCTAGCTGAAATTTTAACAACTTTAACACCAAATTCTTTTTCGATATAATTACTATCTATAGTTTCTCCACGTTGTTCTAACTCATCACTCATATTTAAAGCAATAACAGTTGGAACACCTGTTTCAAGAATTTGTAATGTTAAGTAAAGATTTCTCTCTAGATTTGGAGATTCTACTATATCAATAACACAATCTGGTTTTTCTTTAACTATATAATCTCTTGCAATTTTTTCTTCTTCACTATATGGAGAAAGAGAATATGTACCAGGTAAATCAAGAAGATTAAAATCTGAATGTTTTCTCCAAACACCTTCTTTTTTATCTACAGTTACACCAGGCCAGTTACCGACATGCTGTTTTGATCCTGTTAATATATTAAACAGCGTTGTTTTACCACAGTTAGGATTACCTGCTAACGCTAAATTATATTTCATATAAAGTTCCTTATTGCTTTATTTCAATAACACTAGCTTCTGATTTTCTTAAGCTAAGATTATATCCTCTCAATCTAATTTCTAAAGGATCTCCTAGTGGAGCAACCTTAACAAGTTGAATCTCAATACCTGTTGTAATTCCCATATCTAATATCCGATGTCGTAAAACACCTTCTGTACCAAAAGATACAACTTTACCTTTCTCTCCAGGCTTTAAATCGCATAAAGTCATATAAAAAACTCCTCACTTAAAATAATAAAAATCTAGGCTACTTGAATTAAATGTGCTAAGCCTTTGTTTAAAGCTAATCGTGTACCTTTTATTTCAAGAACTAACCCTTGGTTACTCTGACTAACAATTGTTACTGAGTTTCCAGGAACAAAGCCCATAGATAAAAGACGTTGCTTTAAATCTGGGGAAGCACTGATGGAAATTATTTCTTTTGATTCTCCGAGTGACAACATTGATAATGGCATAACTTCTCCTTCGTTAGATACAACTAACTTAATTCATCAATCATGTTAGCCTTGTATAATAAAAATGTCAATATTAAAATAAAAAATTATTTATAATAATAATTACTTGTATATTAACTAATTAAAAGAAAAAATAACAAAAGCATTGCAATATTGCAATGCTTCTAAAATGTAAATCGTAGGGTATGCATTTTATGCATACCGCGGGACGCATGCAATGCGTCCCCTACAGTAAATTTTCTTTTACTAGAACTTCTGCTATTTGAACAGCATTTGTTGCTGCTCCTTTTCTTACTTGGTCGCCACAACACCACA